>JAYTJV010000113.1:0-27606 GCA_043730825.1 Pseudobdellovibrionaceae bacterium
TGAAGTTCGCCAGATTGATACATTTCCATCATGATATCTGATCCGCCCACAAGTTTTTTGTTAACGTATAATTGTGGAATAGTCGGCCAGTTTCCATATTCTTTAATTCCATCTCGAATTTCTTCGTCTTCCAAAACATTTACGTCCTGAAATTTAACCCCTAAATCTTGAAGAATGTTTGTCGCACGTGCAGAAAAACCGCACATTGGAAAACTTTGAGTTCCCTTCATAAAAAGAACAACTTGGTTTTGATTTAAGAGATTTTCGATTTTTGCTTTTACGTCAGACATTTTTTAGTCCTCCAAATAAGTCATATGTTTAGATCCGTTTTAATTTTTAACTTTAGTTTTAATCGATAGGGCGTGAACTTCGCCAGTTTTAAGCTCTTCGCTGAAACACTTCATGACATGTTGATGTTGTTCGATACGGCTTAAACCTTGAAACGAGATACTTTCAACCAGAACTTCCCAATGATTGGCAGTTCCAGTGAGGTCATGAACCTCGACAGTTGATTGAGGATAAAATTGTTCGAGGCGCTGTTTCATTTGCTCTTGTGTCATGGGGGTGTTTTACCAGAAGATGACCTGAACAATCAACTTATGCTAGGTTCGTGGCCATGCGTTTAAGCCTCTTTTTACGATTAGCCCTCATTCTGTTCCTTTTTTACATGTCTTTGAGGGGCCAATTCCTTTTTTGGAACCGATCTTTGTTCGCCGATGAGAATATATCAGATCTTGCCCGGGCTTTTTGGGTTGGACTTCCATTTGATATGGTGGCGATCGCTTGGACACTGGTACCCGTCGTTTTGTGGGGTTGGCTTGTTCGGGGACTTTATTTCATTCCATTTTTTTGCATTCAAATTCCCCTTTGGATCATCAGTGTCATCGATATCGAGATGTGGAAATTCTGGGGTCGTCGAATGACTTTTTCTTCACTGGAGATCTTGAAAGAAGGCCAAGGGAAAACCGCCGGGATTGCGGGAGATTTTCTTTTTTGGATTATGATCGCAACATTGCTTGGATTAATTTTTTGGGCAGCAGTGATCTGGGTTTTCAGAGACGAATCTGATCGTCCATTTGATTGGGGATCTAACTTAGACCGAATTGAACAATTTGTTATCGTTGCGATTTTGGTCTTGGGTACTCGGGGAGGGTTTCAGAAAAAGCCTCTGACCCCGGTGAATGCAGATCATTTTTCTAAAGCCCAAATGAATCAGCTCACTTTGAATACCAATTTTATGCTTCTCAAAAGTTTTAATAAAACAAGTTTAGAAAGAGAACATTTCTTCGAAGACAAAAATAAAGCCCTGTCTTTGGTAAATGGTGGAATTTCATCTCCGGCGTTTTTGCCGACTCTGCCAGCGGGAAAGAAACAAAATGTCGTGATCATTGTGTTAGAAAGTTTTTCTTGGGAATACACTTCACTTTATCCAAATACTCGAAAATCCTATACCCCTTTCTTAGATAGCCTCATGAAAAAGAGCTTAAACTTCCCCAAAGCCATGGCAAACGGACGAAGATCTGCTGAAGGTGTCGCAGCTATCCTTTCGGGAATTCCAGCTCTTATGGAAGAGCCCTTTATCACTTCTGAATTTTCAACCAATCAGTTTGTTGGTGTTGGCCATGTATTTTCAAAAGCGGGTTACGATACCAGTTTTTATCACGGTGGTGGAAACGGTACGATGCACTTTGATGCTTTTACTGCGAAGGCTGGAATTCAAAATTACTACGGCAACAAGGAATATCCAAATCCGGCGGATAGTGATGGTATTTGGGGAATTTATGACCGCCCGTATTTTAAGTATTTCAATGCGGAGTTAAGTAAAAAGAAAGAGCCTTTTTTATCGACTATTTTTACACTCACATCACATCAACCCTACAGAATTCCCGAAGGTGAGCCTTTTCAAAATGTGCAGGCTCCGCACCCGATCTTAAAAGCTATCGCTTATACGGACTCTGCATTAGAAGATTTTTTTAAATTGGCAGTAAAACAGTCATGGTATTCAAATACTTTATTTGTTATCACCGCTGATCATACGGGGCCTCAAGTTTTTACCGATTTCGAAGATAAAATTTCAGCATATAGAATTCCAATGCTTTTCTTCCATCCGCAAGTGGCAAAGTGGCCCGAAGAAATTAATCGTGAAGAACTTGTCCAACAGATGGATATACCAGCAAGTCTCTATGATTTTTTACGACTTGAAGACGCTAAAACAGTAGCGCTTTCGAGATCAGTTTTCAAGCCAGGTATCAGAAACTTTACAGCCTTTATTCCCGGAACTTATATTCACACAGATGGCGAAACCGTGTTGGTTCAACACTCAAAAAACCGATCCTATATCGAATTTGAAAACTACCGAAAAGCAGCGCCAGAACATCGAGAGCTGGACGATAGCTTAAAGGCTGTGAAAGAGATTTTCTCTGAAGGCCTTTGGGATAACGCGCTTTATTTTTAAGGGTTTTTTAAAGTAGCCCAAACCAATTCCTTTTGGGAACTGATGCAAACCTTATCAAAAGTAAAAAGAACGCGGTTTAGTTGATTTACTAACGATTTGAAATTCGGGTTACTTGCGCGAATAAAAACTGGTCCTGAGACTAAAGGACGATTTGAGCCAAGAGTAATTCGATTCAAAACTTCAACTGTTACAACTTCATTTTTGAAATCAATAATCATGTTTTGAATTGAGAAACCATGAGAGATTGTGTTGTCGATTTGAGTTTCACCAGCTTGAACTGGTTTTTCTTTGCTTATGTTTCTGTAAACAACGCATTCATTTTTTGCATCAATTGAAGTTGCAGTTGCGCCAAAGCCAGAAACAGAAAAACCTAAAGTAAGTAAAAGAATTGAAAATTTCATTTTGGGGCCTCGGCTTTGTGTTCACTCGATGCCAAGTGAACAGTTGGTTTCATTTTCGCACCCATTATTTAGCGGGAAAACTTCACTATTTGCGGCAATCTAACAGATAAGGCTCGAGTCTCAAATGTACAAAGATTAGGCAGGAATTTACTTCACGGGTCGCTTGGAATTAAGGGTATTTGCATCGAGGCCCTCTGACTTGAGAGCCCGGCAAAACTTGTGAAAACCTTCAACTTGTTGGCCCAGTAGTTCTAAAATGAGAGGATCTTCAATCGCGCCTTCTTTACTAATCAATTTCCACACATCCCGCATGAAAATTCGGATAGGGAAGTTATAGGCGTTTCGGTAGCTCATCACTTGCATCATATGTTCAACGGGACGTAATCCTGCCCACATGCCCCCTAAACCGATGTAGGCAACCGGGCGACCTTCAAAACTTTGGGGAAATTTCCAGTAATCAATAAAGGCCTTTAATACGCCCGGCATTGATCCATTGTATTCAGGAATAACAAAGATAATGCCGTCACTTTTGGTGATCGCCTCAACGGCAATTTTGAGTTTGGCTGGCAGAGGAGTTTTCTCGCCGAAATGGCCACCGTTAGTTTGATCAATTTCGATATGCTCGAGCTCGATAATCTCGACTTGTTCGCCCTTTTGTTCATAGAGTTTTTGAACAAAGAGAGCGACTTTTCTAGAGTTTGAATCTTGACGATTGGTGCCGACGATAATGTGTTTCATGGGGCTTAGCTTAAAAGCAGGCCCCTGAACTTGTCAAAAGGTAGTTAAGAAGCAGCTTTAGCAAGCAGGTTAAACCCACATTCGCCGCAGAACTTTTGCTCTGGGATTGTTCCAGTACCACATTGTGGACATGGGATACTTCCATCAACTTTTTTCTTTTTCACTTCTTCTTTTTCATCTAAATCAACAAAGCCACGCTCGTTCCACTTATTAATTTCTTTGATTAACTTCCAAGAGTAAAAAATGTTTCGATATTCTTTTACTTCGAAATCGATATAAACCTTATCACCAGTCGTTCGGCGCTTGCTAAAAACGCCTTTATTTTCCAACCGTACAAAGTGATCGGCTTGCAATTTTACGTTTAGCTCTTCCATCAACTTTTCTGCGAAAACAGCATACTCGATCGTGACGGTACCAAAACGATCCGCTTCAACGCCTTCAACGCATTTAAGCATTAATTGAACCATCTGAGTTGACGAATCTTCGACCTTTAAAAGATCTGATTTCCCAGGCTTGTAATAATAATATTGGAAGAATTCAAAGAACGCTTCAATTGGTTGCAAATCCATGAACATAACACCCATTTTTTGATCGGGTCCTTCTGGATCCTCAGGTGGTTTGCCCATGATGTAGCTAGCAAGCTTCATCTTCACAAGAATATCAACCGCACCCTCGACACGCTTTAATGATTCACCCATAATGCGCTGGCAATATTGACGAAAAACCATCCAGTCGATTTCATATGACTTACCATCTTTTTGCTTTACGCCTTTATGTAAGACTGTAAAAAAGATCGCGCCATAAACTTTTGGTACGTTATCATCTGCACAAGGAGTTCCATCATTTGCTATCTTAAGCGAACGAATCTCTTGAAGTGCTTTGTGTAAACGATCACCGAAACTTTTAATTAAAATTTTAAGAAACTGTGGAGATGCTTCAATCTGAGCTTTGAAAGTATCAATCGGAACTTCTAATGTTTTTGTTTCTGCCGCTGCGACTGCTGCAATATTATAGGTCGGGGCGCCGGAAAGACCAGCTTCACCTAGAACACTATTTGGTCCGCAAGACATAAGCTCTACATTTTTTTTATTACGTATGAGTGCTTGTTGAATATTACCTGATTGAACGAAGATAATATGAGTTATCTTGTCGCCTTCTTTATAGATGACGTCGCCTCGTTTATAGGTTTTCTGCAATGATGACATAAGGAGTAGTCCTCCACTCTATTTACGTACTAGGGAGGTATCGGACAAATACAATCAATTCTTGATTTTGACTTAGGTCTTGAGAGCGAAGGGCCAGATTAACTATTTCATAAATGAAGATTTTCGGTACGTGCGTCGCCAAGAAATAATAAGGGCACCTGCGCCAATCAGAATGAGGCTCGATGAAAAACCTATGGCTGTCATAATTTGAGAATTTCCAAACAGAGAGCGACTTAAAAACCCGACTATTCCGATCAAAATAAAAAGATAAGGCTTAAATTCATAGAACCAATCATCTTTACTATTAATATGTCTCATTTAACGTCCCCCAAGTGATACAACCACTACCCATTATTAAAGATGCAAAACAAAAACCAGCAAAAATTACGCTTATTTCAGCACCTTAGATATAGTACTTAAAAAAAGTCGAACAACTCGACAATTGAGGAAAATAAATTCAACACCTGAAATGCTTAGACACCATCAAATGCGATTTAAGCCTATCTGATCAAAGAGAGTCGTAATAAAGCTTTTATAAACCTGGGTCTTGTTGTCTCAAGTGGAGACAGATTTAGATTAATTTCAAAACTCAACTGGTTCGTAGGGTGCGAAGAAAACATAGGGTAGGGTCGACATATGTCGACAGTTCAAGGACTCGCTCTTTTAGCTTTAATTTTTTACTCGAACACTGGCTTAGCTTTCAGCAGCAGTATCGCTCCTGATTCTTTAATCAACATTCAACAAGCTGTTCAAATGGACAAAAGTTTTAATCGAACTTATATTAAAAGCGGTTGTTTTGTGCGCGCTCATTGGATTGCAAACCTTGTTCAGAATCAAGGACTACTTCCTCTCAAAATTTTTATCCAAACATCAACAGCGCAGGAAAAAATGCATCTTACATTGCCTATGGGCGAAAACACCCAGTGGATATTTCATGTAGCTGCTGGGTATGAGGATCCGAGTTCTCAAATTTGGGTGATTGATCCTATTCTTTTTAAAAACCCAGTTTCACTCGCTGACTGGTTAAACTTCATCCACAAGCAAAACCCTGGATTGAGTTTAAAGATAGAAAAAACGGGTGCCGAAACTTATCACGTAGACCCACTTGAAAACGCCGAATTTAGTCGATTGGGTGACCCCTTTTCTTCGCAATCGATGAGCTTTATCCAAGATGCTATGGAAGATTTGTTTATCTGGCAGGCCCAATCAAGAGGCCAGTGAAGCGAATGACTCGCCTATTGTGTCCGAGATAAAAAATTAGCAAGATTTGCGAAATTGAATTAAAATAGTGCTCGATGACTGATTACTTTTTTACTCCTGCAACCGAAGCTCATAAGAAAAAAGAGAAGGCGAAAGCGCGCGAACTTCGTGCTTCGGCGTGGTGGAAGGGTCAGGTCGGCCGCGGAATCTGCTACCATTGTGAGCAAAAATTTAAAACTTCGGACTTGACGATGGATCATCTGATTCCGATCGCACGGGGCGGCAAAAGTGATAAGAAAAATTGCGTTCCTAGCTGCAAAGAATGCAATACAAAGAAGGGTTATAAAACCCGAGCCGAGCTGGCTTTAATTGAAATGAGTAATTCTCAAGAAGATGATGACACAACGGATTAAGACCAAAGTGCTTGCGCGAGCAGCCTCTTTTCCCCTTAACTGTAATTTATGGCACGTAATGAAATCACCAAAAGTAGCACAGCAGAATATTTTGCCAAAAACCTTCAGCAGGTAGGGTTCTCATCGCCAACTAAGGCGGTTTTAACAACACTTAAAGAGGCTGTAGACAATTCTTTGGATGCATGTGAAGAGCATGGAATCCTTCCGGATCTCTATGTTGAGATACAGAAAATCGGCGTTGGATCCTCTAAAAACACGGATTTGATTAAAGTCGTTGTTGAAGATAACGGTCCCGGAATCGAAGAAAAAGATTTAGCTAAGGTTTACGGAGAATATTTGGCCTCTTCCAAGTTTGGAAAAGGGCAGTGTTCTCGGGGACAACAAGGCATAGGAATCAGTGCTGCAACCACTTGGGCGCAGATCACAAATGCTAAAGGCGTTGTTGTTATTTCGAAAACAAAAAACATGCGTAAAGCTATTAAAGCTCAAGTTGATGTCGATATTAAATCCAACACTGGAGTTTTAAAAAACAAAGAATCTCTCGATTGGAATAAGCCTCATGGAGTTCGTTGCGAATTCTTAATGGACGGTCGAATTCAGTTAAATGGTGACGGCGGACTTGTGACTTATATGGAAGGCACAGTTCTTTTAAATCCACACTTATCAGTGACTTTTAAACTCGCTGAAAACGACAAACAATCGATCGATCGAGTTACAAATATTGCTCCTGAAATTCCAGAGTCGACGTTACCTCATCCTCATACATTTAAATTAGGTGAGTTTATTACTCATGCGACTTTATTCGGTAAAACTTCGCTTTCGAATTTCTTGAAAACAGGATTTTCTAGAGTAACAGATCAGCCTTTGAAAGATTTTGTTAAAAACGGATTGCCTAAAGCTTTGCTTGATAAGCCGATTACATCGCTTAGTCAGGAACAGTTTAAACAGGTTTTTTCTGCAGTTCAAAATACTGAATTAATGGCGCCTTCAACGAAGTCAGTTTTGACAGTTGGTGAAGAATCTTTATCGAAATCAATTGGCCGTTTGGGCGAAATCGATTTCTTCGCGGTTATGACTCGAAAGCCAAGAATTTGTGATTTCAAACCTGTGGTGGTTGAAGTTGCATTGGCCAGGTTTAAAAATCGAAATCAAGATACTGATGGTGCTGTTCAATTACTCCGTTTTGCGAACCGAGTTCCATTGCAATTTGATAAATCAGGTTGTGCGATTACGTGGGCGATTGAATCTGTGAACTGGAAATCTTACGGGCTTCAACAGCCTAAAGATTCATTGCCGATAGGACCTTATGTCTTTGCCGTATCTGTAGTTTCTCCGTTTATTAAATTTAAGAATGCATCGAAAGAAACAATTGATGCCTCTGAAGAATTAGTTGCAGAAATTAGATTAGCCTTGATCCAAGCGGGTCAGAAGTTATCTAGACATATTAATAAAGAATTCAAAGAAGCTGATTTGGAAAGAAAGTTAGCTCATATCGAACAATTCGGCCCAATTTTGGTCGAAAAGTTAGCGTTTTTAGTGGGTGCAAATGAAGCTCGCCGCAAGCGCGCCGAAGAGGGTTTAAAGAGAATTTTAGGCCGCGATTCAAAAGAACTCATCGGAGAACTTGAAGTTGCGACTATGAAATTAAATTCTCAAAAAGCAAAAGATCGAAAAACGATGGGCGAACTAGAGGAAGTTGAGCTTTCCGCTGACGAAATTTCCGAAGACGTAGCTAAAAGTAAAAAGCCACAGGGAACTAAGAAGAAAAAATAGTGTAAAAAAAGAATCAAGGTGATTTATGGCAACACAAAAAAACGGACTTTTAAGCATTCGTGATCATAAAATTGATATTCCGAAGGAAGCCAGAATTTTAGCTGAAAGAATGCTTAAGGATCTGGAAAATTCCAAGCGTCCTTATTTGGAAGCTGTGAAGACATCTCTTGATAACTCTTTCTATAACTCCAAAGTGGGCTACCTAACTCCTGGAGACAAAGTAGTTCGAACGGAACTGAACGTTTCTTCAGTGCAAAAATTAGCTCGCGTGGTTTTTATTCTCGAAATTTTATTAAGAAATTTGGAAACTTCCCAGATCAACACGAAAAGGGAAATTTACTACATCTGTAAGGGTTTGATTAAAAAAGGACCGAAATATCGTCCACTTGATTTCGAAGATCAGGATGAATCAGATTCAATTATCGATTTCGTTTGCGACATGCTTCGCGTTTACCGTGAAGAATTAAATTGTTTTGCCAATGATAAAGGCGGACAGACTTATTCTCAAAATCTGATCGTAACTGAAACGATGGCTGATGGAACTAAAGCGACTATTGATTTAGCAACTCTTGGAACAGCTCCATTTATGCCGAAGAATAAACCGCAAGCTTTAAAACTGAAGTCGAAGAAAAAGGTCGATTTCGCTTTGATCGTTGAATCAGAAGGTACTGCAAATACTTTGGTGGGCATGGGTTTCACGAAGCGAAATAACTGTATTTTAATGGGCGCCGGGGGTGTTCCATCGAATGCGGTTCGTGGCTGGTGTAAATTAATTCAAGACGAATTAGCGATTCCAATGTATTTTTTCGGAGATCTGGACGCCTACACTATGCAAAATATCTTCCGTACATTGAAAGCGGGATCTGCGGCTTCTTTAATTCGAAACGCCGATTTCTCTGCACCTGATGTAAAGTTTTTGGGTGTGTTACCAGAAGATATTAAACGTTATGATTTGCCATTTTATACTGTGAAGGAATCGGATCCGGCTGAAGCCCGCGCTCTGAAAAAAGCAAAAGACGCTCTAGAAAATGACCCATTCTTCTTAGATAAAAAGAATAAAGGTGTTGCCGATATCTGTCGTTGGTTACTAAAAGAAAAAGTTCGTTGCGAGCAACAAAGCTATTTCTCGGTCGATCCAAACGATCCAATCAAAACCGAAAAAATCATCCTAGAAAAAATAAAACGCGGCTCTTACATTTAGATGTGACAGGTACATTACCAGTGACGGCGCGTCGAGACTCGTGCGCATCGATTAAGAGATCGCGTACTTCAAAAGATTTGTTTTTCAAGGCTTAGGTTCTGAAGGCTTTTCGTTAATTTTATCCCAGTACTTTCGCCACAGACCTCCTTGAGGCATTTTCTTATCGACTAAATTTTGCGCGTCTTTTTGTTTCATCGCATGAGCATCTTGCCATAAGTTTTCAAAAATTGTTTGAGTTGCACCAACAGCAAGTGACGGAAAACTTGAATCTTCAAATTCACCAAATGCGACAATTAAAAATGGGTCCCAAAGTTTTTTCATGCTTTTATTAAACAGCGACTCGAGCAATTTGCCTTGGAGTTCGGCGGCTTCTTTAATTTGTTTTGTGCTGAGTGGAGAATCCATCTGCAAAGCTTCTAGAATCTGTTTTGATTCTCTGGGTAGGGTAACTGGATTTTTTAAGCTCAAGCAAAGGCAAGCCGTAAAAAGTTCTCTGGAGAAATAAGTCGCGCGATTGCGAAACCATTTGGTGTAAACGACTTCGCGGGTTGTCGACATTTGAGTTTTCAAATGCCACAGGTCTGCGACCTTGGCGTCTCCTTCATCATCCCATTCCCATCGCATTTTTGTTTTTGGATGGAGCTCGAACCACAGAGAATGGGGGTCTTTCCGGTTATCAATCGGAAAGACTAGGATAATCCCATCTCGGTTGATGGCCTGAATTGCTTTTTTCTGCTTCAGCGAAGACATGGAGTTAACCTAGCACTTTCAGAAGAGAAATGTAACCCAAGAGCTATTTCGAGATAGCGTCCAAAATCTCGACGCTAAAGGTTTTGCTCTAGACCTTACTCTAGATTATTAACGCAGCGTCACTGGTAATGTACCTGTCACCTTTTTGGGGTAGGATTCCGTGTCACTTGTCGAAAGGAAATTCTCTTGGCTTCTAAGATTGAAACTACCCCCGAGCTTGTTCAAAAAACTTATAAAACGACTGCAGAAAAATTAGCGGTAATCAGAAAAAGATTAAACCATCCGCTAACTCTGGCAGAAAAAATTCTTTACGGACATTTAGATGATCCGCAAAATCAAGAATTAGTGCGTGGAAAATCATTTCTACTTTTAAGACCTGATCGCGTAGCGATGCAGGATGCGACAGCGCAAATGGCGTTGTTGCAATTTATGTTAGCGGGCAAAGATGATGCGGCTGTTCCTTCAACGGTACACTGTGATCACTTGATTCAAGCTTACAAAGGCAAAAGCGTCGACATGACGACTGCGAATAGCATCAACAAAGAAGTTTACGATTTCTTAGCTACAGCGTCTTCAAGATATAATATCGGTTTCTGGAAACCAGGCGCCGGAATTATTCACCAAGTGATTTTGGAAAACTACGCATATCCGGGTGGCTTGATGATTGGAACGGACTCTCATACTCCGAATGCCGGCGGCTTAGGCATGTGTGCGATTGGTGTTGGGGGGGCAGATGCTTCTGACGTAATGGCGGGCCTGGCTTGGGAATTAAAAAATCCAAAATTAATTGGCGTGAAGCTAACTGGTAAAATGAATGGTTGGACTTCGGCAAAAGATGTTATTTTAAAACTTTGTGGAATGCTGACTGTAAAAGGTGGTACTGATAAAATTGTCGAGTACTTCGGTGAAGGAACAAATTCAATTTCTTGTACTGGAAAAGCAACGATTACAAACATGGGTGCTGAATTAGGTGCGACATGTTCGGTGTTTCCTTATGATCAGCGTATGGCTGCTTACCTCAAGGCAACTCAGCGTTCAGCATTAGCTGATATTGCAGATAAAAATAAAGAACTTTTGATGGCCGATGCTGAAGTCGCAAAAGACCCTAAAAAATACTACGATGAATATTACGAAGTTGATCTTTCGACTTTGGAGCCACACCTAGTGGGACCTCATACTCCGGATTTAGCTCGACCGATTTCTGCTATTGCTGCCGAAGCAAAAGAAAAAGGTTACACGACTAAGTTGTCCTCTGCGCTTATTGGGTCTTGTACAAACTCTTCTTACGAAGATATCGGCAGATCAGCGATGATCGCCGAACAAGCAATTACAATTGGTTTGAAGATGCCTCAACCATTCTTAGTGTCTCCAGGATCGACGCAGATTCAAAATACGATTTCACGTGATGGGCAGATGCAAACTTTCGAAGCGGTTGGTGCAACGGTGTTAGCGAACGCTTGCGGACCTTGTATTGGTCAGTGGAAACGTGACGACATCAAATCTGGAGAGAAAAATACAATTATCACTTCTTTCAACAGAAACTTCCGTGGAAGAAATGATTCAAACGCTGAAACTTTAGCATTCATTGGTTCACCTGAAATAGTTATGGCACTGGGTTTAGCGGGTCGTTTGGATTTTAATCCAATTACTGATGAGCTTGTGGGTCCAAAAGGAAAACTAAAATTAAAGGCTCCTGAAGCTCCAGAGCTTCCAGCAAAAGGCTTTGTTGCGGATACTGAAGGCTATCAAGCCCCTGCAGGACGGGATGCTAAAGTTGAAGTCAAATCAACTTCGGACCGGTTGCAGATCTTAGCTCCATTTATAAAATGGGACGGTAAAGATTATACAGACCAACTTGTACTAGCAAAAGCTAAAGGCAAATGTACGACAGATCATATTTCTCCGGGTGGTCCATGGCTTAAGTACCGTGGTCACTTAGATAATATTTCTAACAATATGCTTTTAGGCGCAGACAATGCGTTCACAAAAGAAATTGGTAAAGGTAAAAACCTTATTACAGGTGTTGGGGCAACAGAGTTTGCTAAAATTGCCCGTGATTATCAAAAAGCAGGTAAGGGTTGGATCATCATCGGTGACGAAAATTACGGTGAAGGTTCATCTCGTGAGCACGCGGCTATGAGTCCGCGCTTTTTAGGTGGAACTGCCGTGATCGCAAAATCATTTGCTCGTATCCATGAAACGAATTTGAAAAAGCAGGGAATGCTTGCGCTTCATTTCTCAACTCCTGCTGATTACGATAAAATCAGAGAAGACGATGCAGTTGATCTTACTGATTTAAAATCACTTTCACCAGGCAAGCCTGTGAAAATGGTTTTGAAGCATAAAGACGGAATCAAGGAAGAAATTTCTTTGAAGCACACTTACAACACTGAGCAAATCCGATGGTTTGTTGCAGGAAGTGCGTTGAATTTAATACGCGGATAATAACTTTGTTCAATTGTTCAAACTAAAGAGGCTGGTTGCGAAAATTTGCATTTCCACAACCAGCCTCAAATTTTTTACTTCATTTAAAATTAACTGATCAGTAGTTTCGAACGCCAAGGTCTACACGGAAGCGACCGCGTGAACCAACAAGTGATTCAGAAGTTGCTACTACGCGAACTGTTCTAACGTATCGACCATCTAACCAAGCGCCGACTCTTTGTCCTTCTCTTAAAGTGCCTTCTAATTCACGTACATCGTGTGTCATACCGTTTCTATACTCAACGATGACTGAACGAATTACGACACCATTACCAGTTCCTACTAAACGAATTCTATCAACTCGTTGGTTTAAATTTGGTCGGAAAGTAAATTCGTTATTAACAACTTTGTTAGTTCTTGCTTCACCAGCTGAGTACCACTGGAAACGGCGTTCTCTGCGGTCATCACGGTGATCATGCTCATTGATGCTATAATTCGCATTGGCTTGGTCAAACTGCCCCGCCCATTGAGATGATGCCACCTGTGTCATTCCAGTTAATGCTAGTATAATCACTGCTTTAAAAAATTTGTTCATGTTGAGGGCCTCCTATTGTAGGAGTTAACTAGCTAACTTCATGCCAGCTTCTGCATGCCTATTAAATATTCAAAGGTTTAAGTGAAGTTTGTTTAATCGCAAAATACTTATTTTAATTTAAAATAAACTTTGGTTCTGTAACCATTTTCGATTTTCTCGTAGGTTTCCATAATGGGTGCTTTTTCATCGAGCATAATGTTTCGTTGATAAGATTCTTGTCTTAAAACTTTATAAACTTTAAATGCCGTTAACCAGGGAGCTCCTTCAAACGTGCCAATCATCGCAGTTTGTGTGGGAAGAGTTTCCGCAATCAAGCCAGCGGAAGTTGGAAGCGGATCAGTCTCGTCTAAAATACAACCGATGTCTGCTCTTGTTCGGTCAGCTTCAATCTCGTTTGGATTGTCGTAATATCGACCGAATGTCCGATCACAAACTATTTGATCTTGTGCGAGTAGCTTTTCAACTTCTGTAAAGACCGCGCCTGCATTTTGATAAGGTCCCTGATATTTTTTAAAAATAAGTTTCATTTCCGCCACTTGAGTTTGTTCAACCGTGATTGGTTTTAACAAACCAATATTCCAGACAACGTATAAAATAATGACGCCAATAATTCCTAAACCAATGAAAAGTGCATGATAAGATTTCATGCTTTAATCCATTTGATAGAACAACCCATAGATGAAACCTGATCTTTCGTGAATTTGTTATGAGTCTTTAGTTCAAGCGCTGCCATATAAAGCTCACGTTTTGTTACTCTATGAGGTTCTTTCCATGAATCGTCTAAGCGTCCCCGGTAAGCTAATTTTAAGTCTTGATCAAAGACAAAGAAATCTGGAGTACAGACGGCTCCGAAACTCTTGGCGGTGTCTTGTACTTTATCATGCAAGTAGGTGAACGAATAATTTTTTTCTAAATAGCGTTTTTTTAAATTGGCAAATGAATCATCTGGATAACTGACTTCGTCGTTTGAACAAATTCCTATGACATTAATATTTTCTTTTTTCAAATCCAATCCTAATTGGATTAAACGGTCTTCAATAGCTTTAACGTAAGGACAATGATTACAAATAAACATGACAATTAATGGCATTCCATTTGTGAAATCTTTTAGTTGATAGTTTTTGCCATCTAACCCTGGAAGATTAAAGTCAGGACACTTCATTCCTAATTCATTTAGAGGCGTGTGTATTAAAGGCATGGGGTCTCCAGTTTTATAAGTCCCACCAGTGAATTATTTTTGTGGCGGTCCGTAAACTTCCTTCAGGTTCAATGTCCGTATACTTTTCTTCTAACTTGGGAAATTTATTAAGAGCTTCCAAAAGTCTTTCACAGTCGAAAGTGCTTAAAAGATTTGAGAGTTGGTCACAGGCAATCTGTAGTTCCTTATAAAGCTCGTTTAAGAAAAATTCCCAATTTGCAATTAATAGTTCTTCTTCTATTTCTGACTTGAGTGAAGTCGCGATATCGAGCGCAGGGGCATTGAATACATTCATTCCCAGGCCCACGAGCAAACGAATGTGTGGACCTTGTTCGATTGCCTCAAGCAAAAGACCTGCGACTTTCTTATCACCCAAATAAAGATCATTCGGAGCTTTCAAAGAAAAGTTTCCATTTGGCCAGGCCTTCGTCACCGCAGTATAAAGCGCGACACCAGCGCGCGCGCTCGTTACGGGTTGCGGGGGCCTCGTTAATCGAAAGGACCATGTCGATAACAGATTAGTACCTGATTCTGCGTTAATCCAAGTGTGGGCACCGCGGCCGCGGCCAGAGGTTTGGGAATCAGTTAGCACCAAATGAAGTGGTTTGTGATTTTCCAAAGGATCGTTCATCAAAGTTTTTGCATATGTTGACGTACTATCAAGTGCAGTAAAAAACTCGACTGGTAATTGATGTTTTTGGCACCAGCTTTGGGTCATTAGTCCAATACTCGGCATAGATTACTCCCAATCAATAAGCAAAGAAACGTCAGCCACAGGCGCAGAGTGAGTCAGCGCACCAACGCTAATATAATCAAGACCTAAAAATGCAACAGAGCGAACTCTGTCTAAACTCATGTTGCCGCTTGCTTCGGTTTCAATAAATTCTGGAATAATTTGCATGCAGGCTTTGAGCTTGTCGTTATCCATATTATCTAAAAGTAATCGGTCTACTTTAAGCTCTATTGCGTGTTGCACATCTTCAATCGTTCGACATTCAACTTCGATCGGCAGCTTTGTGTTTGAGCGAACTCTGATAACGGCATCTTTAAGACCGCCCATCACAGCAATGTGATTATCTTTAATTAAAATCGCAGAACTTAGATTCATTCTATGGTTGAAGCCGCCGCCATGCACGACAGCACGTTTTTCTAAATCTCTTAGGCCAGGTGTGGTTTTTCGAGTATCAAGAATTTTTGTTGTCGTGCCTTCAACTTGCTGAACAAACTTATGAGTGTAAGTTGCAATTCCAGACAAGTGTCCCAAGAAATTGAGAGCGACTCTTTCAGCTTTTAAAATCTGGATCATGTCGCCTTCAAGTGTACAAATATTCTGTCCACGTAAAACTTTTTGGCCTTCTTCGAAAAGCCATTTGATCTTGACTCCAGGTTCTAAAATTTGAACGGTCTGTTCGAATGGCCCATTTCCAGAAATGACAAGATCTTGTTTTGCTTTTAAGGCTGCACGACCGATTCGGGGTTTCAGTGCCAAGCAATCCGTTGTCAAATCACCTTGAGGCATATCTTCTTGAAGGGCCGTTTGAATTAATTGAAGTAGAGTCATGGACCTTGAATAGTCTTTTCGGTTTCTTGAAGCAAGCGATTGATTTCATCTCTGATGAGGCGTTCCGCAATTTCAGGCATATGCTGAGACAGCCATTTCTGAATTTCTTCACGAACTAGATCCTCTGAAATTTGTGGAACTGCACGAGCTTGACTATTTGCTTGCGTTGCAGCCGATTGATTTGTTTGCGGCCGATTTGGTGCCGGAGCTTGAGTCAGCGGAAATTCTGTAAAATCATCTTCTTTGGTTTTCGGTGCTTTTGTATTTTGAGTTTGCAACGGAAATGTCGGAATAGCCGGAGGCGCTTGAGGTGGATTTTTCGGATTTATAGGTTGTTGAACCCACTCGTCATCACCTTCGTTTGAATCATCAATTATGAGAGCTTCATCAGGTGCTGAAGTTTTGTGCTGAACTGGAGCCGACTGTGGCTTAATAGATAATGATTCAGGAGTAACACTGGCTCTCGGCGGAATAAAATTGATCTCGCTTACTGGGCTAACGGGAGCAGAACGTTTTGGTTCCTCAAACGGCGGAAGCGGAGGAAACTGCAAAAATGGACTTGCCGGATTATTTTGCGTACGGGGCACAAGTTCCTGAACGATGTATCTGAGTGCTGCGGCATCAAAAGGTTTTTCAAGTCTTCGGTCGGTTCCGCACAATCGGGCCTTTTGTTCGTCGATTTCCATAAATCCAGACCACATCAAAACAACGGGAATGCTGGCAGTTTCTGGATCATTTTTGAGGTCATGGCAGACTTCATAGCCACTTCTTTTTGCTAAAAGAACATCAGCTAAGACAATGTCAGGGCGATAAGTCTTGGCGACAGATAAAACATCAAGTCCAACGGTGACGGACTTAACCTCGACGTTGAAGTCTTGAAGACTTAACTGAATCACTTTTTTAATTGTAGAGCTTTCATCCGCCAACAAGACGCGTAACGCCATGAGATTAGTTAAGTGGTATTTTTCAGGCCAGTCAACTGTATAATCGAAGGTGTAGTTTAAGGAGTTTATGAATCGCATCGATATTTATACAGGCAAAGTCTATCTAGGTGCTTTCTTTGGCGCTCTCTTAGTTTTTGCGACATTGTTTTTAGCTGTCGATGCGCTCAGCACGCTGGTTAAATTTTCTGGCGTGCCGCTCACGTCGATTGTTTCATATTACCTTTTTTATCTTCCAGAAGTTCTATCTAAAATGATTCCCATGGCTTGCGTAATGGCGCTTGTTGTAACGATGTCGTCGCTGAATCGTACAAGTGAAATGATTGCACTTTTCGCTTCTGGTATGAGTTTGTTCAGAATCGCCCTTCCTTCATTTGTTTGCATTTTTGTTATCAGCATTGGAAGTTTTTTAATTGGTGACCAAGTTTTACCTCAGCTCATCAAGAGAAAGAATTTTGTTTATTATAATGAGATCGAAAAGAATCCGACAAAATTCCAATTCGTACGAACAGATCGAATTTGGTATCGATCAAAAGACGCTATTTTTAATATTAAAACTCTCTCGCCAGATGGGCTCCGGGCGCAGGGTTTGACGATGTATTTTTTCAGCCCTGAATGGCAACTCTTGCAAATGATGACGGCTCAAGATGTGGCCATCAATGGAACGCAGTGGGAATTAAAAAAGGGAAGTGTGACACTTTTTGATTCTGCTTCTAGCTTTCCTCTCGCAAGCGATTTCCAAGAGAAAAAAATTGCTATGCAGGAAGAATCTAAAGATTTGCAAAGCACAGGGCAGACTTCAGATATGCTTTCTCAAAGGGAACTTTCTAAATTTATCGGAAAAAATAGAGAAGCCGGACTTGATACCACTCGTTATCAGATGGACTACCACGCAAAATTTAGTTTCGCTTGGGCAGGCCTCGTGATGGCTTTATTGGGCCTTCCATTTACGGCTCAAAGGGCACGGTCGGGTGGAGCGATGCTGGCCATGGGGATGTGTTTGGGAGTCATATTTTTATTTTGGATTTTATATAGCTCAGGACAAGCCCTTGGAACCCATGGGGTTTTGCCTCCCATAATTGCTGCTTGGTCCCCCCATCTGCTCATGGTGGCAGGCTCTTTTTGGACGTTGAGAAGAATGAGGCTTTGAGGTATACTAGACTTCGCGAGGTATTGTCATGGCGCGTCTTAAAATTCTCACTTACCCAGATCCACGATTAAAAGAAGTTTCACTTCCTGTTGAAAACTTTGGTGCGGAAATGGAGATTCTTGCAAACGATATGCTTGAAACAATGTACGACGCCCACGGTATTGGGTTGGCTGCACCTCAAGTGGGTCAGCTTAAAAGATTTCTAGTTCTCGATACTCGCCCAAAAGACGAAAAAGGCCGCAGATACCAGTACGATGAAATGACGGAACTCGAACAAAAAGTTGAGCAACCACTTTTCATCGCAAATCCAAGAATTGTAAAAGGCGAAGGCAAGCAGACTTTTGATGAAGGCTGTCTTTCGGTTCCCGGGTTTTACGAAACCGTTGAACGCTTTAATTACATCGAACTTGAATACGAGGATGTGAACGGCAAAACGCAAATGATTAAAACCGATGGTTTACTTGCAGTTTGTCTTCAACATGAAATGGATCATTTAGACGGAAAACTTTTTATCGACCGAATCAGTTTTGTTAAATCAAACAAGATTAAAGGCCAAATTAAAAAGCACGGCTATCCCACTCAAGAAGAACTCTTAAAAGAAAAATCAGACCGAGAGAAAATTGAAGCGTGAGCGAAGTCAGAGTCTGCTTTCTAGGCACGCCTGAATTTGCTGCAACTTCAATGCAACGCCTTTTATCTGACGAACACTACAAAATTGTAGGTGTTGTCACTCAGCCAGATCGTCCTGCGGGACGAAAACTTCAAATGACTCCAAGCCCAGTTAAAAAGTTAGCGTTAGAACATAATCTTCAAGTTTTAACTCCGGAAAATTTACGCAAACAACCTGATGTCTTAGAAATTATTAAATCTTGGAAAGCGGAAGTCGCAGTAGTTGTGGCTTTCGGACAAATCCTCGATCAAGAATTTCTAAATTTATTTCGCTATGGCTGCGTCAATGTTCATTCGTCTTTGCTTCCACGCTGGCGCGGAGCTGCCCCAATACAAAGAGCCATCGAGGCTGGGGATACAAGCACTGGGGTCTGTTTACAGAAAGTTGTCTTAAAACTAGATGCTGGTGATGTGATTGGAAAAAGAATTGTCGAACTCGATGACGAAATAAATTCTCTAGAACTTCACGATAAGTTGGCCGAGCTCGGTGGCGAGTTGCTTTACGTAGACTTAATGGATTTTATCCGCGGAAACCTTGCGGGGGTTCCTCAAGATGAAAGCCAGGTCACTTACGCCAAAAAAATTGACAAAGCTGAAAGCGAACTTCATTTCAATCTTCCAGCCAAAATTTTGCATAACAAAATCCGCGCATTTGCATGGGGACCGGGAACCTACACAAGTTTCGAAGGCAAAAGACTTAAAATTCACAAGACCCGAATTATTGATGAGTCTTCGAAGGGAACTACGGGGCAAGTTGTGGAAGTTCATAAAAATACGTTATTAGTTCAAACAGGTGCAGGAGTTTTAGAAATTTTAGAAGTCCAACCTGAAAGTAAAGCAAAGATGAGCGCCAAAGATTTCATTACAGGACATAAAGTCGAAAAGGGAGCACAACTTGGGTAAGAAATTAATCGCTCCATCAATTTTGTCTGCAGACTTTGCCAATCTGGAAAAAGAAATCAAAGCGATCGCCGCAGCTGGTGCCGACTGGGTCCACGTTGATGTGATGGACGGTCATTTCGTGCCAAATTTAACAATCGGGATACCCGTTGTCGCTGCTCTCAAAAAAGTGTCAACACTTCCACTCGATGTGCACTTGATGATCGAGCAACCTGAAAAATATATCGAACAATTTATCAAAGCAGGCAGTGATTATTTAACAATTCACGTTGAATCAACAAAAGATCCCAAAGCTTGTTTGCTTAAAATTCGCGAGCTCGGTGCAAAAGCGGGGATTACTCTAAGACCAGGAACTCAAATCTCAGAAATTTTACCATACTTAGAATTTTGTGATTTAGTTTTAGTCATGACCGTCGAGCCTGGATTTGGCGGTCAAAGCTTCATGCAAGACCAAGTAGACAAAATTGACTGGCTAGTCGATATCCGCGCCTCAAAAAAGTATAAATACCTAATCGAAGTCGACGGCGGAGTCTCCGATAAAACCTTAAGCTTCTTAAAAAACGCCGACGTCTTAGTCGCAGGAAACTACGTTTTCAAAAACGACTACAAAACCGCAATCGATACCCTAAAAAGGTAAACCCCTAAACCCACCTTCTCACTTTTGTAGAGGCGATGCGTAAAATAGTTCCCTCAAATCTCAATCTTTTATTCTGACGGCCATGATGGCGCGGGCGGCGAGCCCGGCAGATAGCCCTCACATGTACGGATGCACTCCGCGCAACTGCTTAGGTAGTCTGGCCAGCGCGATACCTTCAATTCTTAGAGCAGTAATTGTTATCGCGTGACTTGTCCATCCTTGGGAACGCTACCGGTCGGCCGTCGTGGCCGTCCGGATTAAAAATTTCTGAATTTTACTTGGTAAGTTCGGCTAGGACGTCCCAGCCGAACTTTTCAATTTTTGCGTCACCGAAGCCGTAGATGTTTTTAAGTTCTTCCAGGGTTTCCGGATTTTTTACGCAGAGATCGCGTAACGACTTGTCACTGAAAATTACGAAAGCTGGTAGATCCAGTTCATTCGCCTTTCTGAGGCGCCAGTCTTTGAGTGACTGAAATTTTTCTTGCTGGTCGTGATTTAAAATAACTTCCGCTGCAGCTGAGTCTGAAGACTTTCTTCGTTTCACTTTCGGTGCGGCTTTTGCAAAAACTTTGCGAGCTGGTTTTTGAATTTTTCTTTTTGATGAGGGCGCACACGAATCACAGTGACCACAGGATGTGATTCGCTGAGCATCCTTGTAGTACGCGAGGATTTCAGCGTGACGACATTCTCCGCCTTCTGCGTAAGCAACAAGAGCTTCTAGATTTCTCCAGCGTGTGTCTTTGATTTTTTTTGGAGCGTTGGAGCTCATGATGAAATAATTTTGCAAACCTTTATCTGCTTTTGTGTAAAGTAAAAGGCATGTCGAGTGCTGACAATCACGACCCGCGCGACCCATTTCTTGGTACAAAGAATCAATGTTTGCGGGCAACTGGTAGTGCACAACTAATCTGACATCGGGTTGATCAATTCCCATTCCGAATGCATTAGTGGCAACTAAAATTCTTAAACTACCCAGAACATATTCAGTTTGAATTCGAGTCCGATCTTCGCCTTTGATACCAGCGTGATAGAAATCAACATCTTCGAACTTCCGTTTCAAAGTAGCCGAGACTTCTTCAGTTTGTTTTCTGGTTCCACAGTAAATTAAAATTCGGCCAGTTGGATTTTTTTCGATCGCTTCGATGATATAAGACATTTTGTCATCATCATCTTGGCAAGTTTCCACTTGGTAATAAAGATTATCGCGGTAGAAACCGTGGACTCTTCGTTCAGGATTATTCAGTTGTAAGCTTTTTGCGATATCGTCTAAGACCAGCGGTGTCGCCGAAGCAGTCAACGCGAGTACGGGGACATCAGGGCGCAGGTTTTTTAAAGCATAGAGTTCTTTATATTCTTCCCGGAAGTCGTGACCCCATTGGGATACACAGTGAGCTTCGTCAATCGCAAATAAAGCAACCGACTGCTTTTGGATCCAGGTTTTGAATCCATCTTTGTAAGCGCGTTCGGGGGACATATAAAGAACGTAAGCGCCGCCTTTTTGGATGTCTTTAAAAACTTCTAACTTATCAGCATCAGTTTGCCCAGAATGAAGGCAACCAGCGCGAAGACCTAATCTTTTAAGGCCCATGACTTGATCCTTCATAAGCGCAATCAAAGGTGAGATCACCACGACAAGTTTATCTGTTAATAAAGCAGGAAGTTGGTAACACAACGATTTCCCGCCGCCCGTTGGTAGAACTGCAAGAACATCTTTCTTTTCAAGAATTGAAGAAATAATTTCTTTTTGTCCGATTCGAAAGGAAGACAAAGAGAAATGCTTTTTTAAAGAAGATTGTAACTGAAGTTCTGTCATGAATTTCACGCTACGCCTTCGTTTTTTATCTGTCAAAGCAACAGGGTTTTATGATGGATTTTCTTCGCTTAATGAGTAGCAAAATCCGAGTTGCGGACGGGTTAGCTGGTGAGGACGATTTAAAGTCCAAATGTGCTTTTAAAAATAAGAAAAAAGTTCGCTAGTTTCAACCCAGTGCTTCCACAAAAAACTTTGAAATTGACGAAGCGATAGATTTTTTTAGCGATTCTTGAGACCACTTACTTTTCAAAAAATATTCAACCGTATTTGTGAGAATGCAGATCGAATCGAAAAACTATATGTCAGGCAATGGTTTTTTTCACTTTAAGTAGGAGTGCATTCGCTCTAAAAAAGTTAAGAATTAGTTACTCTAGAAAATTGTCTTGATTGAAGATTCAATTTTAATAATTGTGACGTTCAACGTTAGCTGGGGGGATTTAAAATGATCGAAATTTCGAATGATCAACTCAACAAGGTTCCGTTTGATACTTTATTCCCGCAGGAACTTAAAGCATTGCTACAAAATCTTTATTTTGAATTTGAAGGCGACCGCCAGCAGCTCCTGTCAAAACGCCGTGAACGTCAAAATGGATTTGATCTGGGTGTAACTCCAAAATTCGAATACGAACATATTGCCAAGTTATTTGATTGGAAGGTCGCACCTATTCCAAAGGATCTTCAAGATCGGCGGGTTGAGATTACGGGCCCCATCAATAGTCCTAAGATGGTTATTAATATGTTAAGTGAAAATTCAGAAGGTGAGATTGCCAGTACGGCTATGCTCGACTTTGAAGACTCGATGGCGCCAACTTGGGAAAACGTGACAGCAGGGATTCAAAACATAAAAGGCGTTGCTGAAATGACATTGGAATTTCAGCAAGATTCGAAAGTTTATAAATTGAACCTTAAAAAAATGGCTCATCCGATGGTTCGCGTTCGCGGGCTCCACATGGTAGAAAAGAATGTTCAAGTCAACGGGCAGTCAATGCCTGCCGGCCTTTTCGATTTAGCTTGTTCAGTTTTTCATTCGGCAAAAACGTTTTTGAAAGATGGTAAGACACCAAAATTTTACGTACCTAAGTGTGAACACTATTTAGAAGCGCGTTGGTGGCAGAAGGCATTTTCAGCGATTGAAAACCATCTCGATCTTCCGCATGGAAGTTTAAGAGTCACATTCCTGATCGAAACTCTGCCAGCGGCGTTTCAGATGGAAGAAATTCTATATGAAATCCGGGACCGAGCCTGCGGATTGAACGGTGGACGTTGGGATAAGATTTTTTCTGATATCAAGACTCTTCGTATGCATCCAGAAAGAATTATGGCGAATCGATCAACGATTGATATGACCAAACCCTGGATGGATAACTACGCAAAGTTACTAATTCGTACTTGTCACAAACATGGGGCATTCGCCATGGGTGGAATGGCCGCGTTTACGCCAGGTAAAGATGAGTTGACTCGAAAACTTCAAGTTGAAAAAGTAACTGCAGACAAACAAAGAGAAGCACGAATAGGTCATGATGGTTGCTGGGTATCTCATCCATTTTTTGTTGGGATCGCAAAGGCGCAGTTTTCACGACCGAATCAGCTTGATGTTTTCCCAGGCGATATTCCGAACGAGCCGCAGTTATTGCCGCTCTCAACAGGTCCTAAAACTTTAGAAGGCTTAAGACAAAATATCCGGGTTGGAATCGCATACCAAGAAGGCTGGAGCCGCGGACTTGGCTGTATTGCCTTTGAAAATTTGATGGAAGATTTAGCAACACTTGAAATTAGCCGCGCTCAAGTTTGGCAATGGCTTCATCATAAAGTGCGACTTGATGATGATACTCCAGTGACTAAAAGTTTGGTAAATCGCTTATTTGATGAAGAGTGCCAGGCCATCATCAAAAGTTTAGAGATTTCTTCAGAAACTCAAAAACAATCTTTTGAAACAGCAAAACAAAATATCAGACAGGTGTTTTTGAAGGAACATTTGCCAGATTTCTTTACACAACTATAAGTAAAAGGAGTGAGTTATGATTTCAGCTCAAGCAATTGCCGCAAAATGGGTAGAGCCAAGATGGCGTCATATTAAACGTGATTATTCTGCGGCAGACGTCGTCAGATTAGCGGGATCACTTAAAATCGAACAAACATTAGCAAAGCGCGGAGCAGAAAAGCTTTGGAGACTTTTGCACGAAACAGTTGCCGTTCGAGCGTTAGGTGCTATGACTGGAAATCAGGCGATGCAGCAGGTAAAGGCTGGTTTAAAAGCAATCTACTTATCTGGATGGCAAGTCGCAGCTGATGCAAATTTATCTGGCCAAATGTATCCTGATCAAAGTCTTTATCCCGCGAATTCAGTTCCTGCGGTCGTTAAGAAAATTAATCAAACTTTTCAAAGAGCGGATCAAGTGACTCATTCCGAGGGCAAACATGACATTGATTGGTTTGCTCCAATTATTGCAGATGCTGAAGCTGGATTCGGTGGAGCATTGAATGCATTTGAATTGATGAAAGCGATGATTGAAGCGGGCGCAGCTGGTGTGCATTTTGAAGATCAATTAGCTTCTGAAAAAAAATGCGGTCACTTGGGTGGAAAAGTTTTAGTTCCAACTAAACAATTCGTTCGAACTCTGAACTCTGCAAGACTTGCGGCTGACGTGATGGATGTTCCGACATTACTTGTCGCAAGAACTGATGCCGATGCAGCTCGATTGATCACAAGTGATGTTGATGAATATGATCGTCCATTTTTAACCGGTAAGCGCACGCCAGAAGGTTTTTTCCAAATCACGGGTGGACTTGATATGGCAATATCACGTGGGATTGCATATGCGCCTTATGCAGATTTAGTTTGGTGTGAAACTTCAACTCCTGATCTTCACGAGGCTAAACAGTTCGCAGAAGGCGTCAGAAAGTATTACCCAAATAAATTGTTGGCGTATAATTGTTCACCTTCATTTAATTGGAGCAAAAAATTAGATGCACATACGATTGCGAAATTTCAGACAGAACTCAATGCAATGGGTTATAAATTCCAGTTTGTTACTTTGGCTGGATTTCATGCACTTAATTATTCAATGTTTAATCTGGCGACGGGTTACCGGGACTCTGGAATGACAGCTTATTCTGCGCTTCAAAACGAAGAGTTTGCAGCTGAGGCCTACGGTTATACGGCAACGAAACATCAACGTGAAGTCGGCACAGGTTATTTTGATCAAGTCAGCACTGTTATCAATCAGGGTAGTTCATCTACCTTGGCAATGACAGGTTCAACAGAGGAAGCGCAGTTTACACCTGGCGCCCACCCTGAAGCTTCTGCGCCAGCTCCGTTAGTATAAAAAGACTGGAAAAGTTCACCGGAAACCGGTACAAAATACCCAAGTTTTCGGTGAATTTAACATTTTTAATACAACGTTAAAGCAGGCCCAATTTTGATTGAAAAACAGCTGTCGACAAAACTAAAAGCACTACCGCCTTCAAACGATTTAGGATTTGGTAAGCATTTTTCCGACCATTGGTTCTATAGCAAGTATTCTTCTGATAAAGGTTGGTTTGAGTCTCGAATTGTTCCTTATGGCCCGATGTTGATTGATCCAGCAGCCTCTGTTCTTCATTATGGCCAGGCGCTTTTTGAAGGAATGAAAGCTTTCAAACAACCCGATGGAAGCTTATCAGTTTTTAGACCTCACTTTAATTGGCAGCGAATGACCGAAGGAGCTATGCGACTTTGTCTTGAAGCTCCGCCTGAAGAACTCTTTATGCAGGGTTTGAAGGAATTAATTTTATTAGAATCTCGTTGGGTCCCTAGTGAAGAGCACTGTGCGCTTTACATCCGTCCAACGTTAATTGGAACGGAAGGTTTCTTAGGCGTTCGTCCTTCTCGGGAAATTCTATTTTATATTTTACTTTCACCGGTAGGTTCTTACTATGCCTCAGGTGGTGCAAAGCCAGTCAAGATCTGGGTTGAAGATAAGGCGATTCGTGCAGCTCCCGGTGGCTTAGGTGCCACAAAAGCTGGAGCGAACTACGCAGCAAGTTTAAAATCAGCTTTAGAAGCTAAGAAAAAAGGATATGACCAGGTACTCTGGCTTGATTCTAAATACGAAGGTATCGAAGAAGTCGGTACGATGAACGTGTTTTTCGTTTTCAAAAACGAAATCGTAACTCCTGAATTAAATGGAAGCATTCTTTCAGGTGGAGTAAGGGATTCCGTTATCGAACTCTTAAAACACCAGGGCCGCAATATCAATGTTCGCCGAATTACGATGGCCGAACTCTTAGAAAGACAAGCTAAGGGCGACTTGGTGGAAGCTTTCGGAACGGGTACAGCTGCCGTTATCACGGGCATCGCAGAATTCCAGTACAAAGGTAAGAGCATCGCTTTAAATAAGAATGAAAATGGTCCTCTTAGCCAAGAGTTGCTCAAAACGATTTCAGGTATTCAGCGGGGGGTTTTAGCAGACCCATTTGGCTGGATGAAGCCGGTTCAAGACCTCTAATTCGACTTTCTTGCTATCGGGTTTTTGACCCTTTAGCATTTAGGGTATGGATCAAACATTTATTCTTATAGCCTCAGTCTCTATTGGAATTTTAACTTTCGCTTCTGTTTTAACTTTTATTTTGAAGAAGCTAAAGCCACTAAACGAAACCTACTCGAAAGTTTGGACAATCGTTCGTACTTGGTGGCTGATCGTTGGGTTTTTACTGATAACGGTTGCTACCGGACGTTGGGGAATAACAATTGGTTTTATGCTGTTAAGTATCTTGGCAGCCAGGGAATACTATCAGCACTCAAGATTGACTGAATCAAAAAACCAATTATTTTTCCTTATTACACTTTTTATTATTGTTCAATATTTATTGTTGGCATTCGAAAAATTCACTGCGTTTCAGATTTTACCAGTCTTAACTATTATCGTCTGTCTTCCGCCTTTGGCTATTTTCACTGATGGTATAAAAAGAATGCCAGAACTTGTTGCGAGTGTGATGGGACCTATCATGGCATTTCACTTCTTAGCGTGTTTACCCGCACTTTATCTCGTTGGAGTAAAAGCCTGGGGAGGAACTTCATTTGCAATGTTGTCTGTTTTTATTTTGATTCTACTAACCGAGGGTAATGACGTTTTACAGTTCCTTTGCGGTAAGGCCTGGGGAAAAAGAAAAATCACTCCGCTTGTTAGTCCAAATAAGACCGAAGCTGGTTTTATCGGCGGACTGATTTTAACGACTTGCTTAGGAACTTATCTTTTTTCTTCGGTTTTAGGGTTTAGTTTGCTTGAAGGTGCGATGCTTGGATTTTTAATTTCGTTTTATGGAATTCAAGGAGATCTTTATTTTTCTACTTTAAAAAGATATTTCGGAACCAAGGATTTCAGCAATGCGCTTCCGGGACACGGGGGACTTCTAGATCGAATGGATAGTTTAATTTTAACTGCGCCCGTTGTATTTTATGCGTTTTGGTTTTTAAAAGGGGGAGTGTAAGAATGGAGTCTCAGAAAATTCCAATTTTATTGAATATCATCGCAGCTTTCCTAGGCGCTCTTGGGCAGTACGCTTATAAAAAAGGCGGATTAAAACTTTCTCTTGTTCCAGTT
>JAYTJV010000114.1:0-26910 GCA_043730825.1 Pseudobdellovibrionaceae bacterium
ATGACTGAATTCACAAATCTTGGAAACTTCCTAAAAAACAAGCGGATTGAAACTAACCTGACTCAACGCGAACTTGCGTCAGCCTTAGGCAATATGAACAGCCAATTTGTATCTAACTGGGAACGCGGCCTTTGCGCCCCCCCATCTCATTGCTTTCAAAAACTTATTGATATGCTTAAAATAAATCGTGAAAGTCTTGTGCAAATTATGCTTGAAGATTCACGAATGGTGATTGAAGCTAAGGTTTACAAAAAGAAGTCTAAGAAAAAAAGTGCATAAAAGCCTATAGCAAGCTACCAGGTCCCCCATGCAAGCTCGCAAGCTTTTAGAATCTTGGAGGGGGGTCCATGCGGAAATACCGAATATTAATAGTAGAAGATGAAGTGGATTTAGCTGATTCGCTTAAGCAATTATTAGTTGATGAATACAGTCAGATTGATATTGCTCTTAATGGCCAAGAAGCCCTTGGATACCTTGAAAATCACTCATGTGACTTGATTATTTCAGACATTTTGATGCCGATTATGTCGGGTCACGACTTGATAAGAAGCTTACGACTTAAGGGCGTTCACACCCCAGTCATTTTCATGACAGGCAATGGAACCAAAGATCTTGTTCAATCTGCGATCAAACTTGGCGCAGTTGATTTTATTGATAAGCCAGTCACAATTGCTCACTTAAAAGAAGTTATTGCTTCAACATTAGAGATTGAGCAGCACAAAAAAAATATTTTGGATCTCCAAAGAGACTCCGTTCCAGATCATGACTTAATTCGAAATGAAGAAATGGCTTTAGGAATTAAGCAAGTTAGTCGAGATAAAAAGAAATAAAATTTTGGCTTTTCGCTGACAGAAAAAAATAAAAGTGTCAATTCCGTGTTGCTTGAAACTTGCTCACTGCATTCAATACGCCTGACCCAAAGTCTTGTATTCTAATCAACATCGTTCGGAATTTTTTGGTTCTCATTACTCACGCAGCTCATTCAGCAGCTCTAAACCCTCGAAAGTATTAAATAATTGTCCTACAAGAAATGAAATAATAAAACGTGAGCATTGGAAGTGCTTTTGCTCTTCTGCGCTTACAGCTTTTCCATAATTGAAGTCGTTCATTTTTCACCATTTCATTAAGACAAAAATAGTTTATTCTGTTAACAAAGAAGTGTTCGTAGCGTGAAGCTAAAAAGTGAAGGATTAATATGAATAGTAAGAAGATTTACTGGCCAACAACTTTGTTTTTAACATTAACACCACTCATCACTTTTATAGCAGTGCCTTGGTATATCATTCAGAATGGCTTTCCCACTGGCATTTTAATTTTCGCTGTAATCTATGCTTTGTTTACCAATCTCAGTATCACGGCAGGTTACCATAGATTAATGTCCCACCGCAGTTACGAAGCTCACGCAATTCCAAAACTTCTTTTCTTACTCATTGGCGCATCAGCTTGGCAAGGTTCAGCGTTGAAGTGGTGTTCGGATCATAGAAAGCATCACTACAAAGTCGATAGCGATGAAGATCCTTATTCAATTACAAAGGGATTTTGGTATGCGCATATGGGTTGGTTGTTTTATCAAGATTCTGTTAATTTGCCGATCTCAGCACCCGATTTAGAAAAAGATAAACTGATCGCTTGGCAGCACAAGTATTACTATCCAATTGCGATCTTCATGAGTTTCGTTTTTCCAGCAATTGTTGGTTATTTTTTAGGATCATTTTGGGCTGGATTTTTTATCGCTGGCGGACTTCGAGTTGTATTAACTCAGCAAAGTACATTTTTAGTCAATTCACTTACCCATACTTTGGGCAAACAAACTTACTCTGATAAGGTAAGTGCTCGAGACAGCTTACTCGTTGCATTCTTAACGCATGGAGAAGGCTATCACAATTTTCACCACACATTTCAGTTCGATTACCGAAACGGTATCCGCTGGTATCAATGGGATCCAACGAAGTGGACGATTCGCTTTTTGTGGTTATGCGGAATGGCTAAAAAATTAAAAAAGATTCCAGATGCAGAGATTCTTAAAGCACGATTAAAAATGGATAAGATGCGATTACAGGCCCGCGGTTATTCTCAAGAAAAAATCGATATGCTTCATGCTCGGATTTTGACTGCACAAGAACAGATAAAAAAATTAAAAGCCGAGTATAGTGTGATGAAAAAAGATTTTTCTGAACGATCTAATTTAAAGTTAGACGAACTAAAAAGAGAGCTCGAAATTGCTAAGATTGAATTCCAGCTTTCGTTGAAACAATGGGAAGTCTTCTTAAGTGCCGTCTAGAATTACTTTTTAGCTTTTGTTTCTGATGCGTTTTTAAAAGCATCAGAAAAAGCTCCGAAGTTTTTCTGCGAAGTTGTATGGGCCTGCCAAGACATGTCTTCCGCTTCAGATGGTAACCCTAAAGTCAGACGTCTTTCTTCAAACTGTACTTGATCGATTCTAACTTGAATCGAATCCCCACGCTTTTTATTTTCATATTGTGCTGCCTCTAATGAATCTTGCCATTTCGATCGCGGCATAAGTCCGGTAATTCCTGGTGCAACTTGAACGAATAGACCGAAGGTTTCTTTCTTATCGACTGTCCCAGTAACAATTGAGCCCACTGGAAAGTCTACTGGAACTTTCATCCAAGGATCGCCGATTCCGCCCGCTTGCTTTATCGAAAGTGAAATTTTGAGTCTTTGTTCGACATCTTCTTCTGCCTTCAAAATTTTGACCTGAACTGATTCACCCAACTTAAGAGCTTCAGATGCGTGTTTCAAGCGCGTAAAGCCTATTTCAGAGACATGTACTAAGCCTTCTACACCGTCTTCAAACTTGATGAATGCGCCGTAAGCTTCAAGTCGCGTCACCGTCCCCATTAAAATGTCGCCCACCTTATTGGTTTCTAACCATACGCCTTCACTTTCCGCACGCTGAAGCGAAAGAAGCTTTTTTCTAGAAACAACGATGTTTCGGCCTGATTCATCAATTTTAGTGATTAAAAATTCTAATTTTTTTCCAATATACTCTTCGCCAGATTGTACGAATGCAGTATCAATTTGGCTAATTGGGCAAAAAGCTTTTTGACCTTGGACATCCACGCGAAAACCACCCTTAACCAACTCAAGGACGCGACCTTCAACAGGAAGTTCCATATCGGCCGCATCCTGCAAACTATCAATGTCTGCTGCTGCTCTCTTCGAGCCCTTTCTAGTAACGCGGACTTCCCCGCCTTTAACCTTAACGACAACCACATCTAAAATATCGCCGACTTTGTATTTTAGATTTTTATTTTCATCGACTAAGTCCATTCGTAGAATAACAGCATCCTGAGGCGTCCCGGTGGAAACAAACGCTTCTTCTTGACCAATGCTTAATATTTCGGATTTAAGTTGGTCACCAACTTTTAGAGGCTTAGTCGCTCGATCCATTGATTGTTCAAACATGCTTGAAAAATCAGATTCATCTTTTTTAACTTCATCACCGAAAATATCTTTTTTTGACATTCAAAATCCCCTAGTTTCTTGGATGGTCTTTATATACCGCCTAAAGTGTTAGGCCAATTAAATTTGCATACGAACTTATTTTTTTGCAGATTCTGTCAGTAACTCTAGCTTGAGCATTCCCTTAATACTTCCTGGTAAACCTGATAGTTGCCTTCAATCATAGATTTTAGGCTGAATTCATGACTGACCTTGCTAAGGGCCGCTCTTTGAAGCCGAGCTGTTTTTTCTGGATCACTTATTAGCTCGGCAAGATTTTTAGCTAACTTTTTGTAGTCACCGACTTCTTGTAGAAGACCTGTTTCATTATGAATAATCATTTCAGGAATTCCACCCACCCGACTACCTACGACCGCGCAACCTGCTATAATTCCATCCAGAATTACCGTCCCCAAACCTTCATTATTTGATGGAACGGCTAATATATCCAATGCTGAAAGGAATTCGGGCACATTTTTAATAAAGCCAATAAACTTTACTTGATCTTGAATTCTTAATTCTGCGCTTAAGCTTTCAAGACTTTGCTTTAGACTTCCTTCACCAGCGATCAAAACTGAAAAGTTAGGGCTTACTTTTTTTAATTCCACAACAGCACGAAGTAAGGTTTCATGACCTTTTTGTTTTGATAATGCAGAGGCATTGCCAATCAAAATATTCTGAGCTGGAATTTGATACTTTTCTTTCCAATCCTTTTGGCAAATTTTTCGATTTAGAGATCGATAGGCGTCCTGGCTAACTGCACTTCTTACGACTGCAATTTTTTCTTCTGGAATTCCGTAATCAATCAAGACTTGCTTAATAAAACGAGATATCGCCGTAAACTTTGTAACTCGAGGATGGAGGTACTTCTTTTTCGTTAGAGACTTATTTTTAGGAATATTATCCACTCTTCGGTGAACCACAATTTTCACATCCGGAAGAAATGGTGATGCATTTAATGCTAACGTATGCGCTTTCCCTGTGTGGGCATCGATTACGTTAACTCGATTTTTTTTTATAAATTGCACAAGGTTAAAAATGCTAAATGGATCGTAGGGATTTCCGGAATGAAGTGGTAGCAGTTCACAGTTCCAACGTTTTTCCTGGAAGGCGACGCTTTTTCGGGGAGTGGCGCCGAACTGGGCTTCAACTCGATTTTTCAATCCATCAATTAAAAGCCTGGCTTGGTTTTCACCACCTCGCCAAGTGTATTCAGTGCCTAAGTGTAAAACTCGAATCGCCATTTTCAGATCGTATCCAGATCTATAAATTCATTCAACTTTTCAATTTTCTTTAAAACTTTAAGCTTTTCCAGTACAAAATCGAACCCAACGTCATCTTTTACTAAGCCAATTAGATACTTTTTGCCATCTTGATCAAAAAGACCCAACAGACTTTTGCCATTCTGGGCCTGTTTTACATATTTCGTTAAAAATGGAAATTCTGTTTTTAGATAATCAAACTGCTTAATGTTACTTCTATGAACAAGAAAAAAGACTGTCGAAGTCCGATTATCCCGCAAAATCTGAAGGGATTCTTCGTGATTGATCGGACTTGAGTAACCCATCGACTGTATCCGGAACACTCCCCTTAAGTCTTTAGCCATTGTTCTTGAGGTGCCAAAAGAACCGTCTGTAAAAAACGAAAGATTCGTCAAAAGAGATCCCAATTCTTTTATCGAATCTGGAAAGGTTTTTTGAAAAACTTGAATTGAGGCTTCAACAAACTTTTGATCAAGGGATTGGTTTCCTTCGAGGTATTTGAGGACTTCGGGATAGAGTGCTTTTGCAAAGCCATCAATCGTTGGTTGGGCATACCAACTTGTCTTTTCAAGCTTGCCTGTTATTTTCGAATAAGCCCAAGCGTTACCCAAAATTGTTGCTAAGGTTTCATTCATCCAGCTATAGGTCATTCTTGAATAGGGTGACCGGTTTTCCTGATACCATTTTGAAAGCTGATTCTGAAATTCCAAGCTTTGAGCGTCGTACAATGAATGACAAAGCTCGTGAAAAATGACCCCAAAACGCCCTTCGATATCCTTCTCGCCGATAATGACTCCGACTGATTCGAACGCACCGTAGGATGAAGCTATCGAATGGTTTGACCCCTTTGGTATAGGAAATAGGCTGACTCGAAACTTTTGAGTTTCTGGCCATTTCGAATCATAGAATTTCACAGCTTTTTTAAATAAATCGTCTAGTTTCCACTGAACTGCTTTCTTCTGAAAAAGCGTAGCAGTTTGCTCGAGCTCTTTAGAGTTAGGCTTCCATAAAAGTTGATCATGTATAGGTTCAAAGTACTTTAATACTTCGAAGAACTGACTTTGTTCATCGTATCTGATTATCCCAATTGTTCTTTGAGATAAGTCGTCCAGGCTAGTTGCAAAGGCAGATTGGATCCAAATCATCTTTTCTACGCTTAATCCTTTTTTTCGTTCCTTCGGAATCCCTTCGAAAGCAATGTACCTTTGAAAAGCCGAGTCTAGTCCCTCGAACTGTTTAATCTTTTGCTTACTTTCATTTGAGTTAAAACTACTTTTTTCAAACAACTCTTTGATGGCAGTTGATCCGTGAGGGTCTCCTGAAATAGTACTAACAAAAACCAATAACGAATGAATTCTGTTTGCAACAAACTCAACTTTTTCCGTAGCTTGCGATTGAATGTAAATAAGAAATATTAAAACAAATGTTGCCAGCTTCATTCGGTGTACCCCGTTTGTAGTCTCAGGCTAAAGGGGATAAACTGGTTAAGCAATATGAAGCAGAAACCTTGCTAGACCTGCATCCTAGAACCTCTCTCTAATTATAATTTATTTAGAAACTTCGTTTCGTTTATCTAAATTTAAAAAATTCCCCCTCTGAAAACGCGACTCGACATGTATCTAGTTTTGGCTTGCGGGCACTGCCAAGAGGCAAAAAACCAGCAAAACTTGTGTGAGCGGTCTATTTAGAAATGACCACGAGGGGAAAAAAACATGTCAAAAAGAATCATCATATTAATCGCATCCGTACTACTTGTTAGTGCATCACACGCTTCGAGCGTCGGCGCACTTATAGTAGGTGGAGAAGAAGCAGGTCCAAAAGACTTTCCATTTATTGCTTCTCTACATTCGAATGCAAACTCAGCTAGCCACTTTTGCGGTGGATCTCTGATTAAGCCGAACTGGGTATTAACGGCTGCACATTGTGTTCGTGGGGGACGCATTGGCAAAGTTTATATCGGTCTTACAAATCAAAAGGACTTAGCCAGCGGCGAAGGATTCGCTTCCGCACAAGTTATATCGCATCCTAAATATGATTCATCAACGATGGATTATGACTACGCACTTATTAAGTTGAATGGAAATTCAACTTTTCGACCAGTAGAGTTAAATGCAGTAGAAATTAGCATTCCTGATTTTTCGAGCGCTGATCAAGTTATGTCGACAACAGCTGGTTGGGGTGTGACGAAAGAAAGCTCCTGGTCACTACCAGATAAGTTAATGAAAGTTGACGTCCCACTTATCAGTGCTTCGGACTGTAAAAAAGCTTACAGCGGGACAACAGATAGAATGATCTGCGCAGGATATCAGCAAGGCGGAAAAGATTCTTGCCAAGGTGATAGCGGCGGTCCTCTTGTTGTGAAAAATAGCAATGGTGATCATGCAATTGCTGGTGTTGTCAGCTGGGGCGAAGGCTGTGCACGTCCAAACAAGTATGGTGTTTATGCTAAAGTTAACGCAGTTACTGAATGGATCAACGAGACTACTAAGTAAATTTTAAGAATTAGATTTTAAAATTCCAAAAAAGGCTTCTGCATAAACAGAAGCCTTTTTTGTTTCTAACTTGATGAGCAAGAGATTAGGTACTACAAAATGCCCAGCTCGGGGCAGATCTCTACGTTTAATTTAACATACAACAAGCTGTGAGCATTAGAACCGGCACTTACCTTGCAATTAAGGTCAGAGGAGGAATTATGCAAGATAACAACCTAGCTCCGTTCGATCGAAGCCACCAAATGCCCTACCCAACAAATCACACTGTATGTTTCATGAATAAGTTCGACGATGTCGAAGCCTTATTGAAGGAATTAGAAACACATAAGGTGGATATGGAGCATGTTGATCTTCTGTATGGCCAAGAAGGTTTAGATATGATTGACCTGAAAGGTGATAATCATTCTTTTTATGAAAAATGTGTTCGTATGGCTCAACGTTTTTGGGGTTCGGGCGAGTGGGTCTTTTTTGAAATTGCCGATGAAGAAATTAGAGAAGGCCATTATCTAGTTCTAGTCGCTACAAAAGATGAAACTCTGAAAGAACAGGCAGTTGATCTTATGCGCAAAAATAACGCTCATGACATCAAATATTTTAATAGTATGTTCGTAGAGCATTTTTCGCGCAAAAGTCTTAATGAGTTTGATAAAGATGTGAAGAATAATCTTTAGTGAATACTAAGGTTGCAAAATGAAATCGTCGGGAATTAACCAGACATTCATTATGCATACCTGTTATCATGTAAGTATCATTGCCAATTTTAAAATTAATATTATTTTTAGAGTCTCTTTTGAACTCAATTTCAAAGTCTTTTCTGATTTGATGAGAATCAGACAAGCAATTGAGTTCCTGCCATAATTTTTCTTGAAATTCTAGCTCGCTTAAAATTTTAGATTCATAGAAGACTGCCCAAAAACTTAAGTCTAGAGACGATTCTTTTTTTTTCTCTTTTACGAAACTCAAAATGTCCTGCGCCAATGCATCGGAATGATTCCCGCGACCAAGTTCGCCGTAAATTCCAACCCGATAATCACTATTTTTTATAAAGTGTAGCTCATCGGTTGGAGAATTATTTTGATCCCCAACGAATGCACTTATCTTTTCATTTACGCGGTTCGCGCGGATTAATAAGTCGAACCGGCAAAGTGGGCCAACAGGCTTTAATTGGTTACTAAATGGAAAAAAAGAGTGCTGTGAATATGATTGTAAACTCATTGTTTAAAATCACCAGCAGGAATCATACCAGTTTTTAGATTATATTGGGCCTCTGTTTTGCATATTAATTACGGATTCTGGGTGAATTCATGAAGGAGTGTGATATGAAACAAAAAAAAATACGCTATGCCGTAATTGGATTAGGGCACATTGCGCAGACAGCGGTCATTCCCGCATTTAAAAACGCAGCGAATAACTCTGAGCTAGTTGCATTAGTTTCTGAAAATCCCAGAAAACTTAAGTTCCTGGCAAAAAAATATAAAGTTTCCCACTCCGTTTCATATACAGAGTACGAAGATCTGTTGAAGAACAATGTCGTCGACGCCGTCTATATTGCGACACCGAATACAATTCACAGACAATTTGCCGATCCTGCAATTGTGAATGGCCTGCATGTGCTTTGTGAAAAGCCACTTGCAACAAATATTTCTGACTGTCTTGAATTACAAAAATTAGTTTTAAAGCATGAAGTGAAGTTTATGACTGCGTACCGATTACATTTTGACGGCGCAAACTTAGAGGCAATAAGGCTGGCTCAAAAAGGCCACCTAGGGGATCTCAGAATTTTTAGCTCTGTGTTTACAATGCAAGTTAAGGATTTAAAAAATATTCGTTTACAAAAAGAAACCGGGGGTGGTCCGATGTGGGACATTGGTGTTTATTGCATTAACGCTTCAAGATACTTGTTTAATGCAGAGCCATATGAAGTTCAGGCAGCCAAGCTAACAGGCGAAGACCTCAGATTTAAAGAAGTTGACGAAATGTTTTCGGTCATTCTTAAGTTTCCTGACGCAAGGATTGCAAGCTTTACTGTCAGCTTCGGCGCAATTGAAAGTGCGACATATGATCTTTTTGGAACAAAAGGGTCTCTTCGCTTAGAAAATGCTTACGAATATTCAACCACAATGAAAATGAACGTAAACAGAAATGGTAAAACCACTACTAGAAATTTTAAGAAGCATGATCAGTTTGCAGCTGAACTTCTTTACTTTTCAGACTGTATCATTAAGAACACGATGCCAGAACCAGGGCTTACGGAAGGCCTTATTGATGTAGAAATTGTCGAAGCTATCTTACGTGCAGCTGAAACAGGACAAACGGTCACTTTACGAATTAATAAGAAAAAAGATCGTCCGTCGGAAAATCAGAAAATTTTAAGGCCTAGAGTCCGTAAGGCAGAGACAATTAATGTCACAAATCCAATAGGTAATTCCTAACGGTAATTTAAAACAAAAATTTAAAATAGAAAAAGAGGACTTATGACTAATGCTAAAATTTTATGCCTCGTTGGGGGAATCAGTAAGAATTCACTTAATCGTAAACTCTATAACGCGTTTAAAGAGGAAGCTCCGGAAGGGATGGAAATTGATGACTTTAAAATAGAACAACTTCCATTCTATAGCCAGGATATAGAAAATGATCCGCCAGCAATTGCACGTGAATTCAAAGAACGAGTCAAAGCGGCTCGAGCAATTCTATTTATTACTCCAGAATACAATCGTTCTTTCCCTGGAGTTCTAAAAAATGCAATTGATTGGGCTTCGAGGCCATATGGCCAAAGCTTGTGGGATAAAAAAACTGCAGCAGTACTTGGAGCGTCCGTTGGAAATATTGGAACATTTGGCGCTCAACAACATCTTAGGCAAGTATTGGGATATTTAAATATGAGGACAATGGGCCAACCGGAATTCTATTTAAATGCTTCAAAAAGTTTTGATACAGAGGGAAAACTAACTGATGATTCAAATCGAAAATTCATCAAATCCTATTGGGCAGCATTCCAAACTTGGGTAAACACAAACAATATGTAATTTTTCACTTAGTCATAATGCCTCGCGCGTGGCAAAAAAGACGAAGTTTATAAATGACATCCAACACGTTAGTTTTCCCTTGGAATCCAATTTGCATAAAAACTCATTTATTGATGAGAATTAAATTCTTTGAGGAGTATTTATGCAAATTTATGAAGCTTTAAAAAATGATCACAAAAAAGTTAAACAACTTCTGACTGAACTCGTCGAGCTAAGTGAGGATGCTGGGAACCATAGAACGAAATTAATTTCACAGATTAGAGATGAATTAATTCCGCATGCTCGAGCTGAAGAAGCCGTTTTTTATAATTCTTTACGGGCAATTGACTCTGCAAAAGATGTCGTTATGCATGGATATCAAGAACACATCGAGGCAGAAACTGCTCTTCGAATGTTACAAGTCAGAGACAAAATTGATACCGAGTGGAGAACAACAGCAAACAAACTTCGAGAGTCTGTTCTCCATCATATAGAAGAAGAAGAGAGCACTATATTTACTGTTGCCCAACAACTTTTCACAAAACAAGAAGCCGAAATGATGGCGGTCGCTTTTGAAAAATTAAAGCCTGAAATCAAAGAAGAAGGTTTTATAAAAACCACTTTCGATATGGTTGTAAATATGATGCCGCCAAGAATAGCAGCATCATTGAGAACATATAACGTTAATCCAAAAATTTAGTATCGACCAAATAAACAAGGAGTTCAGTAATGGGAATTAAACTTTGCAACAGTATTTTGACGGCTACCTTTGTTTTAGGTTCGAGTTTTGTATTTGCACAGACGAGCGATAACTCATCTACTATGCCTAATCCTGGCCCTGTGACTTCTTATGAGCAGTGGAAGCCGCATTTAGGCTTAATTGCTGGAACGATAGTACCAGAAGGTAGTTATGACCCAGGAACTGGATACGGTGTCGACATTGGATTTCAACCTTATATTCCTTTGAGCGCTGGATTAGAAATTATACAATCAAGAAATGAAGGAAGACGAGAGCTTGAAGATATTAAACAAACTGCTGTTCTGCTAAAGGGTGCTTATAACTTCGGTGGTAATCATTTTCTTCTGAAAAATTCTTATGCTGGTTTAGCAGCCGGTCAAGTTTACAAGTCAGGTCATACAGATATCGCAGGAGCTCCTTTAATCGGATTTGATATTCCGCTTAAGGAACAGACCCGCAACTTTTTAACTCTTGGCGCAAGCGCTAAGTATCTCATTATAAATGGCAACGACCCAGATGTTTTAAATATTAATGGCGCCGTTAAATTTTGGTATTAACCAAGGAGAAAAAAATGAAAGTAATAAGTAGAAAGAACCAGGCATTATTAGCGTCTTTTATGCTAATAACGTCGGTGGCTTTTGCTAAAACTTCTGATTCATCCGATAAAAAGGATCAAGCAGAAAAAATGGAAAAATCAGAAGATTCAAAGCGAGACAACACTGCAGTTAATGCACGTGATGAAAAAGCTTTAACTGCTGATGAGCAAGCTTATGGGTCTGAAAAAGACGTTGAGATTACTCGAAAGATTAGACAAGGACTTGTTAATCAAAAGGAGTTTTCTACGTATGCCAAAAACGTAAAAATTATCACTTTAGGTGGAAAAGTATTTTTACGCGGTCCAGTTAAATCAGAAGAAGAAAAAGCTCAAGTATCAGCGCAAGCAGCAAAAATTGCTGGCGCTCAAAATATAAAAAATGAACTAGAAATAGTTCGAAAATAACTAAGGAGGATTTTATGGCAATGAATAGTGATAAACCCGGACACAAAGCAGCTTTTGGAATTTTTGACTCTAAACCTTCAGTTGAGGGTGCTGTTGAAATGCTTAAGAACGCAGGATTCAGAAGTTCAGATATTTCTGTTTTGATGCCGACTCAAGAAAGCACAAAAGACTTCGCCCATGAAAAAGCAACGAAAGCGCCTGAAGGCGCGACCACTGGCGCGACCACTGGCGCACTTCTAGGTGGCGGTTTAGGATGGCTTGCAGGAATTGGCTCATTAGCTATTCCAGGAGTAGGTCCATTGATAGCTGCGGGTCCAATTATGGCCGCACTTGCTGGCGCTGGCGTCGGCGGGGCTGTTGGCGGATTAGCCGGAAGTCTTATTGGAATGGGAATTCCTGAGTACGAAGCTAAACGTTACGAAGGTTTTGTAAAAGATGGCGGTATTTTGTTGTCCGTTCACGTTGATGATACCGAGTGGGCTAAGAAGGCTAAGGATATCTTAGAATCTTCGGGCGCACGTGATATCGCAACTGCCGGCGAAAAAGACGTTAGTGAAAAATCAAATGTTAAGCGTGATGACAAAGATCTTAATCCACGCAACATGTTCTAAGCTTAATAAATTAGATATTAAGAAACCCGCTGGCTTATTACCGGCGGGTTTTTTTTGAGCTTCGTTGTACCTGTTTATTTGAACTTGGCTAATAAAGTGTTCAAAATGTATGCTGAGAGACATTTCAATTGTATTTTAAACCGATGATTTATAAATTCCAATAATTATGACACTTACCCAACTTAAATACTTACTAGCCGTTGATCACTATAGACACTTTGGAAAAGCGGCAGATGCTTGTAACGTTGCTCAGCCTTCTTTAAGCACACAGATTAAAAAATTAGAAGAAGAACTCGATATTAAGATCTTTGAAAGGGACAAAAATGTCTGCGTCCCGACTGAAGTCGGCATCGAGATTTTGAAGCAGGCACGTCTTATTTTAGACGAATCCCAAAGAATGAATGACATAGTTTCAAGCTTTAAAAATGAGGTCAAAGGTTTTTTAAAACTTGGTGTTATTCCCACAATTGCCCCTTTCTTGTTACCAACAATTATTCCCGTCATTCAAAAAAACTTTCCCGCTTTAAAATTGGAAATTTTTGAGCAAAATACTGGAACATTGCTTCAGTTAATTGAACGCGGTGAAATAGATGCTGCGATTCTTTCGACTCCTAGAACAGCTCCGGAATCAATAAAAGAAAAGGTTCTTTATTATGAACCCTTCGTTTTGTTTACTTCTAAGATTCATCCACTTTCAAAAATTTCACCTATTTCAATTGATGATTTAGAACAGTTCGCTCCTTACTTACTGGATGACACTCATTGTATGAGAGACCAAGTTGAAAGGCTCTGCCAGTTAGGATTAAAACAGGATTTAAATCTTCAATTGCGTGCAGGTAGCATCCAAACCTTGGTTGAAGTTGTAAGATCATCAGGCGGATACACCTTGCTTCCGGCATTGTCGCAAGATTTTTTCAAAAAAAATTATTCAGATGGTTTTAGACCTATGGCGGAACCTCGGCCATCTCGCAAAATTAGCCTCGTATTTCACCGCTCATTTTTGAAACGTCCTTTAATAGATGCTGTTTATAATATTATTTTGTCTAACCTACCGTCCGAGGCCATCCCAATCGAGAAGAGGTCCCAAACTAAGGTTATAGACCCCCGCAAGTCGCGCTTTGAGACTAATAGCTAAAAGCTATCAATTGATAGGAAAACGATACTTTCTTAATATCGGCAAATCGACGATCCTGTGAAAAGTAAAGGAGGTTGAAATGTCGGTATTGTTTTTAGCTGCAATGGGTGGGCTCGTATCGTTCGTGTCGACCTCTATAGGCGTGCTTTTAAGTCTGCTGTCGAATTTCAAGTCGTCTGAAACTCGATGGAATCTTTCAATCGATTTTGCGCTTGGACTAATGGTCTCCGCATCAGCATTTACCTTGATTGGACCAGCAGCATTAAAAGCCCAGAATTCGGGTAATTCTATGCTTGGAATTTTAGTCGTTGCTATGCTTGGAATGTTTTTCATTTATCTTTTGAAAAACATTGTTGAAATTTTTAAAACTTCAACTGAGTTCAAAACAAGTTATTTAATTTTAGCTTCTGTTTTAATGCTTCATAATTTCCCAGAAGGTCTCGCCAGTGGTAGCGCATTAGCGGGCTTAGAAATGAGTAGCGCGCTTACGATTTTAAGCGGAATCGCAATTCAGAATGTTCCAGAAGGCTTGCTGATGGTTGTTTGCCTTAAAGCGATGGGCTGGTCACCAAAGGCGGCACTGTTAGGTGGCTTTGCCTCTGGATTGGTTGAACTTTTTGGAGGCATTTTAGCGGGCCTCTTACTCCAGTCATTAACAGGAATTTTGCCATTTTTACTCAGCTTTGCTGGTGGAAGCATGATGGCCTCCGTCATTATTGAAATTTTCAATGGCGAGAGACCGGTCTTGCAAACTTTAAAATCGAAACAATTTGCCTTTGGAATTTTAGCGTTACCGTTTCTTCAACTTATTACAGGCTAGGAAGTCAGACAGATATGAGTAGTTGGCAAGATTATAAAAACAATGTGAAGCCAGAAGAATCTATTTTCCAGTTCGCAAGAAACGGAGATTTAGAAAGTTTAAAGTTTCACTTAAACGCTACAAACGTGAACAATCAAGATGTGAAGGGTTATTCCGTTTTAACACTTGCTGCTTACCATGGTCATGAAGAATGTGTTCGCATGGTTCTTGAGTTGAAGCCAGATATTAACCAAATTGATAATTCAGGTAATACGATTTTAATGGGTGCAGCATTTAAAGGTTCTTTGCCTATCGTAAAATTGCTCGTCGAGGCCGGAGCACAAGTTGATCAACTTAATCCGCATGGGCAAACATCTCTCCAATTCGCCAAGATGTTTGGTCGAACTAATATCGTTCACTACTTACAATCTGAACTAAAAAAACCGAAATCTTTCGGTCTTAAAGAGCAAGTATCGAGTTGGTACTCGTATTTATTCTCTAAAAATTGATGCTTTGAACTCATTTATATTATTTCCTGTTAACGCAAAATTTCAAATTTCCCGCCCTTTTCAAGTGCTTTCTTGTAAGCTGGCCTAGAATGAATTCTATCCAGATAGGACTTTAATCTCGGTTTATCCTCGCCAAAGCCAAATCGTACGCTTGAAGCTTCAATTGGGAAACTGAGTTGAATATCGGCCGCTGTGAATTCTTCGCCCGCAAACCAGGTTGATTTCTGAAGCTCATTTTCTAAATAATTTAAGTGTAAATTAATTTGTGGGCTCACGTAGCTCGACATAAATTTTCGGGAGATTATTTTCAAAATCGGTTTTACAAAAAAAGGGGCTGGCTGTTTTGGCAGACTGCCAAAAATTAGGCTTAATAATAAGGGAAACATAAAAGAGCCTTCTGTATAGTGAAGCCAGTAGTTGTACCTGATTTCTTCTGCACTGTTTCTTACAGGCTTTAAACGTCCGTTTCCATACTTATCTAAAAGATATTCTATAATCGCGCCGGACTCAGCAACTGTATTAGCTCCGTCTGTAATGACGGGAGATTTTCCCAAAGGATGAATTTTTATAAGTTCTGCAGGTGCAAGCATCGTCTTCGGATGCCGTTCGTACTTTTTGACCTCATAAGGAAGATTGAGTTCCTCTAAAAGCCAAAGAATTCTTTGCGAGCGAGAACTATTTAGATGATGGACTATAATCATATTACAGAATAATAAAGCGGCTTACCTCTTCAATGGCAAGCCGCTTTATTGAGTTTAATTAAAAATTAATACGTGCACCGAGGTTGATGCCAGTTTCAGTAAAGGCTTTGATTTCGGAAGCTCCAGGACCAATATCACGCCCAGTGTGCGACGCTTGGTCATATCTGACTAATGCCGTAATCATCTCCGTAAATTCCCAAGTCCCAAATAGGCTTGCACTCACAAAGTTTTCTGGATCAGATGTTGCGCTTGCACGACCAGCTTTAGATTTTATCTCGTTCACAACATTGTATGCTAGTTCAGCACCAGCGAAACCCTTACCGTGATTGTACTCACCAAAGCCCGCAAGTTTTATGACATCGCCACCCGTTTGCTTAATCTCGGGACCAGGATTATCGATAGTCCGCTCGAGTAATAGTAAGTAAGATAAGTCGCCGCCGTAATTCCACGCATCCTTAGTCCACATTCTACCGCCACGTAAATTAATGCTAGAGCCACCAGATGAACGATTATCAAATAATGCGTCAGCATCTTGCTCTGCTTTTTCAGTGTTTACACCAAGGTCTGCTCTGAAATGCCAGGCATCGTCGGTAAACATTTTGTAAAATACATGAATGTCCCCCATACCGTTCGCTGTGTTGTTGGTTTTAACACCAGCAGTATCTTCTTCATACTCCTTTGTTCCAAAAAATGTGTACGCTCCCCATGCTTGCTTATCATCGATTCCTCGAATGTAACGAAGGATTACATCGTTTGCCGTTGAATCCAGATCTGTAGTAACACCGGCATTTTCAATCTCGCTTGGCGCGCTAGACATGTTATAGATAACTTCAACTGCGTTGGCGTCGGCCGCAGGTTGGAAATAATATTCTGTAGAAGCTTTACCCATTGCAAAGGCAGAAGCTAAAGTCGTTAAGGAAATCAATAGCATTTTCATTTGGATCCTCCATGCTTAATAGTTTAAGTGTACTAAAAAAGCATGACGTACCTAAAAATGAACTTCAATTTTTTTCGGAAATAGGAGAAGGAGTGGTGCCTAAAAGCATATTAGAAATTCATGACAGGCAAACTATTTGCCTGTCTGCATATATTAATGATCGATTATTCCTCGATCGCTTTCTTTTTTTGAAAGTCGATAGCTTTTTGTCTGGATTTGCGAATGTCTTGGCCAACTTCGTCTTTTGCTCCTTTAGTATAATCAGACTCTGGCTTTATACCAAAATTATGAGGTGTTCTGCTTTGATTTGATCTCTCGTTCTTGTTTGGCGTATTCGTTACTTTAGCCATATGAAAACTCCTTTTAAAGGACCAAAAATTTATCCTTATGTGGATGCTAGTTTAGTTCCATATGGCCGCATTGAAATTAGATTTTCCATATTTTTGAGATCTAACACTTTTATAAACAGAAATTAAAATTATACTCATGAAATAATACAGCTAATGTAAATTAACTTCGCAAATACTCACTTTTAGCTATCGCCTAATATCTCTTTTAACTTTATTTTTTCGTTTGGTTTTAATATCAACCATTCGCTAGGCAATTCTTCTACGACTGCTTGCCAAGCAGCTTTTAACATCGGACGAGCCAATGGCTTTTCATTCAAATCTTTTAACAGCTGCAAGTTTCTTAAAACAATTGTTCGAGTCGGCTTATAAAAGCCGTTTTTATCTTTACCACCGTTGTGAATATCCTCGGATTCTTCGACCCGCCTTATAAGGCTTTCGAAATATTGGCTTAAGCTCATATTTATTAACCTCTCACAAAAAAAGTTATTTAGTTATTTTCTCTTTCAAACCCTTGGAGAATCCAGCGAATTGATTCCCACTTCCAAGAAGCAGCTAAACATGTTGTCGAAAGCGAGAAAATAATATCTGCGGGGATATGATCTAATTTAAGATTTTTAACTTTGATTTTTCTTTTTGCAATTTTTGCGTGTTCGAAACAGTCTTTAAATAACTGGGCTTCAGTTACATCTAAAGCAGTTGCTATTAATTTTGCTGTTTCGGGACTTAACCATTTTCTTTTGGTTTCAATTCCTTGTAGAAATATCAATGATATCTGAGATTTTCTTGCGAGTTCTCCTTATCGAAGAACAATACTTAGAAGTCGATTTTGAAGATCGAACTTTACGATTTGATCTTGACGAACTTGACCGCCTGACTTTGGCATATGCCATTTCTGTGCATAAATCTCAAGGATCTGAGTACCGTGCTGTTATTGTGGTCATAACCGAAGAGCATTCTAGGATGGCGCAAAGACATTTACTTTACACAGCCGTTACAAGAGGCAAAGAGCATGTTTTTCTTGTGGCTGATCCAGCGACGTTGCAATCATCAGTTTTGTCTGACGAACACAATCGTCGCTATCAAAAGTTAACTGAACTGTTAGCCCTTTAATTTTCTAAGTTTTAAAAGGCAATTCGCCTAAATAATCTTTTTTACCAACTTCAACGCCATTGTGGCGAAGAATTGCGTAAGCAGTTGTGATGTGAAAATAGAAGTTAGGAATCACGTGGTGAATAACGTAGTCATTCCCTGTTAAATATTTTCCTTCCCAACGAGATTGCGTAATACGCTTCTCTTCGGCACCTGCATAATCAGTTTTTGAAAAGGTGTGCAAATAACGGATTACTTGTTCAACGCGAGACTTCAATTCGCTCAAAGATTTTTCGTTATCTTCATGCTTCGGCGCTTCTTTGCCAGTTAGGCGAGACGCCGCTAATTTCGCAGTATCACAAGCTATTTGAATTTGTCTGATAAGGCTGAACTGATCTGGAGCCAGTCTTGATTGAAGTAGTACGTCGACTTCAAATTTTTTATGTTCAGCGTGCTTAACGCCCAAATCTAGCAAATGGATCAGGTTTTGAAGAGTTTTGGTAAATTGAGGTACCGTTAATTCGTAAATCACAAATGCTCCTTATAAAAGTCGATCTGCGAAAACTACTCAAAATTCATTCGAGCTTCAAGAGATAAAACTTCTTCAGGTGCAGCATAAACAACGGGGGCCTCTAGATTAGCCCCCGGCATTTTCTTTTGTTTTTAAACCGTAATTAAAGTTTTGAGTGCGCATTCCAATTACGCTCGAGACTCTTTGCCATACTAGCTCTTCTTCTTCTTTGAATTAGTACGACTCCTAGGCCGAGCAAACCTGCGACTACCGCCGTTTTCTTTATAAAGCCTGCTCTGTTGTGCTTTAGCTCTGCACCCCAACCCATTTCTGCAAAAATATTGGGTACGTGGCCTTTGCGTAAATCATCAATTAAACCCTCTACAACATTAATTCGATCTGCGAAAAGTAGGATAAGCCAATGACGAATATCATTTTCACTCAGTTTATAAGCTACATCTCGAAGTTTACCACTTACACCAGAAGGCGGAACCGATGTTCCAAACACAGGAGTAATGCTATCACGTTCAGAGGAGTGATAAACTCGGATGTTCTGATCTTGTTGATCCAGCTTTGCACAATGAACACCCGTTTCTCTGGCAGGCATTCTTTCTTTTGGATAGGCAGGTCGATTTTTATGATCTAAGTCAGCGCCCCAGCCTTTGATATTTTTTGTAAATTCTTTATTTGGTTCCATTTCTAATTCTCCTTTTTAGTGCATTGCTGATGGTGGAATCAGGACAGTCTTTATACAATTGTCGAGCTTGCTCGAAAACATGTGGTAAGCATCCGAAATTTCTTCAAGTGGCACTCGGTGAGTAATGATTTCTTTCGGACTAATTCGTCCTGCCTGAATATGTTCAATTAATCTCGGCAAATGTCTTTTCACGCTGGCTTGATTCATTCGAAGTGTTAGGCCCTTGTTGATAGCATTTCCAATTGGAATAGCATTAAATGTTGGACCATATACACCCACGATCGAAACTGTTCCAGCTTTACGAACAGAGTTAATCGCCCAGTGTAAGGCAGTCGCAGAACCCGCTTGAAGTTTCATTTTTACGCCAGTTAATGTTTGTGCAAAATTTCCCGCTGCTTCACAGCCAACAGCATCAATACAAACATCTGCCCCTAAACCATCGGTCATTTTTTTTATATGCATTGCCATATCGTTAACTTCTTTAAAATTAACTGTTTCACATTGGGCAAAATTCCTAACGAAATCTAGTCTGTATTCAACGTGATCTACGACGATGACTCGGCCTGCACCTAAAATCCATGCGGATTTTGCAGCAAAAATTCCAACTGGGCCAGCACCAAAAACAACCACAGTATCGCCTTCTTTGATGTCACCCATCTCTGCGGCTTGATAACCAGTTGGATATGCATCAGTAAGTAATACTGCATCATCTAAATCTAAGTCTTTAGGAATTTTGTAGGGGCCGACATCCGCCATTGGAACGCGAACAAATTCGGCTTGTCCACCATCATAACCACCAGCTGTATGCGAGTATCCATAGATTGCACCAATAGCTGTCGCTTCTGAATTCGTGTTGTGGCAGTTGCCGTATAACTCTCTTTCACACCAGTAGCATGAGCCACACGAGATGTTAAACGGAACAAGGACGTGATCGGCTGGTTTCAAATTTTTTACATTTGGTCCAACGTCTTCAACAATTCCAGTAAATTCATGACCAAATGTTGTTCCTACTCGAGTATCTGGCACAAGTCCGTGATAAAGATGTAGGTCTGATCCACAGATACATGAACGTGTTACTCTGATGATGGCATCATTCGAATGCTCGATAACAGGGTCAGATTTTCTTTCGGCGCGTACTCTATAGGGTCCGCGATAAGTCATTGCTAACATACACTGCTCCTCTCTGGAGTGAAAAAGGGATTAGTTTCACAATTATATTGCAAAGCAGACTCCAAAAAATAAGCGTCGAATTCACAAAATAGGTGCCTTGAAAGAGGTAAAAAATCCACACCGAAGAAAAACTTGGTCCATATAGGGACGAACCTAATAGCTTAAAATATTATAGAGATGAATTTTCAGAAAAATATTATGAAACCAATGAAAAGCTTTCCCTCTCCGATATTTGGTCAAAAATCAAACTGGACTAAAATAGCACTGCTAGGGTACAAAGCTTCTTCTTACCAAGAATGGATATTATGACTCACTTTATTGATCTCAAGCTTATCGAACCAATTCAACAAGCACTAAAAGAAACTGGCTACGACACCCCGACTCCAATTCAACAGCAAGCAATTCCGTTAGTACTTGAAGGCCATGATTTGTTAGGCATTGCTCAAACAGGTACTGGTAAAACAGCTGCCTTTTGCTTACCCATTTTAAATATCTTAAGCGAACGACAAAACAGGCGCGAACCGCGATCACCAAGGGCCCTCATTTTAACTCCAACTCGTGAACTTGCGATCCAGATCCATAAAAGTCTTTTAACTTATGGAAAAAATTTGAAACAAAAATATGCTGTTATTTTTGGTGGCGTAGGCCAAGGTCATCAAGTTCGAGATCTCGCAATCGGAGTTGATGTACTCGTTGCAACTCCAGGAAGACTTTTGGACCTGATTCAGCAAAGGCACTTACGCTTAGACAAAGTCGAAATTTTTGTTCTTGATGAAGCTGATCGCATGCTTGATATGGGTTTCATGAAAGATATTAAGCGCGTTCTTCCATTGATGCCGAAGGAAAGACATAATCTTTTCTTTTCTGCAACAATGCCAAACGAGATCAGTGCACTTGCCAATACCATTTTAAGAAATCCAAAAAAAGTAGAAGTGACTCCACCGTCGTCAACAGTAAAGCGTATAAAACAAACAGTTATGTTTGTAGAGAAAAAAGACAAAATAAATCTCTTAGTTCATTTACTAAAAAACAATAATCTTTACAAAGTTTTAGTTTTCGTTGAAATGAAACATGCTGCTGATAAAGTTGTTGATAAGCTTGAAGCAAATCGAATTTCCGCGGCGGCTATCCACGGAAATAAATCTCAAGGTGCCCGCCAGCGCGCTCTTGCAGATTTTTCGAACGATAAAGTTCGAGTTCTTGTTGCGACTGATATTGCTTCTCGTGGTATTGATATTGATAACATTTCCCACGTTATTAACTTTGAACTACCGAACATTGCAGAAAATTACGTGCACAGAATTGGTCGTACTGCCAGAGCAGGAACTGAAGGCGATGCAATTTCATTTTGCACTGCTGAAGAAAAATCTTACTTAAACGCTATCGAAAAAGACACTCGTCAGCGTATTGAAGTAATCGAAGAACACCCATTCCATTCTGACTTAGCAGCCAATGCGCGTGTTATGAGCGTAGGAAAAGCCAAAGCGCAGATCGAAGGCGGAAGAGGCAGTCGCGGTGGCGGCGGAGGAAGACCTTCTACAGGCGGTGGTAGTGGCAGAAATAAAAAAAGATTTTTTGGCGCAAAACGCGGAACGAGTGACCGGGCTCAGAGATAATTGAGAGAGCACTCTATTCTGAAACTTTAGAACATAAGTCTTAAGTTTAAAATCCCACCGACTTGGCCCGCAAACGAGTTAGGCTCTAAAAATTCGACATACGGAATGATTGTATAGTCGAATATCTTTTTATAAACCATTTCATTAAAAGAAACTGAAACGTTGTAACCATTTAAGTGGTAACTTGGTCTGTTGATAGAAGTTGCCATAAATGTGTAAGACATAGTGGTTTTCTTACTTACTTCTTGTCCGAATGAAATTCCGTTATTAACAGTTAAGGTTCGCTTGTTATCTACGTAATCACCTTGATTAATGAGACTCATGGTCCACATCTTAGAAAGAAAGTAATTAAAATTCAGTCCTTGATAAAAACCTGGGCCTCTTTTGGCGCTGGCATAAAGTTCGAGCTTAGGTCTAATTTCAAATTTTTCAAATTGAGCACTGCTATCAAAAGAAAGTGAGTGCGAAATTTTAATCGGATCCTGTAACTCAATTCGGGGCTCGAACGACGTTCGAATATTTCCGATCTTTCTATACCAAGCAACTGTGGCTCCATAATTCTGACGCCGAGTATTTTGGCCAACATAATTTGCGCGAGCTCCCCGGCGATTTTCTTTTTCATCGTATGATGTAAATTTCAGTGCCCAATATTTTTCAAGATTGGGAAAACGCGGGAAAATACCAAGACTGAAATTGTTCTTTAACGATTTATTTTCAAAAGAATAAGTGGTGTGTTCTAATGTAACCCGTGTCTTGTTTCGATTTCGGGTCGTTTGTTTGCCAACAAGAAAAAGATCAATACCTTCTGCAACACCGTCAAACCATTCTGAGACCTGAATATTTTTCTGAATCATTCTTTGTTCAAAATTGGGCTCCACAAGAGGATCCAGTTTTTTTGTTTCAGCAAATGCTTGAGGCAAATAACCTATTAGCAAAAACAGGAAATACTTATTAAAAAACGAGCCGAAAAGTCTAAACAATATTATACTCGAAAGATTTTGATTGAATTTCCATATTCAACAATCTTACTCTGCCTAAATGGAAATGTGTAAAAATATGCTCGTTGTCATTTTTCTTTTAGGCTTTAGCTTTTCATGGGCCTATGTGCCTGAAGAAGGCAACATAACCGCGAACCTTGGGCCTTATTTTTTCAAAACAAATTTTAAGGAAGCAAAAACCAAGGCGGGCGACCCTCTCATGCCCGGGATTGGCCTCATAGTAAATGGCGACATAAATGATCACGGATCTCTTGAGATCGCTATGTTCCATTTAAATAAACGCATTTTAAAAACAAAGGGTGCCTTCTCTATTTCAGAGGTGTCTCAGGTAATTCATATTACAATGGGTTACAAATGGTGGCTAAAAAGCTACTTATCGACTTCCTTGGCGCTTTATTCAGCTTACCCCATGGGTAACCGCCGTGTTTTATATAATAACTTTCCCACAGGCAGTGAATTATCCACTTCAAACAAATATTCTACCGAATACGGATTTGATCTTGCTCTTCAAGCGGAAGCTTGGAAAGGCGATAAGTTTGATGTCGTCACTGAAGCTCGGTATTCAATTGCGGCGACCAGCCGAAAACATGAACAAGCTGACCACTATGGTGTTTTTGTGGGTTTAAGATACTTAATTCAGGAAAAAAACCCAGAAAAGTCAGACGAAGAAAATAAAATTGATAAGAAAAATACTAAATAACTAACCTGCGTTTAAAGCCATTCTGATAAATTTTCGGAAAAGGTTTTATAGTTATCTGGCGAAACTAATGCCATTGCTCGGTGGGCACTTCGATTTGCTCGTTTTTTCATTTTAGCGCTCCCTTGAGCTACTGCTAAGTTGTGCCAAGCAAAAGCAGAGTTCGGATGAAATTCAGTCGCTTTAGATAAATGGGATATCGCACTTTTATAATCTTTTATTTCAAATGCAACGTTAGCAAGACCAATCAAGGCCCCTAGACTGTCGGGCCATTTTTTGAGGATCAATTGATAATTTTCTTGAGCAGACTGACTAAAGGGTCCAAGTTCAACAGCTGATGCCGCTTTAACATGAGCGACTTCGTCTGCAGTTGCAGAAAGCTTGGATGAGGGCAGTACAACAAGGCCCCAGTATTCACCAAGCATCCATGATCGCTCAAATTTTTCCATGTCCCACCGCTTATTGGCTTCAGGACCTGAGTGCAAAATGATTTCTTTTCGAGACAGATCATAACCAAACACAATCGCATAGTGCCACTGAGGCAACCAACTGAGTGCTAGATTTTCAAATACAATCACAGGATTTCCTGCTGCTAATTCCGCAAGCAAAGAGTCAATGCCTTCAATGGGAATTGCGATAAGTCCATTTCGTCGGCTGGCGCTAATCATGTCAGCTTGGAGCGTGCCCTTCATTTTCGGATTAAAAACTTGAGGCAATACATCTTCAACTTTTACAGAATGTCCTGCCCAATTAAAAGCCATAGTCAGTGTTGCGGGTCCACATTGACCAGCTTCTTGACTGATAAAAGGAACACCTTCAATCAATTTTTTCGGAGGCAATTGATTCGAGGTCTTAAAAAATTTTTCTGTCTGCTTAGCGGTCGTAGCGCAGCCCGTAAGGGCCGCTACGGCAAACATTCCTAGAAGAAACTTCATAGAACCTCGAAAGACAATTTAGATGCGTTTAATTAAGAAAATAATTAAAATGATGATTAAAATAGTAACTAAAATATCGCCGCCGTATCTGGCTTGTTCCATTTGACCAGCTAGCTGCTTTACTTCTGTGTCAGATAAATTTGCTATACGAGAGTTCACTTCCTCAGCTGAAAGCCCTTGATCAACTAGCGCCTGCTTAACGTCCGAGTTGCTTAAAAGACTTTGAATCTGAGCTTGTGCTTGAGTTCTGCTCATATCTGCAGCTACCACATTTGTCTGAATCATTTTTGAGCCAGCAAAAACGTGTGCAGGAAGATTAGTCAAAACTACCGCCATAAAAATGGCACAAAATCGACTGAGTGTTTTTGGAATTTTCATCTTTCGAATCCTTTCGTTCAACTTGAGAATATTTTCTCAAAGTTGTGCTTAAATTATTGTTTAATTTGCCCCACATCTTTGAAGGGAGTTCTTATAGCTTAACTCTGACGTTTTTAATGTTGCAATGCAATTTGGTTTTTAACAGTGTTTTGTATATAAACTAAATTCTGAGACTATAACGATAGGCCTTCATCTCTTGTTTTAAGTCCGGGGTTTACAGTCCCAGAAAAAATTCACTCAATCTTGAGTGTGGGGTATTTACATCGCTAAGACCAAAGCCGGTGTTAAAGCTTTTCCTAATGAAAGGCTTTGCGACAAAAAACTTTGTATTTATGCAGAAATTTTACTGAACTTCTGTGACTAAATACAGAGGGTCATATAAAGTGTCCCCATGAGTGATCCTAAAGCATCTCATTCAAATTCTCTTTCGCTTGCGCCAACTATGATTTTTGCGCTGACCGCACTTATTTTTTATGTTCCTGCAAATATTTTTCCGTTTATGACAATTGAAATGTACGGGAATCGCCACTCAACAACTATTTGGAGTGGAATTGTTGACCTGATGCAAAGTGGGTCTTGGGCCATTGGCGTTGTGGTTTTTTTAGCTAGTATGTTGATTCCATTTTTTAAGCTTGTGATCCTTTTTTACTTAGGGTTAACGGCAAAGAATAATAAAAACACAAAATTTAAACTTGGACTTTATCATACCGTTGAAGCAATTGGTCGGTGGTCAATGCTTGATATTTATCTGCTAGCTGTACTAGTCGCCATCATGAAATTAGGTGCCATGGCGACTGTTCGTGCCGAACCTGGTGCCGTGTTATTTGCATTAGTCGTTATTTTTACTATGTTATCCTCTGCATTCTTTAAACCCCAAGTATTAGGAAAAATCGAAGATGAGCATCAAACGTAAATTTATATCTGCGCTTTCAGGTTGGTATCTCTGGATATTTCCGCTTTTCGCGATTCTCATTACTTTTGCACTTCTTAGACAGCATTATGAAAAAAAAGGGGCCGTAATTAAAATCAAATTTGATGAAGGCATGGGAATTCAGCCAGACCGCACTCTAATTAGGTTCAAAGGTGTCACGATCGGTAAAGTGACTAGCGTGACCATTGCCGATGATCAAAAAGATATTGTCGCCCATGTGGAACTAGATAAAGGCGCCGAGCGTTTCGCAGTCGAAAATTCTAAATTTTCGCTTGTGATACCGAAAGTTAACTTTAGGGGTATCAGTGGTCTTGAAACTCTTGTTGGTGGAAATTATATTACAGTTCGACCAGGAGCTCCAGAGGGCCGCTTTCAAGATCTATTTCAAGGCGAAATCGGAGTCGATATGGGCGAACCCCTAGAAGATACTAGCTATTACATAGTCGAAACAGAACATGTCGGATCCGTAAGCGTCGGCGACAGCGTGACCTACCGAGGGTTTAAAATTGGGTTTGTTTCAAAAGTCGGCTTTTCAAAACAAGCTAGATCGGTGGTTGTGCAAGTAAACATTTATAATCAGTTTACAAAATTAATCCGCACAAACACTCACTTCTGGAGCCGCGTTGCCGTCCATGCCAATTTAAGTTTATTAAAGGTGGATATAAAAGTAAACTCACTAGATGCACTTTTGAATGGTGGTTTAGCAATTGCAACTCCTGACTTAGCTGGTGAAATGGCAAAGGCTGGGACAAAATTTTATCTAATCCCAGATCAGCCGAAAGATTCTGATGCATGGAGTCCGGTACTTGAATACTAATTTCAGTATTTAGAAGCGTACGGGTGGTATGTTTAGAAACTTACAGTTTCGGCGGCATCAGCAGGG
>JAYTJV010000115.1:0-2881 GCA_043730825.1 Pseudobdellovibrionaceae bacterium
AAAATAAAAGCAGCAGCCGACAGACACTCTGAAGCCCAATTGATTCTTGCAAGCGAAGGCAGTTTCGGCCCGCATCCGCTGATTGGTCTTATGCAAACAGACCTTGAGTCACTTCTGTTGTGGGACCGCGAAACCGGTAGCGAAATTTATGCTGAATATTTGGCGACAGATCCAGTGCACGCAGAAAACATCCTAGGACCCCGCGATGACTATCGAGCATTTTTAAAAGAAATTAAGTTTCCTGATCATGGGGTGATCGTACACCCTGAGGGATTGTTAGCACCGCTATTCAAGGGCCTTCACACAGTGCAAGCCGTGGAGCAAGCAATGCTTGAATGCTTTGTCGCCTCAACAACCGCGCGGGTTGTTCTCATGACTGATCTGCGGGCTTGTCACAACGCTACTCGAAGAGACGCGATTTATAATGCGGGAAAAAAGTTAATCGAAAGTCTTAACTCTTTTTGTCCGACTTGCAAGTACCCAGGGTTTACAGTTGTCGAAGGAGTTCCTGGCCTTCCGTGCGGTGATTGCAAAGAACCTAGTCGAATTGCTAAAGCCGTATTGCTCGCCTGTCCGCGATGCGAAACAAGAGAAGAGCGGCCAAGGCCTGATGGTAAGCGTGAAATTGACTCGTCTGAATGTGAGTTTTGTAACCCTTGAAAATAAAGGACTGAACTTTGACAGCTTTTGAAATCTTAAAAACAAACCTATTATCACCTATAGTGCTAGCGTTTCTGCTTGGAATTGCAACGAAATTAATGAAGAGCGAACTGAGCCTACCAAAAGATCTTTACTCTTCATTATCCATCTATCTTCTTTTGGCGATTGGATTAAAAGGCGGAGTTGAACTATCTGAAAGTACTTTTCAAGTCATTGCTTGGCCGGCTTTTGCAACTCTCGTTTTGGGATGTGTTACTCCAATCTCGGCCTATATAATCATGCGAAAGTTGGGAAGATTTGGACAGATCGATGCGGCTGCATTGGCCGCACATTACGGTTCAGTTTCTGCGGTCACATTTATTGCGGCAAATCAATTTATCGAACAAATGGGGAAAACGGCAGAGGGGTTTATGCCGACGCTCTTAACTCTACTAGAAAGTCCCGGTATTCATATCGCGTTAGCCATAGGCGCACTAAAACGAGCGAAAAATAATTCATCCATATCGAGTGGCGATAAAAAAACCAAGTCTGCTATCTTTCATGAAATTCTAACTGGTCGCTCTATGATTTTGCTAGTTGGTGGTTTGGTCATAGGACTTCTTATGGGAGCAAAAGCCTACGAGCCTATACAACCATTTTTTGAAACAGGGTTTAAAGGCGCACTTGTATTGTTTCTTTTAGAAATGGGGATTGTCGCAGGATCCAGACTTTCAGATCTAAAAAAAGTAGGATTACCCCTCATTTCCCTCGGAATATTGATACCAATTCTTCACGGTACATTGGGTGTTTTTCTCGGGCATTGGTCGGGTCTTTCTGTTGGAGGCGCTACTGTGCTTGGTGCGATGGCGGCGAGTGCCTCTTACATCGCAGCACCGCCTGCGGTTCGCATGACCTTGCCTGAGGCCAATCCCACTTATTATCTAACTGCAAGCTTAGCCGTCACTTTTCCATTTAATTTAGTAGTAGGAATTCCATTGTTTTTTAAATTTGCCGAATGGCTTGCTGGGTAAAGGAAAAAATATGAAACTTATTAATTTTAAACTTGTCACCATTATTTGCGAACCCGTTTTAAGCTCAAGTATTTTGACCATTAGTCAAGACCTCGGGGCCACAGGCTTCACCGTCACAGAAGTCAGGGGTCAAGGCAACGGAGAAAAAAGCAGTGGCGAAATTCCTGATTTAAAATCAAAAATCGAAATCGTCACAGAGCCACAACTGGCCATGAAAATTATGGAAGCACTAGCAGAGAAGTTTTTCGAAAATTATTCCCTGATCACTTATGCCTCTGATATTTCGATTTTACGCCCTGAAAAATTTGAAAGAGTTTGATGAAGAAACAAAACTGTTGTCTCTATGTTTTAAAAAATGCCAGCGTGTGGTCGTCCGATCATGAGCCAAAAAAGATGGATCTTCTGATCAAGGACGGACGCATTCTACAAATGAAGTCTGAACTAGAGAACGTCGGCACGGTCATCGATCTTGGCGGTAAGGCACTTCTTCCTTCGGGAGTTGATGTACAAGCTCATTTGCGAATTCCTGGCCAAGGGCAAAAGGAAACAGCCGCAACGGGTTTGCTAGCAGCTCTGAAGGGCGGCTACTCGGCCGTGTTAACAATGCCAAACACACAGCCGACAATTGACTGCGTTGAAGTGCTCAACCAAGGAAAAACTGAAGTTTGTGAGTTTGAAGAAAACTATGGCGTCTTGGTTTTGTGGTCGGCGGCAATTACCAAAAATTTAGATTCATCTGAGCTTACTGATTTTGAAAACTTGGTTCGCTCTGGTGTCGTCGCCTTCACCAATGACGGCCTTGGTGTCCTAGAAGATGAGGTTATGACTTTAGCTTTCTCAAGACTTCAAGATTTAAATATCCCGCTCCTCCAGCATGCCGAGTTCCTTGGCCATAGTGGCGTGCTTGCCCCAGGGCCGGTGCAACAAAAGCTTGGGGTGAAGCCTTACCCTGAAGAGCCCGAATGGCAAATGGTCGAACGCGATTTACAATTGCTAAGACGGTTTCCAAAAACTCGGTACCATGTTCTACACGTATCATGTGCTAAGACGGCTCAACTCGTACAAAACGCCAAAGCTGAAGGCCTTCGTGTCACTGCTGAAGTTAGTCCTCACCATCTTTTTTTCAATACCGAAACAATTGATGGCGATAATTCGTCCTTCAAGATGAATCCGCCAATCCGAAATAAAAATGACCAAAAAGCCCTTTGGGA
>JAYTJV010000116.1:0-2881 GCA_043730825.1 Pseudobdellovibrionaceae bacterium
AGTATCCAAATCGTTTTTCAAATTGAAAAAATAGAGATTTTATTAAAACGAGTTCACAATATAGTTTTTATTCTGCAGCAGAAAAACATGGATCCCTTATCGCTTTCGACATTTCTAGAAATTCTAGTAAATGATAGCTTTGAAAGAAGAAGTCTTTTTTCTTTAGCAAGTCAGACTTTTTCTTTGCTAGCTAGAAAAATTGTAGAGCGAACTGCAGAAACGGGTGAACACTACATTACCAGGACCCAGGCAGAGTACAAAACAATGATTAAGCGGGCAATCGGCGGCGGAATCATTACAGCATTTACGACAATATTTAAATTTCTTTTGTATTTCTTAGGGCTAACGGGATTCTTCGGCGGATTTTTCGCAAGTATAAATTACTCAGTAAGCTTTTTAGTTATTCATTTCAGTAATTTTACTTTAGCTACAAAACAATCTTCAGTCACAGCTCCGGCTTTAGCTGCAAAGATGCAAGGCATTCGAAATAGAGAAGGCTTAGAAGATTTGATAGATGAAATCGTAAACACAATTAGAACTCAAGTTGCGGCGGTAATTGGAAATCTTTCTGGAGTAATACCGGTAACCATTTTGATTTGTTGGTTAGGAAAAATTGTAAACGGCTCGCACTTACTTACACAGGATAAGGCAGTTAAGGTCGTTGAAAGCTTTTCCATCTTAGGCCTTACACCTCTTTATGCCGCATTCACGGGAGTACTCCTTTGGGCTTCAAGTCTTATAGCTGGCTGGGTTGATAACTGGTATGCCTATCGCAGGCTCTCGCCGGCACTTGCACATAATCGCCGATTAGTTTTCATATTTGGTGAAACGCGAATGCGCTTATTTTCTATGTTTTTAAAAAAGAACATTGTTGGGATTGCCGGAAACATATCGTTGGCGTTTATGTTGGGCCTTGTTCCTGTTATTATGCAATTTTTTGGAGTCATGCTAGATGTAAGGCATGTCACCTTATCAAGTGGATCACTAGCGGTAGCAAGCCTGTCTTTGCCGTCTCACTATTTTGAAACTTGGGATTTTTGGTTCGCGATTATGGGAATTATTTCGATGGCTGCACTAAATCTTCTCGTATCATTCTTTTTGGCACTATTTCTTGCAATTCGCGCCCGAAAAATACAAGCACCTGAGCGAGATCTTATCTATCGCGCACTGATTGATCGATTAAGATATAGACCGATGTCTTTTTTGTGGCCGTCGATAAAAGCTTAAAACTTCAAACATGAAGTGTCTTAAAATGAGTCAATCTGAATTGCCATTCGTACAAGTGGACTTGTTGGTTCTAGTTGAGACTTTTCAGTTTCTGGATTCAACGATCGATACCAGTAATAGTTTCTCAAGATAAAAGCCACGTATTCGCGCGTTTCGCGGTAAGGAATCGTATCAACAAATAACATAGGGTCATTCGTTGGATAGCGTTTTTGCCACTCATGGACCTTGCCAGGACCAGCATTGTAAGCAGCCAAAGCTAAATGAACTTGTCCGTCAAAACGATTTACTAATATCTCCAAAAACTTCACGCCTGCCTGCAAGTTGTAAACAGGATCGTTTAACTTACCCCGAACTTTGACAATTCTTTTGGCAGTTGCGGGCATTAATTGCATAAGACCGGTAGCGCCAACTCGACTGCGTGCACGCGGATCAAAAGCACTTTCTTGACGAATAAGAGACTGAATTAGCCAAGGATCAATTTTTTTCGAAGTTGCTTCAACATGTTCAAAATATGAAGTTGGAAATAGCATAAGTTGAATAGTCTTCGAGCGAAATTGCGGATGTGTATTAATCAAAGTCGCTAAAATCTGAAACTTCTTGATGCCTGCATGAGTAATATGAAGCAATCTTGCCCAATACACTTGAAATTCAGGTTCAACTTCTTGAAGGCGATCGACTCGAATTTTTTCCAGAACAGCTCTTGCGGCTGGGACCATCTGATTTGCAATAAGCTTTTCAGCAAAGCGGGCAGCTTCATTTAAGTTTGGATTGTTTAAAGACTCAACGGCGACCGGAGTTTCCTCTAACAACGGAGTAGTAGCTTCCGGAGTCGTCGAATTTGCAGCATCCATCAGAATCCGGTGATACGAAAAAAATGGTAATTTTTGATTTGCAGCATTTTTAATATCAGGTGATTCACTTTGACAACGCCAGCTCCAATAAAGTGATCGCGGTTTAAGATAATCTTCAGAAGAGTTCGTCACTTTTTGAAGTAACGGAACTGCTTTTGAGCAATCTTGATCAACCAGTCTGAGCATAGCAGCCCGATAAGAAGACATAGTATTAGTTTTATTAGACGGACATTCGCTATTTTGATCATAAAGTGCCTGAACAATATTTTTAACTTCAAGATCCGGCAAATTATCTTCCAAAGCCGAAGCAAGTGCGTGTCTTAAATCACTGGTTTTGCACTCAACATCTTTTAGTAAAGTATCTGCATAAGTTAATAGCTTAGTCTTCTTGTGCTTAGAAAAGAATTTGAGACCAATATCAACCGGATAAACTTGAAGTGCTACGAAGTCCTCTTTTTCAAGCTCAGATTTAATTTCAGAAATCACTTTTTTATTAAACTGTTCACGCTTACTTGAACTTCGATAACCAGCTTCACAAAGATCATCTTGCTTCAAACAGATACGGTGAAGTTCTTCCTGCCAATTTAATTTGGTAGCAGGGTCACGAGAATTTATTTTATCTAAAGATTCATTCCAGTTTGCGATAACGGTCTCTAAAGTTAGTTTTTTCTTAGAAAACGAAAAGGAAGAATCAAACGCCGGAACCCGAGCCACTTCTTTAGACTGACATGATACCAGAGGAAATAAAGAAAATAAGGTAACAATAAGAGAATTCCGCATACAAACTTATCGTCAAAAAAAGA
>JAYTJV010000117.1:0-2871 GCA_043730825.1 Pseudobdellovibrionaceae bacterium
CAAGTGAACATCGGTGTTTTACAGTAATAAAATTTATTTGTAGTAAAAACCAAATAAAAAAAGGAGCACTTAATTTAAGTGCTCCTTTTTTTTTGCTTTGAACCTAAACAAACAAGTCGCTTAAGTTTTCGGCCCAAAAGTGTTTAAGCAGCGTGCGTATTGAAGGACTACTCCTGAACAGTAATCCAAACCCAGTCGATGCCGTGCTGGCGAACCAAGCGATTGAATCGATATGCATTGTCAGGGTGAAGGCGAATACAACCGTGAGAAGCTTTCTTTCCAAGATGTTTCCAGTTAACTTCTGCAGTTCCGTGAATTGCAAAACCATCGCGAATAAAAACAGCGTAAGGCATGTTTCCTAATCCTTGGTAACCTTGGCTTGGAAAACGACTTGAAGTGTACTTATCGTAAATACGACCGTTAGGATGCTTGTCTAAATTTGGAGTTGAGTTACCTTTACCAGTTGATACCGGCCATTGCTGAGTGACTTCTCCGTTTTCATAAAGATAAAGCATTTGTCGTGATCGAACGACTTGAACCCAAATTGGACACTCCCGGCGAACGCAAGTTTCAACTTTTTGGTTTTTGAGTGTTTTTCGTTTTGTTACTCCGAAGATGTCGAAGCCAAAAGACTCTTGTTCAGTCTCCTCTTTTTCTTCACCATTTAAAAACGGACTTAAACCCGTGGCCTGTTCGTAATCCTGATCCATTTGTTCTAAAATTGATTCAATGTTTGGATCATTCGGATCGAGCTCATCCATTGCGTTTGCATCAGTTTCTGTAAGAGCAGCATCTGTTGCCAGAATGCTGAGAGAGTCGCTTGATAAAGCAGTCGCTGTAAATCCTAAAACGATTGCTAAAGTTAAAAGTCCGCGTACTAAAGTGTTGCCCATATTGAAGTCTCCTCTTCAAAAACTAAATTGGAATGAACAGGTGATTGTTTAAGAGGAGCCTTAATTCGAGGCAAGAAAATAGTTTTTGGAGCAAGTTCCAGATGAAAACAGAAAATCAAAATTCCAGCTGAATTCCGTTAAAATGCCACAAGGGCTCAAACCATCGATTTTAAAGAGGTTTTTTAGCCCTTGGACCGAATAAATTTTTCATTAAGAGTCACTGTCATATTCTTGGCTTATGACCGGCGAAATCTTTAAATCAACTGCGAATACCTTGATCAAAAACTAAAGTATTAATGACTTTGTTGTCCCTAGTATAGCGCAGACTGGATGTCTAGAATTCAGATTGCTAATCAACAAGATAAGCTCAAGAATGAAGCATGAGAAATTTAATTTTTATTTGCATTATTTTGGCGGCTTATTTCGGCTACAAAGAAATCCGTGATTACAGATTGTCTCTTCAACAAACAAAAATAGTATCTCAATCTTTAAAAGCTGGTGGTGCGCAGCTTTCAAGTGCCGGAATACCAACAAATTGTGTTGGGAAAGAAATCTGCATCACCGTTTTTGTTGCGCCTTGGTGTCCAGCTTGTCATTACTCTGAGCCGACATTCCACGCTTTTCAAAAATATCTTCCTAAAAATCGACCCGAGATCGGCTTTGGGGTTGTGATTGGCGCATCAACTGCTGAAGAAAATGAAAAAAAGAAATCCGAACTGGCCCCAGTTGAGTCTTATGCAGACAACTCCAATCAAATTATGAAGCTAAGGAAAATTAATGCTTTTCCAACTTGGGTTATCACAAATGCTCAAGGAAAAGAAATTCACCGCCAGGGTGGTGGAATTCAAGTAACTCAAGAGGCACAAGTGGCCCAGGCCCTTGCTGCTATTATGGGAAAAAACTAAAAGCCTAAAGATCCCGTGACTTCACGGTCGCGACTGAAAATTGATTTATCAAAATTGTTTAAAAGATCCTGAGTGTTTTTGTAAATCGCGACTGCATCTTTTAATTCTTCTTTTTTCCAGCCTCCCGATGTCAAGGCTACGGTTTTAACTCCCGCTCGCTTTGCGGCTTTGATATCGTATGGCGTATCACCTAACATAATAGACTCATGTGGTAACGCTTTCGCTTTTTTCAGCGCTTCAATGACAATATCGGGACTTGGCTTTGACTGTTCCGCATCATCTGCGGATGTTGTGCGAATAATTAAATCATCAATACCGATTTGTTTTAGAAGTCCATCTAAGTCTTCTTTTCCAGCAGAAGTTGCGACAACTAATTTATAACCGCTTAAAATCATTCGTTCGACAAGTTCACGAGCCAAGGGAAACGGTTTCAACAGGGGTAAATATTTTTCTCTGAAAATTTCGCCCCTTCGATGGGCGATATGTTCACCACGTGAACTTTCGGATGAAACTCCAGTTAGCTTGGGAAGTAAATGGTCAGTACCCATGCCGATTAATCGACGCACTTGTTGAAAATCAATATCGAAATCAAATTCATGAAGTGCTTCTGCCCACGATGAGGCATGAGCGTCGTTGCTATCAAGCAAAGTCCCATCGAGATCTAGTAAAATTGTTGTTAGCATATGAGTTCTCCTGTGCGTGAATAGTTAAGCAGATTTTATGCCATAACTCTACTTTACTAGACTTAGCTCGCAGAGAACTTGGGCATTGGGCTCGTCGCGGCCGGCTGAGGCGCGGCCGGCTGAGGCGCGGCCGGCCCAGGCGCCCCCGGCCCAGGCGCCCCCGGCCCAGGCGCGTCTGCAGACTTTAGCCTTATAGTCCCAGCAGCCTTTGTCAAAATCTAAACATTTATTAATTTTACGATAATCGCGGTCAAAGCCCGCAGAGGTCCACAGAAAAAATTCATAGCTGGGAAAAAAAATGATAGCAGGTGCTGCGAGAGATGCGATGAGTATTAAAAAAATTGCTAAATATTTCTTCAACGGTATAACCTTACAAGGAATGCTAAAAAT
>JAYTJV010000118.1:0-2870 GCA_043730825.1 Pseudobdellovibrionaceae bacterium
GATCGCCAGATCGCTGGACCACCGGCCCCGCCAGAAGGTTTGTTCTTATGGAAAGTTTATTATCCACGAGAACTTGACAACAAGTGCCGCGAACTTTAAAAAGTCAGATCTCGTCTAGATATTGTAATGGAGTCAAACAGATGAAAACTATGAAAACTTGGCAAGCCAAGAATGAAGAACAGTCCCCAAAGTGGTTCGTAATTGATGCCGCTGGCCACCGTGTAGGTCGTATCGCAACTCACATTGCTAACATCCTAAGAGGCAAAAACAGACCTCAATACACGCCTCATGTAGACACTGGTGATTTTGTTGTTGTGATTAACACTGACAAAATGGAACTCACTGGTAACAAACTTAATTCTAAGAAGTATTTCTCGCACTCGCGTTTCTTCGGTTCTTTGAAAGAAAAGACTGCCGGACAAATGATGGGTGAAGATTCAACTTTTGTTTTAAGCGAAGCTGTTCGTGGAATGCTTCCGACAAACAAAATGTCTCGACACACAATTTTAAAATTAAATGCTTACACGGGTGCTGTACATCCTCATGCAACTCAAAAGCCTGAGGCTTACGTTATTCCTGCACACACTAGTTTAAAGGGAAGGGCCTAAAAAATGGCGGCTAAAGCAACTAAAGAACAATTCATCTTGACGACTGGCAGACGTAAAACAAGCGCTGCACGTGTATTCATGAAACCTGGTAAAGGCGTTATTACTATCAATGGTAAGAAGCCAGATGATTACTTACGACGTATGCAATCTCAAATGGTGATCATGCAACCTATGGAGCTTTTAAGCCAAACTGGAAAGTTTGATTTAAAAGTAACTGTTAAAGGTGGCGGCGAATCAGGACAAGCCGGAGCAATCCGACATGCTGTAACTCGCGCACTTGTAATTTTTAATCCAGAATGGAAGCTTCAGCTTAAAAAAGCTGGATACGTTATGCGTGACCCTCGTATGGTTGAACGTAAAAAATACGGTCAATCTGGTGCACGTAGAAGATACCAATACTCAAAGAGATAATTCTCCAGGAAGCGCAGTTTTTACGAACGGCGCTATCTCGAAAATTGGTTTCAAGAGTTTATTCAAAAATTCAAAAAGTCCTTTGGGAAACCAAGGGACTTTTTTTATGTCCTCAATCAAAATTATTTTCGTATATTTCCGAATGCAGACTCAGTAGTCTTTTGACCAAGAGGTGCTATGAAATATCTAAAAGTTATTTTAGTTGGAATATTCGTTATTCTTTTTGCCGGATGCTCTGGTCTTTCAGTTAAAGATTACAAAGATGAAAAGCCGGCTCTTGTTTTAGAAGAATTTTTTAATGGCAAAATTGATGGTTACGGAATGCTTCAAAGCCGCTCTGGCAAAGTGAAGCGTCGTTTTCACGTTGTGATAGATGCAAAAGTTGAAAACGGAGTTGTCACTCTAGATGAATCATTCGAATGGTCTGACGGCGAAAAACAAAAACGAGTTTGGACGATTAAAAAAACGAGTGACGGAAAATACGAAGGCACCGCAGCTGATGTCGTTGGTAAAGCTGATGGAAAAGTAGCGGGGAATGCCGTGAATTGGGCCTATACCTTGGCTGTCCCGATAGATGGCTCAACCTATCACATTACGATGGATGATTGGATGTATCTCATATCAGACAAAGTCTTGTTGAATGTAACTGAGATGACGAAGTTTGGGTTTCATGTCGGTACTTTGACCATAAGCATGACAAAGAGATAATAACTCAAATTCATTGACGCGACTTTGTTGGCTCGCTAAATCTCCGGGGGCAAACCTAACAATTAACATAACCCGATCGGGTTTACGGAGATCAAATGAAAACAGTATTGTTCGTTCTATTAGCTTCTTTTGCAGCTCAAGCAGCTACAACTCTTAACTGTGTTGTTCCAGTTGAAGGTGGAGCTTCAGTTATTACTGCAGTTGTTGAAGCAACTGAAGAGGCTCAAGGCGATTTCATGACTTTAACTATCACTGAGCCTTCAGGCGGATTGCTTTATTTCAACCAATTAGAAAAAGGCGCATTCAGCAAAGGTTTAGCTGAAGGTTCTCTAGTGTCTTTGGTTGTTTCTGAATCTGCAAAAATGGTTAACGGTTCCGTTAAAGGTGCTGGTTTCCTAGTATTGCAAAAAGAAGGCGCGGGCTTTTCTGGTTTTGCTTCTTTGAACGACACTTTCTACCCACTTCAGTGTAAGTAAAAAAACCTGATCTTTATTTAAAGATCTTGTCTCAATTTGAGAAAAGCCAGCTGATGAAGCTGGCTTTTTTATTATGGAATCTTCGATTTCCTGGAACAATTTTTCCTCTACAGAATTTATTCCTAAAACCTTTGTCTCAAGCTGAGAACTTCTTCTAAACCTCTAGAGGTTTCAGCGGTTTTCCGATGAAGTATAGGTAGGGGGAAATCCGTGAAGAAATATTTGCCTATGTTAGTTGCCTCTGGTGTGTTGATGTTCAGTTTCCAAAACTGTTCACAACAACAATCGAATTTATTAGCTGATGCAAATAGTGCATCTCAAACAAAAATTAATGATCCGGTTTTATCCCAAGCTCAATCTATTGATATTTTCACTCAAGCTGATCAAAAGGTCTCACTCAACCTAGCTACGGGTGAACTTGCACAAATGTCTGCTGGTAGCATGCAAAGAAAATGTTTACCTGATTCCATTCGCGGAGAGATCCAAGACATACTAGCTAATTCTAATTTGTGTGAAACTCAGGAGCCGTCCGTAGGCATGGCTTGCGCGCAGATTTATGCTCCAGCTTACAGTGAACTTCACTGGGCTGATAAGAGCATCAAAGTAGGCGAGGCATTTTCTAGCTGTCACAAGGATGTCGATCTTTGTGGTCAGGACGGAATGCTGC
>JAYTJV010000119.1:0-8134 GCA_043730825.1 Pseudobdellovibrionaceae bacterium
CTTCTAAACAAGCTGCTGATTGCAACGACTAGCCCGCTTAAAAAGAGCGGGCTTCGTTCCGTTCCCCGCCTCGTCCCCTCATTTGCTTGAGATCAAAAAATAATTCCTAAAAATGTTCCATGGGGACGCCTTAAAATAATTTGGACTCAAAAGCGCTATGTTTTGGTCAGTGCTTGGCTTTAGACGCGGCTCTTGTGACCACAGGTACATCGTTGAGTGGCTTTTGATCTTTGTTCATGGCTAACGGTCATTGGCGCAAGTCAGAGCTTCCTGGCGGTTGGTAAAGCAGTTTGAGCTCGGGGATTTCAGGGTGTTCCAATTGGATTGCCAAGACCACCTATTGGTTCAAATAGAATCCTCATGGTGCTATTTGGCTCAAAAGGTCTGCTTTCATTGCTTTTAGGAAAATCGCTATTTTTGGTCCCCGTCTGAAAGTGCTCAACACGGATATATTTAAGTTGGCCAAAATTGAACTTCGAAGGATTGGTTAACTGTCCAAACATTAAACATTCTTAGATAGTTTACATGAGGCCTATCGAAGTTTGATTGGATGCAATATATTTGCGACTTCATGAGGTATTAATATGAAAGTTACTACAAGTCTTTTCGTTATGTTCTTTTGTTTAGGCGCATTTGCTAAACTTCAGTTGAATGAGCCTTCAAACGTCGGGCCTTTAATGGACGTTACCAAGGTAAGTATTGATATAGACACGCGTGAGTCTAAATCCCAACGACTTCCGATCATAATTTGGGCCGGAGAAAAAGGGGGATGCTCGATTTCCAAAGAAGTCGTCGATAAGACTGGTTTAAGTCTTGTAGAACTATACACCTTGCTTAAATCTATCTCAGAAGACAAAAATTCTTTTGGTGTTCTATATTGTGAAAAAAAACCAAACACCTTAACTGGTATGGAGGCTGTGGAGTTTCGATTTACTGACGATTTCAGGAAAGATCGGTAACCACTTCTATCCTTGGCATTTGCCGTTATTTTTTATAGCGGCATGTAGTTAGCTGGATCATGTGTCTCCCCGTCTACTCCGAGTAGCTCCGAGAATAATGCCAGCCTTTTAGTCACTTGAATCCAAAAAAAACGGCCAGATCCCTTATTAGGGTCTGGCCGTTTTAATCTTAATCAAAAGTATCGTAAGTTACATCACCTTGCATTCTTCTAACATTTTCCCTCGCATCGTTCTCAAGCTTCGTTTGGACTTTCAAAACCATGTCGTCCGATAGCTTCATAGCTTTCATTTGCTCAACAGCTTCTGAAACTGGATTTTGAGCAAATTCCTTGGTCATCTCAGCAAACTTTTCCTTCTCCTCTTGAGCTTTTCGCTTCTTCAGTTCTTTTTTCTGAGCATGCACTGAACCATGGGAGCATTTAGCGATTCTTGCAATTTCCCTATATGAAAGACCGGCCTCAAGGAGTGACTCTATCAGCGCAGAATTTCTTTTCCTCACACGCCCGATTCTGATCCCCTTCGCCTTCGCATTCTTCATTCCGGCAATGACTCGTTCACGAATTAATTCTCGCTCAAGCTGACTCAGACAACCTAATATCGTGAAAAGTGCAATTCCCATTGGGGAATTCGTATCGAGTGCTTCAGTAATAGAATGAAAACGCACAGTTTTTTCACGGAATTTTTCTAAAGCTTTAAGAAGATGTGTCGTACTTCGCGCAAATCTTGAAAAGGCAAACACCACCACTTGCTCAACACGCCCTTCTTCCACTTTTTGCATCATGCGGTTTAAAGCCGGCCTGCTTTCCTTGGCTCCAGAAATCCCATGATCAGCAAAGATCTCAAAGTTCTGAATTCCATTCTTACTTGCCCAATCGGTTAGAGCCCGAGTTTGACTTTCAGCTCCCCCGACTTGGTCCATGGTTGAAACTCGAATGTAAAGACAACAAATTTTTGAGGACAATTGAAAACCTCCAAAAAAGAAAAGGCCTTAAGGGTTAATCCTTAGGGCCTTTGTTAAAATGTTAGAACAGACCAGATTTATTACTTAGTCAGTTCACGCGAAAATTTAGAATATGACATGATCCCCTGATCAGTCTTTTTTGCAGCAAGACCCATCATCACTAAAGTGCATGATTTAAGCTGCCCACATAAGGCAACCAAGAGCCCGAGCCTAATCACCCATACATAAAATCGTAAAAGTCCCATTTGTCTCTCCTTTAAAGAGTAGTTAATTCCTCTCAAGAAAAATCAAAATGGCAGGTTGGTTGTCATGCGTTTCTCACTTGAATGGGTGACCTGAAAAGCCAGGTCACCCAAGTCACCCGATTTTGTGAAATCAAATGAGTCATCGTGAAAAGCTCATGAACTAGAATGAAACAAAATGAAATCCGAAAACTGCGAAAAGACTCTGGAATTTCACTAAACCATCGAAATCGTTTATGTTTTTATTTTCGTACTTTAGGCCTCGGGTAGTTCTGGCATTAGGTTTCGTAAATACATGAATTTACTTGATTTTTCAAGGTGGATTTTGGCAAATCGCCCTAATACCAGCCAAAGTCACCCGATTCTGCTCTTTTTGGCACAATTTAGGCCCATATTTGCAATTGTGCGTAGATTGTGCCATGCTCTCTTTATGTCCTCAAAAAGAACCAAATATCGTGAAATCAAAGAGCGTTTGCTGGCTGGCGAAATCTTGCGCTTGGGTAAAGGAATCTATGTAAGACCTCAAGATTTGGAAGGTCTAGAAGGAGATTTTTTTCAAGCTAGCCTTCTTTGCGGAAAACCATCAGTAATTTGTCTGCACTCGGCACTTAAATACTACGGACTTTCCGATCAGATGCATGGTGGAATTTGGATTCTGATTCCTCATAACAAGTCTTCACCTCGAAAAAAAGCGATCAAAGCTATTCGCACTCGTAAACCTTCTTGGAAAATAGGCATTAAAAATCATTCTCGTTTCAAAATTACTGATATTGAACGGACCCTAGTTGACTGTTTTCGGTACCATCGCATGGTTGGCATTTCAACAGCTGTGCAAGCTTTGAAGCTTGCTCTCAAAGAAAATAAGACAACTAAGAATAAAGTTTCTTATATGGCTGAAAAATTAGAGGCTGAACAACTTTTGCAACCTTATTTGGATAGCATGTGAAAAATAAAAAGTCAGCATCACCTACCTCAATCAAGCAAAAGCTTGTGTCTATGTCTCAACAAATGGACCGAGATTTTAATGGTCTCGCTCTTGAGTTTGCCATTGAAAGACTAGTTGTCAGGTTACAAAGCTCTCCAAAACTTTCAAGGCACCTGATTTTTAAAGGTGGCTTTGTTATGCTCAAAACCTATGGCTCTAATCGCTCGACTATTGATCTCGATACTTCATTACAAAATTTATCCATCGAAGAGGCTGAAGACTTAGCTCGACAAATTATCCCGACAGATCATCAGGACGGTCTTTGGATGGGCCAAATTGAATCTCAAAATTTAGACCACCAAACAGAATACGCAGGCCTTCGCTTGATTATTCGGTTTTCTTTTGGTGAACCTGCTGTTGATTTTAACCGACTCGGAAAAATTATTTTGGATATTGGGGTCGCTGACTCCTTAACTCCGGGACCTGTTGAAGCTGATCTTCCTCAGCTTTTATCAAAAGATTTAATTTCCTGGCGCGTGTACTCAGTGGAAACGATTGTGGCTGAAAAACTCCATGCCCTGGTCTCATTAGGCAGCCAAAATTCACGAGTTAAGGATATCTACGACCTGAACCTGCTAATTCCAATGTGCATAGACTTAAAGACTTTAAAAAATGCAATAGGAAACACTTTTAAACACAGAAGGACTGAAATCCCAGCTTCTTTCAGTGATTTTTGGAAAAAGCTTAATAAGTCCACTTTAAAACGTTCAATGGGCGCTGTGAATTTAGCAAGTGGAGAACTTCCAACGTTTGAAGTTCTCAGCTCTAAACTTCAAGACTGTCTTTTAAAATTAGATTCTTGAGTAGGATATCGCACACCAAATCCGCAGAAACTAGAAAAGCTGGCTTTTACGATCACAAGTCACGGGGACAAAACATTTTGCCCCCGAAATTCATTGACCGCGAAATTGTTGAAGATATTTTATCGAACTTTTCCTCGGCTTTGTTGGCCATTTTAGCTCTGTTCGATTGGTCGCAGACCGCCAAGGATGGATTCCTTTTTAATCAGGGTTGCTACTGCAAAATTCAATTTTCCCTCTGTGATTTAATTCGATGTGAGCATTTTGAGGCGCTGAATTCATCTGTTTTGTGCTCCAAAAGATGTACATTTCAGATTTTCGATGGATAGTTTCGCATATCAACCGGCACCAAAACAATTTTCTGAAGTGATCCGAATAGCTGGGAAATTTAATCAGAAGAAAAAGTCATTTGCTCCCGAAGGGCTACTAAGAGTAATGGCTTTGAGTTGTTTGCCGATTTCAATTTGTGTGTTTATAAATCCAAGTTTGTACTTTACGGGTTTCCATATCTTCTACAATAAGATTTCCAGTAGGAAGTTTTGAAACAATAAAATTTTGTGTCGAGCTAGGCTGGTTATCCATAAGAGTTACAATCCTTTTTTGATTACGGATACAACTTCTGACCTTCAAAAATGCACCTTGAAGACCCTCAAAGTACATCTTGCCGGCCACAAGCCTGATTAAAGTATTGCTACTTGGAGTTTTGTAGGTGCCATGAAATACGGCCGGCAGTAGTCCTGTTTTACAGATCGAAGTTTCGTATGCTAGTGTAAAGTTTGAAAGTAAGATTACGCTCAAAAATGAAATAATAGTTTTCATCTCAATATCCTTTATGGACCCTGGGGTCCCGTAAGATCGTTACAACTGGGAATAACGATTTTAATTTTTAAAATAACTTGAAGATTTAGTTCGAACCAAATTTGCAGCTTACGCCCCTCAGATAATGTTTCATTGAAGAAATGTTGAGATCCAGCATGGAACCTCTCGAATCATCACGAAAGTCAGGCTGAATAAGGTTTAAGTGGCCTACTTTAGGGTCTCTCATTTTTAGGAAGAATCCTGCTTGAGTCCAATCAACGGTGAACAGTCGGCCTGGTACTTTAATTGTCTCTATGATTGGCGATTGTGTGGGTAATTTGGTTGATCGATGGATCGTCACGTATGAAAAGCGATCATCTCCGCATGGAATGATTTCATATCGACCTTGCTGATTTGTTTCACCAGTTAAACAGACATTCACGGAAAGATTTTGATTTTTTTTAATCGAAGCTAAGCATTCGATAACAAACCACTCACCACCACCTCCATGTCCTACACCATTTTCAGCAAGCGATAAAGAGTTAATGGAAAAGCACAATAAAACTACAAGGCATCGAACTATTTGATCAAACTGCTTCTTCATTTTGATTTACCTCTATTTAGAGTTTGGACGTCAACATCGAGATGATAGTTATCGCACAGCCTTGTTGATTTCCAGATAATTGTATGCAAAAAACGTCCATTATTGTTTGCAAATATGCAAATAAAGGAGCGTAAGTATGAGGATATTCGAAGTAAAAACCTTCAGCGATTATTTAAGAAAATATTTGAAAACTTTACCTCATAAAGGCAGAGGGGTACTTAGAGGTATATCTCTCGCAACAGGGATTCACTCCACAACTTTAAGCCAAGCAGTAAAAGGGGACAGACCCTTTTCACTCGAGCAAGTAGCCAGTATTTGCGTTTATTTAGGGCTGGGTGAGCTTGAAACAAAATATGCCTTGGTACTTTTGCAAGCAGAGCGCGCTGGAACTGAAGTCTTAAGATCCATTTTTGCAAATGAGTTGAAGTTGCTCAAACAGCAAGCTTTAGAGTTAGTTCATGTAGTAAAGAAAGATAAAGTTCTATCAGCTGAAGAAAAGGCATTATTTTATTCCAATTGGTACTACAGTGCACTTGCAGTTTTGAGTTCAATACCGGGTTTGGATAACTCATCCACATTAAGTTCACGCATAGGTCTTTCCAAACAAAAAGCAAATCAAGTCATCGGATTTCTAGTGAAGTCCGGGGTATGCACAGATCGAAATGGTAAAATCGAACCTGGCTCAAATTCCACACATCTTGAGGCACATTCTCCGCTTGTCAGCAGACATCATGGAAATTGGCGAATCAAAGCAATGGAAAAGCATCCTAATTTAGATCATGAGTTTGAAATGGCTTATTCTTCGCCGATGTCACTTTCCAAACAAGATGGTATTCGGATCCGCCAACTCATCGTTGATCTTGTTAAGAAAGTAAACGAGATCAGAGAACCCTCGCCGAGCGAAGATGCCTATTTTTTAAATATCGATTGGATTAGAATCTAAGAGACTAATGAGCTTCGATATCATTTAGTGATCAAATTTTAAAATCCAACTTCATCTTGCTAGTCTCATTTTGCTACACTTGACCGGAAACAAATTGGGCCTTATCGCAGTGATAAATACGGTATGTCCGTTGCATTCATCTAAAGCATGAAGCTTACAGCGATTATTTTTATTTTAGCTGCCATCATGTCGATGTCCGGCGTTGCATCTGCAAACGATATGGTCAGCTGTAAGACAATCTTTGCTCCAGCAGCAAGTAGCCTCGACGGGGTCGCGGGATGGGGAACCAAACTTTTACCCTCAAACATATTTAAGGGAAATGCACGTTTTCAGCAAAATATCCAATTGATCATGAATTCAGATACGTCGATTATCACACCCTATTGGTTTGTGCGCGGCCATCAGCTACAGGGTCGGTTTGATAATTTGATGGTGGAATGGGATTCATATTTTTCAGCTACCTTAGTCAAAAACAAGAGACACTATTCCGTGATCGAAAATGGAATTGCGCATAGCCTGAGAGTCTTGGAGTTAAGAAGCTCCGGCACAGAGGCTAATAATTATTTTTATGAGCTTGCAGGATATGCTTATAAGAAGAGAACAGGGAAAACTGCAAAACGACCGCAGCTTCTTTTCTTTGCAAACCCTGAAACCGGACTTTTTCCTTACGGTGGCACCTTTGGGCGAAGCGCTGAGATGTCAATTCGTTACCCCATCAAACCGCAAGAAACCCTTGATCACTATTTAGTTCCAAGCCCACAAACAAAATTCTTAAACGACATTCCTGAAGCTGAACTTTTACGCCTGAGAAAAGCAGAAGACGAAGCTATTAAGTTCATCCGTGGACAAGTAAACAAAGAAGATTTGGAAATTGGTGGGATCATCTTAGAACCAATTAGTGTCAGCAAAGGACTCCATTTTTTTCGTAAAGAGTTTCTCCTTCGACTTAGAAGTTTAGCCGACGAACTTGGTATTCCTATCATGGCTGACGAAATCTTCACTGGCGGTGGCAGGACAGGTCAATTCTGGGCCTTTCAGCATTATGAAGGCTTCTATCCTGATCTTATTTCTTTCGGAAAAGGCCTGGAGCTTAAAGGCGTTGGATGGATTCAACGAAAGCCCGTTAACCAGAGTGGCCAACCCCAGCGGCCCCTCATTTGGGATTTCCCACGTTTTAACCCTTATCAAAATAATGACCCGAGCAAATGGTCTTATGACAATATTCGGCTGGATAACACTTCCATTACATCCGCCGCTGATGCAGCCCGAGCCGTTGCAATTATTGAAACGATTCAAGATAAAAATCTTGTTGAAGCTGCTCAAAAAAACGGAGTAATCATCCTTGAGAAATTGCGTTCAAAAGCGGCTCAGTTAGGATTGAATCCTAACTCTATACAGGGAATAGGGTTGGTTTTTCACCTTTCCGATTATGTTGATCGTCTTTTCCCTAAACAGTCTCTCGAAAACTATGAAGGGCGAGTTACACCACTGTTAACGACTGAACCAAAAGATCTTCCTGCATTTCGGAAAGACTAGTTAGACTTCCAGTATTTCAGCCTGGCCCCAAAATAATCCATCTAGATCCACTCGTATGCCTCCGGGCCAACAAGCGGTCACTTTTTCAGGCTATTGCGACCGCTTTAGCGAAAATGTCCGACCACAAAGCTATTTTGCGAGTGAACTGCTTCTTACGAATACCATTCCATTTGTAGACATCGATTCTTGGTCTAGGTACAAATAACCGATGAGCCCAAAGTCTCTCGCAATCCAGACAGATTATATTTTTGGCCGTTTTTTCGGAGAGGTACTCGATCGCGGCAGTTACATGGTTGTAAAGACCCC
>JAYTJV010000120.1:0-2802 GCA_043730825.1 Pseudobdellovibrionaceae bacterium
AAACACTTGTTTTCAATAGGATGGGCACTCATTTTTACGAAATCAAAAAGACAGGTTTTCATAAAGTTTCTTACAAATTCAAAAGGCGCAGCTAAATGACCGTACCAGCCCGGAATGCCGGGTTATGGTTCAATATTTTCAGTCATCATCTCTGCTATTTGCCTGCTGCTTTCATCGTCACGCTTGCCTAGTTTTTTAATAATTCTTTTCTGGTCCTCGATTGACTTTGATTGACTGAGTTTAAATCTGCCACTTATTGTTGATGGTACTAATGAAAACCCGCCTATTGCTGCCGTTAAGTCCTTTGCAGATGACAGGTCGACAGGGATATAAAAGTCCCATTGATCTGCATAAAGTTGATTCGCAAGATCAGTCGTAGTCTTCAAAATATTTAAAAGTTCCTCATAAGATTCTTCAACAGCAGGAGCGCCAGATGCATGAACTGTGACGTAGTTCCAAGTGGAGACATCGTTTACAAGATACCAGCTGGAGTTTATATAGGAATTAGGTCCATTGAAAACAACTGTCATCACAGCACCATTCCTGAGATGCTGCCACTGAGGGTTCTTTGTAGATAGATGGCCACGCAGTTTTAATTGGCCGGTCTGTAACTCTTCAACTACAAGAGGCAGATGACTGATTTCTATTACGTCGTCTAAAAGAGTTATCACGGTCGCTAAAGGATAATTCTTGATGACATTCAAAAGCAATTTCGTTTGTGTGACTGTTAACTTTTCTTTGTTCGCCATGAAGCCTTATTAGTTTAATTTGAAAAAGTGGTGATCTAGAAAATTGCTTGAACTTCATTCGAGCTAAATCTATCGATAAAACTCAACGCAGCTAAAGCAGGCATCGGCTTGTATAAGCTGAATCCCTTCGAAGATGTAGCTGTAAACAGTCGCTGTACGCTGTACAGGATGGTTAAGCCCTAGGCCATGAATGAAACAATGCTTTTGTGCTTGTAGCTTCAGACTCGTTTCCAGGTTTTCTTTTGTTGCATTTTGAAAGTTTATCTTCTCACTTTTGATGAGTCGGCTACCATTGCAGGTTCTTGCAAGCGACTGTGAAGAGCAAACTGCCAAAAAAGCAGTAATCACGCAAAATGATTTCATTTTCATAAATTTTTCCTTGGTTAACATTTCTTAGTGCTTATATAGCAATCTTATTTGGTTTACAAAATTGAAGTTATTAGACAATTTGGCTCCCTAATTTACAAACAAGCAAAATCTGCGGCGGCAGTGGAACCGGAATCACTTCCATATGTGTGATCTAAACATACGACCTTCCAGTCGCTAACACGAATGACACCGTCTATTGGTTTCCCGCATTTTTCCCAGGCATCACGAGTCGCGAGCCGGCTCAGTCGCTCGTGATCGCAGATTCCATATCTTGCATTTCCAGAAACTGTGCGGCGAGCGACGATCCGCGGCGAAATTTCGGACACGGCACAAGCCTTTAACTGGCGCCCCCCGTAAACAAAAGGATTCTGATAAACTATCGAATCATTACAAGGAATTGTATCAATAGACTGTGAATTGGCGTCTACGCCCTTGCAAATTAGAGCGCACACAAGAAGAAGCATGGATTTCATATTTTTTTCCCTTTCAAGGTGAAAATGGTCTTCTCATACAAAATTGATGCATAAAAGCTACTTTTAACTTATATATGTTAGCCTATGAGCATTGATAGACTTCGTTATTTCGCCGCTGTTGTCGAAACTAAGAACTTAAGAAAAGCCGCTGAACTCATCGGAATTTCTCCTCCATCGATGTCGAAAGCTATTTCGGTCTTAGAACAAGAGTTAGATTGTAAACTCATTTTCCCTGAAGGACGAGGGATCGGGATCACTACAAGGGGACTTCAAGTTTATCAGCAGTCTACCATCCTACTTGAGGAGCACCGGCGATTCTTTGAATTATTAAAGACGGGCACCCCTCAGCTCGACAAAATCCGGATTGCAACATTTGAAGTTTTTAGCACGTACTTTCTTTCGACTATGTTTAGCCAATTGAACTTATCGAATGTCATTCTGCTTGAAATGACACCCGGTAAAATAGAACAATCCATTCTCTCTGGTCTTGTCGATGTCGGAATTACTTACCTTCCGGCACCGGACCCTGCATTGGATTACAGAGAGATCGGGGTTTTTTCCATGAATATTTATGGAAAGGAGAAGTGGAAAAATAGTTCTTTCACCGAATGGCCGTTTGCAGTTCCTACGACTGAATTGCGAATTCATACGTTAGAATTTGATTCTCTCGATATGTGGCCTGGAAAAGCTCCGAAGCGAAAAATAGGCTATCAGTTTGAGCTGCTCGAAACAGCATTACAAACGGCCCGAATGGGCCTTTCGGTGCTTCATTGTCCGGACTTTATTGTTCGATTGCAGAATGAACAGGTAAAGCCATCGCTTCAGCTAATGGAATTGCCTTTTCCTCCCGGCTATAAAGAGTCGAAGGCAACGAAAATATTTTTAGTTAGCCGGAAAGGATTTTCGATCGATAATCTCGAACGAAAATTTGCAAAGTTCATGCGATCATTGAAATAAGCATTTTGGAGCCTCAATATCAGCAAAGGGTGAGTTCTTGAACGTCTTGATAGAGAAAAATCGGTTTGTACTGATTATGACTGCAATAATGAAAATATGCCGCCACGAAAGTCGCACAATAAAATCGAAATAAATCTTATTTTTCAATTTTTGAGAAAATTCCAAAGTGAAAATGTTATCAGTAACTATTTAAATCGTTTAGGAATTCAAAATTTTGTTAATGAAAAGTTCTCGCCAGCGTTATCAAAACCACT
>JAYTJV010000121.1:0-67481 GCA_043730825.1 Pseudobdellovibrionaceae bacterium
GTTTTGAACGATAAAACAGATCTGAAGGAAACGAGAAGTCAGCAGTTGGCTGAAATAAGAAAACAAAAAGCAGATTTGAATGCTGATAGTGTTCAAAATTTAAATCGATCTCAATTTGCCATCGTAGGTCAAGTTGGCGCAACGGGTATTGATAACTCGAAAACCGAGGCTGAAAAAGAATGGCTTGAAGGGAGAAGACCCAGTCTTTACGTAGGTGTTAAATGGAGTCACACATTTGGAAGTGGGGCTAGGGACGCGCAAGTTAAGGCAGCAAGGTCTTTAGCTTTGGCTCAAGATTTAGAAACTCGAACCGAAACGCAAAGGCTCATTACAAAGGCAGAATTTTTAGCAGAACAAATTGCAACTCTTGAAGAAAATGTAATATCCCAAGACAATCAGTTAAAATCTTTAAGGCAGGCTGTTCAGGAATTAAATCGGAATTATAATCAGGGTCGAATCGACATTAATGTTTTAATAGATTTGATTAACCAAGCTGAAACCGCAGAAGCTTCCCATGTAGAAGCCAGAGCTGATCTAGAATTACGCTTTTTAGAGTGGCAGTTTCTATTCGACCGTATCGCGGTTGAGTAATTTTTTACCCACCCTCAGAGTATCATAATTTTTAAAATCCCAAAGTGGTACGTTCAGGATCTTTTTCCAGTTTCCATAATGGGTGTTAAAAGTTTAAACAACTTTTCGAAACATTGAAACAGGTCCTGTCATCTTTCTTTACAATTAATCAAACAATTTAGCAGCTAGCACAAGAGGCCGATAAGAACCTGTCTATCGAATTATGTAAGGAGTTGGGGTTATGCTTAAGAGATTTTTTCTTTCGCGTCAGGGGTCACAAGTTGGTCCTTTTACTGTAAATGAAATTTTAGAAAAACTTCAGAGATGCGAACATGCATGGAACGACTATATATATGATGAGTCCAAAGAAGACTGGATGCTGTTATTAGAACATGCAATTTTCGCAGATAAATATACTCAAGGCTGGGCTCGTGTAGAAAACATGAATCCGACGGCTGTACATCCTTATCATGAAAAGAAATGGTCAGTTCAAAAAGACGACAAACAATTCGGTCCATTTTCGTATCTTGAAGTCATTCAGATGTTACAAGAAAGAACTTTGCAAGATCACGATATGCTTTCTTTAACTAAAGTCGGCAGATGGCAAGCAGTCAGCGATTTTGAAGAATTCTCTGCGGATAAAGTTCGTCATCTTATGTCAACGGCAGATCGTCACATAAAAGAAGTCTTCAATCGCAGAAGATATCCACGAGCGCATTTCGAAGGAACACTTATTGTTCATGATAACAAGACTGTTTTCCGCGGCCAATCTTTTCAGATTAGTGCTGGTGGGGCAGGACTTTATATTCCAAGCTCTGGATTGCAGCCAGGTCAAACGTTACTTTTACATTTTCACCCTTCAACTGATGTTCCTGCTTTCAATGCAGTAGCAGCAGTTGTTAGCAAATTTGATAATTCGAAACAGGCAGCGCTTCAGCCGATGCCACTTCGTTATGGAGTTAAGTTCACAAGTATTTCACAGACAGTAAAAGAAAAGATTTATTCTTATACCAATAGGAAAAGGGCGGCAGCTTGATTCTAAAAAGTGTTGGAATTTTATTTTTCGTAATCGGTCTTGTCGCTTGTTCGAACGGCACCAACTTCGGCATCGGAGCCGAAGAAGCTGCCTTTGACTCAACAATCAAGTACAACAATAAAGTTGATATCGTATGGCTTGTTGATGACTCATCTTCTATGCAGCAGCATCAAGTAAAACTGGCAAATGAAGTAAATGCGATGATCTCAAAACTTAACGAGCTTAAAATGGATTACCGCATGGTTGTAACAACGACTTCAGTTGGCACTGGATTCAGTGGAGGCAAATATATTGGTTCGCCCAAAATATTAACTCAAGCAACACCGGGATTAGCAAGCCAACTTCAGTCTCGATTAGTATCTGGTGAAATGGGCTCAGATAAAGAGCAGGGTATGCTAAGTCTTCAAAATTTATTATCTGATTCTTACGTTTCTGGTGACGGACAAGGTTTTCATCGTGAAGAATCACTACTTTTAATTAACGTATTAAGTGACGAAGAAGATCAATCAGATGGAACGACTGCAAGTGTTGTTCAAGCAATTAAGAACAAAATGGATCAATTTAAAAAACCATTTCGTCCAAATGTTGGCGGCTGGCTAGTGAATTTCATTGGAGTTAAAGACACGACTTGCAAAAATGGGTTGGGAATGTCGCCCATTGGATATCGTTACTTGGATCTGGTTCAATCATCTGGTGGCAAGAGCTTCTCAATTTGTGATGCAAATTTAAAGGACGCTGTTGCAAGTTTACAAGCACGAATTCTCGAGATCATCACTGACTATCCATTAGCTTCAACTCCAAACCTTGATACGGTTCGAGTTTACATGAATGGTATTCTAATTCCTCGATCTCATGTTAATGGCTGGGATTATATCCCTTCTCTTAAAGTCATACGTTTCTACGGAGCTGCGGTGCCATCGGCTGATGTCTCAGTCAGAGTTGACTATACTCCAGCGACTGCGAGTTAGATCAATCTTTGTACAAATCGCGCCATGATCGGGCCAAAATCCGATCAATTTAAAGAATTAAACGCGCCAAGGCTTTGGCGTGATCTCAAATCATCAAAAAAATCTCATACTTATGCGCGCCAGTAGCCCTTTGTAGGTCATTTAGCTCAAATCCTTTAAAAGAGGTTCAACACAAACAACTCTTTAAAGGAGAAAATTAAATGAAAAACGTATTATTTGTCCTTATGATCGCTTTAGGATTACAAGCACAGGCGCAAGCCCACACACAGGCTCAGGTAGAACTAACAGAAGTAACGCCGTCTTGGAAAACGGGCTGGTATGAAGCCGGCAGTACATTAACGCATAGATTTGACCAACCTACCTATGTAGAAAGACTTTTAATATCCGCAGAAGGTTACAGAAACTTTGCTAAGGCCTATGTCTACGCCGATGGTGATTTAATATCTGTTTTAGGTGTTCCAGGAACTGATCCTGACTATCCAGTTATCATTCGAAAAACGGTTTCATCAATCGTGATGAAATTTGAGGGAAGCGTTCGAATTACCGATTTCAGACTTTATATTGGTGGAAGCGCACAAGATTCTTTTAATCGTTATAATTTAGCAAATCTAGAAACGCCTGCACAGTTAGGAAAAGCTGTTATTAAAGTCGTAGCTGAACTTCAAGAAATTGTTTCGGACAAAGAGTTTAAACAATATCTTTTGCCGCTCAGACAAAGCGCTCTGATGCTATCAGCAAAGGGTATGGGCCGTCCGCTGTTATCAGATAATACTCAACATCAAGCTCGAGTCATGATTTCTCAATTAAAGCGTGCAGATGCGTTTTTGCTAGGTCGCTTAGCGAATAGTGATTTTTACTCTGATCAAGTTCAGACACTGCTTTATGTTAAAGAAAAATTAGAATCTATTTACGACATCAGATAGTTTAAAATGACTTGGCTTTAATAAACACTTGAAAAATCGCGAATCGCGCCACTTTACAGTAGTGGCACGATTCTTGGGATGGCTGTAACAGCCCCCTAAAAGGAGAACCAAAATGAATTCTGGACGTTACCTACAACAAATTTTTAAAAGAACTCTTCCTTTCGCTGTCGCATTGTCTACTCTATCGACACTTGCCCATGCACAAGTTGCGGTTGTCAGTCCTGAAGGACATTATCGAACTGACGAAGGCAACCTCGTTTTAGCTGTTTCGTCGTGTCAGACTATTCCTTGTGAACTTAACTTCAAAGGTGCAGTCGTCAGAATCATGGAAGGCACATCCATAGAGCCGGATAGCTTCAATGAAGGCAGAGTGATTGATACTGATAAGTATTCTATCAGGTTCACGTCAAATTTACCGGTCGTAAGAATTCGTCTGCGTAATCGAGGGATTACTCAATACAATTTAGCAGGGGCCAATATCCTGACATTGGAAGATGGTCATCGAGATAGAAAATCCACTTGGAGCGACGATTTAATTGATATAAATGTCCCCGCAAAACAAGTTAGTATTTCTCAGAGTTACTTTCATGCCTATCTTATATCAATAGAAGTAACAGGTGGGGTAGTTTCTCATATGAAAGATGACCTTCAGGATTCAAGTAAAACACTCGTCAATGTCTACAAAGGAATTTTGGAAAACTTAGACGATTTTAGAAAAATTGTAGCCAAAGGTAGTTCAGATTCTCGCCATTTAACTCGCTTAGATGCCCAAGTAAAAAACCAATTAAATTTAATGGTTGATAAGAATGGAAGGCATTTGTTGCCAGTTACTCATCGAAAAGTAACAGAAGGGTCTAGAATGGTTATGGTCCTTTCTGCAGTTCTGGAAGAAATTCTGGAAAAGTACGATTTTACGTCGGATATCCTCACTCCATTAAAGCCTGCTAAAGATGCATTGATTCAATTGTCTAACCAAATCCGTTCTGCCTATGGTTGGGAAGAGGGCCTTGCTGGTTCTGGGTCTAAAGCATTAGCGGCCTTAAGTGCCGTTTTGGATTCTGAATTAAAAAGCATGAATGATATCTTGGCGTCCGTAAGCGCCGATGAATCATTGGCGCAAACTTTCAATGGACTGGTCAGAGCTAATAATGAACTTTTTCTTAAAGTGTCAGCTTCAAATGCGGGTGATGCTGCTGGTATGGAAGCCGCACGTAATTTATTAAATCGTTGGAATTCGCAACAATTTCAACAGATTTTAAGCAATATGATGAATGCTCCGAAGCTTGCAAAATCTGAGTTACAAAACAGAATTCTTATGGCTTTAACTGCAGTTGAATCAATAAAAGATTACGTTGATCCTAAAGGCGAAAGCCGACTCAATATTAATGTACCAACTAACGTGCGATCAAAATTACCGTGAATATATATGACTGATTTAAATTTTTCAGAGATTAATTTAGAGAAAGGACTTTCACAAGATTTGTGGAAGTCTTTTGCTTTATCTTTGAAAAATTCCTTGGATCCGAAAGCTTGGATTTTAAGTGCAAAAAGCCAACAACCTGAATTAGCCGATAGGGCTTTGGAATCGGGTTTTTCTGAGTTCGCAAGTGTTTTGGTTTGCAGCTCCGATCTTTTGCAAATTAAGGCCTTGATTTTATCTGGGCAGAAAGCTTCCGCTTTAAGCTTATTTGCTACAGTTCAAGATATTTCTGAAAAAACTTTTTGTGAAATTTTACTGCAAAGGACACAAAGCCAGAATTTGAATGTGTTTGAAAAATATCATCTGAATATCGAAAACCTAATATTGTCATTAACCGATAAATTACAACTAGAAGCTAGAATGCAATGGGCCTTGGTTCTTTATGGGCTAGAGAAATGGGAATCTGTCCTGCTTCATTACAAATTAGTTTTTGACTTGGCTGAAAAAAATAAAAATTTCGGTTTAAAATCCGTTTGTGCTTTTAATATTGCAACAGTTTATGAAAACTTGAATCAAAAAATAGAAGCTAAAACTTGGATTTGGATGTGTCAAAGCAACCTGAATCAGTATCGGTTGGATAATTTAAAAACTTCCGTCGATCTTTATGAGATTCAATGTCTGCTTAAAAACGAAGACTTCGAAGAAGTCATCGTAAAAGCAAATTTATTCTTGAAACAAGAAAACCTTAATCCAGTTCAAAAAATTCGAGCTTTGCATGCTCTAAGCGAAGCTCAAATGGAATCAGGATTTATTTTTGAATCTGAAATGACCTTAAGTCAAACAAGGCAGTTCATTCAAAAAAGCCGTTATGAACAGTTTAATAAAGAGCAAGAAGTTATCGAACTAAACTTAGCTTCTATCATTCATCGTCCAAGCCATTTTCAAAATAAAAATGGGATTGAAAGATATAGTCTTTTGATTGAGCATAAAGCTGCGCAGGCTCGATGGGCATTTAAGATGAATGATATGGCCCGGACATTAAAACTTACACTTGAACTGAAGAAACTAAATGCTTCCGCTGAGTCTTTCGAAGATCTATTTGTTCTTTTAACAAATAGACTTGAACAACCAGGGAAAAAAGCTCGAACATTAGAGCATCAGATATTGAAGTGTTGGCTTTCTAAACAATGGAAAGCTATGGAATACATCAAGATTTTTTTAGAGATTGAAAAGTCCGATCAGCCCTGGAAGAAATCACTTTTTCATTTAGTAAGTGGTGCTCTAGCCTACTTACAAAATGAAAAAAATGTTGCTATGGCCGAGTGGCATACTTCGGTAGAATTAACTCGTGTGCATGGGCTTGAAAGACTTGAGTCGCTTTTGTGTGGTCTGTTGGGAAATGTGTCACCTCGGCATGATTTATGTCCTCAAGAAATTGCTTTCTATGAATCGCTTATAGCTAAGGTTATTAGCTCTCCCTATATGATTTCGCGAAACGAAAAGGGACAATTTAATGCCGACATAGAAAAATCAGATCTTATTTTTGATGAAAATAAAAATGAAATTATCTGGCAAGAAAAAAGCATTTCATTTCAAAACCAACCGTTATTAAAAAGAATTCTAACAACTTTTTTTGATCGACCCCAAGGCTTATCAAAAGAAGATTTGATTAAATCAGCTTGGGGGCTTGAGTATCATCCCCTTCACCATGATTCGATGATTTATTCGGCTATCAGTCGGTTACGTGATTTAGTGCCAATAGAAATGGAAGAAGGATTATACCGTTTACCGAAAGGCATTCGCTGGACTTACATTTCTGATAAGAAAGAGAAGTCCTTTATCTTGAGCGCACGTCAAAAACAGATTCTCGGTATTATTGAAAATCTTGACAACCTAACTAGAAAAGATGTTGTCGAGTCCTTAAAGGTTTCAGAGAGAACAGCCTTAAGAGAATTAACCCAGCTAGTACACATGGGACTTCTTGTTCAAAGCGGTGCTGGTCGTGGTGTACATTATTTAAAATGGAATCAAGGAGCTTAAGCTATGAAAAAAATATTGGGTCTTATTATTACGTTATTGCAGATTGAAAATGCCGTAGCTACTTCGTGTGATGTCATGCAAGTTGTCTCGCAAGACAGCCAAACCCAAGCAATTTTCAGGGGTAATGGATTTGCCTACAGCAATAAATGGATTATTTTAAATGATCATACCCTAGCAGCTGATGTGAAAACTGTTGAAGTAAAGCGTGGTTCGCAGACCTTTAAAGCTCAAGTACAATCTCGAGATTTTCATACCGATCTTGCAGTTCTAAAAGTAACTGGAATTGAATTGAATACCTGCCAGTTAGCGCAATTAAGTAGTAGCAAATTAAGAGTACGTGGTTATGATCAAAAGGATTCTTCTCTTTCAGAGGTTGATGCTTCTGTTAAAACAGCTTCTTCTAGTAAACTAATGGTTCCGGGAATACTTAAATCAATCGAAATTGTTGCATCAGGACAGTCTGAACTTAGATCGTCTCAGTCTGGAAGTGTTCTTCTAGAGTCCGATAAAGTTGTCGGACTGATTACTCAAAAAACAAAAGAGGGAACTGCGCTAGCGATTCCTTCGCAAAACCTAGATCAAATTGCAAGACTTATGATTAAGGACGAATTGCCAAAAAGAAAATATGAAATCGATAGAAGAACAAATACGATTCGTATTAACGGTCTTAAAATTCTTCCACAGAATGGTATTGAAAGAAGAAGCGGAGTAGGTGGAGTCAATCCTCATGGGTCAAAATCAAAAGATGTTCTTTCTTCTGGCGAAAACTCACCAGAACCTATTGCACTTCAAGATTACGATGTCGGTGCAGTTTTAGCGTTAGTCGAAGACTCAAGCTTATTAGAGAAAACCCAACCTGGTTTAGCCAAGGCTCTTCGTGAAGCGCAAGCTACCCGAGTTTTTATTAGCTCAATAGATGGCAGTAAGGTTAGCAATACTTTAGATTTGCTAAGGGCTTTAGGAGATTGTGAAGCTTGCCGAATCGATTCATTCTGGGTTGATATTGCTGATCCTTCAGCTGTAAAGGATCCCACATTAAAAGTGATGGGATGGTTATCTGCGCTTGTAGTTGAATTAGAAAAAAATAATAACCAAGCCAAAATCCAGCCTGTCGTTCACCAGATTAACGGACTTAATCCCTTATTAGCCGCTAGACTAAGCGCAAGTGAAGCCAATAAAAATGATGTTAAGCTTAAAATTCAGATCCAAGAGAAATGGAAGCAGATTGAAATACAGTTGGACTCATTTTGGCATTCAGAAAGAGTTTTAGACATTCTGTCTGAAATTAGAGCAGAATTACTTTAATATGTGATCTGTTCTAATTTGACTTTCCGCTTTACGACTTTGTTCGGACGTCAGTCTTAATCTATTCAGCTTTAATGTGGGCTTATAAAACGCAAAGAACGAGATCGGCATCCGACCTCGCTCTTTTAATATTCGCGCTCATGATTCCCACTTGAAAAGGTGGTCCCCATGAAACGTTCACTCAACAAGTGGACTTTTATTCGGTATGTTTTGCGAATCGCTAAATCTGTCTTAAGTCTAGTTTTACTAGTGCTTGAGATATTGCGAAAGTTTAAGGACTTCTAATTCAAGCTTGAGAGTTATTGTGGGCAATGATCTTCACAGTTCGAAGATGGGCTGAAAACTCAAAAGGGAATTAATGCGCAAGGAAATAAGATGGGGTTCGGGTGCCGCTATCTATTCTCCATAGATTTAGCTTTCCACAGGTGGAAGAGCTGTGGGCATAACGGCAGCTTCTTCGGCAAGCTGAGTTTCAATTTCTCTTTTAACAGCAGTCTGCCTTAACAGCTCCCGAGGCTTGCCTTGCTTCAAAATTTCCCCAGCTGATAAGACAATCATGTGATCGCAATTTTCGATGGTGCTAAGCCTGTGGGCGATAATCAGACATGTCTTGTGATTCATGATCTCTTGAGTCGCCTTCTGAATAAGATTTTCAGTTTCGCTATCGACGTTGGCAGTAGCTTCATCCAAAATGACCAGGTCTGGATCACGAGCTAAAACCCGTAAGAAAGCAACCAGCTGACGTTCGCCAAGTGAAAGATTCGTTCCTTTTTCGGCAACCTCAAATTGAAGAGTTCGGCCCGTCCGAGCAAGATATCGATCAAAGCCCACGGCCTCCAGTGCATTTTGCAATCTATCAGGAGTAACTGATTCATCACCCAAACTAATATTTTGTTCCAACGTACCTTTGAAAAGAAACGGGTCCTGTTGAATGAGTGCAAATCTTCTTCTTAAATCTAATTTTGAAATATCGCCAATCGATTTTTCGTCGATAATAATGTCACCTTCAGAAATATCGTAGAAACGAAGTAAGAGCGAAATGAAAGTCGTTTTCCCTGAACCCGTCCTGCCAGCTAAAGCTAAGCTTGAACCAGGATTAATTTCTAAATTAATATTTTTTAAAACGAAAGGCAGATCAGCGCGATATTTAAATGAAACATTTTTAAAACGTATGCGGCCCTTAAATTTTTGGCTGACTTCGGCAAGCTCGTCGAAATCCTCTTCTTTCTGAGAAAAGAGAGTCTTCATACGATCTGCACTCGTTAACGAATTTTGAAATTGCTGATATTTCTCAAGAATTTCTCTTAAAGGATGGATGATGTCCTGAGCATTCAAAATAAACGCGATTAACGCGGCCAAAGCAATTTCGCCTTTTAGTGCCGCAGAGCCTGCTAAAAAAAGTGAACTGATAACGACAGAAGCATTCAGTAAGTTCATCGCTGGTACCATCAAAGCGTAGGCTTTAACTGATCTCATGCTGAGCTTCCAGTAATCATGGGATAAGCCCAACAACTGTTTCTGCGATTGTTTTTGGTGATTCATGATTTGAATCACTTTCATTCCATTAAAATTTTCAGATAAAAAACCATTGATCTCGGCTAACTTCTTTTTTTGGTCGGCTAGAATCGTCTTAATTCTTTCTGTAATATAATAAGCCATATAAGTAAAAATCGGCGCTAGGGCTAGCGACATCAATGTTAACTTAGGTGAAATTAAAAGCATTGAAACCAGAATTGAAATCAAAATAACGGACTGAACAAAAGCTGTTACAATTCCATCAGTAAATAGCTCTGCTAATGTATTCGGATCGTTAGTTAGCCGGGTTAAAATTCTTCCAGTGGAGTTTTGATTATAGAATTCAACTGGTAATTTTTGAGTATGCTTTAGTAAATCAACTCTGACTTCATGGATAATCCGGTTTCCCAAGAAGTTGAACAAACTATATTGGCCAAACTCGAAAAAAGTTTTTGCTAAAACAATGCCTAGATAAATGAAGGCTGCTAAGCTTAGGAAAGCCGCATCCTGCTGTCTAAAGCCACGCTCTGCTACTTGCCCAATAAGAAATGGGATGGCCCTTGAAAGCGCGGCCACACTGATTACTAAAAAAACTAATAAAATTACGATTCCCCAATGACGCGCCAAGTACGGTTTCATGAAATGGAATAGATCCCGATATGAAATATTCGGCTTTTGATTATCCGGGCGTTCTTGATCTAGTTTCATTAAGAATGCCCTTCTTTTTGTATATCAAGGAAAGCAGCCAAGGTTGGACTTTGAGTATAAGCCTGATCCCACTTGCCTGAATATTCCATCTCACCATCTTTAAGAACTAAAACCTTATCTGTATGCTGAACGGTGGAAAGTCTGTGCGCTACGATGAAGTAGGTCATCGTGTTCGAAGCAAAAAGTCCTTCGCTAATTTTCTTTTCTGTTTCGGTATCAACCGCAGACAGCACGTCATCGAGAATCATCACTTTAGGATCGTTCGCATAAGCACGTGCTAATGTAAGACGTTGTTTTTGCCCGCCAGAAAGATTAACGCCTCTTTCTCCAAGCAATGATTTTTCCTTTTCAGGCAAATTCTGAATTTCATCAGCAATTTGGAATTTGGCTAATTCGCTCCAAAGTCTTCGATCTAATTTTTCAGAATCATCCTGAGAATTTTCTAAAACTAATTGGCCCATCAAAACGTTTTCAGAAACTGATCTTCCGAAAAGAAAAGGCTCTTGTGGTACTAGCTGAACGACTCTTCTTAAGGATTCTAGAGTGTAGTCTGTGTGAGGGCGGTCATTTATTAAAATTTGTCCTTGTTCTAATGGATAAAGGCGAAGGATAAGATTAATTAAAGTTGTTTTCCCTGCGCCAATTGGTCCTAGGATTGCAAGCTTTTCGCCCTTATAAAGCTTAAAGTTGATATTTTTTAGAGCTAGCAAAGAACTGCTAGGATATTGAAAATTTACATTTTTAAATTCAAGGGTATCGAATTCTTTTAAAACTAAAGCGCCTGAATTCGGAGTATCAGTTTTTTCTTCTAAAATATCAGCGATCCGCTCAAAGCTCGCTTTGCCTTTTTGCCAATAAGACAGACCCAAACCAAAAGCCGTCATCGGCCAGACCATTTTCATGATGTAACGATGAAAGGCAATGAAAGTTCCAACAGTTGCTGTTCCCGCTAACACGTCATCGTAGGCCACGAATAAAAGAATCACGCCGCCAAAAGTAGCTGATAGCTCCATGATCGGCATAAAGATCGCATCAATGACTGAAGTTTTAAAACTTTGCTTTTCTAATTTCTTAGAAACAGCCTCATACAATTTTAGTCGAACTTTCTCTAGCCCGAAACCTTTAACGACTCTGATTCCGCTGATCTGTTCTTCGGTGAAACGGGTGAGTTCACTGTAAATATCTTGCTGAAGTTTGTAATTGGTCTGGATCTTGTTCATCACAAACCAAATCAAAAATGGTACTAACGGAAGAAGTATTAATGTTTTCCAGGCCCAAGAAGAATTGAGCGAAAACATAATCGGCAAAACGATGACAGTATAAATAAGTCCGTCGGCAAAAATCAAAAAGCCGGGGCCAATTCCCTGACGGAACGACTGAATATCATTTGTCATAAGACTCATAAGTTCGCCAGGGGGATTTTTATGAAAAAATCGTGTCCCCATGTGAACAATGTGATCAAACAAAGTCCGTCGTAAACTCTCGCTGGCTGTCGAATGAAACTCGCCCCAATTTCGTCTCCAACCATAGCGAAACCCTGAAAGTGAAATCATCACAACTGCGAAAACTAAACATACTTTCGTGAGTTCGCTCATGGGAGCTTTAGCTTCAATCAGGTCTATTCCCTGTTTTAAGAAGAGTGGCCAAATTGAGTCTAGAAAATTTGTAACGATAAGGAATGAGATGCCTAAAATAAAAGGTCTTTTATTATGGCGAACGTAATGAAGAAAAGGGGATTTAAGAAGTTGAGGCATGAAGTGAAATATCATGCCTCATAACAAATATTATTTCATCAACTCTTTTACGTCTAACTTGCCTTCAGTCGAAACTTTTCCAGCAAGTGATGGGATTTTTTTAGCTGAACGCAGCAAAGCGTTTTTAACTTCTTTAAAAGTTGCTTGTGGATGAGCTGACCAATAAAGCGCAGCAGCACCGGCCACATGCGGAGCCGCCATTGAAGTGCCGTCCCAAGTAGCTTTTATTCCAAACTTGTCGATAACAGTATCGGAATAACCGTTAGCAGGAGTTGTAGAATAAACTTTTACTCCAGGCGCACCGATATGAACTTTAGTTGCTCCGAAGTTTGAAAACTGAGCTAGACGATTCCCGCTATCAAGTGCTGCAACCGTCACAATATTTTCAAATGTGTAGGAAGCTGGGTAAACCGGTTTTGAATCTGTGTCATTGTTGAAGCCTTTGCCGCCGCGACCATTCCCCGCTGCAACGATAAACAAAGCGCCTTTATTAAGTGAATACTGGATCGCTTCTTTTAATGCGAGATTTTCTTCTGAATTATCGTCTTGGCCTTCGCCGCCCCAAGAGTTCGAAAGAATTTTCGCACCATTATCTACAGCATAACGAATGGCTCCAATTGCATCAGCAGTCGTTCCAGAGCCTTTTTCGCTGATGAAGCGAAGACTCATGATCTTTACATTTGGTGCAACGCCCGCGATTCCAATATTGTTATCGCCTCTAGCTGCAACATTTCCTGCGCAGTGGGTTCCATGGCCTGGATTTGCATCACCTTTTAATAAGTCCATTGGGTTATCAGTCGCTAAATCGTAAGGCTTGTTATCTTTGGTAACAAAGTCCCAGCCAACGACATCGTCAACATAACCATTTTGATCATCATCTTTTCCGTTATCTGGAATCTCTTTCGGATTTCTCCAGAGATTGGGAAGCAAGTCTTCGTGAGTGTAATCAACTCCCGTATCAATAACCGCTACGATCAAATTGGGATCGCCCTTTGTCACTTTCCAAGCGTCCTGAACTCCGATATCGAGCATACCCCACTGATTGCTAAACTGAGGATCGGCGCCAGTTTGATTAGAAGGTGCGGCTGGAATCGCAGGATTATCAGGACGAAGTCCCAAGTTCGCGAATTCTGAACTGCTGCGAACATATTGTTCTAGAGCTTTTTTTCTAACTGGGTCTTGGATACTGTAGTTTTCTAGCAACTTTAATTTGTAGTTAGGCTGAACGTATTCAACATCAGGGTTTTGAGCTAAGAGTTGCATCAACTTACGATTTGCTTTCGGAATTCTAATCCAGCCACCACCAATATCTTCAGCTTGGTTGCCAAGAGCCAAGGTCCGGATGAAACCTTGAGTAGATCTGGTTGCCACTTTAACGAGCATGTCTGAATTTCTACTTGTCTGTTTGTCTGAATTTTCTTTTTGAGAACTGTTTCTAGCTTGAGCGAGTTCTGTAAATAGTAAAGTTGCTACTACTCCGACGAGTAAAAGATAGCCGAATAAAACTTGTTTTCGATCAATTGAATTCATAGTTTGCCCCTCCATAGGTCATTATGAAAAGCATAGGTTTCAAAAAGGAACCAAGTCCAATCTTTTCATATTTTGTGAGCGTGCGCGTTGAGAACGAAAAGTTGAATAGTCTAAGCTAGTTAATGGTGTTGGCTTTGGGCTAAATTCGAGTTACTTAATTGAAAGCCTATTGAGAATGTATTTTGAAATAAAATAAACGTAAATCAGACGAGTCTGTTTTTTTTATTCGCTGATTTACTAAAGACATGGAGGCTAACAGTGTCACAACAACTGTCTGGTCAAAATCTGGCAACTACGAAACCGAATGTACAAGCTAACGTACAGGGAGTCGGCACTCAAGCTGCTGATGATATGTCACGAAGTTTTGCGTTCACAAGTAAACTAGAATCAATCGTCGCATGGGGAAGAAAAAATGCACTCTGGCCACTTCCTTACGGAACGGCCTGCTGTGGTATCGAACTTATGAGCGTGATGGGACCCAAATATGATCTTGCACGTTTCGGTGCGGAAGTCGTGCGTTTCTCTCCAAGACAAGCTGACTTACTTCTTGTTGCTGGAACCATCACTGAAAAAATGGCGCCGATCTTAGTTCGTATTTATGAACAGATGCTTGAACCAAAATATGTTTTATCAATGGGTGCATGTGCATCTAGCGGTGGTTTTTACCGTGCTTATCATGTTCTTCAAGGATGCGATAAAGTAATTCCTGTGGACGTTTACGTTCCAGGGTGCCCACCAACACCTGAAGCAGTTTTAGATGGCGTTATGCTATTACAAAGAATGATTGCGACTAACCAACCACGCCCGTGGAGAGACAACTGGAAAAATCCATATGACAAAGCTTGAAGATTTAAAAAAGCATTTATCAACTAAGTTTGATATTTCGAAATTTAAATTAGTTCACCTCGTAGGCGACGACGTGATGGAAGTTAATAAATCAGATATCATTCCGGTTTTACGTTTTTTACGTGAATCGGGAAGATTTGATTTCTTGATGGACATCTGCGGTGTCGACTTCCCTCAACGCGCAAAAAGATTTGACGTTGTTTACCATTTATTTTCTAGCCACGATTCTTCAAGACTTCGAATCAAAGTTCCACTTGCAGAAGGTGAGCCTGTTGAAACTGCTATTAATATTTGGCGTGGGGCCGACTGGTTTGAGCGTGAAGCTTACGACATGTTCGGAATCCATTTTGAAGGTCATCCGAATCTACGAAAGATTTTAACTCACCATCAATTTGTGGGGCATCCTCTTCGAAAAGATTATGAAGCCGATCATCAACAACATTGCACAGATGTTTTGCCGATTCATTTTGATCATGATGATAATCAGCGTGGTGATGTTTTAAATGAAAACTTAATTCCGCTTAATATCGGTCCTTCACATCCCGCGATGCACGGAACTCTTCGAGTAATGGTTGAACTTGATGGTGAAACGATTGTTCGCGCAAACTGCGAAATTGGTTTCTTACACCGATGTTTTGAAAAGATGGCTGAAACTCATCCTTACAATCAGGTTATTCCATACACTGATCGTTTGAATTATTGCTCAGCTCCTTCGAACAATGTTGGTTACTGTAAAACTGTTGAAAAACTTTTAGATATTGAAATTCCACCAAGAGCACAGGCAATGCGAGTCATCTTGATGGAGCTTTCTCGCATCATCGATCACATCGTATCTATCGGAACAGGTGGCGTTGATCTTGGAGCATTAACCGGATTTTTCCATCTTTTTACCTACAGAGAAAAAGTTTATAATTTATTTGAAAAACTTTGTGGCGCAAGACTCACGGTTAGCATGACTCGCATTGGGGGCATGGCTCAAGATGCGCCTGAAGGTTGGTTTGATGATGTACTTGGTTTCTGTAAAGAAATGCGTGCAGGCGTCGACGAGATTACGAAGCTCATGCTCGATAATAAAATCTTTATCAAACGTTGCCAAGGTGTGTGTCCGGTTAAAGCCAACGAAGCAATTCAGTGGGGATATACAGGACCATTACTGCGCGCAAGTGGTGTGAATTTAGATTTACGTAAAGCAGCTCCTTACTATGGTTATGATGGTTTGGATTTCGACGTACCAGTTGGAACGAATGGTGACGTTTACGATCGTTACTTAGTTCGTATCGAAGAGATGAAACAAAGTATCCGCATCGTTGAACAAGTTTGTAAAAAAGTTCCGGGTGGCGATTACTCAGTTCGTGACCGTGGAATTGCACTTCCTGAAAAGAAAGATGTTTATGGAAACATCGAAGGTTTGATGAATCACTTTATGCTCGTGATTAAAGGTCTTAGGCCACCAATCGGTGAAACATACGATGCGACAGAAGCTCCAAACGGAGAATTAGGATTTTATCTGATCAGTGATGGTTCAGCTAATCCTTATCGTCTCAAAGTTCGTCCACCTTGTTTTGCTATTTATCAGTCATTTCCACATGTCGTTCGCGGAGCCATGCTCGCGGACGCAATTGCAACAGTAGCCAGCATGAACGTTATTGCTGGTGAGTTGGATCGGTAAAGGGATAAAAAATGTTTCAGTTGTCTTCCGAAGGATTGAGCGCAGTTAAAAATGAAATCAATCGTTACGAAACGAAAGAGTCCGCTATTATTCCCAGCCTGTACATTGCTCAAAAAGAGAATAGCGGTTGGGTTTCAAAGGATGTGATTCACCATCTCTCGACGGTGATGCAAATTCCTGAAAGTAAAATTAACGAAGTCTTTCAATTTTACACAATGTTCAATCAACAGCCTGTGGGTAAATACCATATTCAAGTTTGCACGAATATTTCTTGCGCACTTGAAGGTGGCCGCGAATTAGCCGATCACGTTTGCAAAGAGTTAAAAACAAAATTAGGCGAAATCACGGAAGATAAACGATTTACAGTAAATCGCGTTGAATGCTTGGGCTCATGCGGAACTGCTCCGATGATGCAAGTAAACGACAAGTACTACGAGAACCTCACAAACGAATCAGCAATGAATATTTTAAGAGGCATGAAGTGATTAACAAGCGTAGCTTTAAACATATGGTTGGCGGAGTTAACAATGAGTGAAGTTAAATATTTAACAGAATTTTATCATTTAAATGAATTCCAAGGAATTGAAGGCTATAAAAAAAATGGGGGCTACGTGCAACTGCAACGAGCTTTCAAAATGAAGCCTGAAGAGATTACGGAAGAAGTTAAAAAATCAGGACTTCGAGGTCGTGGCGGCGCCGGTTTCGCAACTGGTGTAAAATGGGGTTTTTTACCTAAGAACGACGAACCTCGTTACTTAATTTGCAACGCAGATGAAGGCGAACCAGGAACTTTTAAAGATCGAATGATGATGGAGCGTGCTCCTCATCAGTTGATTGAAGGCATGATTATTTCTGCCTACGCTATCAATTCTAAAAAGTCTTATATCTACGTTCGCGGTGAATATGATTACCCCATTAACTGTCTTGTGAAAGCGATTAAAGAAGCTTACGCAGCAGGCTTGTTGGGTAAAAATATTTTAGGTTCAGGTTTTGATCACGAAATGGATATTTACGCAGGTGCTGGCGCATACATTGTCGGTGAAGAAACGGGAATGATTTCCTCTCTTGAGGGATTAAAAGGTCAGCCCAAACTGAAGCCTCCTTTTCCAGCAATTCAAGGCTATTTAAGAAAACCAACGATCGTGAATAACGTCGAAACTTTAGCTGCAGTTAAATATATAATTCGTGACGGCGCTCAAGGTTATAGAAAATATGGAACTGAAAAATCTGCGGGCTCAAAATTGTTTTCACTCAGCGGAAATGTTGTAAAGCCTGGAAACTACGAAGTTCCATTGGGATACAGTTTAAAAGACATGATTTATGGTCTTGGCGGTGGAATGAAGCCGGGAAGAAAACTAAAAGCTGTTATTCCAGGCGGTTCTTCCGCTCCGGTTTTAACAGCTGAAGAAGCAGAGCGTGCGGCTTTGGATTACGAAAGTTTAGCTGGAATGGGCACAATGCTTGGTTCTGGTGCGATTATCGTGATCGATGATTCTCAGTGTATGGTGGATATGTTGGGGGTTTTGACTCATTTCTATCATCATGAATCTTGTGGTCAGTGCACTCCTTGTCGAGAAGGAACGGGCTGGTTGAATAAAATTGTTCATTCAATTTTAGAAGGCCGCGGTCGCTTACAAGACATCGATCTTCTTTTAAAAGTTGCAGACAATATGAAAGGTCGCACAATCTGTGCCCTTGCTGAAGCAGCAGCCTTACCAGTATTAAGTTTCGTATCTAAATTTAGAGATGAATTTGAATTCTTCGTTCGCGAAGGACGTTCTAAAGTTAAAGGAACAAGCTATGCCCAAATGCAGCATTAACGGCCAAGAGGTCGAAGTTAAAGACGGCGCAACTATCATGGAAGCTTTTTATAAGCTGAATGAAGGTATTGCTCACTATTGCTATCATCCGGGACTTAGTGTCGCGGGTGTTTGTCGTCTTTGTATCGTCGATATCGAAGGAAATCCACGCCCTCAGATTGCATGTAATACAGTCGTCACCGAAGGCATGAAAGTTTCAAATCAAGGCGAGAAACTAAAAGATGGTGTGAAGTGGGTTTTAGATTTCCATTTGATTAATCATCCACTTGATTGTCCAGTCTGTGATCAAGCCGGCGAATGCGGACTTCAAGATCAGTACATGCAATACGGTAAATACAGCTCTGAAATGGCTGAACCAAAAGTGAAGAAACACAAGGTCGTCGATCTGGGTCCAACTGTTGTCCTTGATTCTGAACGCTGCATTTTATGTGCTCGATGCGTTCGCTTCACAGATGAGGTTTCCAAGACGAACGAATTAGGACTTTTCAACCGTGGTGACAGAACGGAAATCGGAACTTTCGATGGTAAGCCCCTCGATAATAATTATTCTTTAAATACAGTCGATATTTGTCCAGTTGGTGCTTTAACTTCTAAGGATTTTAGATTTCGCCAACGCGTTTGGTATCTCAAAGATTCAGAAAGTCTTTGCACAGGCTGCTCTACTGGTTGCAACGTAAAAGTTTATTACAACAAAGAAGGCGCGTTCCGAGTTAAGCCCGTTTACAACGAAAAAGTAAATGGTCATTGGATGTGTGACGTCGGCCGCGATGTTTATAAATTTGTAAATCGTGAACACCGTCTATTAAAAGGTCACGTAAAACAAAAGGGTCAATCAACTTGGACGGATATGGATGCTGGAGCATTAGCAAAAGATGCTCACAAAGTTATTAAAGCTGCAGGGGATAAACTTGCCATAGTTTTAACTGGTCAGTATTCAACTCACGAGTATCAGTTATTACTTAAAAACTTACCAACGAAGAATGTTTACCACTGGAAGAATCAACCTGAAGAGTGGGATAAGTTTGATGGTCTTTTATATCGCGGTGATAAGAACCCGAATACAAAAGGTGTTGAATTGGCAATGAACTCTAGTGGCATTAAGTCTAATTGGGATGATTTGTTGGCTTCGATCAAGTCGGGTTCAGTTCAAACGGTTCTCGTTGCGGGACCAGAAAATATGGCCGTTTACAACGACATGAACGAAAAGATTCAAGTTCTAGGCGCTGCTCAAAATGTGATTTGGGCATCAGCTTGCAAGTCTGAAGCTTTCGAAAATCTTCAGACAAATGTTTGGCTACTGCCGATGAAGTCTTACTTGGAAAAAGAAGGTAGCTTCATCAACTATCAAGGCTTAGAGCAAAAATTTAAGAAAGCGACAACTATTGTTAGCGAAGCGCTAACTTTGGGCGAAGCCTCTTACTTATTGTCTGGTCAAAATATTCCTGTGATGAAAGTTGCGCCAGTCGATACCTTTATCGAAGCTGACCGCAGAGCTGATCAGGTGACACTCGAACATCGTAAGAAGAACGAGTTCGTGTACAAGCGAGGATCACTATGAGTGTTGTACCTAACAATCCAGATAAATCAAAATGGTACCTAGTCAGTATTGTCGGTGGTCTTTTTATCACCTTCAAACACTTGGTTACAAATCTGTTCAACAAAAATAAAATGATGACCCTTAACTATCCTGAAGAGAAGTACGAATACTCTCCAAGATTCAAAGGGAATCACGTTTTAACAGTGAAAAAAGACGGAAGCATTCGCTGTACAGCTTGCATGCTTTGTGCGACGAACTGTCCTGCTGACTGCATTAAAATTTTAGCAGCTGAACACAACGATCCCACTGTTGAAAAATATCCGATCGCTTACGAGATCGATATTCTGCGTTGTGTATTCTGTGGTTTCTGCGAAGAAGCTTGCCCAGTGGACGCAATCCGCATGGGACCAGAATGGCAAACCCCAGGATTAAACGGCAGCAAGTTCATCTACGACATCAACCACCTAGCATACCGCCCACAACTAAAAGGCGGAGTAGTATCAGTAGTAGACGAACAAGAACGCCACAAGTCAGGCATCTAATAAGCCACTAATAAGCCACCTTCTCACTTTTGTAGAGGCGATGCATAAAAATCGAAAGGTGCGGCCGGCAAGGTGCGGCCGGCAAGGCTCACCTTTTCTGTCTTCTATCTCGGGCAGATCAAAGCTTTTTCTTCTGGTGTGACTTCTAAGCCTGCTAGTTTTTTGAAGGCTCTTACTTTTTTTACTACGCCTTCGTAGCCTTTTGAATTTCCATCCGTATTTTTAATCCAATACGCTTCTGCTTGAGCATCGGTAAAATCGCAATACTGTTTTAATGCTGTCGCAGCCATCAATCCCGATGCATGCCATCCGTTCCAGCAGTGACCGTAGATCGGGCCATTTAGTTTTCCTTTGATGCGGTCGTGGATCAATTGCAAGAACGGCCTAAAATCTTTTATTGAAAAAGCTGTCAGCTGTTCATAGTTGAGCGTCTGGGCTTCACCGGAATTTCTTTTGATGCAGTTGTTGACTGGTTTTGCAGTTTTATAATTTGTTTCGTAGAAATAAATTCCTTTTGAGAACCCATCTTTGCAAAGATTCACCAAGCCATCGGCGGGCAGGGGATTCGTGTTACTGCGTGGACTAGTTCTGTGGTATTTATTGTTCCCACCGCCGCGGTAGTAAACTCCGGCTAAAACTTCTCGCATGTTTCGGGTTCCATAGAGATCTTCGAAACCCGTCCCGCGTTCGCCTGTGATTTTTTTGTAGATATCGGGCATTTGATATCGGCCTTTGTAGAAGGCGACATCTTTTTCTAGCTTTTCAAATGTTCGTTCGACTGGTGGTTTCTCTTCCGGCGGATTCGCAGGCGGAGCATCGGTTGGATTTTCATTTACGAGGGGTGGAACAGGAGTACTTAGTTTATTTTCGGCGCAGGATACGAACGTCAAGAAGGCTGCGGCTATAAGAATGGTTTTTTTCATTCTTATAGCTTAAATGTTAAGCAGATGAACCCAGAGTCAAGTTCAGTGAATCTGCGCGAGAACTAAACCAAAGTTTAGATATCGCAAGCGAAACGTACAGGACTTGCGCTGAAATACGTTTCAAGATCAAGGTCGAGCTTCAATTCGCCAGATTTGCACTTTGCCTTTAACGTTGCTTCTGCTTCAAAAACATTTGTTCGAATAAGTTTTAAATCAGCATCGTTCATTAAAGTTTCGCTCTTCAAATAGCTACCCATAGTAGGGTCTCTGATGGCTTTTGCTAATTTCATAAAAGCCGTGTACGTTTTTCCGCTGATGTGGCGAACTCCATCAAGCGCTTTCACCATCTTCATTTTGTTGCCGTATCTACCCGCGCGAACTGCGCAATCATTATCTTTCAATACCATTTGCTTAATCAGGACTGCGCCTTTTGCTTCGTATTTCGCTTTATCTTCAAGGTCTTCTTCAGTTTCAAAAATAAATTTATTGTCTTTATCCATATCGCCTTTTGCAAATTTACTTTTGACTTCGCCTTTTTCAATCCAAGTCCAAGCCCATTTATAATGCAAATTAAACATGCGATCATTTTGAGTTAAAAGCGTGTCTAATAAAATCATGTCAGTTTGATCTTTAAGCATAGAAATTGGCTGTGCGATTTTTTCAAATTGCTTTGAATTTAAAATTTCTAAAACACTCTTCGGATTTGTCAGCATCTGGTATGAATTTAACTCAATAAATTTTTTGTACCGGCCATCATAGGGACCGCCACCATTAATTTCATTATAAACAGCTTCATTTCTTAACTTATCTTGAAGTGCTCCGTACACAAATTGACCCGTGCTATCGAAAGTAGATGCTTCACTTAACGGTTGCAAATGTCGAGCACGGAGAGTTCTCCATCCACCATGAATAGCACCACCAACTTGAGCTGTCCCTGCAACACCAAGAGCAACAATATCCGAGTGACGCTCTTTAAGCATCGTTCTTAATACGGCAACTGGAACTCGACCAGCTCCATCTAGGTATCTTGAGAAGTGATAATAAGCTAGAAGCGAAGGCGTATAAGAACAAGTAACAGTTTGCTTAAACTTTGCCTGATTCTTATTTAAATCGCCTTTTTTAAAACACATTGTTGCTTCAAATTTCTTCTTATCCCAGCCTTCTGGGATATCCATAATCAAAACTCCAGGATTACTACTGTAAAATTTTGGACATAACGCCATCTCTTTTGTGTCTTCGCTTTTAGTCAAGCCATGAAAGTCATATGAACATAACTCTTTTTCAGCTTTTAAATCTTTATCGCTGTAATTTCCAAGTGGAGAATGTTGAGGCAACACACAAATTTCATTTCGGTTTTGCGGCGTCTTAAATTGAATAACTTTTGATCCGCGTTGTGCCGTGATATCAAGCACTGATGTATCTGGAATACCAGCAAGGGCGGAAAAACTAAAACTTAAGATTGATAACAATATGGTAGATTTCATTTTTTATCTCCGTCATTTACACTTTTTGAAGGTTCAGTTCTATTAGACGCTTTGCTGATTTGGTCATCTTTTTTTGGCACAGCTGAGTTAGGGTCAGTTTTTTTAGGTAAATTGATTTTAAATTTTTGCTCTGTACTGGTTACGTTTCCATCAACCTTAGTTTCTCTTACTCTAACTGAAACAGTCGCTTCCTGAGATTGAGCAACATCGACAAAATATTTCGCTACGTCTTGTGAAAATCCACTCGCACTTTCGAAAATTGCATAAACAACGATTAGTCCGAATGCTTGTTTCAAAAAGCGATCTTTAGCGAATTCAATCGCGCGACGATATTGGCCTTTTGCAATCGCCCATCTCTGCTTGTTAACTGAATCTACAACATCGATTTCTGCGTGCCGTAGGTGAGGAACCAACATTGACCACTTATTTATTTTTTCAAAAGCAGGTCCCGAAATCGTATTAGGGAAAGAGAATTCAGCAGAACGAACGCTCTCGTTACTAAGGCTTACAATCTTCTGTTCCTGTGGTAATGGACCAGCTTCAAATTCAACATTTTGAAAATCAGATCCCGATAGAACTTTTGGCTGCGGGAATCCTTTTTCAAAAACGACCGTGTATTTATTTTTAGTCAGCGTTGTACCAGAGTAATCCAGTGGCTCTTTGGTTAGGACATGTTCAAGGCCATTTTTTGAATTAATTAAAGATATTCGGGTTAAGTGTAAAGACTGATTAGGTTTATCGTAAGTGTATTCAGCCTGCGCAGAGATTTGGGCATCGATTGATCTTCCTAAATAAAGGGTGCCTTTTTCTAAGGTGATTTTTTCGCTAGCGTTAAAAAATTGAGTTTGGCCAAGCATTTGGAAAAGTTCAACAAGCGATTCTTTAGTTACTTCTTTTTGACTAAAGCGTTCATCCATTTTTAGCTTGAGGGAATAAACTAATTCAGGAATTTTCAGCTTCGCAGAGTCATTTAGAATATAGTGCTTATTTTTTTCTTCGTAAAAGGAAGCACAAGACAAAACCGGACCGCCGCTATTTGCGTGAGCCAACCAACCACTGAAGGTCATTAAAAAAGTAAGAATTAACCAACTACGTTCCACGAAACAATGTAGATACAAGAGCTGTGCCCTCGGTTTTGAGTGCTCTATTCGGTTGAATTGATTTTAAGGTGCTTAGATTTTTGACAGGTGCTTCAGGGCGTTTTACAGGAATTATTTACAATCAAAACTTACTTCATGATATCTGTGCGGCAACTTTTGCGTTTTCCCAAGACTCTTTTGTACCGATCTTCGATTCCAAAAAGATAGTTACGTTTGCCTACTATATCAGCGTCAATAATGAAGTCCCGAGTTTTAGTAACAGTTTTGTTAGCGTATTTAGTTTCTAGAACTTGCTTGATGTGATCTTTTAGTCGGTTAACGCCCAAGTTATAAGACCAAGTAACAAGTTTAATTTTTAGATCAAGCAGTTCAGCCGGTGGTAGGTCTTTGAATGAGTCTTTATATTTAGAATGCTCGATGATTGAATCAATTATACTTTCCTTGTATAGCTTTAGGTTGGCAAAGCTAATAATCAAATTAAGCAATGGCTGATCTTCACTAATACTAATGTTTGAGCAAACATTTAGTTCATAATTCGTTGTCGTTTTCTTTGTCTCTGCGTCAGTCGCTATTGTCGTCCTATAAAGTCGATTTACTTTTTCATCAGTTAATAATTCAGTGCCTAATCTTTTACAGCCGGCGCTTGCTTGGTTTTTGAGAAATCTTCTCAGGTGAGGTAAAGTTCTTTCCTTAAAATCGACAATATATTTTGGTCGTAATTGTCCAATTCCGATAGCCCCAATTCTTGATGCCACGTTCACATGAAGTCCTGACTCAGTTGCCATCATCTTAAAATAGCCCTCAACCCAGGTATTTTGCTCTTGAGGATCTTTGCTTCCAGTTACAAATTCTTTTAGACATTTCGTTGTAAGTTCAAATGAGGAATGCATGAGTGACTTATACTCGGCGCTGAAACAAGGTTCGTCTTGATGGTCGATGGGCTCACCGTTTGTATTGCATCTTAGAAAGCGGTTACTGCGAAATTGTTCATTAGATTGTTTGCGAGGCCCTGCGGTCACAGCCTCTAAAGCCGCGTTCACACAGTCTGGATTTATAAGTGGTTGAGGCAATGGACCAATTTGAAGAAGTCTTGCGCTGAAACTATTACTCTGATGTTTTGGATCTTTATTAGAAAAATCAGGGTAACTGAGGGTATTCAAATCTGGTTGTAAGTAGTCTTTGCCTACCGGGCAGAAGTTGCGGGACTTAGCAGTTGCTTGACGTGGTTTTGCCTGGTCTTGCGCCCATACATTCACAGTCATCAAAATAAGTATAAAACCAACTTTCAACATCTACTCTTTAGATATGCAACTGAACTGACTGTCTCATTTTAAGATCAGCCAGTCGATTCAACTGGATAGTAGTGTTCAAAGTTGAATCAGTGACAATATGGGGAGGCAAGACAAGACGTCAGGTAAGAAGTTCGACAGGCAGTTCAAAATACGAATTAAATAGTTTTTTTGAGCCCAAAGCGGAAATTAAATTCCAAATCCGATTGCAAGTTTTACGTAAGTTCCACCCATATCAAGTTTTCCGACTGATTTGATAGAGCCAGTAGTTCCAGTTAAATTCTTCCATTCATAATTTAGATAGCCTGCTTCTGCACCAACTCGAAAGCCAAGAAATTTACCGCCGAGCTCAAGTCCTGCGCTGTATGAAGTTTGTTTATCAGCAGTCAGGTCCGAGATTGTCGTCGTACCTTCAGTCGCCTTTATTTGCCCACCAGAGTGCGTAACTCCGTAACTAAAAATAGGACCGAAATAAACTAACGTATCAACCCATCTCCAACCAAGAATTGCCGCCGTCCTGGTTGCCGCACCATCATAAACAATACCCTCGCCGTATTTGAAGCCTAAATTTTCGTATCTCATTCCGAATCCAAGCCCAGCAATTGGAAGAGTAAAAATCAAATCACCACCAATGCCAGACATTGCTTCAACAGGCGGTTGAGTACCCATGCCAGCGTAAACTTTATCCTTTGGTGATTCATTATTAACATTTGTGAAAGTCATTTTAACTTCAACAATTGACCACGCGGGCAAAGCCAAAAATAAGGAAACCAAAATAACTAAACTTCTGAAACGCATAAATCCTCCAACAGGTGGAATATTTAAGTTTAAGCCGGGGGATGCTTTTAGCTCTAATTTTTCATTCGAAATTAGACCTAGGTCTCTGGTCCTTTTTCTGGTCTTTATTTCTGGCCTAACCTATGGGGTGATGCTAGCCTTTTTCTATGTTGATACCTTTGCAGCCACCAGAATATTGGGACCGAATTAATGAAGCCTATCGTGTTCTTGCGGGTTACAAACTTGAAAACCCTGTTCGGTGTTACCAAAATCTTTATTTGGCTGTCGATGAAGTGACAACTCAGCTTGCATCTTTTTTATCGCATAAAAAAGCTTTCACTTGGATGAAGGGGATGTCCCCCCTTTTTGATGCAAGCTTGCCGTTTTTTCTTCGCGAAGGATTTCAGTCTCAAGGGGTTGATTGGAAAGTGCTTGAACAATTTGCTTCGGATATTCCAGCCTGGGTAGCGGCGCTTTCACCAAGCACATTATTTGTATTATTTTTTGAAGATCATGCAGTGACCGGAAAAAAGACGATTGTTGCAGAGTTTGAAAAAGCATTAGCTGAAAAGAAAATATATTTCGTTAGAGTTTCACATTTTTCACTTCCGTCCGCCCAAGAAGAAATTTCCCCGTTCACAATTTGGATTGGGCCTGCGCATTCCGGTTTGGATTCTCGTGCGTTAGCTGTATGCGGAGCAAGATTTCGGGCTCCAGAAAAAGTCGCACCGTATGCGCCTTGGAAGTATGATGAGGTTGTAAAATACGAACCTGCTAAAGAAAATCAAGCCCTAGTTCAAAAAGTGGAAAAAGAGTTCGAAGAATTTTGCTGGTTTTCACTAACCGATAAGCGTCGTTTCGACCGGATTATTTTGTCTTTTCCTGAACTAGGTGGGGATCGCATCTTAAATCGTTTAAGTCGGCATATGGGTCCTTTGGGCCCAGAACTGGCTCAGACAACACATTTATGCCAATGGAACTCAGTTAAGCTATTTAAAAATTGGTGGTCGCCAGAGCCCAGCCCAGAGCAGCTCAGAGGGCTCACTGTATTCTCCCTTCATATCGCCCAGCGGGATGATTTTGTTTCAAAACTGAAGCAAACTCTTACTGAACTGAGGGCAGAATCTGAATGGGGCTAGAATCCGAAGGTCATTTTTTAATTTTAAAAAAAGTTAAATACAGCGAAGCTGATTTGATTATTCACGCCCTATCTCAAAGCGGCGAAAAGATGTCTTTCATTGCACGTGGAGCTTTAAGATCAAAACGCCGTTTTGGTGGTGGAGTTCTAGAGCCCACTCATCACGTGAAACTTACTTACAACGTTTCAAATAAAACTGAAATGCATACGATTAAGGAAGCTCAGCTTTTGCAAGGCTTCGAGCTCATTCGAAATGACTATGATAAATTAGAATTTGCATTAACTGCTTTGAATTGTGTTTCTCAGGTTTCGATGGAAGGGGATTCTAATTCATCGACCATGTATAATTTGTTGGGACATCTTTTAAAAAGATTGGAAGCTGTGAACGATCCTACAGAACTTCATTTGCTTAAAGTTCAATTTTATTTAAAATTTCTTCTGCAGCAAGGTGTTCTCGAGGTTGAGGATTGGATGAAACCATTTCTTAAACTTGCCGTTCAAGATACAGAATCTTTTGAAACCCTAGCGTCTCAAAAGCAGACAGCCGTTGCGCGATTATTGTCTCTGGAAAAATCAGTTCTTCAGTATGCAAAAAACGCCTCATTTTGATATTTAAAAACTGAAATAGCAAATTTGGTTCATACTAATTTATTAGAAGTCAGACGCCTTTTTTAGTATCACCCAATGGGTGATGAGATTCCATCATCCTCGCTAATTCGTGAGTCGTGATATGCGTATACTTTTGGGTTGCCGCAAGTGAAGTATGTCCAAGCAATTCTTGAAGCGCTCTTAAGTCAGCGCCACTGGTTAATAAGTGGGTAGCAAAGCTGTGACGAAGAGCATGTGGATGCAAAGGCTTCATTAGCTTTGCAATCACTCCACGTTGTCTGACAATTTCATATGCTGCCCGCGTATGAAGGGCTTTGGTTCCGAATACATATTTTTCTTCTTCAGAGCTCTTGAGCTTTATTAAGACTTCAGTCGTCAGTTGCGGCATCGGCACCCACTGATCTTTTTGTCCTTTGCGTGTCACGTGAAGCCTTCTACCTTTAAAATCCACATTAGCCCAAGTCAGCGCGCAAGCTTCACTCACGCGTAAGCCAGAGCCATAGAGAAGGCAGAAAAGCGTCTTGTCCTTTAATTCTTTAAGTTTCATTTCAGTGGGATAAGACTTTAAAACGCTGATCGCCTCATCCGGTGATAAGAAGTGCGGAATTTTCTGTGGGACCTTAGGACAGGTAATTTGAGGCGAGATTTCTTTCGAAATTTTTCCAGCTTCATAAAGCCAATTAAAGAAGCTTTTGAGGCTAGCCGCCTTTCGATTGCGCGTCGCAACAGAAAGATGAGACCAGGAAGTTTGATGAATCCTAATATGTGATAGTAAGTCACGTTCTGTCAGGTTTTTAGGTATATTTGCCATGACCAATATGAGGTCATTTCTATAACTGCGCAAAGTGTGGGGCGAAGCAGATTTTATATTCTCCATATATTTCAAGAAGTTATCTGTCTCTACTTGCCACTTAAGCACTCAAACCCTCTTTTACTTTTTTACACGATACTGAAATTAAGTCTTGCAATTAGTACAAGACCTTAGTTATATTGCAATGCGTAAACGCAGTGTATCAAAGTGAGAAAGCGGAACGTTACTGGACCTCACCGAGATCTAAAATGGACTTTTAAAGCGTATTTAAACCATACGAATAGAAACCCCAAATTAGATCGTAATTACATTGCCTCAAGTTGAGATCATAATTCGAAAGGCGGCACGTATGAACGAGAATTCTAATCCCTCGACCACAATTCTTCCAACTTCTAATAGTGGACAGCAATTGCAATGGGGAACACAAAACCCTCCGGCAGTTAAGCCGGAAGTACGAACAATTATTTATCAATCAGATGTAATGAATCAGTTGATGAAGATGATTGATCGAGTAGCGCCCTCCCAGGCCAACGTCCTTGTTATGGGTGAATCTGGAACAGGCAAAGAATTAATAGCACGTGCAATGCATGATCGCTCAAACAGAAAGAACAAACCTTTCGTTGCGATCAACTGCGGAGCTCTTCGCGAAACTCTATTAGAGTCAGAATTGTTTGGCCATGAGAAGGGTTCTTTCACTGGCGCTTACAATAAGAAGATGGGTCTTGCTGAAGTTGCTAACGGTGGAACTTTATTCTTAGACGAGATTGGTGAGTTAACTCCTGGAATTCAAGCTAAAATCTTACGCTTCATTCAAGAGGGTGAAATCTTCCGCGTTGGTGGTAAAGAGCCAATCCAAGTTGATGTTCGTTTAGTTTCTGCAACCAACAGAGATCTAGAGCAAGAAGTTACTAAAGGTAATTTCCGTGAAGATCTTTACTACCGTATTAATACAATAGTTGTGACGACTCCTCCTTTGAGACGTCGTAAAGAAGATATTCCTGTGTTGATCACACACTTCTTAAATCAATCTCAACATGCATACTTGAATCGGGGACGTCATGTTTCTGAAGAAGCAATGCAAGCTGTGATGAAGTATGAGTGGCCAGGAAATATCCGTGAGCTTCAAAATGTTTGCGAGCGATTGCAAATTCTTTCTGAAGGTCATGAAATTATGGTTGGCGATTTGCCAGATCATATTCGCACTCCTGAAAAAAACGACAAGTTTATCGACTATGACCCTCAGCTCACTCTGTATGAACTTGAAAAGAAGTACATATTGAAAGCTTTGGATTTCTTCGGCGGCAATAAGACTCAGGCCGCGCAAAACTTGGGAATTACCATTAAAACTCTGTATAACAAATTACATGAGTATGGTGAATTCGATAAGTATGCTGTGCATACTCGTCCGCAGAAGTAGAAATTGAAGTCAGGCGAGTGGATCCCCAAAAACGGATCCACTCGCTTATTGTTGCTGGCTCAAGCAAATTTTTCGCTTTTGCCACCGGAGGATACCCATATGTTGAAAAGTCTGATTTTTGTTTTCTTGAGTGGAATGGCTTTTTCAGCTCATGCCCGAATGTCAGAATATGACTTCTGCATGAACAACATGAAGTATTATTTCCTAGCAAGTGATTCAGAGGCAACGACTGTCTGCCGTCAAAACTCATCACCAGAATTTACAAAGTGTATGGTTTTGAAAGGTAAAAATTCAAACGACCACGTTCTCGAGGCAGCTCCAAAGTGTTCAAGACCTAAACTCAATATTCCAATTGAAAAAAATGATTCTAATTACGTTAATTTAAAATCTTGCCCATCAAAATTACAGATGCGTGCACGTATGAGCCAATTCCGATCGCGACAAATCTGTGACTGGGATTCAGCTCCCGTTATGCAAGCTTGTCTTATAGATCTAGTCGAAAAAGCTCGATTCCACAGTGAACACGCAATTCAGTATTGCGGATTTGCTAGTTCGGAATACAGAAACAAAATGCCTCAATTTACAACTTGTGTGATCTCCAATTCTAAAAAAGGCTACGACGTTTATTCAAATGTGATGAATTGTGATGCTCGCCTTACTGGGACTTACATTCCACCTCGACCGGAGCCTCGCAGAGACACGCGACCAACTCCTGAAGTTCGCACAGAGAAGAGACCGGAGCCTAAACCTCGTCCGGAAGTGCGTCCGGAGCCACGTCCGGAGCCAATTCCAAGAAGAGATCCTCGTCCAAGTCCACCGCCTCAAGACGATGGTTATGACACCGACTCCGAGCCTAACTATCCAACTCAACCTGAAACTCGATATCCAACACAGCCGGAAGTAAAATCTCCGTCACGTCCGGAAGTAAGAACGAATCCAACAAGACCAGAAGTACGTACAGAGCCGCGTGAAGAACCGGCACCAAAGAATCCAAGTAACGGTCGTACAGTTCCTTCGCCAGTAGATATTAGAATTGAACAAAGTTCGAAGCCGGAAGTAAATGACCAAGCTGTCGAAACCGGAACAACTTCAAACTCTGAATCATTACCACTATAAGACGAAAAAAAAGAGCACTGTTTCCAGTGCTCTTTTAAACATTTCAAATTTAAAAACTAAGATCCAATTCTTGATCGCAGCTTAGAAATAGCCTTCTTCTTCGCCGTCATCATCAGCTTCGCCAGCAGGTGTCTTTTCAGTTTCAACTGTGTCTTCGTCTTCAAGATCTTCGAAGTTATCTTCTTCGCTATTTTCTGGTTCGCCCCACTCTTCATCTTCTTCTGGAGTCAAATCATCATCTAAACCAGTCATTGAATCGACTTCTGATTCATCGTCGAATTCGCTTGCGATATCAGCTAGAGCTGGGGTTGCCGCCGCGCCTTTTGCTTTTTTCTCTTTTGGCTTTTTAGAAGCCTTTGCTTTTTTAGGTGCAACTGCTTTTTTTGTTGCCTTAGCCGCCGCTTTCTTAGGAGCCGCCTTTTTATTTACAGCCTTTTTTGTCGCCTTTTTAGGAGCGGCTTTCTTAGCTGATTTCTTAGGAGCAGCTTTTTTTGTTACTTTTTTAGTTGTTTTCTTAGCTGCTTTTTTAGCCGCTTTTTTCTTTTTAGCCATGATATTCTCCTTGAGCCTTTAGGTATTTCAAGAATGAGACTAATCTATAAAGCTTTATCGAGGCAAGGAAATGAAAACAAATGACCCGCCGTTGAGAGGGGGTCTGTGTGGGTGAGTCGAGAAAAACCCCATCGGCATAAGCCCATTAACCAAAGTGACTGAGAATTTATTTGCGCTGGATAGATCAAAAGGTGTTTGTATAAACACACCTAAGAGATAAGGCGGACTGAAGTAAAGATGAACATTCACCCGACCAGAACTGTCTAGTGGAATAACAATATGCTGGGCTTCGCCGGATTCGATAAAATCTAGAACGTCACCGTTCGGTAATGCGGAAACAGATGGAGAGTTAACGCCTTGCGCAATGCGGCTAACTGGAACATTTACTTCGAGAGTTTTGAAGTTCGCCTGGTCTTGTTTAACAACTCCCGAAATAGACCACTGAGCAGAGCTAAAATTTCCAACGGGAACATGGTTGTTCAAGTCCACTGGAATTAAAATTTTGATTGAGGAATTGCGAATGTGATCTACGACAAGTCGTCCTTCGTAGGGACCATTTTTGATAGAAAGTTGGTAATCGACATTGATGATCTGCTGTCCACTCTCGTCGCCGCCAAAAGCGGGAAGGTCGGATTGTTTAAATCCGCTACATCCAAGATTAAGAAAAAAAAGCACAGATAAGATAAACTTCATAATTTTTAACATTTCAGTAAAAGCAAAAGGTCGAAAAGCTCATCAAGCTTTTCGACCTTTATTATTTTGATTACAATTAACCGATTAACTTAAGTGCTAAACTATTAACTTGATTTGCTTGAGCAAGAGTCGAAGTACCAGCCTGTAAAAGGATGTTATTTCGAGTCATCTCAGAAGAAGCCATCGCTACGTCTGTATCACGGATTCGTGAATTTGCTGCTGCCAAGTTTTCTGTTGAAACACCTAAGTTGTCCACAGTTGAAGTCAATCGGTTCTGAAGCGCGCCCAGTGAAGAGCGTGTTCCATTGATTGAAGTTTGAGCTACATCTAATTGCTCTAGAGCTACTTGAGCTCCTTCTTTAGATGTGTAATCCAAACCTTCAAGACCTAAATGATCCAAAGTCGCAACGTTCTCTGAAGAACTAAAAGTAATTCTATCGTTGAAATCGTTATTAAAGATACCAACTTGGTAATCGAAATCTGGTGACGAACCATCCAGTAGTTTCGTTGTTCCCCATGTTGTAACCGATGCGATACGCTGAATCTCAGACTTTAACTGCTGAACTTCTTTATCGACAAATCCACGCTCAACTTCACCTACGGTGTCAGAAGCTGCTTGAATTCCTAACTCGCGAAGACGAGTCACGATATTACCGATTTCATTTAGTCCGCCTTCAGCAGTTTGAACCATCGAGATACCATCGTTCGCATTTCGTTGAGCTTGAACTGAAGATCGCATCTGAGCTTTTAAATTTTCAGAAATTGCTAATCCCGCAGCATCGTCAGCAGAAATGTTGATTCTGCTACCTGAAGCTAACTGTGCCATTGACTTGTTCATTACGCGCTGGCTTCCAATTAAATTTCTTTGTGCATTTAAAGCCGCTACGTTTGTACTTACTCTCATTCCCATTTTACTATCCTCCGTTAAAATAAATTAACTAATTTGTATACATCATAAAAAAATCCTTCCGTGTGTTAGTTCCCGTTGTTGGGCGGCATCCGAGCCGATTAATAACTTTTTAGGCCTTACTTATAAAAACTATATTTCGAACTATCTATGTTCGAATCCGTACAAGTTTTTTATTTCATCCGTGAAGGCCCTCCTTTTGAAATTAAGAGAATCTGACCGTGATTCTCTGGATCGTCCTCGATCCCTATAAACATTTAGGAATTTTACTTCCAACTTACATAAGCTTGTTCGTCTCCTAAAGTTGGATTCTTGACAGGACCCTAGGCGAGTTTTGCGGGCAATAAGCCACAATTAGACCAATGTCTTTGCGACATTGGACTCGGTCATTATGCGAGAGTGGTTTTATCAATAAGAGCGGGAGCAAGGCTATAGGCTTGATTGTTGAGGAGCCAAATAGGCTTGAGTGAGAAATTAATCTATTTCTTGAAAGCGGCAGACAGCGAAATGCCCACCCATGACGTAATCAATTTCTTGTTGAAGCTTGCGATGGTTGTTAGCGTTAAGGCCAAGGGTGCAGGTTTCGTTGTTGCGATCAAAGTGGGCGCAGTCATCGCATGACCAAGGTAGTTTGAGTCGGTTATATAGGGCAGTAGAAACAGCCTCCTTCTTTATGGAAGGCCTGATTCGTTTAGGTGATTTAACAGAAGGCTTTATTTTTCCAAGCGACATTGACAACCTGACCAAAAGCCCCAAATTTAGAGCTAGTAATATAGAGGTTTGTTATATGGGCGATATCGATAAAATGACAAGAAAATCCCAAGAGGCCATGAAAAAAGCGGCCACTTTAGCCGAGGACAAACAAAATCCTCAAGTGGATCCCGAGCATCTTTTGTATGAGCTTGTAAATCAGGAAGAGGGGATTGTTCCTCGACTGGTCGAAAAGTCAGGGGTTAGTCCCAAAGTCCTGTCAGATTTATTAAATCAACGTATCGCAAAATTTCCGACGGTAACTGGTGCTTCAAAAATTTTCGCAGGGCCGAGGTTGGAAAAGCTGTTTAAATCCGCGGAAAAAGAAGCCAGGGCAAAAGGCGATACCTTTATATCAACTGAACACTTTTTACTAGCCTCTTTGAAGGGTGATGAAAGTGATATCAAAGCCGTGTTTGCTAAAGCTAATATTAAAGTCGATTTAATTGAAAAAGCTCTTACGGAAATGCGGGGCTCTCAAAAAGTAAATGATGATGATCCTGAAAATAAAATGGAAGTCTTGAAAAAGTATGCTCGGGACTTAACCGCTCTCGCTCAAGAGGGAAAATTAGATCCGGTCGTGGGCCGCGATGAAGAAATTCGCAGAGTCATGCAGGTATTATCAAGAAGAACAAAAAACAACCCAGTCCTTATCGGTGAGCCAGGTGTAGGCAAGACTGCGATTGCTGAAGGCTTGGCTTTAAGAATAATCAGAAATGACGTTCCAGAAAATCTTCAGAACAAAAAATTAATGGCACTTGATATAGGTTCACTTATAGCGGGTGCTAAATACCGCGGCGAATTTGAAGACAGACTTAAAGCTGTGATCAAAGAAGTTACAACTGCGGCTGGGGATATTATTCTGTTTATCGACGAAATCCATACTCTTGTGGGCGCTGGAAAAGGCGAAGGGGCTATGGATGCAGGGCAACTACTTAAGCCAGCATTAGCACGCGGTGAATTGCGCTGTATCGGTGCGACCACTTTGGACGAGTACCGAAAATACATTGAAAAAGATGCGGCTCTTGAAAGACGATTTCAAACTGTTCTGGTAGATGAGCCTTCTCCGGATGAAGCGCTCACGATTCTTCGTGGGTTAAAAGAAAAGTATGAACTTCATCACGGCATTCGAATTACAGATTCAGCTTTAGTTGCTGCAGTAAAATTATCTCACCGTTACATAACATCTCGATTCTTACCTGATAAAGCGATCGACTTGATTGACGAAGCAGCCGCAAGACTTTCGATCGAATCTAAATCAAGACCGGAAGCTATTGACGAAATTGACAGAAAGCTTATGCAACTTCGTGTTGAAAAAGAAGCTTTGAAAAAAGAAAAAGACGACGGCTCGAAAGACCGACTCCTCATAGTCGATAAAGAGATCACGGATTTTAATTCTCAGCTTCAGGCTTTGCGTGAACAATGGGAATTTGAAAAAGGTGGACTAGAAAAAGTTAAAACTCTTAAAACTCAGTTAGATCAACTCCGAGTTGAAATGGAACGTGCTGAGCGTACGGGCGACTTAGGAAAAGCTGCAGAACTAAAATACGGTACTATTCCAGAAACTGAAAAGCAGATTAATGCTTTCGAAGAAAAAGCAAAAAGTGCGGCTGCGACCCCTTCAGAAAAGAAACTACTTAAAGAAGAAGTGGGACCTGAAGAAATCGCTGAAGTTGTCGGCAAGTGGACCGGGATACCAGTCAGTAAGATGCTTGAAAGCGAAACCATCAAGCTTCTTAAGATGGAAGAAACCATGGCAAAACGTGTGGTTGGACAGGATCATGCCTTAAGATTAGTTGCTGATGCAGTCAGAAGATCTCGAGCTGAAATTTCAGATCCGAATAAACCAATCGGAAGTTTTTTGTTTTTAGGCCCGACAGGTGTTGGTAAAACCGAAACTGTAAAAGCCTTAGCGGAATTCTTATTCGACGATGAACAAGCCATCGTTCGCATCGACATGAGTGAATATATGGAAAAACACTCAGTCTCGAGACTCGTCGGGGCACCTCCAGGATACGTGGGTTATGAAGAAGGCGGGCAGCTGACAGAAGCTGTTAGAAGAAAGCCTTATAGCGTTGTATTACTAGATGAAATCGAGAAGGCTCATCCAGAAGTTTTTAATATTTTATTGCAAGTCTTGGATGAAGGCCGATTAACAGATAGTCAGGGAAGAACCGTCGATTTAAAAAACACGGTCATCATTATGACATCAAATATGGGCTCTCAATATCTAGTTGATCCAAAGCTAGATGAAAAAGCGAAAGACAAAGCGGTTATGGAAGTATTAAAAGCGACTTTGCGGCCAGAGTTTTTAAATCGCATCGATGAAGTGGTTATGTATAAACCGTTAGGCAAAGAACAAATTCGTGATATTGTACGCGTGCAGCTAGCGGCAGTAATTGAAAGATTAAAAGCAAAAAAAGTGACAGTCGAATTCAAAGACGAAACTTTAGACCGCTTAGCAGAAAAAGGCTTCGATCCAATCTACGGCGCAAGACCTTTAAAGCGAGTGATTCAAACCGACATCCTAAATCCGCTCTCAACAAAGCTAATCTCGGGGGAATTAAAAGCCGGCGACAAACTAATCCTTTAAAAGGTGAGCCTCGCCGGACGCCAGTCCACTTTTCGTGGCGGGCGGCTAGCCTCGATAGTGCGTCACCCTTTTTCTTACATAGACTTTTTATGGTCTTTTACTTCACCCGCATAGAATGAGCGGTAAGTTTTCATATCGAACTTCCATTGACCATCTGCCTGAACAAACGGAATCAAACGCTTTTGAGTTGTTGACTCAGCTGTTACAACAGCGCGGTCTCCAGCAACCATTTCGTTACCGCAAGTTACATCTTTTATTTCACTCATATACGCCGTGTGCATCTTATCGAACTTTGCTTTGCTTGGTTTTTTCATGCCATCCATCTTGCCATGACCCTTACCATGTTCAGGAGTCATCACAAGACCAGCCATTGATTCATAGTTATTCGACTTCGCTGCTTCAACTAATTTATTGCAAGTTTGAGTTGGTGTCGTCGACGAAGCTGCAGCACTAGCTTGAGGTGCTTGAGTAGCAGTAGGTGTCGTTATTTTATTTGTTTTCGATGTCGTCGTTGTCTGGGCACCAGAGATCACAGCTAAAAAGAACACTGATAGGGTTAATAGACTTTTCATAGATCCTCCAAAGTTAGTTTGAACATTAAATTATTTAGCTCCTATGGTCCGAGCGAAAGATTTCAAAGACAAATAAAATGAAATTTCCAAGGAAGTCATTTGCTAGAAATCAGAGTATTTTGACAAGCTTTTGACAACTGCTAGTTCAATCGCGAAATTTTCGTCGGACTTTTCGACACGAGTAATTGGAGTTCAAAAATAGTGAACAGAGATCAGACATCGTAGTGACCAAATTTTTATCACCGAAAATTATTTTTAAGGAGTGTCTTTTGTAACTTTTGAATGGTTTCGTGGACTTAACTTGTCTCAAAATGTCTCTCGCGAACTTTTTCCTCAGTACTCTTCATCACTTGCTCGTTTTTTGCTTAATCTAGCCCATAGTCCGTACACTTACGTGACTAGCCTGACGATCAGTCTAGTCGAGGGGTGAACAATGAAGAGATCTACAACTACCAACATGATGATGGGCTCGATTAAAATCGTTACGCTAGTGGGGCTTGGGCTTGGTTTAATGGGTAATCAAAGCTGCCAACAACAACAACCAGGTTCAGAAGGTCCACGTCAATTGAAGTGGTATGCAGATGCTGGAGTGATTCAGTCTCCATATGTGAACTTCGGTGATGCTGGTAATTTTAATTTCGGCTACGTAGCAAGTGAACAACTTAATGGAGTTCTCTTTAACTCCAAGGGTTTTACAACTAGCTATTCTGGTCCTGGAATCCAAATGGGAACAAAAGGTCCTGAGCTTGCGGGTGCACAAGGCATGTATCAAAAGATGTTTGGTACTAAGACTGTAGGTTCTGAACTTTATTATTCAGACGAAGCTCGCTGTCTTATCAATCTTCCCGACGTAAAAGTTAACGGAAGTGTTTTAGCTTTCGAAATGACTTCAGGAAATACTTATTCATTTGGATTCAATCAAAACGGACCAGTTCCTGGATTAGGGATAGGTACAAAATTCACAGTAAAGCTAAAGCAATTGATGATTCAAATGTATGGAATCGATTCTGCAAAAGACTTGTATAATGGAAAATCACGTTTGATTGCAAGCCCACTTGTAACTCAAGTTGGAAAAGACACTGATGGAAATGTCACAATTGATTATAATGCGATTAATGCTGGATACTCTTGGTATAAAAATTCTCCGTTATCTAAGTTGACTGAGGGTGCTCTTCAAAAAGGTGTTGATTCAATCAAGACTGAAATGAACAAAGTTCCTTGGACAACAAAAGTTTTGGACGTTCAATCACTCGATGGTGGTTCAAATCCATTAGGAGATGTTGGCGTTGTTATCAAAGGTGGAGCAGATGTGAACCTTAAAAAAGGTGACCAAGTTGCTTTTTATAACGAGAAAACTTTATGGAAGGGCGAAGCTTGTAACTCTGATTACTACGGTTTCGCACGTTTCGTAAAAGATCCTTTTGCATATGGCGAAGTCATTCACGCTGACAGATATTTTTCAACAGTGGCTATCATCAAACGTATGGACAATACAAAGATCAAGCCAGGCTGGAGAGTTGAACTTTCTAAGCGAGTAGAAGAAGTCGAAGCGGAAGCTGCTAAAGCGGCTGCAGCAAAACCTAAAAAATAGCATCTCAAAAATTTTAGTTAACGTTGACGCCCAGAGCGCTTTCTCTCTGGGCGTTTTTTCGTTGTGGATGTTGCGTTGCGCAAAGCTCCAGTTCAAGCTTAAAACACCTGCTCTTTCCCAGATCTCAGTTCGTTGCCTTTTTTTAAGCCCCAATATAGAACGACAGCGATGTTTTCAGGGATCGTCGAAGCCACAGCCCAAGTCCTTTTTGTTGAAAAACGTGAAAACGTCGTTCGCGTCCAAGTATCAAGACCACCTGACTTTAACGATATTAAAACTGGAGACAGTATTTCGTGCAATGGGGTCTGCTTAACAGTTGAAGAATTTGACTTCGAAAAAATGCAGTTCTCATTAGCCAACGAAACTTTAAATCTTCTTGAAATTCATGCTGATAATTTACTGGGTCAAACTTGGAATCTAGAACGTTCTCTTAAGTACGGTGACCGCGTTCACGGCCATTTGGTTACCGGCCATGTTGAGGCACTCGGTGAAGTCGTTCGAAGTGAAGCAATAGGCGAGTCTTGGTTTCTTGATGTAAAAGTTCCGCCGCATGCTAAGCGTTATCTCTGGAAGAAGGGCAGTGTTGCCCTTCACGGGGTCAGCCTCACTATAAATGAATTTTCAGAAGATATCGTCAGCGTTTGCCTCATTCCTGAAACTCTTAAAAGAACAAATTTAGCCGAACTTAAAACTGGCCAGCTCATAAACGTTGAAACAGATTATTTGGCTAAGGCCTATTTTCAAGGACAAGATCATGAACTTTGAACCTGTTGAATCTCTCGTTTCAGAAATTAAGCAGGGAAGAATGATTCTTCTTGTTGACGATGAACACCGTGAAAATGAAGGTGATCTCATTATGGCAGCAGACTTTGTTACTGCTGAGACAATTAATTTTATGATTACTCATGCTCGCGGACTGGTGTGTTTGGCGATGGCTCCAGAAAAGATCGAACAACTCGAACTTCCGTTGATGGTTCCGTTTGATCAAAACGGTGCACCAAATAAAACGGCCTTCACCGTCAGCATCGAAGCTTCTACGGGAATTACGACGGGGATTTCTGCCGCTGACCGAGCGCTCACGATTCAAGTTGCTTCTAAAATGAATGCAAAACCCTCTGATATTAGCCGACCTGGTCATATCTTCCCGCTGAAAGCTCGCCCTGGCGGAGTTCTCGAACGTCCCGGTCATACAGAGGCCAGCGTAGATTTAATGAAATTAGCAGGACTCAACGAAGCCGCAGTCATCTGCGAGGTAATGAATGATGATGGAACAATGGCGCGTCTTCCGGATTTAGTTCGTTTCGCAAATAAACATCAGTTGAAAATCGGAACAATTCACGATTTGATTGAGACCTTCCGTCAGGAGACACGTGGCAAAGAAAAAGATCAAACCAAACAAGAAAACCCGCGTTACAAAAACATCGACCAAGAAAATCAAGATCGGGGTCGTGACAAGTCGATTTAACCACGAAGTGACAGAAATGCTTCTCGACGGAGCTCTTCGCATGCTTAACGATGCAAAAGCCGAAGTCTTTTCTGTCAAAGTTCCCGGAGCTATTGAAATTCCCTTGGCCTGCAAAGCCTTACTAGATGTAGGCTGTGAAGGTGTAGTTGCTTTAGGTGCAGTCATCCGCGGCGAAACTTCGCATTACGATTATGTTTGCAACAGCGTCGAGCGTGGAATTACTCAAGTTATGTTGGATACCGGCAAGCCAATCGGTTTTGGAATTTTAACAACTGAAAATGAAGAGCAGGCTTTTGACCGTGTTGGTGGAGACCACGGACACAAGGGCGAAGAAACTGCTTTAGTCGTACTTGAAATGGTAGGACTATTGAAAGATCTAAAGAAAATTAGAAAGTAGAACATGGCAGAAGATAAGACCGATAAAAAGGTCCACCCTAAAGTTGAAAGTGTGCTTCAGCCGCGCGACGAGCATATTTTTGAAACTTTGGAAGAAGTGAATATTCCCAAAGAACACCGAAAAAGAAAAAGAGAAATCGTTGCGATTTTTCTTATCTCATTTCTGGTCGTGTTTTTAACTTGGTTTGAAATTCGCCTTTTTTCTATTTCGCAGCAGTTGCCGTTCGTTCACAGCATATTTTTCTTCGGTCTAGTAAATGTTAATATCATTTTGCTCATTCTCTTATGCTTTTTGATTTTTAGGAATGTCGTAAAAGTTTTCTTAGAGCGTAAAAGTAAAGTATTTGGAAGTAGCCTTAAATCAAAGCTGATTGCCGCATTCGTCGCATTTAGCTCCATTCCAACGATCCTTTTATTTGTCATCTCGGTGTTCTACATCAATGCCAGTTTTGAAAAATGGTTCAGTCTCAAAATGGTCGGCGTACTAAAAAGCTCGTTAGAAATTCAGAACTCTTATTATTTCACTGCTAAGAAAAAGAATTATCATTTTGCTCACGAGATCGAAAAGGAATTACAAAACTCTCGAAACTGGAAAGCTTTGCCAAAGACCTTAGATTCGCTAAGAAATCGTTATGCGCTTGATGCGATTGAAATTTATAAATCAGTAGACGGAGAACGCGTTTATTCGATGACAACAGATGAAAGTCTTTACCATCTACCAATTGCAGATCCGGATTTTATTAAAAAGGGTTTAATTAATCGGGTTGAGTCTTCGACGATTCAGCAGTTCGGTGATGGAAATCTAGTTCGGGTTATTGTTCCAATAAAAAATAGTAAGCCCCCGTCTGCAGCTGTCATCTCAAGCTTCGTTCCACTATCCTTAACCTCTAGAATGAATGACGTTTCCGCCGCGTACGAAGAATTCCGTGACGTAAATCCGCTCGAGTCGCCGTTGAAGTCGATCTATGTGATTATTCTTTTCATGATGACGCTTGTGATTTTATTTGCGGCCGTTTGGTTTGGTTTTTATCTGGCGAAACAGATCTCCATTCCACTTGTTCAGCTTGGTCGTGCTACCCGTAAAGTCGCAAGCGGTGACTACTCTGCGGTCGAAGTGACAAGCGGAAGTGAAGAAGTGAATTACTTGGTGGATAACTTCAATCAGATGACTCAAAATCTGGATAAGACCACGACTCAGCTTCAAGAAAGCTCAAAATACATCGAAGTTGTTTTGGGTCATATTTCAACTGGAGTCATCTCAGTTGATAAAGCTGGAATTATTACGACCGTAAATCAACACGCAGCTGACCTTCTGCAAATTAAAGCAGAAACTTACATCGGTCGACCAGTTCGTGAATTACTTACTTCCGAATACTTTAGACTGTTTGCTGAACTTTTAAAAAACATGCAAGAGTACAAGCTCGAGTTCATTCGCAAAGAACTAACTGTCAATATCAATGGTGAATCCCTACCGCTATCGCTGAATCTCTCGATTTTAAAAGACGAAGCTGGAGAAGAAATCGGAAAAGTTCTAGTTTTTGACGATTTGTCACCTATCGTATCGGCGCAAAGATCTGCTGCCTGGACTGAAGTAGCAAGACGGATTGCCCATGAAATTAAAAATCCCCTTACGCCAATTAAGTTGGCAGCTGAAAGACTTCATCGGAAGTTTTCAAGCCAGATCTCAGATCCAGCTTTTAAAGACAGCATTCAAATTATCGTGAAGCAAGTAGATGATATGAAAAATCTTGTGAACGAATTCAGTCAGTTCGCAAGGTTGCCACAGGCAAAGATGTCTCCTGGTTATATTGACGAAGTAGCTGACGAAATTGTCGGGCTGTTTTCGAATGCCCATGGTCATGTCCAGTTCCAAACAGCGTATGATCCTGAAACTCCTGTATTCAGATTTGACCCAGATCAAATCAAGCGTGTTTTGACAAACCTCGTCGATAACGCTGTCGCAGCCTGTTCAAAGACGACGGAACCTATCATTCAGATAAAAAGTGAATATGATACTCAACTAAAGACTTTAAGATTAACTGTCGCTGATAACGGAATCGGTATTCCGTCCCAAGACAGACAAAGAATTTTCGAACCTTACTACAGCACGAAGGACGGTGGTACGGGACTTGGGCTTTCGATTGTAAGAAGAGTGATTGAAGATCACAACGGTTATATTCGTGCTATGTCTAACGAACCACAGGGAACTCGAATGATTATTGAACTTCCGGTTTTGCCAGTAGAAGGATGGAGGCCTAAAAATGAACAAAATACTGATCGTGGATGATGAATCCGCAATTCGTGAAATTCTCTCTGCCAGTCTTGAAGACGAAGGCTACGAAGTAAAGACAGCCCCAAACGGCGAAGAAGGTTTAGCACTTATTAAAACTTTCCAACCTGATATCGTGTTTTTAGATATCTGGATGCCAGGGCATAAAGATGGGATCGAAATCCTAAAAGAAGCTCGAAATCAGTTTCCTCAAACAGAGTTTGTGATGATCTCTGGTCATGGAACAATCGAAACTGCAGTTAAAGCAACAAAGCTTGGCGCTTATGACTTTATCGAAAAGCCACTTTCGATAGATAAGGTGATAATCACTATTCAAAACGCACTTAATTTCAGACAAGCTCAGGCGGAAAAATCCGCGCTCTTGAATAAACTCCGGAGCAATATTGCAATTCGCGGCGATTCTCAAAGAATTATCCAAACGAAGCAGCTGATTGCTAAATTAGCGCCAACTCAAAGTTGGGTTTTACTTATTGGTGAAGATGGAACTGGGAAAGCACTAGCCGCGCAAAACATCCACTACATGAGTCCTCGTGCCAGCCGAACTTTTACTGAAGTAAATTGCGAATCAATTCCCGAAGATTTAATGGAAGCAGAAATTTTCGGTATCGAAAAAGGTGCCATGCCGGGAGTTGAGAAAACTCGTAAAGGGAAACTAGAACTTGTTGAAGGCGGAACTCTTTACTTGAAAGAATTTACTTCACTACCATCTCATCTTCAGGCGAAATTGCTCAGATATCTTCAGGAAAGAACTTTTACTCGTTACGGTGGAAATGAAGTTGTTAAGTCTGATGTTCGCGTGCTTGTTTCATCCACTGCAAATCTCGAGCAATCAATTCAAACAGGAAAGTTGCGCCAGGATTTATACGAAAGACTCAACACTTTTAGCATCCATTTGGATCCGTTGCGTGAACGTATTGAAGACTTAACAAGCCTTATCACGCATTTTACGGACATCGTATCCCGAGATACCGGCGAGCCTAGTAAAATATTTTCAGACGCAGCAGTGGCTTTGATGAAAGGCTACGGTTGGCCCGGAAATATTCGTGAACTCCGAAATTTCATCGAACGAGTTTACATTTTAACTGATGGTGATTTCGTCGATGTGCATGACTTGCGATTCGCAGGCCTCGTGCAAGGTGAAGGAAATGGTTCAGCGAACTATGCCGAAATGAAAACTTTCCGCGAAGCTCGTGCTGTTTTTGAAAAAGAATATCTTATTAAAAAAATCCAAGAAAATAACGGCAATATTTCTCGAACGGCTGAAGTTATCGGTCTTGAAAGAAGTTATCTTCATAGAAAAATTAAAGCTTACGGTATCGAGGTAAACGGATGAAATGGTCTCAATCACATGTCTACACATTGAAAGAAGCTCCAAGTGATGCGGAAATTCCAAGCCACAAGCTTTTAATCCGCGCAGGGCTTGTTAAAAAGTTAGCACCCGGAATGTATACCTATGGCTCGCTTGCCTTAAGATCTATTCGTAAATTCGAAAATATCATTCGGGAAGAACTTGATAAGCGTGGCGGCGTTGAAATCCTGATGCCGATGGTTCATCCAAAAGAATTATGGCAAGAAACCAATCGTTGGGAAGAAATGGGCGCAGGCCTCTTAAAATTTAAAAACCGGAACGACCATTGGTTTTGCTTAGGTGCAACTCACGAAGAGGCAATTGTAGATTATGTTAGAAATGATGTGAAATCTTATAAAGATCTTCCAAGAAATCTTTATCAAATCCAAACCAAATACCGGGACGAAATTCGTCCACGCTTTGGCTTGATGCGAGGCCGCGAATTTAGCATGAAAGATGCATATTCTTTCGATGCTGATCAGGCTGGGGCGTTAAAGGCTTATCAGCACATGTACGAAGCCTATCAAGCAATCTTTAACCGCTTAGGTGTCCAGTACCGAATTGTTCAAGCAGATGCGGGAAATATCGGCGGAAGCCAGACTCACGAATTTCAATTATTAGCTGATGCAGGGGAAGATTCATTACTGGTTAGTGACACAACTGATTTTGCTGCCAACATCGAGATTTGTCCTGCTATCGACTCAGAACCATATATTTCAAATGATTCGCTTAAAGCAGTCGAAAAATTTGCAACTCCTGATCAAAAAACAATCGCAGATCTTGCGAAATTAACTGGAGTTCCTGAAGATAAATTAGTCAAAACACTATTCTTTAGCAGCAATGATAAGACGAATCCCAAAGACACAGCCTTAAAGCCAATTGCAGTTTTACTTCGTGGCTCTGATGAACTTAATCCAATCAAACTTAAAAATATCTTGGGTCTTGTTAATGAACCTCTGATGTTAACAGATGATGAAGTAAAACAAACGACAGGCGCTATGCCAGGGTCTTGTGGTCCTGTTGGGCTTAAGATTCCAGTTTATATGGATGACGGTGTTGCAGGTTTAAAAAATTATATCGTCGGTGCAAACGAAGATGGTTTTCACATCAAAAACATCAATCACGACCGAGATTACAAAGCGACAAGGGTTGCTGACCTTCGTAAAGCAAAAGTTGGGGACAAAGATCCGCAGTCAAACGGTAAGTTAAAAGCCTACCGCGGAATCGAAGTTGGACACGTATTTTACCTTGGCAAAAAATATTCTGAAAAAATGAAAGCATCATTTTTGGATCACCAGGGAAAAGCTCAAAATTTTGAGATGGGTTGTTACGGAATTGGTGTGACTCGTACCGTTCAGGCTTGTATCGAACAAAATCACGATCAAGACGGAATCATTTGGCCGAAAGCGATTGCGCCATTTCAGGTTCACATCTGCTTACTTGATCCAAAAGATGAAAAAGCTAAAGCAGCAGTCGAACAAATCGAAGCCCAATTACTCGCAAACGGTCACGATGTTTTTATTGATGATCGTGATGAAAGACCCGGCGTGAAATTTAAAGATGCCGATCTCTTAGGAATGCCTGTGCGGATTGTAATTGGTAAAAAAGGTTTGGATAATAATGAAGTAGAGGTTGTGGACCGCAGAACCAAAGCTGTTTCTAAAGTTTCACCTGACTCAATTTTACCAGTGGTAAAAAATATTTTGGCATGAGCGGCTTCTGGACTTCTTGGACTACGACGATCGGGTTGCTAGCGGCCATCGGAGCCCAGAATGCTTTTGTTATCGAATCAGCTATTCTCAAGCGACATGCTCCTTATGTCGCTCTGACTTGTATTCTTTCTGATTTTTTTATGATCTCTTGCGGATATTTAGGTTTATCTGCAGCGATTAAAGCCAGTCCCGAAGTTCAAGTTTGGCTAGCGTGGATTGGAATTATTTTTCTGATCTATTATGGTGTCATGAAGCTAAAAGCGGCGTTTCAAGAGCAGCGATTGGGAAATATAGATCGAAGCGATATGACGGTAAAGAAATCAATCGTAAAAACTCTCGGTTTCACCTGGCTTAATCCACATGTTTATGTGGATACAGTTATTCTAATTCCAGCCCTTGCACTGCAATTTCAGGATCAACAAAAATACTACGCTGCGGCGGCTGGTTACATCGGAGTTGTGACTTGGTTCGTCGGTATTACCACAATTGGAACTTTATCATCAAAGTTGTTTCAAAATGCCAAAAGTTGGAAGATTCTCAATCTGACTACCGCTCTGATTATGTTTTGGGTCGCGCACAAACTTTACAAGGAGCTGACATGAGCCAACTTCTTAAAAATCCAATCATAGTCGCACTTGATATGAATGATGTAGATGCAGCTTACAAATTAGCTGAAGAAGTCGGTGAAATCGTCGGCGGCATCAAAGTCGGCCCACGCCTCGTCATGAGAGAAGGCCAATCTCTTATCACAAAACTTGCAAAGTTAGCTCCCGTATTTGTTGATATGAAACACTTCGATATTCCCTCAACTATGCTCTCAGCGATTCAAGCCAGTTTTGATGCCGGGGCGACACTTGTAACAGTTCATGCATTAGCGGGAAGAGAAGCTCTCATGGAGTGCGCAAATCTCGAGGCAAAATTAAACCAACAAAGACCTTTTAAAATTTTAGCGGTGACGATTTTAACAAGTTGGTCAGAGGAAACTTTACCAAGGAATCTGCAGCAAAAATCGGTTAGTGAACATGTTTTAGAACTCGCAGGGGTAGCCATAGAAGCAGGGCTAAGCGGAATTGTCTGCTCAGGGCACGAGCTCGATTTGCTGAAAAATAAAAAGTCATATAAAGTTGTACCAGGGATTCGAATGGATCTCGAAGAACATCAAGATCAAAAAAGAGTAATGAATCCTAAGGAAGCTTTGAAGAGAGGCGCTAACGCCCTTGTGGTGGGTCGACCAATCTTGCAAGCCAGCAGTCCCAAAGAAGCAGCGATGGATTATGTCATGGCTTCAATGGGAAAATAGTTGCAATTGTTTTACTACAGCTATTCTGGTTCTAGAGCGGTTATGAACAATCACTCTTAAGCCTATTTTTTGAGTGAATTATACAAAAAGCGAATTGGCTCAGATTTGCTCTGGTCCCGATGCCAGATCATGCAAAGATTAACACTTAATAAAGACTCTAAAATCGAGTTCAATCCATGCCGAGTGCCAACAGTATTTGGCAGCAATCCAACTGCATCGCTCTCTTTCAAAATATTGGCGATAACTTCATAGTCTTGAATAGGAACTTTTTTATGATCTGAAAACTTCTTGATCATTCGCTGATTCATGAACATTTCGGGATTGAAATAAAGAACTTTCGAATTTTTCGTTTTTGAGCCCCAAACTCCAATCCAAGAGTTGGAAAGAGTTTGCGCAACTAAATCAGCATTTTTCACAGGATTAATCACAAGTCCCACGTCTATTTGTAGCTCAGCAACTTTGCGAGTTACGTCTAGTGAAGATGCTAAATCAGTATCAATCGTCATATCAGGATATTTTAATAATAACTTTGGAATAATCAGAGGGAAATAACTATTCGCAATTGAAGAATGAGCTCCAATAACCAGCTTTTGTTTTATCTCCCTCGCTGAAATGTCTTTCCAAAAGTTTTTAGTTTGCTTAAGTGAATGATAAAAATTTTGCCCGAAGCTTGTCATCTGCACACCTTGAGAGCTCCTCGAAAAAAGCTTCTGACCCATATCAGACTCAAGTCGCATTATTATTTTAGATAGTCCTGATTGTTGTACGTCAAGTTTCTGCGATGCTTTCAGGATATTTCCTTCTTCGGCGCAGGCAATAAAGTATTCCAGTTCTTTGTTAAATGGGCTCATTTCGACAGAACTTAACAGAGGATTCGGACTTTTGTTATTCTTCATAGGAATAACATGTATTCCAATTCCTAATCTATTCAAACTGAAATATTAAACCGTATATTAAAAACAAGAATGCGGAGGTCCAAATGAAATTAAAACATGTTTCCTTGTTTTTTAATCTTATCACAGCTGTGGGATGTAATTACCGTGTTTTTGATTTAGCAGAATACTCTGGGCTTCAAGGGTCTGTTTCCAACGTCAGTTCAGGAAGTAAGCTGACTGAAGAAAGCTTCGATTCCATTTATCAAACAGTTATAAAATCTCAGTGTTTAAGTTGTCATAGTCTGGGAGAGTCGGCTGAATTAGTTTTGCTCGATACTTATTCTGACCTCACATCATCACAATTTGGAGACCCACTCATCGTCCCGGGAAATCCAGAAGAAAGCCTATTTTACAAAGTTCTATTACCTTCAGCGGGCAGAAAAATGATGCCTCCAGCGAAGAGTGGCCGCCCACCAGTCGAGCCAGCGCGAACAGAAGTCATTCGTTCATGGATCGCAAACGGAGCACTAGAGTCTGGCTCAACGCCAACTCCACAGCCAGAACCTGATCCGGACATTGTTCAGGACGAAAATTAAAATTAGAAAATAAATTGTTAAATCTACATAATTTTTTAAGCGCACAGGCAAGCTACCAAGCAAGGCTTGCCCTTTTCGTATGATTCTTTCATAACTCTTCTATGTCTAAGAAGCCGCACTTTTCAAAATCCTCAGGTTCAAGCAATCGTCCATCTCAATCTCAAAATTTGAGACGCCCAGAGCAGGGGAGTGGCCGAAATTCTAATCCTCGTTCTGCTCGAGGACCGAAATCACACGCTGGTAATAGCCAAGGCACAGGATTATCGGAACCTCGAAAAATTGATTTCAAAAATTCCCGAGTTGTCGTGGGAACTCATGCTGTTTTGGAAACTCTAAAAACTCACGCTTCTCGAATACAAAGTGTGTGGCTTCAAAAAGGTTTTGAATCTTCAGAAGACTTACGAGAGTTAGAACAAAAATGTCGTTTTTTGAAAATTTCCACTGAAGTCAGATCCAAAGAACAATTGACGAAAGAATTTCCAGCGCACCAAGGTTCTGTCATAATAGTTGAGGGCCGACCGCGTCTCGATTGGGAGGCTTTGGCAGAAAAAAAAGAAAGCATGGTCCTGTTTTTGGACGGCATCGAAGATCCCCATAATTTGGGCGCGATCCTCCGAACTGCCTGGTTAATGGGAGTTGACGCTCTGTTTATTCCTCAAGATCGTTCGGTTCATTTGACCGCAACAGTTCACAAAGTTGCCTGCGGTGGAGTCGAACACGTTCCAGTAGAGATTGTTCCGAACTTTCAGCAAGCCGTTGATAAGTTAAAAGAGCAAGGTTTTTGGGTCTTTGGATTATCGCATAAGGCATCGAAAGTTCTCTACAATTTCAAACTTCCAGAGAAAATTATTTGGATGATCGGAGCCGAAGATAAAGGACTCCGAACGACCACTGAAAAGCTATGCGATGAAATGGCTAAATTGCCTCAAATTTCGGCAGAAGCAAGCTATAATGCTTCGGTTGCAACCGCATTGGCGCTAGGAGAAACCAGTCGCCAACGCTCTGGCAAACCGACCTAATTTGCCTAAAATGTACGAAAAATATAGAGGCCCTTGAAATAACTTACGAAATACCTTTTGACTCACGAAGGCTTTTTCCGTAAAAAAATCCGGTTACAAAACACAATCGTTGTTTTTCACAAGCTTTGTTTTCCACGACGCCAAAAGCGAAATGGGTAGACAGAACCTTGTTAAAGATTACACTTGAGAGTTTGTCGGGCTGGTTTAGCTCAATTGGTAGAGCAGCTGATTTGTAATCAGCAGGTTGCGGGTTCGAGTCCCATAACCAGCTCCATTTTGTTTTTGTGATTGTTTAAGTCGGGGGCAGGTGCCCGAGTGGCTAAAGGGGGCAGACTGTAAATCTGCTGGCTTACGTCTACGAAGGTTCGAATCCTTCCCTGCCCACCAGTTTTTCTGCGGAAAGATGTGCTTAACAAGCTAACGCAAAATGGATTTGATTATTTGTTTTGATAGAGCGGGAGTAGCTCAATTGGCTAGAGTATCTGCCTTCCAAGCAGAGGGTTGCGGGTTCGACCCCCGTCTCCCGCTCCAAGTAGGCAATCCCGATATCGGGTATACGGGTTATCCGGTATGCAAGATATTGGGTGCTGGTACCGGGGCATGTTGCCCGTGTAGCTCAGTGGTAGAGCACACCCTTGGTAAGGGTGAGGTCGTCGGTTCGGCTCCGATCACGGGCTCCACTTTTTTGGACCTAGGTTTTTGGAATTTGAAATGAAATTGTTTTTTGTAAATTAAGAAATGTTTAAAGAAAATTTTTAGTGAACTTTAAAGAAAATAGAAACTAACACTCTCAGGAGGAAATAATGTCAAAAGAGAAATTTAACCGTAATAAGCCTCACGTGAACATTGGAACAATCGGTCACGTCGATCACGGCAAAACTACATTAACAGCTGCAATCACAACTACGTTGGCGACTCTAGGCCAAGCAAATGCAATGTCGTATGATCAAATCGACAAATCTCCTGAAGAAAAAGAGCGTGGTATCACGATCTCTACTACTCACGTTGAATACGAAACTACAAATCGTCACTACGCACACGTTGATTGTCCAGGACACGCCGACTACGTAAAAAACATGATCACCGGTGCCGCTCAAATGGATGGCGCTATCCTTGTGGTTTCTGCAGCAGATGGTCCTATGCCACAAACTCGTGAGCATATCCTTCTTGCTCGCCAAGTAGGTGTTCCTGCGCTAGTTGTTTTCATGAACAAATGTGACATGGTTGATGATCCTGATCTTCTTGAGTTAGTTGAAATGGAAGTTCGCGAACTTCTTTCTAAATACGAATTCCCTGGTGACACTATTCCAATAGTAAAAGGTTCTGCAAAACTCGGCTTAGAAGGTGATACTTCTGAACTAGGTCGTCCAGCTATCATGAAATTAATGGAAGCTTGTGATAAATTTATTCCAGAGCCAGTTCGTGCGACTGACAAGCCGTTTTTGATGCCAGTGGAAGACGTTTTCTCGATCTCTGGTCGTGGAACAGTTGTAACTGGTCGTATCGAGCGCGGTATTGTTAAAGTGAATGACGAAATCGAAATCGTAGGTATCCGTCCAACTGTTAAAACAACAGTAACTGGTATCGAAATGTTCCGTAAGCTTCTTGATGAAGGCCGCGCTGGTGACAACTGTGGTTGTTTATTACGTGGTACTAAAAAAGAAGACGTAGAGCGCGGACAAGTACTAGCTAAAGCTGGAACAGTTAAGCCTCACAAAAAATTCAAAGCTTCTGCGTATATCTTGAACAAAGATGAAGGTGGACGTCATACTCCATTCTTCAACGGTTACCGTCCACAGTTCTATTTCAGAACGACAGACGTTACTGGTGTTGTAACTTTAAAAGAAGGTACGGAGATGATCATGCCTGGCGACCGTGTTGAAGAGATGGTTGTAGAACTTATCGCTCCAATCGCTATGGAAAAAGAATTGCGTTTCGCAATTCGCGAAGGCGGCCGTACTGTTGGCGCCGGCGTTGTAACTGAAGTTATTGAGTAATTTGATTTTGATTGTTTAAAATCGAAAAAGGGGACGCCAAATAGGTTGTCCCCTTTTGTGCTAAAGAAAAACCCCGGAATTTGGGTATACAGGTTTACCGGTGTGCTTGGATTCCGATGTTACACAGGGGTGTAGCTCCAGCGGTAGAGCGAACGACTCCAAATCGTTAGGTCGTGGGTTCGAATCCCTCCGCCCCTGCCAATTGTTTTACGGAATACCGAACACTGTGTTCAGAATTTGAAAGGAACGAAAAATGGAAAATACGAACTCTAAAATCATCACAGCTTGTTTTGCGCTAGCTGGAGTTGTTTTGGGTGTTACGATTCACTTACTTCTTAAGGCCTTCGCTGGTGCTTTCGGCGTAGTAGCTCGTCTAGTTGATTACGATCTTGTTCGTCATGGACTACCGATAACTGCTGGCCTTCTATTATTCGCGGTTTGCCAATTTCACCCAAAAATTCATGCTTGGGCGGAAGAAGTTGTAGCGGAAGTACGTAAAGTTGTTTTTCCTTCTCGAAAAGATACTGTTGCAATGACTATTTCAGTCATCGTGATGGTTTTAATTTCTTCAGTGATCGTGACAGTTATGGACTGGGCTTCAGGCGTAGGTCTTAACTCACTGATCAACATGGTAAAATAAAAGATAAAATTTTTTGGTGAAGAATTTTAATTCTTCCAGAGAAGTTTTGAGTTCCTTCGAAATTGAACTACAGAGGTTATGAATGGATCAAGCATTAGATAAAAAGTGGTACATTATCCACACGTCAACGGGTTCAGAACAAACAGCTAAATCAGCTATCGAAGAACGCATCCGTTCTCATAAAATGGAAAAGTTTTTCGGAGATATTCTTATACCTGCAGAAAGCGTTGTTGAACTTGTTAAAGGCCAAAAGAAGGAAAAATCACGTAAATTTTTCCCGGGCTACATGTTTATCCAAATGAATTTAACAGAGCAATCTTGGCACTTAGTTAAAAATTCTTCAAAAGTAACAGGTTTCGTTGGTGGCGGTAAAACTCGTCCTCCTGAAGTGCCTGAAGCTGAAGTTCTTCGCGTAACTCAAGCCATGGCCGGTATGGGTGAAAAGCCTCGTTCGAAGGTCAAATTCACTGTAGGCGAAAGCGTGATGGTGACTGATGGTCCATTTAGCAATTTCAACGGTACGGTTGAAGATATTAACGAAGACAAAGGCAAAGTAAAAGTACTAGTAAGTATCTTTGGTCGCCCAACTCCGGTTGAATTGGACTTCGTACAGGTTGAAAAGACCTAAATCAATTCAGCCCCAAAATCAATTGGTGACTAACTGAATTAAAAAGCTTAAGAAATTAAGCCTTAATTATTATTAAAAAAACTTAAGTCTGAATGGTTTGGACTTTTGGATAACAACTATCATGTAAGGAAGTGGGAAAATGGCTAAAAAAGTCACTGGAATGATTAAACTCCAGATCCCGGCAGGGAAAGCGAATCCAGCTCCTCCCGTTGGACCGGCACTAGGCCAGCATGGTGTGAACATTATGGAATTTTGTAAACAGTTTAACGCCCGTACTCAAAAAGACGGCGATAACGTGATCCCTGTGATCATCACTGTTTACGCTGACCGTTCATTCACATTCATCACAAAAACGCCGCCAGTATCTAATCTTATCAAAAAATCTTTGAAGCTCGAATCGGGTTCTAAGATGCCACAAAAAGATAAGGTTGGAAAAATAAAACCAGATCAAATCAGAGCAATCGCTACATTGAAGATGCCTGATTTGAACTGCTTAAAAGTCGAGTCCGCTATGTCTCAGGTTGCAGGTACTGCAAAGAGCATGGGGCTTGAAGTGATTGAATAGGAGTGAACGATGTCTGGCAAAAAATTTGAAAATGCATCAAAGCTAGTCGAGCGCTCTAAAAAATATAAAGTAGAAGAAGCATTCTCACTTGTTGTGAATACGGCGACTGCTAAATTTGACGAGACCATCGAAGCGGCTTTTCGCTTAGGTGTTGACCCAAAACAATCTGACCAACAAGTGCGTGGAGCGGTTGCTCTTCCTCACGGTCTTGGAAAAGTAGTACGTGTTGTCGTTTTCGCAAAAGGTCCAAAAGAACTTGAAGCGAAAAACGCGGGTGCTGATTACGTAGGTGCAGAAGACCTCGTACTAAAAATCCAAGATGGCTGGCTCGATTTCGATAAAGCAATTGCAACGCCTGATATGATGGCGACAGTTTCTAAAGTTGCGAAGATTCTAGGGCCTCGTGGTCTTATGCCGAATCCTAAAGTTGGAACTGTTACTATGAATGTTGGTGCAGCAGTTGAGGCAGAGAAAAAAGGTAAGCTCGATTTCCGTGTTGATAAAGCCGGAATCGTACATGCTGGTATTGGTAAGAAGTCTATGGGCGGTCAGAAGTTGCATGAAAACTTTAACGTTCTTATGTCTGCTATCATGAAAGCAAAGCCACAGACTTCAAAAGGTATCTACCTTCGCTCAGTTACATTGTCTGCGACAATGGGACCTGGAGTAAAAGTTGATACATTTGCAGCTGGTGGAGTAGAAGAAGCTTAATTTAATTTTGATCTGTGTCTGATCATTTCGGTTGGGCGCAGTCTTAAAAGACAACTCATCGATCAAAGACAGTAGGTGAGACTCAAACAAATTCTAAAGCGTAAATGCCAAAAGAAAAGTAAGAGTCTCTTAAGTTTAAAAAAGCCTACCGAGATATGAAGAGGATCTACCTCCGAAAACTCAGTCGATGAAATACAGGGTTCGAGACTTCAAGAAAATCTTTTCTAAGGGGATTTTCGAAAGGTGATTGAATCCAAAAATTTAACGAAAGGAGGTCCTCTTATGATTACACGCGCTAAAAAAGAGCAGGATGTAAAGTCGCTTAAAGAAAAATTTTCTAAGGCGAAGGGGGCTTTCATCATCGATTTCAAAGGAATGAAAGTTGAGCAAGTGACATCACTTCGCAAAAAACTTAATCAGTCCGATTCCGAGATGAAAGTCGTTCGTAACACTCTTGCAAGGCTCGCTTTCAAAGATCACCCATCTGCTGAAAAAGCTTTCTCAAACAGTATGACAGGTACGAATGCTATCGTATTTTCTTACGGTGAAGTGAACGCTACAGCTAAAACTCTTGCTGATATGGCTAAGGACGTAGAAGTTCTTCAGATCAAATCCGGCATGATGGATGGCAATCCTATGGATGAAGCTAAAATCAAGTTCCTGGCGTCACTACCTGGCAAAGACCAGTTACGTGCTCAGTTCTTGTCTTTACTTAATGCCACTGGAAGCAAGCTCGCTCGTTGCTTAAACGAGTACGTGAAAAAACAACAAGGTGGCGACGCAGGTGCTGAAGTAGCAGCTGCTCCACAAGCTTAAAAAAATTATTAAATAATTAGGAGAAATTTATGTCTTTAACAAATGATCAATTAGTAGAAGAGCTTTCTAAAAAAACGGTTTTAGAAATTGCTGAACTTGTAAAATTATTAGAAGAAAAGTGGGGCGTTTCTGCTGCCGCTGCAGTAATGGTTGGTGGCGGTGCCGCTGCCGGTCCTGCTGTTGAAGAAAAAACTGCTTTCGACGTTATCCTAGTAGAAGCTGGTCCTAACAAGATCAACGTTATTAAGGAAGTTCGCGCTATCACAGGTCTTGGGCTTGCTGAAGCAAAGGGCTTAGTTGAAGCTGGAAATAAAGCAGTAAAAGAAGGCGCTTCTAAAGAAGACGCTGAAAAATTCAAAAAGCAGCTTGAAGCTGCCGGTGCAAAAGTTACTGTTAAGTAATCTCTTGTTGTTTGGCAAAAAGGGGAGGGGCGTCAAAGTCCTTTCCCTTTTTGTATTTTAGCGGTATGCTTTGCCGTTCGAAACCTTGATTAATATCAAAATGTACTAATTTTTGTTTTATTTTAAAAAAATGTGGGTCTGTGTCTCCTCCCCGAATTGGAAACTCCGCTTGCTTCAGCGATAAGAAGATCTACGGGATATCGCTCAAACGATTTCTCACTAATAGGAGAAGGAATGGAATTGACACCGGTAACGGCATCCAATCTTCGTGTTCGAAAATCTTTCGCAAAAAATAAACAAGTTATTGATATCCCAAATCTGATTGAATTGCAGAAGCGTTCTTACGAAGCTTTCTTGCAAAAAGATGTAGATCCAGATCGCCGCCCAGACACAGGTCTGAATGGTGTTTTTAAATCTGTATTTCCCATCTCGGATTTCAATAACACCTCAAGCTTAGAGTACGTGAGCTACACTCTCGAAACTCCTAAGTATGACGTTGAAGAATGTCGCCAGCGTGGAATGACGTTTGCGGCTCCGATCAAAGTTACCATGCGCTTGATCGTATTTGACGTTGATGAAGAAACTGAAGCTCGAAGCATCCGTGACGTAAAAGAACAAGAAGTCTACATGGGCGAAATCCCACTCATGACTGCAAATGGTTCTTTTATCATTAACGGTACAGAACGTGTTGTTGTGTCTCAGCTTCACAGATCACCTGGTGTGTTCTTTGATGATGACGGCGGAAAAAACAATGCTTCTGGAAAATTAATTTACTCTGCACGCGTAATCCCATATCGCGGTTCTTGGTTAGATTTTGAATTCGATCAAAAAGATCTTATTCATGCTCGTATCGATCGTCGTCGTAAATTTCCAGCAACAATTATTTTAAAAGCACTTGGCTACAATACTGAACAATTGTTGGAACATTTCTACGATCAAGACGAAGTTTACCTTAAAGGTAAGCAACTTTTCAGAAAATTGGACATCGAAAGAATGGCTGGTCAGCGTGCTGCTGCCGATCTAGTTGATCCAAAATCAGGCGAAGTTTTAGTTAAAGCGGGTCGCCGTGTAACTCGTGCTATCGTTAAGAAAATGAAAGACATCAATCTTTCAGAGATTGAAGTTCAGCCTGAAGATTTAGATGGAAAAGTTTTAGCTCGTCCGTTGATCGATGAATCAACTGGTGAAATCATCGCTGATGCGAACGCGGAACTTTCTTCTACTCTTATTAAGAAGGCATTAGCTGCTGGAATCACTGAATTCAAATTGATCTTTTTTGACGGTTTGACTGTTGGTCCATTCCTTCGCAACACTTTGTTAGTTGATAAGATTAACAACAAAGACGAAGCACTTATTGAAATTTATAAGCGTTTACGTCCTGGTGAGCCTCCAACTTTAGAAGCAGCAACTGCTTTCTTCCAAAGATTGTTCTTTGATCCTGAATCATATGACTTATCTGAAGTAGGTCGTATCAAGATCAATCACAAATTCGGAATTTCGATGGAGGAATGCCCTCCTACATTCAGAACACTAACGACTAAAGATATTCTTTCTACAGTTCGTACTCTTGTTGATTTAAGAAACGGAAAAGGAATTGTAGACGATATCGATCACTTGGGTAACCGACGTGTTCGTTCAGTAGGTGAATTATTAGAAAATCAATACCGCATCGGTTTAGTTCGTATGGAACGCGCAATCCGCGAACGTATGAGCTTACAAGATGTGGAAACGATGATGCCTCACGATCTCGTAAACGCAAAACCTGTTAACGCCGTAGTAAAAGAATTCTTCGGTTCTTCTCAGCTTTCTCAGTTTATGGATCAAACAAATCCACTTTCTGAAATTACGCATAAGCGTCGTCTATCAGCCCTTGGGCCTGGTGGTTTGACTCGTGACCGCGCTGGTTTCGAAGTGCGTGACGTACATCCGACTCACTACGGTCGTATTTGTCCAATTGAAACTCCAGAGGGACCGAATATCGGTCTTATCGCGTCTTTAGCTACTTATGCCCGAATCAACCACTATGGATTTATCGAAACTCCATATAGAAAAGTTGAAGAAGGAAAAGTTTCTCAAGCGATTACTTATATGTCGGCACTTGAAGAACAAGGCCACATTATCGCTCAGGCCGATCGCGAAATGGCGACTGGTAAAATCAATCAGCAAAACGTAACGATCCGTCGTGACGGTGAATACGAGCTCGTTGATAAAGATAAAGTTTCTTTGATGGACGTGTCTCCTTCTCAGCTAGTTTCTATTGCCGCTTCTTTGATTCCATTCTTAGAACACGACGATGCGAACCGCGCTTTGATGGGTTCGAACATGCAACGTCAAGCAGTGCCTCTTTTAAGATCTCGGGCTCCATTAGTTGGAACGGGTGTTGAAAGATTAGTTGCTCGTGACTCTGGAACTTCAGTTGTTGCACAAAACGATGGTATTGTTGAAGAAGTTGATGCTTCACGTGTTGTAATCCGACGCTTCGCTAAAGGCGGGGAATTGGGCGCAAACGTAGACATCTACAATTTGACTAAGTACCAACGTACAAATCAAAACACATGCTTCAATCAAAAGCCTATCGTTAAAGTCGGTGATAAAGTTTCTAAAACCGACATCATCGCTGACGGTCCATCTACTGAATTAGGCGAATTAGCACTCGGTCAAAACATCGTGGTCGCGTTCACTCCTTGGATGGGTTACAACTTCGAGGATTCGATCCTCGTTTCTGAAAGACTTTTAAAAGAAGACACTTACACTTCTGTTCATATCGAAGAATTCGAATGCGTTGCGCGTGATACTAAGCTTGGAAAAGAAGAAATCACTCGTGATATCGCAAACGTCGGTGAAGAAGCTCTCAAAGACCTCGATAACTCAGGTATCGTCCGCATCGGTGCGGATGTACGACCTGGAACTATTTTAGTTGGTAAAGTGACTCCAAAGGGTGAAACTCAACTTTCTCCTGAAGAAAAACTTTTACGCGCGATCTTCGGTGAAAAAGCCGGCGACGTTCGTGATACTTCTCTTCGCGCACCTTCTGGTGTTTACGGAACTGTTATCGATGCTCAAGTTTATAGCCGTGAAGGTTCTGAACGTGATGAGCGTCTTTCTATCATCATCGAAGAAAAGAAGCGTAAGCTTGAAAAAGACTTCGGCGTTGAACAGAATGTTATCCGAAATAATGCGATCTCTAAACTTCGTGACATCGTGGTTGGCAAGAAAACAACTGGCGTATTACTAAACGAAGATGGATCTCAGAAATTATTAAATAAGGGCCAAGACATCACTGTTGCGGACTTAGAGACTATCCCATTCGAACTCTTGTCATACATTCCTTTGGAACAAGAATTAGAATTCCAGGTGAACAAAATCATCGATGGCGCTCGTAACCAATTGGATGCTGTGAAAATGGTATTCCAAGAAAAAATCGAACGTCTTAAAAAAGGTGATGAACTTCCTCCGGGCGTTATCAAAATGGTTAAAGTTTACGTTGCAATTAAACGTAAGCTTCAAGTCGGTGATAAGTTCGCCGGCCGTCATGGTAATAAGGGTGTTGTTTCAAAAGTATTACCTGTTGAAGACATGCCATATTTAGCAGATGGAACTCCGGTAGACATGGTTCTAAATCCATTGGGCGTTCCTTCTCGTATGAACATCGGTCAGATCTTGGAAGTTCACTTAGGCTGGGCTGCACACAATTTAGGTAAGCAGTTATCTGCTTATATCCAAAATTGGGATGCAAAAGCTGCTCGAGAAGATTTGAAGCACATTTTTGGAGACAATGAGATTTCTGAAAAAGTGACTCAAGCTGATGATGATTCAATTAAAAAATTCATCGTGACTATGAAGGACGGCGTTCACGTCGGAACTCCAGTGTTCGAAGGAGCACGGGAAAAAGACGTTAAGGACATGTTAGCGAAAGCAAACTTACCTTCTACTGGTCAGACAATCTTGTTTGACGGTCGTTCTGGCGAGCCTTTCACAAATCCTGTGACAGTCGGAATTATGTACATGTTGAAGTTACATCACTTAGTGGAAGAAAAGATCCACGCCCGTTCTATCGGGCCTTATTCTCTCGTTTCCCAGCAGCCTCTGGGCGGTAAAGCACAGTTCGGTGGTCAGCGTCTTGGAGAAATGGAAGTTTGGGCGATCGAAGCATACGGTGCTGCATACTCGCTACAAGAATTCCTTACGGTTAAGTCTGACGACGTAGCTGGTAGAACTCGTATGTATGAAAGCATCGTAAAAGGCGAAAACGTTTTAGAACCAGGATTGCCAGAATCTTTCAATGTACTCGTGAAAGAATTGCAGTCATTAAGTCTAAACGTTGAGTTGATAGAGTCTGACATTTTAACAGATGACAACTTAGATGAAGCACCCGCTGAAGATCAACCCACGCCGCAAGCAACACACTAGGTATTAAGAAAGTTTAGAGGTAACACTTGAGAGATTTATTAAATTTTTTCGATAAACCCAAAGATCCGCTTTCGTTTGATGCCGTTCGTATTTCTTTGGCTAGTCCAGAGATGATCCGTGATTGGTCATTTGGCGAAGTGAAAAAACCAGAAACCATCAACTACAGAACTTTTAAGCCTGAACGTGATGGTTTGTTCTGCGCGAAGATTTTTGGTCCAATCAAGGACTACGAATGTTTGTGCGGCAAATACAAGCGTATGAAATATCGTGGCGTTATTTGTGAGAAGTGTGGCGTTGAAGTTACACAATCTAAAGTACGTCGTGAAAGACTCGGCCACATTGAGCTTGCGACTCCAGTAGCTCATATTTGGTTCCTGCGTTCACTACCTTCTCGTATCGGTAACCTTTTAAATCTTTCTTTGAAAGACGTTGAAAAGGTTCTTTATTGCGAAGCTTATGTAGTGATCGACGCTATGGAAACAGCTCTTTTAGAAGGACAAGTTCTTTCTGAAGAAGCTTACCAAGCAGCTTTGAACGAGTACGGTCCTACATTCCGCGCTGGCATGGGCGGCGAGTCTGTACGCGATTTATTAAGAAAAATCGATGTGGAGTATTTATCTAAAAAACTTCGCATGGAAATCAAAGAAACTAAATCTGAAGCTCAGATCAAAAAATTGTCTAAGCGTCTAAAGGTTGTTGAAGCTTTCAAAGGCTCAACAAATAAGCCTGAATGGATGATGCTTGAAGCGCTTCCAGTTCTTCCACCGGATTTACGTCCGTTGGTACCTTTGGATGGTGGACGTTTCGCGACTTCTGACTTGAACGATCTTTACCGACGGGTCATCAACAGAAATAACCGTCTTAAACGCCTTCAAGAATTAAACGCTCCAGATATTATCATTCGAAATGAAAAGCGAATGTTACAAGAAGCAGTTGATGCTCTCTTGGATAACGGTCGTCGTGGTAAGACCTTTACTGGTCCAAACAAACGTCCACTTCGTTCTCTAAGCGACATGCTTAAAGGTAAACAGGGTCGTTTCAGACAAAATCTTCTCGGTAAACGTGTGGATTACTCTGGTCGTTCTGTAATCGTAGTTGGTCCAAACTTGAAACTTCACCAGTGCGGTCTTCCAAAGAAGATGGCGTTGGAACTTTTCAAACCGTTTGTTTACAACAAATTAGAAGAGCGCGGTCTCGCAACTACAATCAAGCAAGCTAAACGTTTAGTTGACCAAGAAGTAACTGAAGTCTGGGATATCTTGGCTGAAGTTGTAAAAGAACACCCGGTATTACTAAATCGTGCACCTACGTTGCACAGACTTGGTATCCAGGCATTCGAGCCAGTTCTTCACGAAGGTAAAGCAATCCAGTTACATCCGTTAGTGTGTACAGCGTTCAATGCTGACTTCGACGGTGACCAGATGGCTGTTCACGTTCCATTATCAATCGAAGCACAAGTTGAAGCTCGCGTATTGATGATGTCTACAAATAATATTCTTTCTCCTGCCAATGGTAAGCCAATCATCAATCCTTCACAGGACGTTGTATTGGGTCTTTATTGGTTAACTCGTGTTCGTCCTGCTGCAAAAGGCACTGGCAAGATTTTCACAAGCGTACAGGAAGCTCTTTACGCTTTTGAAACTGGCTTAGTTGATCTTCAGGCTGCATGTAAGGTTCGTATCAATGGAAAGTTACAAGATACGTCTGTTGGTCGCGCAATCTTAGCCGATGTCGTACCTCGAGAAGTTCCTTTTAACGAAGTGAACGTCGTAATGAACAAAAAGTCGATCGCGGTTCTTATCGATAAAACTTTCCGTTTAGCTGGTGCGAAAGCAACGTGTATTTTGGCGGATTCAATCATGCAGTTGGGTTTCAAGTACTCAACATACGCAGGTATGTCGATTTGTATCGATGATATGATTATTCCTGAAAGCAAACCAAAATTAATAGGCGATGCTGACAGCCAGGTACATGAAATTCAACAACAGTACGACGAAGGTTTAATCACAGATGGCGAGCGCTATAATAAAGTGGTCGATATCTGGGCGCAAACTGCAGACAAACTTGCTAAAGAAATGATGAACCAGATTGAAAAATCAAAATTTATTATCGATGGCAAAGAAGTTGTTGGGCCTTCATTCAATCCGATTTTCATTATGGCTGACTCTGGAGCGCGGGGATCTGCGAACCAAATTCGTCAGTTAGGTGCGATGCGTGGATTGATGGCGAAACCATCGGGCGAAATCATCGAGACTCCAATTACTGCAAACTTCCGTGAAGGCTTAACTGTTATTCAGTACTTCATTTCAACTCACGGTGCTCGTAAGGGTCTTGCCGATACAGCTCTAAAAACTGCGAACTCTGGTTACTTAACTCGTCGTCTAGTTGACGTGGCTCAAGACGTTGTTGTGAGCATGCATGATTGCTTAACTGAAAATGGCTTAGAAGTAACTCCACTTTATGAAGGCGGAGACATCATTCAAGCAATCGGTGAGCGTGTGTTAGGTCGTACGACATTAAAAGATGTTGTTGATCCTACAACTAACAAAGTTCTTGTTAAAGCCGGTGACGAAATCACTGAAACCGACATTAAAACTATCGACAGCCTTGGGGTTGATAAAATTCAGATCCGTTCAGGTCTTACGTGTGAATCTCCACGTGGCGTGTGCGTGAAATGTTACGGTCGTGATTTAGCTCGTGGTCATACAGTTAACTTAGGTGAAACTGTTGGTATCATTGCAGCTCAATCGATCGGTGAACCGGGAACTCAGTTAACAATGCGTACATTCCATTTGGGTGGAGCGGCATCGCGTTCAGTTGAACAATCAATTCATACAACTCGTTACGAAGGAACTTTGAAATTATTAAATGTTCAAAGCGTAGTTAATAAAGCTGGAAAATTAACGGTTCTTAATCGTAATGGTCAGGCATTAGTTATTGATGAAACTGGTCGTGAACGGGAAAACTTTAAATTAGTCTACGGAACTGTATTGAGTTTCAAAGACGGACAAAAAGTAACTAAAGGTGCAACGATTGCTGAATGGGATCCATATTCGAATCCAATTATTTCAGAGGTCACTGCGAAGATCCAATTCCAAGATATTACTGAAGGTAAAACAATGGTGGAGCAAGTCGATCCGGTAACGGGATTTGCGACCAAAGTTATTACTGAATCGAAATCTTCTGACGTGAAACCAACGGTATTCATGATTGATGCTGCAGGGAAAACATTGAACCTTCCAGGTCGCGATATTCCAGCTCGTTACATGATTCCAGTCGGCGCGCAGTTATTAGTTGTTAATGACCAAGAGATTTTTGCCGGCGAAGTGATCGCAAAACTTCACCGTGAAACGTCAAAAACAAAAGATATCACGGGCGGTCTACCGCGCGTTGCTGAATTGTTTGAAGCACGTAAACCAAAAGACTCAGCGATCATTTCTGAAATCGATGGTTACATCACTTTCGGTAAAGACGTTAAAGGTAAACAACGAGTCATCGTGACGCCAGAAATCGGCGAGCAGCGGGAATATTTAATTCCTAAAGGCAAACACGTCGCGGTTCGTGAGGGTGAGTTCGTTCGTAAAGGGGAAGCTCTTGTTGATGGACCGACAAATCCACATGATCTTTTAGCGGTATTAGGACCTAAAGCTTTAGCTCACTACTTAGTGAATGAAGTTCAAGAAGTTTACCGTCTACAAGGGGTTGTGATTAATGATAAACACATTGAGCTCATCGTTCGTCAGATGTTGCGTAAAGTTGAAATCATCGAGGGTGGCGATACTCGCTTCTTATCTGGTGAACAAACTGAGCGCGCGACATTTGTTGCCGAAAATGAACGCGCTCGTAAAGAGGGCGGCCAAGAAGCAACATGTGTTCCGTTATTATTAGGTATCACTAAAGTATCATTAAGTACTGAAAGCTGGATTTCTGCAGCCTCATTCCAAGAGACAACAAAAGTTCTTACGGAAGCTGCAATTAATTCAAAAACTGACCATTTACGTGGCTTAAAAGAAAATATCATCATGGGTCGATTGATCCCTGCAGGTACTGGCTTAACAGCATACAAAAAATGGAAAGTAACCGTTGCTGAAGATGAAGATTTGGATGCAGCAGCAGCACTACCTCTTGGTGGATAAGATCCAACCATTAGGCGGATAGGATCCGACCAGTTGGTGGCTAAAACAGTTATTTAGCGGGTTAAAAAACGAAACTTGCCGACTAAAAATAGCCGGCAAGTAAGCTAAAAATAGCCAGAGGGCTAATAAATTTAAGTAGTTGACGCAAAGTGGGGTTTTAGTTAATTTGACCTCCTTTGACTTAACAGACAGTGAATTAGGTAGTTTTAAAAGACATTTTCAGGAGAAGAAATGCCAACGATTAATCAGCTCATTAAAAAAGAGCGACATGCACAAAAAAACCAAACCAAATCACCAGCGTTAGCTGGCTGTCCACAGAAACGCGGCGTTTGTACTCGCGTTTATACAACAACTCCAAAGAAACCGAATTCAGCATTACGTAAAGTAGCGAAAGTTCGTTTATCAAATGGTTTTGAAGTGATCTCTTACATCCCAGGTGTTGGACACAACTTACAGGAACATAGCGTTGTTATGATTCGTGGCGGTCGTGTTAAGGATCTTCCGGGTGTTCGTTATCATATCGTACGTGGAACATTAGATTTACAAGGTGTTAACGGACGTTTAAGCAGCCGCTCTAAGTACGGCGCAAAAAAACCAAAAAAATAATTTAGTTTCAATCGGAGAAATACATGTCACGAAGAAGTAGAACATATAAAAGAGACGTAATTCCAGATCCAGTTTACAAGGATTTAGTTATTGCAAAATTCGTCAACAAGATCATGTTACGTGGTCAAAAAAGTACTGCGCAAAAACTTTTTTACGGAGCTTTAGAAGAGCTTAACGGAAAAGTTCCGGGCGAAGATTCGATCAACGTTATGAGAAAAGCTTTAGAGAACGTTAAGCCGTCGATTGAAGTTCGTTCTCGCCGTGTTGGTGGAGCTACTTATCAAGTTCCTGTCGATGTACGCCCAACTCGTCGTTTAGCTTTAGCTATGCGTTGGTTAGTAGAATATTCTCGCGCTCGCGGAGAAAAAGATTTCTCGAAGCGTTTAGCGGGCGAATTATTAGATGCTTACAATAACCGTGGAAATGCGATTAAGAAAAAAGAAGACGTCCATAAGATGGCGGAATCTAATAAAGCATTTGCTCACTACAACTGGTAATTTTAGTTATCAATGTCAGCTCATACAATTAAGACTGAAGCTGATCTCAAGTACACCCGTAATATCGGCATCATGGCTCACATCGATGCCGGTAAAACGACCACCACCGAACGCATACTTTTCTATACAGGTAAAAATCATAAAATAGGCGAAGTTCATGATGGCGCAGCCACCATGGACTGGATGCCGCAAGAACAAGAGCGCGGAATCACTATTACCTCTGCGGCGACGACAGCCCAGTGGAAAAATCATCGAATCAATATAATCGATACTCCCGGGCACGTTGATTTCACTATTGAAGTGGAGCGCTCGCTGCGAGTCCTTGACGGTGCTATAGCTGTTTATGACGGTGTGAATGGTGTGGAAGCCCAATCGGAAACTGTTTGGCGCCAAGCCAATCGTCATAAAGTTCCTCGCATTTGTTTTATCAATAAAATGGACCGCGTCGGGGCCGATTTTAACATGAGCGTCGAGAGTATAAAAAATCGTTTGCAGGCCCTTCCGATCAAGGTACAAATTCCGCTTGGCTCTGAAGATAAACTTCAGGGCGTTTGTGATCTTTTGACGTCGAAAGCTTTTATTTGGCAAGGCACTGAACACGAATTCAAAGAAATCGAAATTCCTAAGGCCATCAGAGCAGAATTCGATATCGAAAGAGCAAAAACCATTGAACAAATTTGCGAATTAAATGATGAACTAGTGGAAAAATATTTAAACGGAGTCGAGCCGAGCTTGAGCGAATTAAAATCGGCGCTTCGCGATGCAACTTTAAAATTAAAAGTTTTTCCGGTTTTTTGCGGAGCCTCTTTTAAAAATAAAGGTGTACAGCAGCTTCTCGATGGAGTTATTGATTATTTGCCAAGCCCCTTAGACATCTCGTCTGCTGTCGGCATGAATCCGGTCAAGACTGAAATGGAAGTCGTATGTCATGTGAACTTCAACGAGCCTGCGGCTGCCGTAGCTTTTAAATTGGCAACGGACCCTTTTGCAGGATCATTAACTTACATTCGCGTTTACTCGGGCCAAATTAAAGTTGGTGATCAGGTTTACAATCCACGAACAGAAAAAAAAGAACGCATTCAAAAAATTGTAAAAATGCACGCTAACTCTCGTGAAGAAGTTGACGTCATTATGGCCGGCGACATCGGCGCGATCATTGGTTTAAAATTTACAACTACCGGAGATACTTTGTGCGATTCGTCTCGCTTAGTAGTTTTCGAATCAATTACTTTCCCAGAGCCGGTTATCGCGGTCGTCGTCGAAGCAAAATCTTCGGCAGATCAAGAAAAAATGATCGAGGGCCTGAAGCGGCTTGAAAGAGAAGACCCTTCGTGCCGTTTGCGCACCGACCCCGAAACGGGTCAAATATTATTGTCTGGCATGGGCGAACTGCATCTCGATATCTTGTTAGATCGGTTATTTCGTGAATATAAAATCCAAGCTAATATTGGACGTCCTCAAGTGGCGTACCGTGAAACTATTTCAACCAAAGTCAGCGAGTCTTTTACTTTTGAGCGTATGCTGGCCGGTGAAGAAAAATTTGTTCAGTTAAATCTGGATATCGAACCGATTGCATCGTCTGAAGGAGTAAAAATTATTTCCTTAGTTCAGCCGACGAAAGAAATTCAGCCGCACTTTATCAAAGCCTGCGAATTGGGTTTAAAAGAAGGCGCTGAAGTCGGTCCCATAGCCAGTTATTCGATGGTCGGACTTAAAATCACCATCAAATCGATTTCAGGTCGGCCGCAACAAACCGACGAAATGGTCTGTAAAGTCGCTGGATCTTTAGCTTTTCGTGAGGCCATGAAAAAGACTGAAGTTTTATTGTTAGAGCCCATCTTTAAGTTAGAAGTCACATGTCCTGATGAATTTGTAGGCAATATCGTCGGTGATCTGAACTCTCGCCGAGGCAAAGTTTTAAATATGACCTCTAAGGCCACCGGAGGACAAATTGTATCCGCTGAAGTGCCTCTGGCGCAGTTATTCGGGTACGCTACGGACGTCCGATCGCTGTCTCAGGGCCGGGCTTTTTTCAGTATGGAATTCCTAAACTATGCGGTGATTCCGGCCAAAGTGAAGAATGAAGTTCTTCAAAAACTAGGTCGATAAAACCCATTTCTTGAATGTCAAAAAATAAAATAAATTAATTTGACAGGACTTCCCAGTTCCGACATATTAGCCCTTCAGTTTAAAAAAAACTACGGAAATCACCGTTTTCATAAGGCGTCTTGCTTTCATGCGGAAAAAGATTTTGGCGAGTTAAAGAGGTAGAAATGCAAAATCAGAATATTAGAATTAGGCTCAAGGCCTTCGACCATAAGCTATTAGATCAGTCTACGAAAGAAATCGTAGATACTGCGCGCCGAACAGGAGCGAAAATAGCTGGTCCAATTCCATTACCAACACGTATCAACCGGTTTACGGTTTTACGTTCTCCACACGTTGATAAAAAATCACGTGAGCAGTTCGAAATTAGAACTCACAAAAGAATTCTAGATATTCTTGAGCCAACTCCACAAACAATTGATCAATTAATGAAATTAGATCTTTCTGCAGGTGTTGACGTAA
>JAYTJV010000122.1:0-7762 GCA_043730825.1 Pseudobdellovibrionaceae bacterium
AGAATTTTTTGAACTTGTCGAAAAGAAGAAAGCCAACTCGAAAGTGGCTTCTTGATGATCTGCGAGCCGATAGTGTCTAGTTACCGTGAGTCAATACGTTCAATTCGATATTCCATGGAGATGATTGTGCAATATTCCGCAGAAATTGCATTTTCTTGAACCACAAACAATACCTTTGTCGAATGTGTCTTAAAATGTATTTTTGAATATGTATCAAAACGAGAACCGAAAGATTTATTTCTATCTTTTCTTAGCGGAAATTCCGAAAATAGAGTGACTAGGTTTCATCGTGTTGCTTTTCTGGTCATTTCAAGGGGATGGGGATTCAAATGGGTCTGTTTAAAACGGCGTTCTTGCGTTTTTTCTTAAGTTTCGCAATATTAGGAAATCTATTTATTTTTCAAAATTGCTCCGAGGGATTCAAATTAAGTGATACGGGCGAAATGAGTTTGAGTTCCACCGGCATGGTTGTTCCAGCTTGTAATCCCAATCAGTCTCAGGCTTGCACAGGAACGAATGGTTTAGGCGTGCAATTTTGTCTTGCTGACGGAACTCCTCAACTTTGTCAGCTCGAGTCCTGCGACCCAGGATTTAATTTGCAAAATAAAAGTTGTGTTGCCAATGCTTGTAAGGCCCTAGCTGTTGTTAACTGTACTAGTAATAATGGGACGGGCGTTGCGACTTGTAATACGGCCGGCTCTGCGTTCGGTGAGTGTGTTTTAAATGCCTGTAGTGCCGGTTTCAACTTTCAAAATGGTGTCTGCGTCGCCAACTTATGTAAGCCACTAGCTCAATATGCTTGCGCAGAAAAAAATGGTAAAGGCTTACGCGAATGCGATAAGACAGGAACAGGATATGGTAGCTGTAATCTAAATTCTTGTGAGAGTGGATTTAATCTGCAAAATGGTGTCTGCGTTGCTAATCTTTGTATGCCTGACTCGCTAGCGATATGCACAGAAGGAAATGGATCTGGAAATCGCAAATGTAATTCTACTGGTACGGGATTTGGTACCTGTACGCTCAATGCCTGTAATGCCGGTTACAATTTACAGAACGGCTTATGCGTCATGAACGCTTGTACACGAAACACAGTGTCGTCATGCGCCAGTTTAAATGGAACTGGAATACAAACCTGTAACAATTTTGGCACAGGTTACGGGGCTTGCGTGATCAGCGCCTGTAACTCAGGATTTAATTTGCAAAACGGAAGTTGCGTTGCAAATTCATGTACACCGAGTGCCCAAGCTAGCTGCACTGAAAATAATGGAACTGGAACCAAAATTTGTAATCCTTTGGGATCGGGTTACGGCGCCTGCCAATTAAATTCTTGCAGTGCTGGATATAGTTTACAGAGCGGTGTGTGCGTTGCTATTGCTTGCACTCCGAATTCGCAGTCAGCATGTACTGGCACTGATGGTATGGGGGTTCGCACTTGTAATTCAGCGGGTACTGGCCACGGCGCCTGTGTTTTAAGTTCATGTAACTCTGGATTTACTTTATTAAATGGAAGTTGCGTTGCAAATTCTTGTACACCGAGTGCGCAAACAAGTTGCACAGAAAATAATGGAACTGGAATCAGAGTTTGTAATTCAGGCGGCACGGGTTACGGCGCCTGCCAAATAAATGCCTGTAGTGCAGGTTATAATTTACAGAATGGATCTTGCGTTGCAAATGCCTGCATGCCGAACTCGCAATCATCTTGTACTGGCACAAATGGCATGGGAGTTCGCACTTGTAATGCGACTGGTACCGGCTACGGCGCCTGCGTTTTAAGTTCATGTAACTCTGGATTTAATTTACTAAACGGAAGTTGTGTCGCAAATTCTTGTACTCCAAATTCGCAAACAAGTTGCACAGAAAATAATGGAGCGGGGACTCGAACATGTAACTTAACTGGCTCAGGTTTTGGCGCATGTCAGATTAGTTCATGTAATTCGGGTTATAATTTGCAAAACGGTGTGTGCGTCGCAAATGCCTGTATGCCAAATGCTCAATCAGCATGTACAGCAAATAACGGTTCAGGAACCAGAGTCTGTAATGCCACTGGAACAGGTTACGGCGCCTGCGTTTTAAGTTCATGTAACTCTGGATTTAATTTGCAAAACGGAAGTTGTGTCGCAAACACTTGTACTCCAAATTCGCAAACAAATTGCGCAGAGAACAACGGAGCCGGAATGAGAATGTGTAATTCTGGCGGTACCGGCTACGGGGCGTGCCAATTGAATTCTTGCAGCACGGGTTACAATTTACAAAATGGTGTGTGCGTCGCAAACGCTTGCACGCCAAATGCACAAGTGGCTTGCACAGGAACGAACGGTTCAGGTAACCGCACTTGTAACGCCACTGGAAGCGCTTACGGCGCCTGCGTTTTGACGACTTGTAGCAGTGGATACACACTCATAAATGGTGTCTGCTCAAACGCAGTGACATTTACTCAACTCATATCAACTGATGCGACTTTGGGTGTATTCAAAAGCAGTTGTACAGGCTGCCATACCGGAGCTAACGCAGCAGGGGGACTTGATTTAACAAATTTCTCAGCGTCGAAAGCAGCTTCCGCAGCAATCTCGAATCGAATTAAAAGCAGCGCAGACCCAATGCCGCCAAGAGGCCTCATGCCACAGCAAAATATAGATGTTGTGAATAGATGGCTTAACAACGGGATGCCTCAGTAAAAGGCGTCTCATGTTTAAGAATAGATTAGAGTCGACCAAAACAAAGCCTGTTAATTTTTAACGGGCCTTTGGTAGGTTTCATTTTTTTTCAAATAGTTCTTACTTATTTTTAAGGCCTAATCTGACGTATTCCACTAATAGTGATTGGTACTTCTTCCCATCAATTTTAGCTTTTGTCTTAAGTGTTCTTAATAAGTTTTGCGGGATCCTTAAACTGATTGAAATAGTTGGTTCGTCTATTTCACTTTGCATAACTTGCATATCCTCGATGTACTGAATTGCTTCTTCAGGTGAAATAGATTTTTTAACGCTTTTTTTCATTTAGCTTTTCCTTGATATTTTCGGCATCAATAAGATCCTGGGGACGTCCCGCTTTTAACTTCATTTTTAAAAGTTCTTCTAAGGTAATAACTTTTATTTTTTTACCAGCTAAGGACATCGTTTGAGTCCTTAGCTTTCGCATATCATGGGTAATTAAAATATCAACCTGTCGGTGGGGGTTTTTATAATCAACAAAAGACCAAGCTAGAAGATTTCGGTTATTGATATATTCTTTACGCATTTTAATAATATCTTCAGCCCGAACTGGCAAACGAGACTTGAGCCCAATTTGAGCTAAAGCTTTTTCCGCTTTCTCAAAATCTTCTTGTTTTAAACAAAGAACTAAATCGACATCAACCGTTGCGCGGACAAGGCCATGCAAAGCTAAAGCTACACCACCTACAATGGCATAAGGAAGCTTATTTTCACCGAACGAATCAACAATTTCATAAAGCAGCATACTAATATTGTATATACATGTATATACAATATCAAGTTTTATAATCAGGTTTTAAATAACAGAAGAGTTTGTCTCAAAACAGATGCACAGATCGATTTTGCCAAAGATGGTATTGTAGGGGTTAAATGTGCGCTATCAAAAAACTTTGATGTAGCTGATTAAAAAATTCATAGATTATTGGAAATTAAGACCGTTCTGAAGACTTAATTTCATTTTCTATAATATCCAAAACCTTTTCAGGTTTAATTTCTATCTTTAAGTCTTGAACGTCTGGGGTTATGCCACTAATTTTCAAATGTTTTGCAATATTATCGACCATCTCTATCAGGCGAGTCACTTCGTGCTCGGTGAGAAGATTAACTTGTATTTCCAGCTCCTCGCGCCTTTTGATGAGCTCACCCTGATGATTCTGATTAATCAAAATTACGATTGCAAGGAAAATGGCTTCTACAGTAGCGATCAGTCCTAGTAACGGAAATGGATAGGGATCGAAACGGGGTAGGTCAAAACTTGGACGGGTATTTATAAATATCCAGACTGCTGTAAAAATTAATTGAAAAAGTAAAAATGCAAATCGGCCAATATGCTTCGAAATCCAACTTGAAATTTTGTGTTGAATTGTTTTCTTTTGTTCCACATGGTTGCGCAACTGAACCATAGTTCGAATATTTTTCCTGACAACATCGGAAACTTCTTCCTTAGATTTTGAATTTTGATATTCCATCGTGTCTTCCTTCACAAATACTCAAACCCTGTGTCTGGTTTATTAAAGCGCCAAAAGGGGGTTCAATCAAAAAACAAAAAAAATATCCCAATATTAAAATTTTAATTGCTGAAACACAAGCTCAGAAGACTCTGGAGGAACGCACTGTTGCGATGGAATTTCGAAAGCCATCATTCACATAGGGTATCAAGGAAAGTGACAAGTCGCGCAGCCTCATGCGTGAGGCAAGAAGACGTGCAGAAGTACTTGGGACTCGGCATATCGTAGTTCGTTCGGCCATCTTTTTTTGAGTGCTCCCTCTAGCAAGTAAACATGTTGTGTCGAGGGCACTCATTTTAGACTGAGCCTTCCTGGCCAAACTCATGAATCTTAAGAGTAGATAAAACTAACCAAATCCTTAAACGTTTTTTGATCCGCCATTTGCAGGCATTGAATATATTGTTGTCTCGCTTCGCTTTCTTTTTCAAGCTCACCTTTGAAACTTTTGTTTCCCCAGGAAGGTACTTCTTTCTCAAAGCGGTGAGCCAAAAGTTCTGTGTGTAGTCTTGCATAGCGTCCGTTCCCGTTGACGAAAGGATGAATAAAAACAAGTCTGTGATGAAACCGAGCCAGCAGTTCAGGCCAAGGGTATGATTTAAGTTCGATCCAGGTTTGAGCATCTTTCATCAACAAGGAAATCTTTATTGATACTAAGGAAGCCTCGATTCCAATTGATTTTTGCGATTTCCGATACTGGCCCGCCCATTTCCAAACATTTTGATACATTTTTTTGTGTAGAGATCGGACGAAGGCTTCATCAAGAAGATCTTTTTTGTATTTCAAAGCCCAATTTTTACCGCTCAGAATATTTTCCTGCTCGAGCATGTTGAGTTCGTTCTGGATGGAAATAAAATCAGGAATGAGTCCTGCCAGCTCATCTGGATCAAGTGGGGTGGCGCCTTTGGGGTAAACAGGCTTGAAAATCATTTTTTATTTTTTTCTTTCGCTTTCCATAACCTGGGATCCAGCTCTCGTTTTAGCTCCTGTGCAAGGGCCTTGACTTGATTTTCAGTGATTTGGCTTGCGACTTTTTGTTTTTCCAGTGACATGGAATGCGCCACTCCATTTGAAATTGTTTGTGCTAACAGAAGAGCTTTTTGGTCCAATATCTCGTCCAACGTGCTATACGGGGATTTAGGTTGAAACCAATAAACTAATTCACAGTCCATTGCATGAGCAGCTTTCGCGAGGTTTTTAAGAGAAACCGTTTGTTTGATTTCGCCAGTCTCAAGTTGTGTGACACTATTTGGGCTTGTCTTCATCCTTTCGGCAAGCTGTCGAGTGGATAGTCCCAAAGAATTTCTGAACGATTTAAGCCAGCCTGTTTTTGGACGCGGATTCCAGGTTTGACTTTGAATTCTTTGATCTAAGACTTGGCGTTGTTGATGCTGGAGTTTCTTATTATTTTTCATATTTATATGTTCATTTATATATGGTTATAAGTCAATTTAATGCACACATAAGTATGAACATATTGGAGTTTTATGTCTAGTTATACATGGACTTAAGTGTGAAAATCATTTAAATAGAGTGGTATGGGCTGACATGCTTATTTGCTAAGCAATCAGCCTCAATAAAATCAACAAGTTAGGTGCCTAATGCCAGAACTTCCAGAGGCCTAAAGTACGAAAATAAAAACATAAACGATTTCGATGGTTTACTGAAATTCCAGAGTCTTTTCGCAGTTTTCGGATTTCATTTTGTTTCATTCGAGTTCATGAGCTTTTCACGATGACTCATTTGATTTCATTAAATCGGGTGACTTGGGTGACCTGGCTTTTCAGGTCACCCATTCAATTGAGAAACACATGACAACCAACCTGCCATTTTGATTTTTCTTGAGAGGAAATTAACAACTCTTTAAAGGAGAATAAAAGATGGGACTTTTACGATTTTATGTATGGGTGATTAGGCTAGGGCTCTTGGTTGCTTTTTGTGGGCAGCTTAAATCCTGCACTCTTATCATGATGGGACTCGCCGCTAAAAAGACTGATCAGGGGATCATGTCATATTCTAAATTTTCGCGTGAACTGACTAAGTAATAACTCTGGTCAGTTCTAACATTTTAACAAAGGCCTTGAGGGTTAATCCTTAAGGCCTTTTCTTTTTTGGAGGTTTTCAATTGTCCTCAAAAATTTGTTGTCTTTATATTCGAGTTTCAACGATGGACCAAGTCGGAGGAGCTGAAAGTCAAACTAGGGCTTTGACCGATTGGGCAAGTAAAAATGGAATTCAAAACTTTGAGATCTTTGCCGATCACGGTATTTCAGGAGCTAAGGAAAGTAGACCCGCACTTAACCGCATGATGCAAAAAGTGGAGGAGGGGCTTGTTGAGCAAGTTGTGGTGTTTGCCTTTTCAAGGTTTGCTCGGCGTACGACACATCTTCTCAAGGCTTTAGAAAAATTTCGCGAAAAAACAGTGAGATTTCATTCTATTACTGAAGCGCTTGATACGAATTCTCCAATGGGAATTGCACTATTTACGATATTAGGTTGTTTATCTCAATTGGAAAGAGAGCTCATTCGTGAACGGGTCATTGCCGGAATGAAGAATGCTAAGGCCAAAGGGATTAGAATTGGTCGAGTCAGAAAAAGAAATTCTGTTTTGATTGAATCTTTGCTTGAAGCAGGTCTTTCTTATCGAGAGATCGCAAGAATCGCCAAGTGTTCACATGGTTCAGTGCATGCTCAGAAAAACGAACTGAAGAAGCGGAAGGCTCAAGAGGAGAAGGACAAGTTTGCGGAGATGACAAAGGAGTTTGCTCAAAATCCAGTTTCAGAAGCTGTTGAGCAAATGAAAGCTATGAAGCTCTCTGACGACATGATTTTGAAAGTCCAAACGAAGCTTGAGAACGATGCGAGGGAGAATGTCAGAAAAATTCAAGGTGATGTAACTTACGATACTTTTGATTAAGATTAAAACGGCCAGATCCTAATATGGGATCTGGCCGTTTTTTTTGGATTCAAGTGACTAAAAAGCTGGTGTTATTCTCGGAGCCAGTCAGGGTAGACGGGGAGACTCATGAGTTATCTCCTTATATGCCGCTATTAAAAAATAACGGCAAATGCCACGGATAGAAGTGTTTTGGTCGTTAAAATTATACTGGGACAAGGAAAAAATTAGAAGCATGTACCATTTTTATCACCCATGCTGCCGATATGAATTTTTTGATCGTTAAGTACTTGTACCCTTAGCTCGAAAGTACAAAGTTTTCCTTGATCTACAACATGCTTAAATTTTACATCGACTTTTACTATATTGCCTTTCGTGCTTGTAACTCGCGTGGAAACGAAGTCACCAACACCAATTTCGCTGTAGGCAATTTTTAGAAATGAGGTATCGCTAAGAACAAGTCGGGTTACATTTAAAGTATCGACCGGCTTTTGCGCGTAGCTAAGTTGTCCTAGCATAAGTCCAACTATCAGAATTGCAGTTTTCATTTAGAATAAGCTTGCGACCATATTTACGACTTTGTTGCCGTCAGATGTTTCAGCGGCATCTACGAACTTTAACAGGACCTGTCGCAGTTCTTCTTTAAGCTT
>JAYTJV010000123.1:0-2741 GCA_043730825.1 Pseudobdellovibrionaceae bacterium
TGTTGATTAAGGGACGAGTTGTGAGCGATACACGCGACCGTAGACGTTTGATGTTTTATGATGTCAGCCCTGATGTCCAAGCAAAACTGAAATCAATTCTCGAGCGTTACCAAGAAAACTATAAGGTGCACAAAAAGAAGAAAGCTTCTTAGGCTAATCCTTTGTGTGTTCTTTTATTTTCAAAAGTACTTTGATTGTTTTTTTGAGCTTCGCTACATCAAATGGTTTTCTTAAAAAATCGTCTGCACCGATTTCAAATGCCTTTTTCATATCTTCTTCACTAGCCTGCCCCGATACAAATACGAGCGGAATACTTTTCAACTCACGATGTTGCTTCAGCATTTCAGCGATTTCAAACCCATTGATCCAAGGTAAACCAATATCAAGCAGAATCAGATCAACAGGGTTGTCATCCAAAAGATTCGTCAGCTCAGATGCATCTTTTGCAATTCTCAAAACATAACCTTCTGGCTCGAGCATTCGAACCAATGCTTTTTGCATTGATTCATCATCTTCAATAATAAGTAAAGTTTTTGGATCTAACTTATTTTTTAAAGCCCGATACTTATCTAAAGAAACAACCGAATCAGTCGCCATGCGCTGCTTCGCTAGTTTTTCGATTTTCATAATAAGTTCGTTCGTATTTAGTTTTTTCATAATCTATTCAGCTTCTTTAGCCTCTAACCAGCGTTCAGCATCAATCGCTGCCATACATCCGGAACCAGCCGCTGTAATCGCTTGTCGATAATGCGGATCCTGCACGTCGCCCGAAGCAAATACGCCATTGATGTTGGTGTAAGTTGTACCAGGTTTTGTTACCAAGTATCCCGCTTCATTCATATCAAGCATCCCTTTGAACAAATCTGTATTCGGCTTGTGCCCAATTGCGATAAATAATCCTTGAAGCGGCATTTCGCTGATTTCACCATTCACTGTATTTTTTAAGGCCACCGCAGTCACTTGTCTGCCGTCACCTTTCACTTCAGTCACGTCAACATTCCACATAACTTCAATTTTCGGATTCTTCATCACGCGATCTTGCATAATTTTAGAAGCTCTGAATGAATCTCTTCGGTGAAGAATATAAACTTTTTTTGCAAAACGAGTTAAAAAGTTCGCTTCTTCCATAGCGGTATCGCCGCCGCCAACAACTCCTACTTCGACATCTTTAAAAAAAGCGCCATCGCAAGTTGCACAAGCTGAAACACCTTTGCTCATGTATTGTTTTTCAGATGGTAGTCCTAAGTATTTCGCACTGGCACCAGTTGAAATCACAATCGTTTTAGATTCGTAAAGTGTGTCGCGCACCCAAACTTTGAATGGCCATGAAGAGAAATCAACTTTCGTTACATTTCGAGTGAGGAATCGAGTTCCAAATTTTTCAGCCTGCTTCCGCATAACAGAAATCAATTCAGGGCCCGTAACACCGTGTTCAAATCCAGGATAGTTTTCTACGTCAGTCGTAATCATGAGCTGGCCGCCGGCTTCTTCGCCCTCAATCATCAATGGCGTTAGCCGTGCGCGAGCAATATAAATTCCAGCAGTCAGACCTGCGGGACCTGATCCAACAATAATCACATTTTCCAGTTTTTTATCCGACATTTTGATGACCTCTCACAAGATAAGAGAGAGCAGTTTAAGTGAAGTGGCTGTTACTTTCAATCAAAGGACTGGTTCTGAAGTTTTAATGCAGGATCGCTTATGCTCTGAATCATTTGAGCCGCAATTTTAAACGGATCTCGGGCCTTGCCTTCCCGTCTTGGTGCTGAATCAACTGGCAATAAATCCGTGCTCATATAACCCGGGCTCAAAAGCCTGAGGTCAAAGTTAATCCCCTCTTTTTGCAAACTCGTCACAAGACCCTTTAATGCATGTTTCGCAGCCGCATAAGCAACTGCTCCCGCATCAGGCTGAGCTTCAGCAATACTCGAACCGATAACCGCAACTTGAGTCAGGTTTGCAAGAGGTTCTCTAATTAGAGAGTGAATTAAATAAGCAGGAAATTCGAAAGTTGTCTTGAGTGCCCAAGCATGAGCTTTCCACTGAAATTGTCCAAAGGACCCATAAGGCCCACCGCCCGCACAATAAATAATGCGGGTTGGATTCAATTCCCGAATTCTAGTTAAAATCTTTTCCCACTGTTCAACATTCGAAAAGTCCGCCACTTCCGAACTTTTTCGAGAAACACTAATCACATCAAGATTTTTGATTTTCAATAAGTTAACCAGTGCCGCACCCAAGCCGCGCGAACCGCCCAAAACAAGAATTCTTTCGCCTTCAGAGAATTTCATCGTAGGATGCTTATGATGCCTCAAATTTCTTTTGTCAAAAATAAAGCTGTCCTAGCCGTGCCGGTTGGAACCAACCTCATGCAGGCCCTATTAGACGCACAAATCCCGGTGGCCTCTAGCTGCCACGGTGATGGTGTTTGTTGTAAATGCACAATTCATGTCGTTCAAGGTATAGAAAATTTGAGCGAAAAAAACAAAACTGAACTCGAGTTACTCGAGCGAAATACGCTTGCGCCCAATCAACGAGTCAGCTGCCAAACACAAGTTTTAGGGAATATAAAAATCGATACGGGCTATTGGTAATTAGAGTGGTTCTGGAGCACTCCATCGACGCGTAAACTAGAAATACTCACCGGGATCATTCTTTATTCGGTGGGTTTTATGTGGATGAGTGGAATAAAGGCATCGTGCCTGAAAAAGGGCGCTGCCCTTTTTAAAACCCGAAAAGCC
>JAYTJV010000124.1:0-2684 GCA_043730825.1 Pseudobdellovibrionaceae bacterium
CTTCAGAAGTTAGTAACAAGTTATGCCGGTGCTAATGATGGCCTGGTACCTTTGATATCAACACGAATTTCAAATGAGCCACATGTTCAGTTAGAAAACATGACTCATTTCAGTTCCGTTACACCTTCGCTGTCAGTTGTCTCGGAAATCGAAGATGTGACTCGAAATATTTTACGTTCGATTAAGACTGCAAAGCCTTCTGAACGTCCTTCGAAATCTCTTTCGGGTCAGTCTGCGGCGCGTACCGGTTTAAAACCTGTCCGTCCTTTCCAACTAGAAATTTCGTAAAATTCCATTTGATAGCCTCGATTCCCAACAAACCGGGAGCCGAGGCTTTAAGCCAGTCATACACAGGCGCCGTATTCGGCCCATTTACTTCTACCTTCGACAAAACCGGAAACGTCACTCCGTAATTCAGAGAACAGAATTGCTGAATTTCATCGTTAGAGCCTTGCTCCTGCGCGCCGAATTGGTTGCAGGGAAATCCTAGTATGGTGAAGCCTTGTGCTTTGTGCTCGCGGTATAGCGCTTCAAGGCCAGTGTATTGAGGAGTGAAGCCACACTTACTTGCGACATTCACAACGAGAGTTACTTTGTTTTTGTACTGAGAGAGGGCGAAGTCCTCGTTCTTTGCATTTTTCACTGTGAAATCGGGGAGAGATTTTGATTCGGGCATGTGGACTCCTTGTGGCTAAGGAGCTTGGTTTAGGATGGAATTTTGGTTGGGGCAATGGGTGGGGCGTTAAGCTTTTTAATTGGGTTCTATTTTTTGTATTTGTCCCTGTTGCGTGGCTTTTGAATTACCCCTTGGTTTTTCTCGGCATAATAAGTGAGTGTTCCGCCGTCAATATAAGTGCCGTCTGCTAATCGGCAGAAAGAGTTTTCGTTGTTGTCTTTATCGATTCCAATATAGATTTTTCCATCCAACAATTTTTTACAAATTATACTTGATGGGTTCTGTCCGCCTGTACCGTCAAGTCCAGCTTTCTTTAAGGTTATAGTGTGTAAGAAGTCTAAATTCGAACAAAGCTTACTTTTTTCAGCTAGCTTGCAAGGTTTAGATAAAGTTAATCGCAATCCAGGGTAGCTAAAGAATTTAATATTTTCTTCGCGAATTTTATAGTTAGTAAACTCTTCCGCACTGCTGACAGATAGTATTAAAAGTGTAACAGATAGTATTAAAAATACTCGCATGCTATTTATCCTTGAGATGAAAAACTTCATTTGTGTTTCTCAGTAGTGCATTTTCATCTACCCAAACTTGACCCTTTTCGCAAATTTTTGGCATCTCACCGCCTGACTTGGATGGTAAAGCCTCAGGATCAAATTCATCATAGCCATTACATGAACTTCCATATGAGTCTCTGACTAAAAATTGGCATATTGTTTCTGTTTTCCCAGCATATTTATACTTAAGCAACCTTCTGCCGACTATAACAGAAGTATGGACTGCACCTTTGCAAGTATCTTTACTTAATTCCCCTTTCATACTGACGCCTTCCGAATCCTTATCTTTTAAAACTGAACGGCAATAACTTATACCAATTGGTTGTGAATTTGATTTGCTAAGTCTTTCGTTAATACGAGATCGAAATGCATTCATCGCAGTAAATTGATTTCCAGAATTGCCAGCTCGCAATGTTTGAGTCGCAGGTAAAAATGCAAGGGATTTTTTATGTCCTTGGCAAAGATCTTCCATAATTCTATTTGTAAATTGAACCCAATGGTTTTCATCCAAATAGCTTTCGATTTTAGCAATGTCGAAAGTTTTTTTAGTGCCGCTTGCGAGTACGCAATTCAGTATTGCTTGAGCAGATTTACCTTTTTCGCTTGTGTTTGCCTTAGCCTTTGAAAAATTACTGATAAGTTCGTAAATAAAATCTGCAGACTTTTTAGAATTGAAATCATCACGGACCACGTTATAAGAACAAGTATCCAAGTTCTTCGAAAAGTCCATCATATCCGTCACAGGCAAATCTGCGAACTTTGGTTTATTAGTTTTTGATGCATACTGAACGCCTAGGCTAATCGGTGATGTAAGTTCTGTTAGCGGTTGGTCGTTTATAAGGCGCCATCCATCTATTAGTTGGGCAGCAGTATATGCTGAGCATAGTGATGTTCCATCCTGATCTTGAACGGGAATTTTCGAAGAAACTCCAGGGGGCAAATCTAGTCTTTTTTCTGTACACTCCTGATCGCTAGTGAATTCATACTCCGGCGCAGCGTTAGCGTAAAATGCAGCCAATAGAATAAATAAAATAATATAAAGATTTAATCTCAGATGCATGTATAGATTATCAGTTACTCAACTCTGGGGTGTTAAGGTTTATGAATAAAAACTAACCCATCGTCTAGATGTGATATTCTCAATATGAAACACACCAAAGCTAATAGGTAAGAGCTTAAACTAACGCATATAAATGACGATAAATTGACTGTAAACTTTAGGAGCGGGGGAAATATATGAAGTTATTGCAGTTGTTTACTCTATTGCCTTTTCTCTTTTGTCTATTTTCAGAAGCTAAGCCTCCTAAAAAAAATGGACGTACGACTGCTGAACGTTCAAAAGAGCGATCGCCAGCAAGCCAATCAAATTCTGGAAATGATGGAAAAGAATGTTTTATTCAGGCAGATGGATCCTGCAATAGTAATATGGACGAACTAGATGCGCGGCAAGTTGACAA
>JAYTJV010000125.1:0-66450 GCA_043730825.1 Pseudobdellovibrionaceae bacterium
AATTTTTTGAACTTGTCGAAAAGAAGAAAGCCAACTCGAAAGTGGCTTCTTGATGATCTGCGAGCCGATAGTGTCTAGTTACCGTGAGTCAATACGCTGGCTGGAGTCTGATCATTTAAAATGTTAAGACTTGAGGCCATGTTATCAAAAAAACTGAACTTATCTAAAATCACCTATTTTATCCTTTTATCTTTTTGTTCAATTTCCTCTGGAAAGGCACTCGGCATGGTCTCATGTAAAACGATCAAGGCTTCCGAAAATTTAATTTTACAAAAATGCGAAAATTTGAACGTCCTTTTCTTAAGAGGTACTCCGTTAGAAAGAGCCCGAGCCCACGGGTCACTTTTGGGAAAAGAATTTACATTTGATAATCTTAATCTCTTTGTTGCCCTTTCGGTTCGTGGAATTCCCCCTGGCTCAATTAAATTTGAATTAATTGATACAATTATGAATGGTCTCACTTGGTGGGCGGCGTCCAGCGCACCGAAGGAATATCATGAAGAAACTGAAGCGATGGCAAAAGCCGCAGGTGTTTCGGCCCTTCAATTAAAAAGAGCCTTACTTCTTCCAGATCTTGCCGCTTACTCTTGGGCGCTCTTGAGTCGACAAGGAAAAAATTTAGTTCAACAAGGCTGTACGAGTGCTATTTTCACTGATGATAATGGTCGATTCTTACAAGGAAGAAACTTAGATTTCCCAGGCTCACCTTCATATGACCATAATCCTTTGCTAGTTGTTCACCATCCAGAAGAGGGATCAAAAGAACTCAAGCATGTTTCGATCGGTACTCATGGATTACATTTTTCAGGCATTACCGGCTTCAATGAAGCCGGCATTACTTTTTCCGTTCATCAAAATTATACAAGGCTTTTAAGTTTAAAAGGTGTGCCGATGCCTTTTGTCGGAGAACTCGTCTTAAGATCTGCAAAAAATTTAGAAGAAGCGATTAAAATTGTAAAAGAAAATATGCCGGGTCCACTTTGGAGCTTTGTTATTTCTGATTTAAAAACTTCCGAAGCCATGACAATCGAAATTTCAAACTCTCATTTCAATATCCGAAGAAAAACTGACAAGCTTTATGCCCAAACTAATCATTTAGGTCCTGAATTTAGAAAAGAATTAACTCTTATGGAAGCAGGGACTGCGCAAAACTCACCCTTTAGATTTAAAAAAGCTGTTGATGAGATGCGTTCTTGGCAAAATCCAGAAGCATCTCAAATGGCAAAGCTTTTAGGCTGGCAAAATGATAGAAGTATTTTTTCTCCTGTATCAGATGTGATGAAGTTTCTAACGATTCAGTCAGTGATTTTTGAAAAGGCCACAAGATCTTCAAAATTTAAATTTTATGTTACACAAGATGCATCGCCGGCTCCAACTGGAAGTTGGCTAGAATTTGAAATGACTGATTTTTGGAACATGGGTTCCTCTCTTATTTTGAATCCCAAACTGCACGACTTTCATAATTTGGCTGCCGAACTTCGCCTTGAGCAGCAAAGGTGGGCGGAAGTTTATTCTCACGAAATATTGCGAGAATACGATTTGGTTATTCAGAAGTTAGAACCATTAGCAAAATCTCCGGACGCATTTCTAGCTCTCGCGGCTATGCAAATTAAGGCAAGTCGACCGCTGGACGCTTTGACTACCGCACAAAATGGTTTGAAAGCCGTGAATAGTCTGACACCTCTACTGATTAGCCAAGGTCTTCAATGGATGGAAATCGTGGCACTCTGGCATTTGGAAAAAAAGGATATGGTTTTGAGCCGAGCACTTAGTTTTTCAAATTCGAATCAGATTATCGATCCGGTAGTCAAAGTTCAGGTGAAGAAAATTCTGGATAGTCAGAGTCCCACTGACTCAAGCCTGTCGCCGGGCTTTGATTTTTTTGGAGGATACCTGCAAGGGATGCCGTCTCGACCCACCGACTGAAAAAAATTTCCGTCGTCATATCGCTTACATGATTTTGGAGCTTATCGTACTGGCCTTTTTTAAGTCCGCAGGAAATAATGTGTTCAAAAAGACCAAGCTCATTTGAAATGTTCAGGCTCAACCCGTGTTGACTGATACCTTGTTTAATTTGCAGTCCACAGAAACCAATTTTACCCAAGCTTGAAAAAAGACCTACCGGATTTTCGGATGCGATCACATCTAAACCAAAACTTTTAAATGTTTTTGATGATATCGAAAGTAAAATTCTGACATAGTCACGGACTCCAATTTTAAGTTCACGAACATTCAATACTGGATAGATGACTAACTGACCTGGTGAGTGAAGAGTGGTCTCACCGCCACGTTTGACTTTCACAACTTCAAAATCCTGGTGTCCGCAAATATCTTCAGGTCTAGCTCGAACACCTTGAGTAATCGTTTGGGTTATTTCGCCGCCTAAAATAATTCCGGGCGACTGACCCGAATGTACTTTTTCCCAAGCTTGCGCTTGTAGTTGTTCACTAAAGTTGTAGGGCTTTAATCCCCAAAAAATTGAGTCAATAAAAGGATTAATACAGTTCTATCCGATCGTTTTCTTGAAATCCGCCACCCGAGTGAATGATCGCGACGCTACCATCATTGCCAAAAAAACTGACCACCTCGAGTGTTCCTTTAACTCGACCAGGAGCTTTACCTATTGAAGTTCCATGCTCTGGATCGAACACTTCGGTGCCTTCATCGTAGACGCGCAAAAGATCGCCGACTTGAACTCCGCTAACATTTCCAACATTAATATAAATTTTTTCGCCTTGAATGCGTGCGACTCGGCCTTCCCAATTCATTTTTGAAAGAGGCTTCGAGATTTGCGCAATATATTCAAGGAATCCATCGACGATAACTTTTTCAACAAGCTCAGGGTTATTTTCGATAAACTGATCTTCAGTGGTTCTTTCAGCTATGCGAACATCATCTAGACTGTAGCTAACAGTTTTAACTGTATTGAAAACTTCTTTTTGTCCGCGTGCAGAGAAGACTCTCATTTTCAAAACAGCTTCGAAAGTTGTACGAAGTTTTCGAATAACCCCTACGGAGTCTGCCGTTCTTTTAATTTTAAAATCGACAATCTTTCCTTCAACTAAAGCCTGATAACCAACTTTTTGAGAATCACGGGAACAAGTTTTGAGATCGTACTCTTCATTGGTTAGAGGGCATGAGCCAAGATCAGTGCGGTTAACAAGGAATCCGGCAAGCTTTCCCTCACGATTTAATTCTTCTACAAAGCGAATTTGCGACTGTTGTTTAAGACTCGCGGGACGATTACTAAAATCAAGGAAAGGTAAAATCCCAATTCTTTTGCGTGGCCCACTATCACCACCAGTCGGTCCCATGCTTTGATCTCGCGTTTCACGCTGAGGCGTACCTCGTGTTGGCTCAAGCAATGAACATGAACTTAAAAAAGTTATCGAAAGACTTGCGACTAAGATTTTGAAAATATTTTTCTTCATAGAATTTCCAATCTGATTTCATTGGCACTGTATTCTGATTTTAATCGTTTGCCCTTCCACTCTAATGACTTAAATTTTTGCGCTAAAACATCGACCGCTGCATCTGTTTCAACTTCGTAGACAATCTGGTTTGATTCAAAACGTCGTTCTGAAATTGATTTGATAAGTGAAGAAGAATTCGTAAGTAGTTGTTTAAACTGGTCTTGTTCAGTCAGCGGAATGGCACCTATTACGATCACTTTGAGCAAAGCCTCCTGGGATAACGACTTAATGTCGATCTCGTCAAGCTGGGCCACTAACTCTTGAGCCCAAATTTCAAACTTTGGATGCCCATCATCTTTCAGCGCAAATCTTCTAGCAGAATCCGAAACTTCCTTTTTGTGATCTTGAGAATAAAAGCGCGTTTGAACAACCAAAGTTTTTCCGCCATTCAAATTATTCGTTACAACTTTGCCTGTTCCCCATAAAAGAAAAGCTTTTGGCATTGTGTTTTTATTTAAAACATCCTGAACTGAACTGCCTTCGTTGAATGTCTCGAGCCATGCGGGATTTATGTTTTTATTAAAACCGTAGCCCGCCTTTTCAAAAACCTTTTTAAAGTCGTCTGACCATTCTCGCATCCAGTCGACAGCTTCACGGTTTCCCCCTTTTTTCCAACTTACGGCAATCCGATTCCCAGACTCATCTTCGATATTCATAAAACTAACAACTTGGTTCGCAAGCCTTGTTTTTGAAAACATGCCGGCATCAGCTAGTAGTTTTCGAAAATCGGTTAAATTAATTCGGTACTGAACTGTTAATCGGACTCCGAAAGGACCACGCTCTGGATCAGATGCTTTCTGTGTCGGAGTAAACCTCGAGGCATTTTTTATTACATTTGCTGTCAGAACTTTCTTGTTTCGATTGTAAGCCTCAGTGCCCACGTACTCGATCACTAAGCCTTCTGCCATTTTGAGGGTTGCCTGTTCAGTTAACTGCGCGACTGATGTTTTGCCAGTCGTATCAGAGTTTTCAACAGTAACCGAGCGATCAATGACTTGGGCATAAGCCTGGCTCATTAAAAGCAATGTGATTAAAATAAATATCCGTTTCATTTATGATCCCATCTGAATTTCGAAAAAGTTTGTGCTACCTATATGACTTTGAATTTTTTCAAATAATTGCGAGTCGATTTGAAGACCCTTTAATTGCGTATTTTGTAAAACAACTCGGCGGTTGAGATCTGAAACAAAAACTTGAAGTTCAACTGGAACATTGCCTTCAAATTCCATTAGAATAGAAAAAAGCTCGTCGTAACTTTCAGGTGCCAGTTTATCCAAGTGAAGAACTACTTTTTTAGTTTTAGCAAAAACGCCTTCAATTGTATTAGCCGTATCAACAATAATTTTTCCAGCTGAGTTTTCGGATTCCAAGTTTCCGCCTAACAATAACGGCTTTTCGCCTTTAATCAGGCCTTCATAAACAGCAAAAGTATCTGGGAAAAAGATAACTTCAATTTGGCCGGTTAGATCTTCGATCTTTCCAAATGCCATCCTGGTTCCTTTTTTCGTAATCACTTCGCGAAGCTCGGACACCAGGCCAGCGATGACGACCCGTTTTTTTTCTTTGGCTTCAGATTTAGCAACGCTTAAAAGAATTTCTTCGATCGTTCCCGTGCTCCAGACTTTTAACAAGGTGTCATAACCTTTCAACGGATGATCACTGAGATAAAATCCTAAGACTTCTTTTTCAGCAGCTAACTGTACGGTCCGGGTCCACTGAGTCACTTGATCTAACTTAATCACTTCATCATGGTTTTCATCCATATCAAAAAGTGAAACTTGACCAGATTCTTTATCGCGATTTTTGTGAGAAGCCGCATCTAAAAACTTCTGGTAGCCGTTTAACAACTGAGCCCTGTGATAACCAAACCCTTCGAAAGCTCCGGCTTTGATCAAACACTCGATCACTTTTTTATTCAGTTTCTTGGCCTCAACGTGCGCAAAAAAGTCTTCTAGACCTTCAAATTTTTTATTGGGGTGTTTTTCTCTGGCATCTAGGATTGCTTGAACTGCAGATTCGCCGACGCCTTTGATGGCACCTAATCCAAAGTAAATAGTGTTTTCGCGACAAGAAAAAAGATAATCGGAAAAATTCACATGTGGAGGTCTGACCTCAATTTTTCTTTTCTGGGCATCTTTAACGTATTTAACGATGTTATCTGTGTTCCCGATCTCGGTTGAAAGAAGCGCAGCAAAAAATTCAACCGGATAATGAGCTTTAATAAAAGCAGTCTGAAGCGTAATTACCGAATAAGCAGCGGCATGGGATTTATTAAATCCGTAGTCGGCAAACTTATACATCAAATCGAAAAGCTCAACTGACTTGGCTTCATCATGACCATTTTCTTTTGCACCCCGCATGAATCGCGCGCGGTGAGAATCCATTTCCGCTTTAATCTTTTTACCCATGGCCCGTCGAAGCATGTCGGCTTCACCAAGACTGTAACCTGCGATTTTAGATGCAATGGCCATAACTTGTTCTTGGTAAACTAGGATGCCGTAAGTTTCTTGCAAGATTTCTTTTGTATCATCAAGTACAAACTCGACCGGCTTTTCGCCATGTTTTCTGGCTGTGTATTCTGGGATATTTGCCATTGGACCCGGTCGATAAAGAGAAGTAATCGCCGTTACGTCAGCAAAGCTTGAAGGTTTAATTTTTCGAGTGGCGTCTGTGATACCGTCGCCTTCGAATTGAAACACACCAGCAGTATCGCCGCGCCCTAAGAGCTCAAAACAAGCGGGATCATCCAAAGGAATAAGGTTTGGGACAACTTTCTTACCACGATTTCTTTGAATCAAATCAACCGCGCGCTGAATATGAGTCAAAGTTTTAAGTCCCAAGAAGTCGAATTTAATGAGACCAATTTTTTCAGCATGCTTCATATCATACTGAACAACGTTTTCTTCAGCAGCACCCTTAAAAAGTGGAGCGTGATCAGTCACCCGGCCGTCAGCGATGATAACTCCGGCAGCATGGATACCGGCATGGCGAACCATACCTTCTACCCGCTGGGCTAAATCCATTAGTGTAGCTATCTGAGGATTCATCTCCATCATTTCAGAAAGTCGAGGTTCCTGTTCAATTGCTTCTTTAAGCGAGATTCCCAATTTATCAGGAATTAATTTTGTAACGATATCACTTTCAGCAAAGGTCATTCCTAAAACACGTCCAACGTCCCTAATTGCTGCACGTGTTTGAAGTTTTCCGTAAGTGATAATTTGGCACACACTTTCCGGAGAATACTTTTGAGTTACGTAATTGATGACATCGGGCCTTCTTTCCATGCAAAAGTCGATATCGAAATCGGGCATGGAAACACGTTCTGGATTTAAGAAACGCTCGAACAGTAAGCCGTAAGGTAGCGGATCTAAATCGGTAATACTCAAGACATAAGCAACTAGACTTCCGGCACCAGAGCCCCGTCCCGGACCTACCGGAATATTATTCGTCTTCGCCCACTTGATGAAATCTTGAACGATGAGATAGTAACCGTTAAAACCCATTCGGTCGACGACATCTAGTTCGTAATCTAAGCGCTTACGATACCTCTCACGGTCTTCATCCGTGATCTTCAAGCCCACAAGCTTCATTTCTTCAAATCGTTCATTTAAACCTAAGATAGAGCGGTATTCGATTTCTTCTTTAACCGTTCGACCAGCTTCAGTTGGAAAGTTCGGCAAATGGTATACGGGCTTACCCTGATCGTTTTTAAGTTTAAATTTAACATCGCACCTAGATGCAATTTCTAAAGTATTATCGATCGCCTGAGGAACATCCTCAAAAAGCTTTCGCATCTGGATAGGGCTTTTCAAGTAAAATTCAGAAGAACCTAATTTTTGTCTATTGTCGTCGGCCAATGTTCTGTTGGTGCCAATACAAACCAAAACTTCCTGTGCAATCTGGTCATCCGGCACAAGATAATGAACATCATTGCTTGCTACGATTTGGACCGATTCAATTTTCGAAGCTTCTAAAATAAATTTATTAATCTCTTTCCAGGCTGGAAGAGTCCGGTTCATTTCCAAATAAAGTCTGTCGCCGAATATTAGCTTTAATTCGCGAATCCTTTTCAAAGCAGCTTCTGGACCTTCTTTTAAAAAGAGGTCGGGAATTTCACCACGAAGACCGCCCGTTAGGCAGATTAAATCTTGATTATAATTCTTAAGTAATTCGTCATCGATTCGGGGCTTCCAATAAAAACCTTCCTGAAAAGCTTTTGAAGAAAGCCAACAAAGATTTTGGTAACCTTTAAAATTTTGCGCTAAGAGAACTAATTTTCTTGGGCCCAAATTACTTTCGCGGTCTTGCTTCTTTTCAAAACGACCGTTGGGTGCAACGTAAGCATCCATACCCAAGATTGGTTTCACGCCCTGATCCATGCAGGCGAAATAAAATTCAATCGCGCCGAACATGTTGCCATTATCGGTTAAGGCCAATGCGGGCATTTCGAATTCTTTGGCTTTTTTAGCCAAGCCTTTTAGCCGGCACGCTGCCTCTAAAAGAGAGTATTCTGAATGAGTATGAAGATGGACAAATGACACCTCTTATAGATAACAAAAAGGTCTCGCCAAATCATTAGTGCAAACTCGAACTTGAGCATGCGCGTTATCTTACGAGAAAATCAGTTTCGCCGTCCCAAAGCTCAAGAGCTTGAGTTAAGCCCGAAATCACAGAGTGAAAGGCCTGAGTTGTCTGAAGTTTACTGTGATTAAATCTTTTTTCTAAAGCCTGACGAATAAGCGGCGCCTGAGCCGTTCCACCCGTTAGGCAGATAAGATCAATATCATCTGGTCCCACTTGGGCCTCTAAAAGCATTTCATCCATCACATGAAAAATTTCATTTACTAATGGTTCAGACCACTTTTCAAAATCACCACGTGAGATATTTTCCTGAACTGAAATACCCGGCTCTTCAAAAGAAAATTGAGCACTCAGTTCTTGAGAAAGTTTTCTTTTTGTTTTTTCAATCTCTTCGAAAAACGAAAAAATTCTTTGATCCTCAACGAGTACGATTAATTGGTCGATTAGTTTTTTACCCTCAGGGCTTAAGGAGCATTTTTGAACTGTCTTGATGAATTCAAAAGTTTCTTTTTCTTTTAAATGAACGATCCAAGCCGGAAGATTCAATTTATCCAAAATTGATGGAGGCATTTTTAAGAGATTAGAGCCCATCGGAAGTCGGTATTCACTTTGTGCACCGAAATGAATATTTAATTTATTTTTCATAAAAACGCTGTCAAGCATATCACCGGCTTTTGGGCAGCCTTGGATTGATAACACATCTTCTTTTTTAAAAGTTTTAGGATTTAGCCGCATCAAAGTGAAATCCGAAGTTCCACCACCGAAGTCGCCAATCAAAACTAATTTTTCTTTTTCCAAAGTTCCGCGTAAGTTCCAGGCGGCAGCAAATGGTTCAGGGACAAACATAAATTCTTTAAAGCCAGCGTATTCAGCTGCTTTTTGCATCCGGTGAAGGGCTAATCCTTCTTTTACCGGGTCCATTGAATAACGGGCAGGTTTACCGATAAGGGCTTTTGTAAAAGGCTGACCCGTTAGTTTTTCTGCGCGCTTTTTAACTTCAAGTAAAAAAAGACCCACCATGTGTTCGATTGGCAAAATTCGATTGCCAACTGATGTTCCAAGATATTGGGGGTTGGATAAGTGGGATTTAAAGGATCTGAAAAGTCTGCCCTCTGCTTCGTTTTCGATATATTCATGAACAGCTTCTGCGCCGTAGAAGGCTTTTTCGCTATGAGGAAAATAAAGAAGCGTTCGAAAAAGGGACGAGTCTTGAGCAAAGGAATCAAGCTTTAGTAATTCAACTTTTTGATTACTCAAGATTCCCGCTAAAGTATTAGTTGTCCCAAAATCAATCGCAATAGAGTTATTTAAATTTTTCACTTTGGCGCCTACTGCTGTCGCAAAACTTCGTTTTGACGATTATCTCGAACTGTCTTTTAAAAGGTCAACTTCTAAAAAACTAGTTCTGAACTTCTTCGCATTGGTAATCGATTTCAGTCGTTCCAACCGGTAGGCTATTAGAAAATTTAAGTTCACGGCCATTGACAGTAAAATCAGAAATCAAGTCCGGTCCAGATTTAACAAGCACTGAACCCGCAATCGGCGCGCAATCTAATACCACGTTTCGGATTTTCTGGCTGGCCTTTTCGCCGATCATTTTCAACTGATTAGAATAATCTGTCTGACAAACGTCACCGATCACTCCGCCCGTCTTTTCAGATAACCAAGCATAACTTCGGCCGTAACCTTCGTTATCATCTTTTTTCAAACATTCAGCATCGCCTTCTTTTACAATGATCGAGTGAAAGAAGAATGATTTAGATGGATTTTCAGATTTAATAAATTTTATTAGAGCACTCGGGTTATTTCGATTTTCAGCTTTGCCTTTATAAGGAGTCTCGTCAGCATCAGTAACAACAACAACATTCAGAGAAGCATTCGCACGAAGCCATTCTGGCTTACGCTCGAGTGCTCTATAAGTAGCCTTGATACCTTGCTCGTTCGCATTACCTTCACGTGAAGGTCTTTGAATCGTTGCTGCAAAAGCAGTCTGAACTAGGTCAGGATTCATTTCAGAAGTTAAATGGTCAACACCATTTTCAATAGGGAATTCTAAAAATCGTCCGTCTTTTTTCTCTTGGTTTTTCGAAACGTCAGTCGTGATGATTCCAAGTCTCCAGCTTAAAGATTTCATTTCATCTATGAGGCTCGAGAATCTTTCAGCCATATTAGCTTGTTCAAATCTCATAGAAGCCGAGTTATCAATGACGATAATAACATCCGTCAAATTTGACTCAGCCACTGTAACAACTTTCTTATGATTTTTAACTGACTTAGGTGCATCAGCTATTGGCTGAGCTATTTCCGGAATCGATGTTGGCTGAGCCTGTGATGGTTTCACTCTGCCCGTTACACTTCCAGGTTGACCACAACCTGTAACAAGTCCTGCTACCACCATCGTAAGCATTGTTAATGCTAGGAAGTGCGTTAGCAATTCTAGTTTGTTCGTCGTTTTTAAATTTTGAGTCCCCATTTTTATAACCCCCGTTATACAATTTCACTCGTAGCATAGGGCTTTCAAAAATATCCACTAGCAACTTTCGTCACTGCCTTGTAAAAAAATCAACTGCTCTACTAGCGATAAAATTTAATTGAGCCAAAAAAAGTGTCGAACTTTGTCACAGTAGTTGAAGAGCTTGCAAAGCGCTTTCAAAAATAAATTTTTTAGAAATAAAAAAAGCCCATGCAATCTCTGCACAGGCTTTTTTTATTTCTATATTTTTTAGAACTTTATGAAACGCCAGCAAAACCTACTGACACTTACTCCATGTTTCTCTGGTAGATGACGCTGATCCGTCTGCAGCTAGGATGCAAAACACTTCGCTAGACCAGATTCCAAGCTGACTGCCTTGTTTTCTAAGGGTATACGAGCACTCTTTGTTAGTCTTATTAGCCGTTAATTCAAGCTTAAGTCTTTGGCTGAAATCATAATCAACATTCCAAACACCAATACTAAGCTGAAGTGAAGTCGCGCTCTCTGGTATAGAAGAAATGTCACCATTATAGCAAACAGGCTTAAAGACAAGCGTCTTCATAGCTCTAGAATTTTTCACTTCAATCATTTTATACTGAAATCTTGAATCTCGAGGATGTTGCGCCATCTCTAACGCAACTTTTTCAGTTAGCTCTTGCTCTTTCGCACGTGCCGAATCTTCAGCGCTTGCGGGCCGCTCGGTACATTCAACTGGCAACTTCCCTGACGCATTAAAATCAACACATGCAATATTCGTTACGAATGAAGGCTTTTTATCCTTAATACTACGAACAAGTTTCGGTGGAAGGCTATCCTCAATTTTTTTCAGATTTTCTTCAGGAATACCGGCAAATACGAGTCCACGGATTTTTCCTGAACGATCAAACACGGAAGATCCCGAATTTCCAGACATCACAGTACAATTTGCCATTGTGTGAACTGGAGACAACTTATTATCTGATCCCGGAGTCAAAAATGTTCCATGCATGATCTCGCAATTGTCCACAACCAGACGACCGACTCCGCGACCTTCTGGATTCACTTTCTTCGCAATGACTTGAAGTCCATCTTCTAGGCCTTGGGTATCAATTGTCTCAAATTTTCGCGAAAGACTTCGCTTTAGCTTCAGCACCATGTAATCAGGATTGCTAAAGTCTTTTTCACCTTCACCGCCGATTTTTGATTTAATAATGACTGACTCGCACTCAACAACTTCCCGACCTGAGGGACTTGCCGATGCAAAAATTAAAGCTGCACCTTTTGAACAAATACTTGCCGGAGCAAGACCTGGCTCGATATCAAAACAATGTGAATTTGTTATAGCAACATCTGGCGCAATAAGAGTCGCCGTGCAGACGCCAAGCTTAGGACCTGCAACCATAACCATTTGAGCAACACTATCAGGACATTGAGCAGTATCCCGACATTTGACTTCCCAATTTTTAGATTCTCTCAACGCTTCATTTTCTGATCCATAAACGTAAACTAAGACCCCGTCGGCGTTCGGCTTGCCGCCTTTGGATTTGGAATCGGCACAGGCTGATAAAAAGCCTACAGATAAGACAAGGCAAACACTTTTAAAATAGAGATTAAGCATATTTGAATTCCCCCCGGAATTTGGTTTATATACCGCGAGGGGAAACTAAACTTATTATGACGAAATGGCTTCTTAATTTGTGAAACCATGTAAAAAGCAATGACTTGTTTAAAAGTTCGTCAACCTCATTATTCCCACTCGATTGTAGCAGGGGGCTTAGAAGTAATATCGTAAGTAATACGATTAATTCCTTTTACCTGATTTGTAATTCGAGTCGAGACTTCCCGTAAGTGTTGCATATCGAAATCATACCAGTCGGCAGTCATTCCATCTCTACTTGTGACTGCTCTTAAGGCAAGAACAGCATCATAAGTTCTTGAATCACCTTGGACGCCAACAGATTGAACCGGCAAAAGCACACAGAAGGCCTGCCAGATTTCTTTGTATAAATCTTTTTCTCTTAAGTAATCGATAAAAACCTTGTCCGCTTTTTGAAGTAGAGCAAGCTTTGCTTCGCTGACTTCACCTAAGATACGGATTGCTAAACCTGGTCCAGGGAATGGATGACGATTTAAAATGGGACCTGGAATTTCAAGTTCTGCTCCAATTTTTCTGACTTCATCTTTGAATAAAAATCTGACTGGCTCTAAAACTTTTAAATTCATTTTCGCAGGTAAACCACCGACGTTATGATGGGATTTTATCGTAACGCTTGTCCCATGTAGACTGACTGATTCAATTACATCCGGATAAAGAGTTCCTTGTGCAAGCCATGTGAACTTTTCATTTAGCTCTTTTACTTTTTTATCAAATACTTCAATAAATATCTGTCCGATAATTTTGCGTTTTCGTTCAGGGTCACTAACACCTTTAAGAGCCGCAATAAATTCTTTTGAAGCATCTACTTTTACGACGGGAAGTTTTAAGTCTTCATATGCTTTCATGACCTGATCTGCTTCTTGGTCTCGAAGTAATCCTGTGTCGACGAATACGCATTTTAGCTGCTCCGGTTTCAAAATCTTATGTAACAAAGTAGCAACGACAGAAGAATCTACCCCGCCGCTTAAAGCACAAAGTACTTTTTCACCTGGCTGAACTTGGTTTTTTACAAACTTTGTAATCTCAGAAAGCATTGAATCAGCATTCCATTCAGGCTTTGCTTCGCACATTTCAGCAAATTCCTTAAAGATCTCTTCGCCCTTTTCAGAGTGAAAAACTTCTGGATGAAATTGAACTCCTAACATTCGTTTTGATTGAATAACGGCAGGATGATGAGAAGTCTCTGCTAGGATTTGAAAGTTATCTGGAATTTTGGTGGCGACATCTCCGTGACTCATCCAAACTTTTTGGCTGAGTTCTCCACCTCGAAAACTTTTTTTCCAAGTCAATTCTTTTCGGCCGTACTCGCGGTACGCTGATGATTCTACTTTTCCGCCGCCCTGATGAACCATCAGCTGAAATCCATAACAGATTCCTAAAAGCGGCGCTAACTTTTCAAGCTCTGCCACATTTCGTATCGGAGAAGTTTGATCGTAGACTGACTGCGGACCGCCGCTCAAAATAATTCCGTAAGGATTTTTTTCTCTTATTTTATCTAAAGCGACATCAAAAGCCGAGATCTCTGAATAAAAGCCTAAATCTCGAAGTCTTCTTGCAATAATTTGAGTGTACTGTGATCCAAAATCTAATATCAAAAATCCACGCATAGCGATTACGACTCCAGTCTGTAATTAGGGGCTTCTTTTGTGATGCTCACATCGTGGACGTGAGATTCTCTTAATCCTTGCGAACTGATCTGAACAAATTTCGCGCGCTTTTGAAGCTCAGCAATGTTAACGGCGCCTAAGTAACCCATTCCAGCTTTTAGTCCGCCAACAAGTTGATGTAGAATTCCAGAAGCACTTCCTTTGTAAGGAACTTTTCCTTCGATTCCTTCCGGAACAAGCTTATTTTCATCCATAATATCAGCTTGGGCATAGCGGTCTTTTGAACCGTCAGCCATTGCACTCAAACTTCCCATGCCACGATAAACTTTATAAGTTCGGCCTTGATATAAAATCGTTTCACCCGGAGCTTCGTCACTGCCAGCAAGTAAGTTACCAATCATCACGGAATTTGCGCCCAACGCCAAAGCTTTCGTTAAATCACCTGAATATTTAATTCCACCATCTGCAATAATGGATTTCCCTAATTTTAAAGCTTGTTTTGAACATTCTTGGATTGCAGAAATTTGCGGCATTCCAACACCCGCGACAATTCTTGTCGTACAAATACTTCCAGGTCCAACGCCAACTTTAACAACATCAGCGCCTGCCATCATGAGCGCTTCGGTTGCTTCAGCTGTCACAACGTTACCTGCAACAATAATCACATGAGGGTGACGTTCTGCTATGTACCTTACTACTTCCATGACATTTTTAGAATGCCCGTGAGCCGTATCAACACAAATCACATCGACCTGTGCTTGAACTAAAGCTTCAACCCTTTCTAAAGCTTCGGAACCAACTCCAACTGCAGCAGCGACCATCAGGCGGCCTCTAGAATCTTTCGTTGCGTTCGGAAATGCCTGAGCTTTTTCAATATCTTTTATTGTGATGAGTCCTTTTAAGTAGCCGTTTTTGTCAACGACGGGTAATTTTTCTATTCGGTGTTGCTGAAGAATTTTTTGGGCTTGAGCTAGAGTCGTACCTTCTTCAGCGGTAACAAGCTTATCCTTCGTCATCAAATTTTTAACGGGCTGATTTATATTTGTTTCAAAACGTAAATCACGATTAGTTAATATTCCAATAAGTTTTCCTTGTACTGTAATAGGCACACCTGAAATCGAATATCTTGCCATGACTTCAAGTGCTTCGCGGACATAATGATCAGGACCTAAAGTAATGGGATCTTGAATCATTCCGCTTTCATATTTTTTAACTTTTTCAACTTCAAACGCCTGTTTTTCTACTGACATGTTTTTATGAATGACCCCTAAGCCACCGTTTTGGGCCATGACTCGGGCTAACTTATTTTCAGTTACCGTATCCATTGCAGCTGAAATCACCGGCATATACAGGAACAAATCCCGTGCAAAATGACTTCTTGGTTGCACTTCACTTGGAATGATTTCGGAATACTGAGGTACCAACAAAATATCATCGAATGTCAGCGCTAGGTTCGGTGAAAGGTTTTGCATAGTCATTTGACTCCTTCGTTATTGTACCAAGTTTGATAATGTAAATAATTGTCTGCACTTTGAGATAAAAACGCTGTTTCTTCAGGCTTTAAAGGTCTGACAACTTTTGCAGGTCGACCTAAAATGAGAACTCCGCCTGGAAATTGGGAACCCTCTGTCACAAGACTACCAGCGCCGACGATGCTGCCCGCACCAATGCGGGTATTATCCATCAAGATTGTTCCCATACCGATCAGACAATTTTTTTCGATGTAAGTTCCGTGGAGAATACAAGAGTGGCCAACGGTTACTCTTTCTTCGACGGTTGTTCCGTATTTTTCATAAGTTCCGTGAATCACAGTGTTGTCTTGGATATTTGACTCTTTACCAATTTTAATTGGCATAACGTCGCCCCTTAAGACGCAGTTAAACCAAATGCTTGCACCTTGTTCGATATTCACATCACCGATTATGGCGGCTGTTGGCGCTACCCAAGAATTTTTATGTAACACTGGTTTTTTATTGCGGGCTTCGAAAAGAGGACGTTCCATCTTTAACTCCTAATACGGTTAAAGTGTGTCCTCAAGTCATGACTTTGTCAGGCTTTTAAGTTCGAGCGTTTTTCCATGCAGCGCTTCACATTGGTTCGTTATTTTAACGTCAAGGCAGCCGCATCATAAGCCGCCTTAATCCTGATATCAAATTCAGGGTGAGAGCCGCTCGAAAACCCAGAATCTGCCTTAGGCTTCAGTTTTTCCAACGCTTGCGCCATCAGGTTTGGATTCAATCCAGCTGCTTTCAGTATTAAAGTCGCAGCTCGGTCCGCATCATACTCAATTTTTTGAGAGAATTCGCTCCAGATTTCAAATCGAGTTGAACCTCTGAAGTCTTCCTGAAATGCCGCGTGGGCTTCTCTTACGCTAAAGTGCACACCCGTCCACTCAATCGCCATACAGTTTAGTAGCATCCCATGGTGCTCGATTACATGCCCTACTTCATGAGCTAAAATCGCTGTTATTTCATCGAGCGATAGACTCGAGTCAGAAGGACTTTGCCCCTTCCAAAGACCTTCGCTCAAAAAAATCTTTCCACCAACAGCCGCATGAGCGTTTTTAGTTGGGCTTTTGTAAGCACCCAGCTCAAGTTTAAGGTTAAATGGACGACTATCTCGAGACTTCACAGCTTGAACCAAGCGATCAAAGCGAGATTGAATTTCCGCAGGGATTTGAGCTTTTTCATTTTGCAGGAACGATCCAGCTGCTAAAAACTCATCATAAATAACGCCCTCATCAAAACGCTTCGGTGAATTTGGACAACTTAAAATCTCTTGAGCATATTTTTGAAGTTCAGCAAAACAAGCGGCTTTTTGATTACTTTCCTCGAATGAACAGACTCTCTGTTGATCCTGAATATATTGAGGCAAATATGTTAGCTTTTTTGCCTGAGCGATTTTTGAACTATTGTCTAAACCTTGAACACCATCCGTATTTTCGGCCATCGCCTGTGATGCTAAAGCCGCTGTGAACAACAGAATGGCAATAAAGATTGGGTTCATAAAAACATCCCTTATAAAAGTTCAGCTAAAAGCAGCTGCGCCAATGTTAAGAGCAATTTTAAAACCATCGTGAGCTTATATAACGTATGACTGATTCTTATGGATCATTCTTCGATTTTGCTGACTGTTTTCAGCCAAGCCTGCAATCCGAGCACTGAGTATTTTTGATTTCTCTATAAACTTCTTTGAAGCATACATCGGTATACTTAAATGAAGGACCAAAGACATCACTTCATCAGCGCGAAGCTTGATTGAATTAACTTTTGGATGCCCTTTCAGGTAGACACGGACATACTGATGCGTTCCTTTAATTTGAACAAAAACGCACTGTACGATTTCAATATCAAGAGAAGTCATAAGCTCGTGCGCAAAACGATGAGGCGTCACCGGTGCAATCGATTTATTCGACTGGGTTAGCGTCACACCTGCTTCCAGCGGGTTAATCATCACGCTTAAAACATAACGTTCAGATTTATCTTTTAATATTAAAATAGGGTGCTGAGGATCCGTATTAATCGTTAATCCATAGACATCTAATTTGATCAGATCTTTCTGATGAAACGTTTCTTCGCCATTTGTAGGCTCTGAAAAAAAGATTTCGTGCCGGGGGCTTCCCTTTTCAAGCAGACTTCTTAGATCAATTCTAATTCCTGGTCTGGTTGATTTCATACTTCGATATGTCCTCTTAAGACGTTTGGAAGTGCATTTGTAATTTTCACGTTAACAGTTTGCCCAATCAAATCTTTTGTTCCTTCAAAATAGGTAACTTTATTTTGAATACTACGGCCTGAAAGCTTTTTCTCGCCTTCAATTTTTTCAACCAAAATTTTTAAAGTCTGACCTTCATATTTTTTGACCCAAGAAAATGAGAGACGATTATGAACTGCAAAAAGATGATTCAGTCTTCTAGACTTTGTAGCTTCATCAATCTGATCTTCGAAACGTGCGGCTTTCGTAAACGGACGCGGTGAATACTTAAATGCATAGATCGTTTCAAAGCCCACTTCTTCGACCATTGAAACTGTGTCCATAAATTCTTCCTCGGTCTCGCCGGGGAAACCCACGATGATATCGCTTGAAAATACGGCATTTGGAATTGTTGCTTTAATTTGACGAATTTTTTCTAAGTACTCCTCGCGGGTGTAGCCGCGATTCATTTTTTCTAAAATTCGAGAGTTCCCGCTTTGGAAAGGTAAATGAATATAGTCGCAAAGTTTTTCACGACAAAGTGCTAAAACATCCATTAATTTCTGGTTGTAATCTTTTGGATGAGAAGTCGTGAACCGAAGCCTTTCTAAGCCCGTTTCTTGACTCACTCTCTTAAGAAGATCTGGAAAATCAACTCCGCACTCACTTTTATAAGAGTTTACATTTTGCCCAACGAGCGTCACTTCTTTCACACCTCTTTTTACAAGAGCATGAATGTCCGTCATAATATGCTTAAAGGGCCGAGATTTTTCACGGCCGCGGGTAAATGGCACCACACAGAATGTACAAAAATTATCGCAGCCTTTTGTGATATTCACGAAAGTTGAAACCCCTGGATTTCGAACAAGAGTGTCAACATGATAAGGCTCACGGTGGTGAAATTGCGCATTGACGACTTTTTCTTTGCGGTTTGTTCGCCCTAAAAGAGTTTGCAATGTTTGCGGCAATTCATCAATCGCATCGGTTCCAAAAACAAAATCAATCATCGGTTGAGTTTTAAGAAGTTTATCTTTTTCCTGCTGACCTACACAGCCACCCACGCCAATTAAAAGGCCGGGATTTTTTTCTTTTAAACCACGATATGTGCCGACTTCAGAGTAGACTTTGTGAACTGGCTTTTCCCGAACCGAACACGAATTAATAATAATTAAACTTGCCTCTTCTGGAGTTTTTACCGGTGTAAAGTTTGACATCTCTAAAATTGAATACATTCTTTCGCTGTCATTAACGTTCATCTGGCAACCGTAAGTACTGATAAAAACACCACGCCCGCCACCGACATCATGATTCACAGGTTGATAAGGAACGACATCGGAAACAGTCCCAGGTTGAGATGTGTCGAGATTTACAGATTCGGGCGTTACTTGATTCATATGTATTTCTAGTTTCCTATGAGAGTTTCCCATTGTGCCAGAGAAGGAATTTGGTTATAGATTTCGCTGATTTATCTGTCAACGAAAGGAAGCTCAGATATGCAGCCTCGCCTTAAAACTTCTAAAAAGTGGACGAACCTTCCACCTGATGTCGCAACTCAAATCCAAAACGTATTTGAGAAAAACTTTCAAAAAGAACTCGGCAAAGCCCGCCTTATCGTCGAGGGAAGACTTTATCCCCAAGAGATTTTACTTCGCGTTGGCTATGCTGAACCAGGTCGCCTTGTGCAAAACAATTTCGAAATTTCGATGGACTATGTTCCCGAAGATGAGAACGCGGCTCTGAACACGATTCATCTTTGCGTTGATGTCGCAGCCTCACTTTTAACTGAACATTTCGATACCGAAGCCAAAGAAGAAGGAACACTCGAAATTCCAGCCATTTGGACAAAATTTCCATTTGAAGAAACCGAAGTCTGGATCCAATACACGACAGAAAATTCGACATTAGAAAAACAAGCGAACGAGATTTTGGGCGAATGGGACGATTCGCTCGTTCAACTTGAGGAAGATGAAGAAGAGAACCAATTTGATGACTCTGAAACGGAAGCCGATACCGAAGTTGATTTGGATACTGATGACGATTCAGACAGTGCTGCTGAAGGTGATCCAGATGATGACTCTGGCCCCAAAGGCACTGGAAATCCGAGCGGAACACTTCACTAAGGCTCAAAAAGACGAGTTTTGTTTAAAACTCGTCGTCTTCCATTGAAGCACCACTATCAGCTGAAATCCCACGAACTTCATCGATGAATGTTTGTGCGTCCTCTTCGAATTCATTTTCTCCTGCTGATTCATCGATTTCGAGTTCAGCAATGGCAGTTAAGAAGTCTTTCGTATTGCGAAGATCTTTTCGAAGCATTTCCAAAAATTTATCCGGATATCTTGAAGTTAATTCTTCTACGTATTTTTCTAACTTACCATGTTGAAGAATTTCTTTTCGGACCTGAATCTTTTTCCAATATAAAAGATAATGGAAACGGCAGTAGCTATCGACACTTGAAATCTGATCACAATCTTTAGCGCGGCAATAACGGTTACCTTCAGCGTCAGTAAGGATAATATCTTCTTCACTATCAGACCCGGCACTTACCGCTGCTGATTCTAGAAGAGCATCTTCTGCTTCTAAAGATTCTTCAGTTTCATCCGCAACATCGAGTTCTTCTTGATATTCTAAAAGCTCTTCGCTTTCGGGAACGTCGCCGTCATCAAAAAGATCGAGTTCTTCTTTTTTAGCTTTCGGTTCTTTTTTGAGAGCCTTTGCTTTCTTAGATTCCTTTTTTGGCTCTGGAGCTGGAGCTTTCGCTTTTGCTGCGGCAGGCTGAGATTTTGCTGAAGTCATCTTCGCAACAGGCTTCGCCTTTGACGCATCCGCTAACTTTACCTTCTCGACAGATTTCGAAGGTTTAGCCGCTTTTGCGGGGGCTTTTTTCTCTGCTTTTTTAGGTTTCGCTTTTGCTTTTGCCATAGGACTCCACGGTTCATCCATTTTCATAAAAGAGTCAACTGCTTTTCTGTTTCGATTTGGACTCGCCATGAATTGACTCCACCTACCGTCCGAGTTCACATTCCGATTGTTTAATTCATCAGAGGAAAAAACGTAAAAAGAAAAGCGGAGAAGTTATGGAAAATGTAGTCATTGTATCAAGCACCCGAACTCCAGTTGGATCTTTCCAAGGCGTACTTTCAACGGTGACAGCACCAAGACTCGGTGCAATCGCAATTCAGGATGCTGTGAAAAAAGCCGGGATCAATGCCGACCTCATCGAAGAATGTATCATGGGAAATGTGCTGACAGCTGGAACGGGTCAAGCTCCCGCAAGACAAGCTGCCATTTATGCCGGACTTAAAAATTCTGTGACTTGCCTGACGATCAACAAGGTCTGCGGCTCTGGTTTAAAAGCTGTAATGCTAGCAACTGATGCAATTCGTCTCGGAAATTCGTCAATCATCGTAGCAGGCGGCCAAGAGAACATGACACTTGCACCTCACTTGCTAGAAAATTCACGGGCTGGATACCGAATGGGAAATCAGCAACTAGCTGATTCAATGTTAAAAGACGGTTTATGGGATCCATATAATAACTGGCACATGGGCAATGCTTCAGAACTTTGTGTGAAAGAATATAAATTTACTCGCGAAGCTCAAGACGAATTTGCAATTGGTTCCTATAAAAAAGCTCAAAAGGCGATGGAATCAGGCGCGTTCAATAATGAACTGACAAGTGTCACCATCGAAGGCAAAGAAAAAGTTGTCGTTTCAAAAGATGAAGAGCCAAGCAAAGCCCGCTTTGATAAAATGCCTTCGCTTCGACCTGCATTTGATAAAGAAGGAACAATTACGGCTGCCAATGCTTCAAAAATTAATGACGGTGCGGCTGCACATATCTTGATGAGCGAATCAAAAGCGAAAGCTTTGGGCCTTAAGCCGCTAGCAAGAGTTGTCGCCCATGGAACTTTTGCTCATGATCCAAAATGGTTTACGACAGCTCCTGTAGGTGCTATGAAAAAAGCACTTACACATGCAGGCCTTGAAGCAAAAGACATCGATCTTTGGGAAATTAACGAAGCCTTCGCAAACGTCACAATGGCTGCTGCAAAAGATTTAAGCGTCCCATTTGAAAAAATAAATGTTCACGGAGGCGCCATCGCTCTTGGACATCCGATTGGTGCTTCGGGCGCGCGAATTTTAGCAACTCTTGTTCACGGACTTCACACCCACAATAAAAAGCTTGGCATCGCAAGTCTTTGCATCGGTGGTGGCGAAGGTGTGGCTCTTATTATCGAAAGAATTTAAACTAAAAAGGATTTAAAAAAACCTATGAGCAAAAAAGTTTTTAAAGATGCAACAACTGCGCTTGAAGGAATAAAAGACAACATGACCTTAGTCGTTGGCGGCTTCGGTCTTTGTGGAATTCCTGAAAATTGTATCCAAGCTTTAAAAGATTCAGGCGCCAAGGGCCTCACTTGCGTTTCAAACAACGCAGGCGTTGATGATTTTGGCTTAGGAATTTTACTTCATACCCGGCAAATTAAAAAAATGATCAGCTCTTACGTTGGGGAAAATCCAACTTTCGAAAAGCAGTTCATGAGCGGCGAACTCGAAGTTGAACTCTGCCCTCAAGGAACACTTGCTGAAAGAATCAGAGCAGGCGGCGCCGGAATCCCTGGATTCTACACTCCCACTGGCGTTGGCACTAAAGTCGCTGAAGGAAAAGAAATTAAAGTTTTTGAAGGCCGCGAATATTTATTAGAACGTGGAATTAAAGGTGATTTCGCCCTTGTAAAAGCGTGGAAGGGCGACAAATTTGGAAATCTTATTTTCCGAAAGACCGCTCGCAACTTCAATCCAATGGCTGCTACTGCTGGTAAAATCACAGTAGCTGAAGTTGAAGAACTTGTTGAAATTGGCGAACTCGATCCAGATCAAATTCACACTCCCGGAATTTTTATTCAAAGAATTTTTCAAGGCAAAAATTATCAAAAACGCATCGAACAAAAAACCGTGAGAAAGGGATAATCATCATGCCTCTCACTCGTGAACAATTAGCAAAAAGAATATCTGAAGAAATCCAAGACGGCTTCGTCGTAAACTTAGGAATTGGAATTCCCACATTAGTTGCGAACTACATTCCCGACGACAAATTTGTTATGTTACAAAGCGAGAATGGACTTTTAGGCATCGGCCCTTTTCCATTTGAAAAAGACATGGATCCAGATCTCATCAACGCTGGTAAACAAACAGTCACCGAAGCACCCGGTGCTTCATACTTCTCAAGCTCTGACAGCTTCGGTATGATCCGCGGCGGACATGTTGATCTTACCGTGTTGGGCGCTATGGAAGTAGATGAAAATGGAGACATCGCAAACTGGATGGTTCCAGGAAAAATGGTCAAAGGTATGGGCGGCGCAATGGATTTAGTAGCCAGCGCTCAACGAGTGATCGTGGCGATGCAACACGCTGATAAAGAAGGAAACTCAAAACTCCGATCGAAATGTACTCTGCCGTTAACGGGCAAAAAGTGCGTGAATCGAATCGTCAGTGATTTCGGAGTGATCGACGTAACACCAGAAGGTTTTGTTCTGAAAGAACACGCACCGGACATGACACCTGAACAAGTTCTAAAAGCAACCGAAGGAAAGATGCGCATCGATCCAAACTGCAAACCAATCAAAATTTAAAAGTAAAAGGTGAGCCTCGCCGGCCGCACCTCGCCGGCCGCACCTCTACTTCAGCGACCAAAGTCCATGTGCGAATTTCATTTCTATCTCTCGTGATCCCCCTATGAGAATCTAAACGTATTCTTATCAAGGAGCGGTCATGGCTGAAGGCAGAAAAGTAAACAAAGATATGTATTTGTTTCGCGAGGGCGATGCTCCCGATGCCATGTATATCGTGAAATCCGGCGAGCTTGCAGTGACCAAAACAAAGGGAACATCGGAAATCCTTTTAGCTTCACTTAGCCCGGGGGGCATGGTCGGAGAAATGGCCATTTTTGATATGAAGCCACGATCCGCAAATGTAAAAGCTTTAAAAGATTCTGAGGTCATCGTCCTGCCTTACGATAGCTTAACAAAACAAATGGAAGGTTTGCCTCTTTGGGTTCGCGCCATCATGAAAACCATGAATGAAAATATTCGCGAAGCGAACAAAAAAATCAAATCGCTCGAGAATTCAAATCCAGATGCTGATCGCTACCCGCCGCATGTAGTTAACAAAATGCTTTCGATTATGAACTTTATTTCAAGCGTGTTTGGCACAAAAGAAGGTGAAAGCGTTGTCATACCTCAGCATCGTCTCAGAAATTTTACGATCCAGGTTTTCCAAGAACCTACTAACAAAATGCAAACCGTTCTTTCGACACTACGTGACCTGGGCTTTTTTGAGATTACAGAGCTTGGCGAAGGTCAACAAAAGATCGTGAACAAACAACCACAGTTTTTTATAAAGTTTGTCGACTGGTATAACGAGTGGCTCTACAAACAAGACAAAGATAAGGTTCCGGTTTCTCCTGAAGAGATCAAGATCTTAGAGGGAATTATTTTCTACGCGTCGAAATTAACTCCAAATGAAAAAACTAATTTACGAAAATTAAGCTTAACAGAGATTCAAAATAATTCGATGAAAGATTTAGGGCACGTGATCAAACTTGAAGACTTTACTTCGTTGATAGAAAAAAAGTTTGTTACCGAAAAAATCATGCAAGACGGAGATGTCTCCGTTAACGTTGATTACGAAGTAATAGAGCCTTTAGCAAAAAATTGGAAACTGATCCACGATTTCAAAAAACATTTGAGATAAGATTAAATTAAATCGGTGGAAGCTTCTGGCAACGTAATGGGAGATCTTTATCTTCTAACTTTTGAGAAGTTTCTCCGCCGACAATATGAACAAATAATGCATTTGTTTTAGAGCCAGTCTCGATGGGCTGCCCCAGAGTTAAAATGATTCTATCGCCCGTTCTAGCTAATCCATAGCTAACAAGAGACTTATCAACTTGGCTTAAAATATCTTCCATGCTGCTGTAAGGTTGAATCATAAATGTTTGAATACCCCAAATTAGTTCCAATCGATTCAACACTTCGATTCTATCAGTAACCGCGATTACTTTCGCCTGAGGCCGGTAGCTTGTAATAATATTAGCAGTCTTACCCGAAGTCGTTAAAGACACGATCGCCTTCGCATTAAGCTTTAAAGCAGAAAGACAGGCGCTGGCACCGATAGCAGAGGGAATGCTTAGAAATTCATGCTCCATCGATATTTTATAATATCTTTCATCGCCCTTTTCCACTTCCGTGATAATTTCATGCATTTGTCTGATTGCTCGGAAAGGATATTTTCCGCTCGCACTTTCGGCACTCAACATCAGCGCATCAGTTCCATCCAAAACTGCGTTCGCTACGTCCGTAATTTCCGCTCTTGTCGGCCGAGGGTTTTCAACCATTGAATCAAGCATTTGAGTCGCTGTGATAACTGGCTTCTGCATTTCATTTGCGAGCTTAATAATTTTCTTTTGAAAACCGGGAAGTTTAGAACTTCCAACTTCAACAGCTAAATCACCACGAGCGACCATGACCGCATCGCTCAAGCGAATGATTTCCTCTAGATTGTCGAGAGCTTCTTGCATTTCAATTTTTGCAATTATTCGAGCCTGTGATTTTTTAGATTCTAATATTTCACGTAAAATTCGGATGTCTTGGCCTTTGCGAACAAAACTTAAAGCAATGTAATCTACTTCATTTTCGATCCCGAAAATGAGATCTCTTCGATCTTTTTCCGTCAAGCATTCTATAGGAAGTGGAATCCCTGGAAGATTCATGCCTTTTCGATCTTTTAATACTCCACCGTTTATGACCCGTGCTTGAAGTTCTTTTGGGCCCGTCTTCACGATTTCAAGTTCCATTAAGCCATCATCAAGTAATACTCTGTCGCCAGGCTTTACGACCATCGTGATTTCTTTAAAATCGCTAGGAATTAGACTTCCTTCACCTAGTACATCGTCGATTGTGACGGTGACAATTTGATCTTCTTTGATTTCGATGAATCCGTTTTTGAATTTGCCAACACGAACTTTAGGGCCTTGTAAGTCTTGTAAAATACTAACAGGAGCTTGAAGTTCTTTGGATAGCTTACGAATCGTCTTCAATACTGCAAGATGGTCTTCATGAGTTCCGTGAGAGAAGTTAAGTCGGGCAACATTCATTCCTGCTTTAATAGCTTTTTCCAGAGCTTCTGGCGACCGAGTTGAAGGTCCAATGGTCGCTACAATTTTTGCCCGTCTCTCTGCCAACATTTAATTTAAGCCTTTTTGTTATATTGATTCATTTTCATAGCCAAATCCCGGAGCTCTTCTTGATGTCGACTTTGAACCGTCTGCAAACGAGTTTGATGTTCTTTTTCCATCATCGCTAACTTTGCTTCGTGTTTAATCTCGGTCGAATCACGCTCTGTGCGATGACCCTTTTCTTTATCTTCCATTCTTAACTTAGATGTTCCATCAAGTCTTCGAATTTCTTTATCGTGCGTATCTTTCAATTCTTGCATCTTAAGCTCATACGTATTCACTGCAGTTTCAAGTTTTTTAGCATATGTATTCTCGATTTTGCGAAACCGGTCTGACATCATGCGATTATTTTGCCCCTGGATCTCCATGTTTCTATCGCGCTGATCCATCACTTTTCTCTCAAAACCTTCTCTTGCCATGTCGATGTTGTCATCATAGTAGTCACCCAATCGCTTTGAATTGAGTTCTGAAAGTTTTTGCAATTTGTCAACGCGGCCTTCTGCCCGATTCGAAATTCGATTTACTTCGTTGTCTTTGAGCTGGTCTGTCGCTTGTAAGTTTTCTCTAAAGCGAGTTCTTTCTACATCTATTTGAGATCGATAATCTTGATTAGCCTGCCTTAACACACTATCGTTTTTATCTTTCATTTGACCGATACGCTTTTTATTCAAATCTTGCATGACTTCTTTGGTCTGATCTCTTTGATTCTCGACATCATGTAGTTTGTCTTCATAGACTGACTGAAGATTAGTTCGTTCCATTTCTCGCATCCGCTTATCATTAACTATATGATTATTAAGCTTTGAGCCTAGCAATTGAATTTTACTGTCTTTTGAACGCACTTGGCTATTCACACGCTCAGAAACAGATTCACGAAACATCTCGTTATTTTTATCTAATTGCTCTGCCTTTTTATTAAGCCGCTGATCATATTTCGTTTTAATGTTTTTTAAACCCTCAGTTAGCATTTGGCCTTGTGCGGTCTGCCCTGAATCTTGAATCTCGTTTGATTGGGCATTTAGATCTTGATATTTTTGTTTCCAAAGAGAATCTCTTGATTCGCCCTGTCTTGCTGCAGCCATCTTTTCACCTTCGTAAGCTTTACGCATCTGGCCCTTATCAAGATCACTTTGCATACGATTGTTATCTGTATGATTTCTTAATAGATTAACTTCTTTTTCATGCGCTTCTTTCAATCGACGAGAAGAATCATCCATTGCTTCTTTCATTTTTTCACGAGCATCGACAGTAACAACGGCAAGTGATTCATCTCGCTTCGCTAATTCTCTTTCCTGCTTTTGTAGTAAGTTTTCTCGTTGCGATTTCGAAACATATTTCTGCTTATCAATTTCGCCTTCGTAAGTATCTTTTAAAATCTTTTTGTCTTGAGCACCTGACTCAATTTTGTTTTGAAGATTTCCGCTGTAAGTCTTTCTGACGCTTGAAAGATCTTCTTGATGATCTTTTTCGCGCTCATTCATCGTAGATTTTTGCTTATCACGAATGTTACCAAGTTCGCTTTGATAAGCGTTTGTAAGTTTCGAAACTTCTTGTTGATGTCGCTGTTCTGCGCGCTTGAGTTGATCGTTTTTTCGCTTGAGAGCCTTTGCTTCTTTTTCGTCAGCTTCTTCGCGTGTTTGATTTAGACGATCGCTTTGATTTGCTCTGTCTGCTGAACTGATTGCCATTCTCAACTCCTTGATTTCTATCTCATATTGAGAATAGCATGAAATGCTGCAAGGACTGGTGAAAGTTGTCGAATTTAAGACTTTAGACTATCTACCGAATGTTCTCTCAAACATTAGTTTTCGATTGGCTTCGCGGCGATTGATTTCCCGCTGTTTGAGGCTTTGCACGCGGCCCTCTTCATTTTGAGCAGAGGCAATTTTTCTCTGGGCTAGACCTTTGTAATAATTTGCAGCAATCGTTGTGCGATCTCCCCAGTGGGACTGAAGTTCAAGCAGCTCGGCTTTGAATGTTTTTGGATCTTCATTCCATAATTTTGCAAGCACCGGAACGTGGTCACGCAGCTCGACTGGTTTGATAAAGCCCATCAAGTTTTTCATATCTTTTTTAATTTCAGAAAACCAAATTTCGAAACCTGGCGGGATTTGAATGACACTTCCATCACGTAATGTAACTTTTAATTCCCCTGCGTGATTTATAACAGTCACTCGTTTTTCTTCGTAACGAACAAAAAAATCACCATTGAGAGAATTGATTTCACCATACGGAGTTTGCAAAGAATATTTTTTCGTTTTTCTAAACCAGTGATCACCTGAAAGCAGGAGATCCCGACTAACAAGACCTGAATCAGAATGCAAATGTTGAACGCTAGGCGATCCGGCTGCTTTCACTTGCACATCTACCGACATCACAAGAAAACAGAAGATCATGATGCGCATACTAGTTTTTTTCCAGGCGCTTAATAGATTCCGTAGATTGGCGCTTTAAGATTGGCTCTTCAAATTGAGATTGAACGATTTGATAAACCTCTGAAGCCTCACCCACTTGGCCATTAATTTCATGGACTTGCCCCAAACGCATCAATTGAAATCCAGTTAATTCACTTTCTGGAAACATCTCGACCATTTGGGTAACACAATCAGCAGTTGCTTTAAAATCGCGAACTTGAAACTCAACTTCACACAAATAGTACTGAGCTTCCGTCACCCATTTTGAATAGGGATATTCAGATAAAAGTTGATTGAAAATAGCTAAAGATTCGTCCCACTTTTTTTCTTGAAACAATCTTCGACCTTTTTCGTAAAGCGATGTTGAAAGATCAACTGTGATACTAGCAGGCCAGCGGTAATCTTTTTTACGCGCTTCTGGCCAATGAAGGGCGGCGTTCTGTCTAAAATCTTCGAACTGATATGCTAGATTTGCTTTTTCTTCTTTAAGCTCAGCAAGTTCGGCTTCTATTTTTAATAATTTAAAATTAGCATCAGGAGCAGCCGCGAAATGCGAACTAAAAAGCCCATAGCTCCAGATGAGCCCGATAATTAAGGCCCAAGAAAAATTAATAAAGATCCAATTTCGTCTTGATCTCACGTAAGACTATTCGGTCGAATGACCCATCTTACTTAAGAGGGAAATTGATGATTTACATCATATCAGGTGCAGAAATATTCAAGATACCTAGACCTTCTTCTAGTATCCTTCTAGTTAAGTCTACTAAATGAAGTCTTCTGTTCTCAATCTGAGATTCAACACCGATGACTCTGTTATGATGGTAAAAATGACTAAAATCTGCGCATAACTGAAGCAAGTACTGAGCTAAAATATTCGGCTTTAGATTCGTGTAGCTGTTTCGCACAACATCTTGAAACTGCATCAGACAAAAGATGAGTTTCTCCTCTTCTTTTGTCCACTCAGCTTCGAAAGGCATATCAACCCACTTGAACTGAACCTTTCTTAAAATACTTTTGCATCGAACCGTCGTGTATTGAACGTATGGTCCACTGTCCCCTTCAGTGCTCAAAGCTCTGTCCCAATCAAACTCAATATTCTTCATTCGATCATTTATGAGGTCGTTAAAGATCACTGCCCCAATTGCAATTTTTCGAATATTTTCTTGTTTGTTTTCAAGATCAGGATTTTTTTCCTCTACCGTTTGGGTCACAATTTCAATTGCCGATTCAATCACATCTTCTAAATGAATCACGCGACCTTTTCGAGTCGACATCTTGCCTTCTTTAAATCGCACAAGACCAAATCCCACGTGATGACAGTTTTTACTCCAATCCAAACCCAACATCTCAAGTACTCGAAAGACTTGCTTAAAGTGAAGGTTTTGATCAGCGCCCACCACGTAGATAAGTTCATCACCTTTTAAAACATCATGGCGGTAAATAGCAGCTGCTAAATCGCGAGTCGCGTAAAGCGATGCTCCGTCGCTTTTTTTAATCAAACAAGGAGGCATTTTTTCTGTTTCAGCAAACATAACAACTTGCGCGCCTTCGCTTTCAACTAGAAGCTTTTTTACTTCCAATCTTTTGATTACATCTGCCAGTTTGTCATTATAGAAAGATTCGCCCAAAACAAGATCATGCTTAACATTTAAAATTTTAAACATTCGTGCATAATCCTTTAACGATGCATCAATAATTCGAAGCCAAATTTCTTTAACCTTGGGATCACCTTGCTCAAGCCTTAAGAATATAGCGGCACCTTCTTCAACAAGCTTAGGATTTTTTTCTGACTCTTCATGAAACCTCACATAAAGTTCGAGTAAGCCATCGATAGTCCAAGCTTTTTCACCGAGCTCTGGACCCCACTTTTCAATAGCCCAGGCTAACTTTCCGAACTGAGTTCCCCAATCCCCTAAGTGATTTACGCCAATTACTTTATAACCGTTTGCTTGCGCTAAATTTCTAATGGCTTGTCCAATATTTGTCGCTCTTAAGTGACCAATGTGCATTTTTTTCGCAACGTTAGGAGAAGCGTAGTCAATGACGACAGTTTTTCCGAATCCCCATTTTTGATGACTTAGAAATTCTGCTTGAGCCGCAAGATTCATAACTTCTGCAAGCTTTGATGTTTTATATTTGAAGTTTAAAAACCCACCCAATGCTTGTACGGATTCAACACCGCTGATTTCATCTGACAAAGTTGCCGCTAAAGATTTTGCAACTTCCATCGGATTTTGCTTAAGCGTTTTAGCATAAATAAAGACGGGCCATGCTAAATGTCCGTGCTCATAAATCTTTGGAACTTCAAGCGCTTGAATTATGTCAAGCTCGGAAATTGAAACTTTTTTTGCGATTTCGAGACTCAATTGTTTTTTTAAATGTGCAAGCATGTCAAAATTCTACCGCCCCCTTGACGGACCTTCAAGAGACATTTAGCTTTCAAATCCCTATGAATAAAGCAGAGTTTGTCGAAAAATTATCCGCGCACCTCCGTTGTCCGAAAAGCCAAACGGAAAGCATGCTCGATGCAACTTTAGAATTGATTCAGAAAACAGTTTCTAAAGGTGAAGAAGTCAAGCTGGTGGGCTTTGGATCGTTTACTCGCACAGAACGTAAGGCTCGACCGGGTCGAAATCCTAAAACGGGAGAATATGCTGAAGTTCCGGGCATGCCTGTTCCGCGCTTCAAGCCAGGAAAAGAATTTCGAACTCGTGTTTCGAAAAAAAATTAAAAACTATCAACTGTTTCATATAAATTCTGAACAACTGCATGAAAATTTTTATTTTCAGGATCTTTTTTCATAAACGCCTTTAATGTTACTAAGCTCAAAACGCCTTGATTGTACGCGTTAAATATTTTCTCTCCAAGTAATCCCGCAATCCACTTTACCGCTTGAAAACGAACCTGATCAGATAAACTAATTTCGATAAAAGCTTTTTCTCCGCCTAATGATTGATGCAAAGTATAATTGACGGCTAGCCTTGCCGCCTGTCTTTCAACAGCACGACCTGATAAAAGCCTCGATTTTTTTTGTAAATCCATAAGCGTTGGACTTTTTCGATGCGGGTTAATCAGCTTCGATCCAAAATAAGAGAAAGCGTGAATCCAAATTAAAAATTCCCAATGGGAATTACTGTGTTCTTTCCACCCGAGCTTTGGATTAAATTGAAAAAACAAAGCCTGCATCGCAAGACTTGCAGTTTCGTTTGCAGAAATTCTTCCCAAAAATGCCCAGTCACCCGGTAAGTACACAAAGCTCATATTCTCTTCTATGAGGCATTTAAAAAGTCTAAGCTCTGCTTCAGGCAGTTTCTTAAGGTGATCCCATAAAACCCTGTCACTACAGATAAAAACTGCATAGCGATTTGGATCCTGAGGAATCTCAAGCGCCTTCGATAAAATTTCAGATAGACCTAAAACATGATCCGTTAAATCAAGATTCTCATCGACGTCCGCATCCTGGATTTCTTCAAGAAAGAGATTATAATTCTGCCACTTTACCCACGGGGACATATTCTGAATGCAGAAATTTGTCTGATTCATTTTAAAAATCTTTCCCTCTTCGGACTGATGCTGCGGTGGCTTCTGAAAATAAAGTGAATCTGAGTTTTGAAAAACGTAAACCGGCTTAAAAGATCGTATCTTTTTTACCAGTAAGGGGAAACCTTGCGGCAGCAAATGATACTCACCATAAAGACTAAAAATTTTTGCCGTTGGAAACTCCAAAGAAATTTGAGTTAATAATTTAAGACCCCAGATTTCCCGCTGCCTCGAAGTACTTTTGTTCTTTGGACCATTAATAACCCTTAAAACTTGTTGGTTTTCACGAGCCCAATCAAACAACGGCTTATAGTGAGCCCAAGGAAATCCCCAAACCTTATCCCACTTCACTTTTTGTAAAAAGTCTTCTTCGGAAATTCGACTTTTCAAATATTCATCCACCCACTTTTGAGATTGGCTGGGCAAACATTCCAAGGCGACAACAATTGGGTTTCGACTAAGATCTTGGTTTTTTAACCAGCGTAATAGGTTATTCTGATATTGCCTGACCCCGTGGAAATCGCCCCAAAATATAATGTTGGAATGCTTAATTTGCTTTTGTAGCTGGGTCGGAGTTGCTTGCTTCCATTTATGAGAAAAAAAACGATTAAAAGATTTATCGATCTTTCTGATTTCACGGTCTTGTAGACCGATTCGGTCAGTTACCTGGGCGCGAATCCTTTCGTAAAGTTCCTTCTTTATCGTTTCAATTTTTCGCATATACCAATCTTTCAGCATCGTCTTGCACGAGACTTAAAATCGTGTTGAGATGCTCAGTATTATGATAAAAACTAAACCGCTTTACATCAATGTGTTATTAACTTTTGTTGCTTTAGGGCTTCATGGTTATTTAAGTAATAAGTACTACCTCCTGCAAAACGCCGAGGCCTCGGGAACAAGCTTTTGTAATCTTGGAGGCATGTGGAACTGCGACGCTGTTAACACATCACCCTATGCCCGACTCTTTGGTCAGCCCATAGCACTTTGGGGCTTCATTACTCATCTCGTTTTCTTATTCAGTCAGATTATGGTCGCGATGCGACAGGATGCAAAAGATATTTGGGCTGATCTCACAGTTTATCTATCGACGCTGATTGCAGCGACTTCCGTGGTCATGGGCTATATTTCGATGACTAAGCTGGGGTCGGTCTGCTTGTTTTGTATTGCGGCTTACTCTCTTTCATTTATTAATATTTTATTACTTAAAATCGCTGGATTAAATTACTTAAGCTCGTTTAAGAATGCGAAGAATGTTTTCACAAATAAAACGACATGGATCACAGCTTTATCGATTCCCATACTCGTTGTGATTTTCAATTCAAGCTGGGGCGGCGAGATGAATTCGTCGCAGTCAAAAGGTCTAGTGAATGACCGAATTAACGCCTGGATGGCGGCTCCTGTTTCAAAGTTTGACCTCAATTTAGGGCTTCACATGGGCGCGCCCATAACTGAAGCAAAAATGACGATAGTTGAATTTGCAGACTTTAGATGTCCGCACTGTAAACACGCAGCTCCATCAGTTAAAGCCTTTGTTCAATCTCGGCAGGATGTGGCACTTATTTTTAAGGCTTATCCGCTCGATGGAACTTGCAATCTTGATCCGGGCTTCAACGGGAAAGGTGACGGAATTCCTTGCCGCTTATCGTTTGCAGTTTTCTGCGCGGAAAAGACTGAACAAATAGGTTGGAATGTCTATGATTCGATCTTCGAAGATCAAAGCGAATTTTCAAGAATTCGCAATCTTGATGAAGTTGACAAAAAACTTTGCGATTATGGGATCAAAGACTGTGACAAGTTTAAGGCTTGCATGGATGAAGACAGCACAAAAGTGATGATTCAAAAAATGGCGCAGGAAGCGACTCAAGCTGAGGTCAAAGGAACGCCGACTTTTTATATTAATAACAAGATTTTAAGTGGTGCGCAGTTTTTACCGGCACTTGAAAAAGCTTATGAAATAATCAAAAGCCAATAGCGTTAAACAGCATATTCACGCCTTTATCGAGAGATTCACTTAAAACGATATGACCGGTTAATGCTAGTCCGTTGATAATTTCCAAGGCGAAGCCCAAAGCTGCGATTGAAAGACCTGAAATCCAAAGTGCTCTGACAACAAAAATAGTTGATCGTGCATCTTCAACTCGAAGATCAACTTGAATTTTCTCTATTTTTTTCATGACCATTTGCAGTTCGCGAAAATGTTCTTTGAATTTTTCCCGAAGCTCTTGCTGCTTGGCTCTAGTCAAACTTGCGATACCCGGGAAATTTCTTTTTGCCTTAATGGCGTAAATAAGATCAACACCGTGTGCTACAAAGCGCTCCACTTTGCCCTTGAAGTTTGGATATTCAGAAGGATTAATCAAAAAATTGCGCATTTCCTGAATCGACTTATCATACTTTTCGTCGAGTACCCACATCAAGATATTGTATCTAAGACTGTCTGCCCGACCAAAATCGATAGGCTCAGTGCCTATTTCGAAGATTTTACCTTCCTCTTTGTTATGGGCTTCGCTCATAACATTTTGAAGATCCTGTTTGTCGACTTTCATCGGTAATGCTGCCATGGCTTTCTTATCGGACCTTTTTCTAGGTCTCTAAAATTCAAATTCTAAATAGCCCAAGGTCTAGGTCTTAACTCTTCTTGAGCTAGACTCTGTTTACAAAACCTGTCTCGTTCTGAGACAATATATCTATGGAAAATAGACATTTAAGCCAATCCTTTACGCATTCACTTTTAGATACATACGACATTCAAGAAGACTCAACACCTTTGTCACATGCTCCCCAAGCAAACGAATCTTATGTATCAAAAGATCTTTTAAAGTCTGCGACGATTGAAAATCTGATTTCCCAGAATGAAGAGATGATGACTCGTCAAAGAGTGATGTCTCGCCGACTTGCTACCTTGGAAGATCTTAATCAGGAATTACAAAATGAAAATTTTCAAGGAAAGAATCAAATTTTAAACTACGCTGACCAAGTTCAGGTCATGAAAGAAAAAGATAATGCGTGGAAAAGCAAAGTTGATGAGCTTGAAGTCGAAAAAGAAAAATTAGCAGTCATTGTAAAAGAAGCTGAAAAAATGCAAGCCGAGATGGAACGCCATCGCAAGTACCACGACAAAATCAAGTACCAAGTGAAACCTTATATCCAGAATCTGAAGGCTTCTAGAGATCAAGCTCAAAAAGATTTAGACAGCCTTCGTAACGTGATTCACCTTAAAGATACTCAAGTAAAAGAAATGCGTCTTCAAATGCAGGAAGTTTTACGTCAGTCAAAAAATCAGATTGATGATATGCAAAGACAAAAACAAGGTTTGATCGAACACTTTGAAAATCAAGTTCAGACTTTAAAAGAAGACCGTTCTCTTTTCGAAAAGAACTATAACGAAATGAAGCATAAATTAAACCAAATGAATATCGCAGTCGAAAAGAAAGCAGAACTCGAGAATCGAGTAATCGAGCTTGATCGTTCCAAAGTTGAAATGCGTGCTCAGCTCGAACAAGAAACTTTACGGTTGCAAACAAAAGTAAATGAACTTGAAGGTTTCAAAACTCGTTTTGAAATCGAAAATACAGATTTGAAAACTCACATTGAAGACGAACATGCCATCCGCATGAGACAAGAAGAGGAACTCATTCAACTTCGCCGTCAGATGGAAAGCTTACGCTTTATGTGGAATCAAAAACACGAAGAAACTGAGCGCCAAAAAAAGAGTTTAGAGGCGCTCGAGCAGCTTAATTACTCTCTGAGCCAGAAGATTGAGGAAGTTCGGAACGCTCCACAACATGCTGGTTCTCAAGCGATGCCGCTACCTCAGATGCGCTTTGATTGAAATCATGACTTGAATCAAGAGCGGGCTTAAATGCTTCTTCAAGAGTTTCATGAATTTTCAGTTGTGATGCCTTTGTGAAAGCGACAAATCTTTTAAAATCAGATGAAAGTCCGACTAACTTAACGCCGCACCCTTTCATTCTTTCGATATCATGAAGACATTCGAAGAATTCAGTCATGCCGGTTGAACCAACAAACTGTAACCGGCCTAGTTCAAAGACTACTTTTTCATTTTTTAATGACTTGAGACATGCGTCTCGGAAGGTTTGAGCCTTTTCAAGTTCTATTCGACCTGAAATCCTAACGACCGTCCACTCACCCTGCCTACGAATTGATGTTTCCATAATTTTGGAGCCCTCCATGTCTCATTATTGAACCTATCGGCGGCTTTCATTTTTACCACAGGCGACATAAGACCAGTTTGCCTTTTTACCAGTCCTCTTCTTACAATGGTCCAGATGTTATTTTTCAATCTCCTGCTTGCTCTCAGCTGCTGTTTTTTTGTGCCCGCACTTTTGTTCGCTCAGGCAAACAAAAGTGCGAACACGAAGGCTAAAGCCGCAGCCGTGTCACCTACTGCAAGGATCCAGGGCCTGACGTTACAAGCTGATAATCTCATGCGCGATCACGACAGAGAAATAATCGAGCTCGACGGAAATGTGCAAATCGTCAGGGGCGATCAACATATCTCGTGTCAGCGAGCCGTCATTTATCTGCGCTCTAAAAAATTGGAACTTTTTGGCCAGGTGTCGGTTGTTTCAAATTCGCAGACTTTAAACGGCGAAGAAATTTTACTGGATTACGAATCAGGTACAGGCTTGATAAAAAATGGTTACGTAAAAGCCGGACAGGTTTTATTCGAAGGTGATCTCATTCAAAAAACGGGTGAAGACGAATTTTTCGTGACCGATGCGAACTACACTTCTTGTACAAATTGTCCTGCAACTTGGAGTTTTTCAGGCCAGCAAATCAGAGCAGAGTTGGGCGGTTACGCCTACATTAAAAATTCCGTCATGAGTATTGGTGGCGTTCCGGTTTTGTGGCTCCCCTATCTTGTTGTCCCATTAAAAAGTGACAGACAGTCAGGCCTTTTAACACCAGAATTTGGCCGAACTGAAGAGGGCGGTATCGAATTTGCTCAACCTTATTTTTGGGCCATTGACCGAAGCTCTGACCTGACTGTAGCACTGAAAAACTTCGAAAAACGGTCTCTTATGGGACTTGCTAACTACCGCTATGTCTTATCTGAAAATTCCAGCGGCGAACTTGATACCGGTTGGATAAAAGACCGAGTTTTCACAAAACCTGATTCGACTTTCCGAGCCTTTCATCCTGAAAAAGCCCACTTTAATCGCTGGCATCTGTACTACCAACATTACTTAGAATTGGACGATGGATGGACTCAACGAATGACTGTCCACAATGCGTCAGATCTTCGATACTTAAGGGACTTTGAGAAAGAAACGTCTGAACGAAATTTGAGCGATCCAGCTTTAGAAAATCGCGTGAGTTTTTCTAAAAATTCTGATCGTTATCATTTTACTTTCGATACTTCCTATTACATTAACCTTTTGCGAACAGATCCTTTGGCCAATAATAACGACGCAGTTCACAGGCTGCCGGAGCTAACCCTTTCCCAGACTCCAGTCCGAATTGATGGCACGCCTTTCCTTTATTGGTGGGATTTAAATTATGTCAATTTCACAAGATCCTTTAAGGGCTATGATGATCTTGCAGTGGGAACCCGTATTCCTGAAAACAACAAAGGAAACGATCCTCTTTGTGATGATCTGACAGATTGTAATTATATTTATGATGGAAGCTTTGATTCTTCGCGAGACCTCATCAGAACAGGTCAAAGACTTGATTTCCGACCTACTGTAAATGCGAACTTTCGATTTGGCGATGCTCTTGATGTAATTCCTCGAGTTAGCTACCGTGATACTCACTATTTCTTTCCTGTCGGCGCGGATAACGAAGTGACACGTCGCTATTTAAAAACTGATCTTACGACCCGACTTTCTATGAGCCATATCTACGGCGAAGATATCGTACAAGGAAACCGATATAAACATTTGATTGAACCAGAAATTTCTTACGCTAATATTCCCTGGCTCGATTTGCAAAATAGTCCATTCTTTCCGGATCAAACTTCGGTTACTCCATCACCTGGGACAACAACTTCGGTATCAGACGGAGACCGCACTGGTGGCCTTGGAATTCAGTTTGATGAGAACGACAGGATCCTGGATCGAAACTTAGTTACCTTAGGTGTTACGAATCGTCTCATCCAAAGATTTTGGGGCGGTGACTCGAATCAGTACCGCCAGGTTTTAAGATTTCGCTTAACCCAAAGTTATAGCTTAACAAGCGATGCAACCAAAAATAACAAAAATCGCTGGTCCGACCTTGCCGGAGTTTTGACCGTAAAGTTTGATAACATCGAAACAAATACCAACCTCAATTATTTTCCAGATCAAAATGTGACCAATATTAAAACTCGTACAGCTCTAATCAACGAGAAAGGACAATTTTTTGAAGTCGGGCTTGATCGCACTTATACAATTGTTCAAGGCCAAAAAGTCATAAAATCAAATCGAGTGGAAGACATTTCCTTTGGCTTAGGATTCACCTCGAAACCGATCAATTTTGCAGGACAATTTGTTTATGATGCCAACTGGAGAAATGCAAAAGGTAACAAACAAATTAAATCCTGGGGCTACGTTGCACAACTTAAGCCGCCTGGCGAATGTTGGCAGGTTAATATTACACATGGATTAAAAGTTGGAAATGACGAGCGCATTGGCATAGGCTTCGAATATAATTTCGATGGCGTTCCGAAACCACCACCCCAAAGATCAACACTTGATCAATTCCGAAACTAAACTTCAAGCGCAAGATAAAATATTTTATTTTGAATCACGTAAGCCAAGCACAATTGGACCGGTTCGTTTAATTTATTTTCGAGGTAGGTTGTGGCCCGCTTCAATCGATCACTTTGCTTTTTCGTAAGCCGGGATTGCAGCCAAATCCATTTAGAAAGTGATTTAACTTCTAACAAAACAATCACACCTTTTGAACTTCGAAATAAAATATCAATTTCTGCAAAAGGAGTTTTAATTCGGTGGCCCAGGATTTCACAATTTTTGCTTTCAAGATCTTTAATAACTTTTACTTCAGTTTCTAAACCAAATTGAATAGAAGATTTTGCATTAGATGTATTCTTTAACTCCGCCGAAGGTTTTTCGGTGCAAAACTGTAATGCCTTTTTTCTGGATAGCTTTGCGGTGGACTTGTGTAGCGTAGCCTTTGTGAACTTCGAATCCATAATCTGGATACTCCTTCGAAAGTTCTTTCATCAAACTATCCCGAGTCACTTTAGCAACAATGGAGGCCGCCGAGATCGGCGCTAATCTTAAATCGCCTTTTACGACTGCGTGCTGTTCAAAATTTTTAAGCCCAGGGATTTTCATGTGCCCATCGACTAAAACAATTCCAGCGCTTAGCCTTAAATTTTCAATAGCCCGCTTCATTGCCAAAAATGAGGCCTGTAAGATGTTGAACTTTTCTATTTCTTCAACACTTGCAAAGCCGATTCCGACTTGGTGCTCAGCAGAGATTTTTTCGAACCAATAAGTCCGCTGCTTTTCGGATAATTTTTTAGAGTCAGTTAATTCATGATCTGAATCATGATGATTTAAAATAACCGCACTGGCGTAAACGGGACCCGCTAAACAACCTCTGCCAACTTCGTCCACGCCAAAAACAGAAAATCCCTCTTTGCAGAAGGATTTCCAGTCTAACTTATCAAAATTTTTGCTTTTAACTTTGGCCATCGCTGATCATCATGACTCTAACGATCTTGAAGTGACAACAAAAAAGCTGGAACCACCTTATTTTCAGTTACAGTGTTTATCAAAAACACCGCAAAACGAAAATTACGCTTTATCTTCAGCAGCGTCAGAAGCGATTTCTAAAGCAGATCGTGGAGATGCTAGCTCTGATTCGATACGAGCAGCTTTTCCATCAAGACCGCGAAGGTAATAAAGCTTAGAGCGACGAACTTTACCAGTTGCGATTAATTCTACGCGGTCAACACTTGGGCTTTGAAATGGGAAAGTTCTTTCAACTCCAACACCTGCAGAAATTTTACGAACTGTAAAAGCTTTTGAAGATCCAGAACCTTGAACTTTGATAACGATACCTTTGTAAAGCTGAACGCGTTCTTTATCGCCTTCTTTTACCTTTACATAAACGCCAACAGTGTCACCAGCGCTGAAATCATCGATATTTTTCTTAACAGGTTTAAATGTCACACGACGAACAAGATTAGTTTCAGTTCCCGTTGATGCTTTAACTTTTTTTACTTTTTTTGCCGTTTTTGGTTTCGCTTTTGCTTTTGCTTTTGCCTGTGCCATTTAAGTTCCATCCTTCAAGTGCATTTAGAGTCTATCATCAGAGGGGAAAGAGTTACCATGGGCCCATAACTCGGTCAAGAATGATACTTACAGCCGATCGAACTGAAAGGTGGCGATAATCATCTGGAGGGGCACCTTTGATACTTTCTAAAATACCACCACAAGACCGCATAAAATCTTCAGTTAGGCCAAATCCCGTTCCAAAAAGCAACAGGACTGGCTGATCTTGATCATGAAGCTGTGATCTTAAATCCTGAAAGGTAAAGAACGGAGCACCTTCTACTCGTCTTGCGTGAGTAGCTATTGTTAGAACATTAGGAACTCCCCAGTCGTTCAATGCCTTTTCAACATTTTCGGCCGTTTTAACTTGTATCAGCGCAGTTCGACGCATGGGGTTGTATTTGGAGCCAGTCCCCGTTCTCCAGTGGTCTAAAACCCGCTCCACAAACATCAGTTGTTCTGGAATAGGATGAATAATGTAATATTTTTCCACTCCATACACCCGGGCGGCCCGTGCGATGTCATGAATATCAAAGTTGGTTACATTCGTTGCGACGATTTCTTTTTGGCCATCCAAGATAGGGAAGTGAACCAAACCGATTGCAAGCCTCGGAACTTTTCTAAGCGACCCGACGGATATCACCTTTTTTTCAGAATTTGAATCACTCACTTCAAATCCTCGAGGCCGCAGACTTTCTTTTCAGCATCCGTCATCGACTTATAGAATTTTTTTAAGATATCAAATTCTTTAGGACTTAAGTGCAAAAGATCCGGACGCTTTTTTAAAGTCACAAGTTGGGAAACATTTATTTTCCACTGCTCTATAAGAGCATGATTTCCAGACAACAAAATTTCTGGAACTTTTCGACCTTTCCATTCTTGAGGCCGCGTGAACAAAGGATGTTCTAAACCTGGAATCGAAAAACTATCTTTATCTGCAGATTCCAAATGTCCGAGGGTACCTGGAATCTTTCTAACAACTGCATCCATTAAAACTAGAGCTGCTAGTTCTCCGCCCGAAAGAACGTAATCTCCAATGGAAATTTCTTCATCTACGAATTCGTTTAACACTCTTTGATCAACACCGCCGTAACGACCGCAGATAAGAGTGATCTCCTTTTTTGATTTAAGTTCATTCGCTTTTTTATCAGTAAACGGCTTTCCTTGCGGACTTAAATAAACAATATGATCATTTTTAAAGGGTCTCTTTCTTAATGTTGCTTCCATAATTTCTGGTAGCATCACCATCCCGTCGCCACCACCAAAAGGTCTGTCATCAACCGATTTATAATTATCGGTTGCCTGGTCCCTGGGATTGAGAATTTGATATTCAAAAATATTTTTCTTGTGTGCCTGGGAAATAACGCCCTGGCTTACGTAAGAATCGATTATGCTTGGAAAAACGGTCAGAATTTGAAATTTCATAAGATTGGCCGAAGACTATTCTATTTTATCTAAATTCATCAAGCCTTCTGGGAAGGCCATGAAAAGCTTTTGTGCTTCGAAGTCGATTTTTAGAATAAAATCCGCCACAAAAGGCACCTCGTAGTCGTGACTATGAGATTGAATCACCAAAAGATCCTGCATTCCATTGCTGCTGAAACTTTTAACACGCCCAACTGGCTGGTCGTTTAGCAGAACCTGGAAATTTAGCACTTCTTTCAAGTAAATCGTTTCGCCCTCGGCAGAGATTAAATTTTCCTCTGGAATAGCAAAGGTCCACCCCTTTAAGGCTTCGGACTGATTCCGATCATTCACAGACTCAAACTTTATAATGAGGCCATCTTTGTGAGGCTTCGCCCGTTCAACTTTTATATCTAAAATTTTTTGAGCGTCAGGTGATTCGAGCTTGATAATTGAAAGCTGATCTTGCCAGCTTATATCTTTTGAGAAAATCAAAACATACACTTCGCCCTTTAGGCCATGTGCATCTTTGATTTTTCCGACTTTTTGATATTTTTCTACAATCTTATTCAACGATATCGAGATGGTATCTTTTATTTAGCTTAGTGCCAGCAGCGCGAATGATGGTTCTCATAGCGGCAGCTGTTTTACCTTGTTTACCAATTACTTTTCCAAGGTCTTCTTTATCAACTTTTAATGCCAGTAAAGTTGTTTGCTGGCCTGGAATTTCATCCACTTCAACAGCCTCTGGCTTGTCGACGAGCGCCTTAGCCATGAACTCTACAAGTTCTCTTAGATTTTCAATATTTGGACTTCCCATTTTTTCCTCACAACGCTTGGATTACCATACAAACCCTATCTATTGGGTTTATGGTATTAATGTGAGATTTCCAAGCATTATTTTGGGGTTTGCGCCATCTTGACCACGTGTTTAACACGGTCAGTAGGCTGTGCACCTTTAGAAACCCATGAATTATATTTCTCCATGTTCACGACAACTTTTTTGTCCTGACCCCTTGGAGTTGGAATGTAATAACCCAAAACTTCCAAGTATTTAGATGTAACGTAGCGGCGAGAATCTGCCACTGTGATACGATACTTTGGAGCGTGTTTTGTTCCCATACGTGCTAATCGAATAACTACCATTTTTTTACCTCTGCCATGATTCAAGATGTAAGGTTCTACTCAAAACTAAAGTCCTGATCAAGTTAATAATTCGGGTCAAAATGGAAGTCGGGGTTTGCCGCCTGGCCCACTCTTCATTCCACCTAACATATTACTCATCCCGCCCATTCCCATTTTCATCATCTGTCCCATCATCTTCTGGGCCTGCTCAAACTGCTTCACGAGCTTATTGATGTCTTGTACCTGGGTTCCGCTCCCTAAAGCAATTCGTTGACGCCTAGAGGCGTTTAGAATGCGATGATCATGTCGTTCCTTACGAGTCATCGAATGAATAATGGCTTCAATTTTTTTCATTTCATCATCAGGTGGCGCCATATTTTTCATTTGCTTTGAAATTTCACCGAAACCTGGCAAAAATTTCATGATATTTTCCAGTCCACCCATCTTTTTTAACTGCTGAATCTGTTTTAAAAAATCTTCCAAAGTAAACTGGTTTTTCGCCATCTTGCGAGCGGAGTCTTTCGCATCTTTTTCAGTTACGACTTCCTGAGCTTTTTCAACGAGTGATAAAACGTCACCCATATCTAAAATTCGGCTCGCTAGCCGGTCTGGATGAAAGACATCAAGTGCCGCCACTTTTTCACCAACACCAAGAAATTTAATTGGAAGACCTGTGACTTCTCTGAACGAAAGAGCCGCACCACCGCGGGCATCGCCGTCTACTTTTGTTAAAATAAGTCCGGTTAGTTTAAGTCTTTGGTTAAACCCTTCAGCAACGTTTACTGATTGCTGACCGAGCATTGCATCAGCGACAAGCAGAATTTCGCTTGGGGTTGCAAGCTCTTTTAATTCTTGAAGTTCTGTCATCAAAGCTTCATCAATTTGAAGACGGCCTGCCGTATCGATAATCAAAACTTCAACCATTTGCGAATCAGCCCAAGTTTTGGCTTTTTCGAGTCTTACTTTCGGAGAATCTTTTAGATCAACTGGGTAGTATGGAATTCCATTTTGTTTTGCTAAGATTTCAAGTTGCTCGGCAGCAGCAGGACGGTAGACATCGACTGATACGAGTCCCGGCTTCTTACCCAGTTTTTGTCTTACATAGAGAGCAAGCTTAGCTGAAGTTGTCGTTTTACCGTTACCCTGAAGGCCCACGATAAGGATCGTACTAAATTTATCTTTAACATTTAAAAAAACTGTTTCGCCGCCCAAGGTTTGAACAAGTTCGTCATGAACAATTTTTGTAAACTGTTGCCCTGGCTGCAGACTCTGTAAAACTTCAGCGCCAAGTGCCTTTACTTTTACTCGATCAAGAAAGTTTTTTACAACTTTGAAATTTACGTCAGCTTCTAAAAAGCTCATCCGGATGTCTTTCAAGGCATCTTCAATATTTGAAGCGGAAATCTGAGATTGTCCCTTTAGTTTCTTAATCGAACCTAAAACTTTTTCCGAGAGTTGATCGAACATTTTGGAGTGCCTTTCGGTTTAACTACCTGAGTCGCGTTTATAGCTACTATTTGAGTAAAAGCCAAACTAGTCCCAAACTAATGAAACCATGCAACAAAATTCCGAAAGCAAAGTCGAATTAAAAAAACTAAATCGCTTTATACGCTCTTTAAGCCTCGTGAAGGTTCCTCTCCTAGGAATTTGCAGCCCGAAAGTGCTTGAGATGAATGAAAAGAGAGCCCGTATTAAGCTACCCTTCAGATTTTTGACAAAGAATCATTTGGGTTCGATGTATTTTGGTGCACTTGCCATGGGAGCCGAACTTTCAATTGCTTTACGCCTCCTCCACCGGATGCAAAGAGATAAAGTTCCGGTCAGTTTTATTTTTAAAGATTTTAGCTGTGAGTTTTTAAAGCGAGCAGAGTCTGATGTTCATTTCGTTACTGAACAAGTGGACGCCATTGATGCTCTTATCGATTTGGCGGCAAGCACAAATGATCGGCAGAATGGAACTTTCGAAGGTTATGCTGTTTCGGAAAAGACAGATGAAAAACTGATGACTTATAAATTAACTATTTCCATGAAACGCTTTGAAAGAAAAAAATGAGTATTATCTCAAACGTTTTAGTCTTGGTTGTGGCCCTGCTACATGTTTACTTTTTAGTATTAGAAATGTTTTTATGGACTAAACCTTTGGGAAGAAAAGTTTTTAGAAATTCCGAGGCGAAAGCTCAAGACACAAAAGTCTTAGCTGCAAACCAAGGGCTTTATAATGGATTTCTGGTCGCAGGACTTATTTGGGGACTTATTCACCCAGATCCTATTTTTGGAATTCAAATTAAATATTTCTTTTTAGCTTGCGTAATGGTTGCAGGACTTTACGGCGCTTACATTGTCAGTCGGAAAATTTTTTTTGTTCAGTTTGTGCCCGCACTGATTGCTAGCTTTGCTGTTTATGTCATAAGGTAGTTTAATTTTCAAAAAGATTTTTTCACTCTTAAGTGAAGTGAGTGGATAGGTTCTTCTTTTGAGGTGTATCGAATATATTCAGGGCTTCGATGTATAACTCGACCCATTCCAACATAGACTGATAAGTTTTTGTCTGCCCATACGTGACTGCCGATTTCAGCCGAAGTTGTGGAAATTTTATCGCCACCCCTTCTTTGATCTTCTCTTGCTAGATAAGCTGCGAAAAGTGGAGTCTCTTTTGATCTGTTGCCCATCGTTCCGCTGGTTATTTGAGCTTCTAATTTTGTTGAAACTAATCCCTTTCCTTCGGTTGTCATTCCTCCCATAACAGTTGCAGAAGCTGAACAGTAAAACTTCGAAATATCGGTTTCGATTAATTTTTTTATTCCAATTTGGGCTTCTGCTGATAACTTAGATCCATCCATTTGCAATTGGTCATAGCGAAGATTCTTATAGCGCTCTAACCTATCATGCCAAGCTGCTTGAGTTCGAGCTGCCAGCCCTTTGCTCCCAGTTGTTTCGTATCGAATTCCGGCCTGTCCCACGTAGCTTAAACTTGGATCAGATGTTTTTTCTTCGACTGCAAAATTAATCTGCGTTTGTTCAAGAGTTTGGAGGTAATATCTGCCTTCTGGATTGCGGTAGCTCTGATTCTTCCCCTGTACTTTTCGCGTAAACAAATCAGTGTTAAGCTCTGCCGTCCATTTTCTTTTTGAATTTTCACGACCGCATTTTGCATTAATTCCCAGGGTATAGCCGACATCATCGCTGAGCTTACTATTGGGCTTACCTTCTTCATTCATTTTCCATACAGAGGCATCATTATTTTGCTGTAACTCGCATTCAATTGCATCACCATCAGCAATCAACCAGTTCTTGATCGTTGCTTCCGGTATCATCATGCAAACATGATCACGATCAAGATTAACTTCGTCATTTATATCGTAGTTAACCTGGCAGTTTGGCTCCCTGTGCTGACGATTTAAAGCCGCTAACTTGTGATTAGCGTTATTCATAAAAGCTTTTATATCGGCTTGCGAAGGATCATAGTGTAAGTTCAACGGCTTATTGCTTGAAGAAACTTGGGCGCAAAGTACTTGTGTAATACAGACGAAGAAAGTAATGATCCATAGACTTCTCACATAGGCCTTATCGACCTAAAGTATGCGGAAATAAGCGGGACCTAGGTCGCATTTAACTAAACAAAACTCGGTTTTACTAATAAGGAATGCTGCACCGTCACTGGTAATGTACCTGTCACATTCGGTGATTAGCGGTTGATTGAACTTGCGAAGGTTATTTTAGGATTTTCGCGCTTAGCCCAGTTGAGATCCCATTCTTGATTTAGTAACAAAACGGGTTCGTCTTTGGTGTCTCTGAAAAGATTGAAACCTTTTATTTCGAACACGGGCTTGCCCTCTTCGGTTCTTGGCCAACGGGCAACCGTGTACGGCAACCGATCGACTCTGACCTCAAGGCCGTATTCATCTTGTAGTCTGTGAGATAAAACTTCGAACTGAAGTTCACCGACAGCTCCTATCAAGGGATCTTGGTGACCGATGACTGGATCGATGAAAATTTGGATGGCACCTTCTTCGGCCAAATGTTTGATCGCTTGCTGCATTTTTACTCGCTTTAGTGCGTCTCTGACCCAAAGTTTTGCGAAGAGTTCAGGTGCAAACCTTGGAATATCTTCGAACAAAATTTTTCCGTTTGATGAAACACAGTCACCAATTGCAAAATTTCCGGTATCGTTCACGCCCACGATGTCGCCAGCATAAGCCTCATCGACAGTTTCTCGGTCTTGGGCGATAAACTGATTCGAGTACGCGAGTCGTAATTCCCGGTTTAATCTGGAGTGGTAAACTTTCATACCACGTTCAAATTTTCCAGAGCAGATTCTAATAAAAGCCACGCGGTCGCGGTGCTTACGGTCCATATTAGCCTGGATTTTAAAAACAAAGCCGGTAAATTTATTATCCAGAGGATCCATCTTCTCGCCTGATTGAGTAATTCGAGTACCAGGGCCCGGGGCAAATTTAGAAAAAAATTTTAAAAATAAATCCACACCGAAGTTTTGTTTTGCAGATCCAAAAGTCACTGGTGAAATTTCACCGTTTAAGAAAGCTTGTTCATCAAATGGCGGTAGTGCCCCTTCTACTAGTTCTAATTCTTGAATAACTTGCTCTGCGGTTTCGGCATCTAAGTATTTTCTTAATAACGCATTTAAGTCTTGTCCCACGGTTTGAATAACTTCAAAACTTTCGACTTCATCCCGGCGCTGGTCGTAAATCACCAATTCTTTTGTGATACGATTAAAAATTCCACGAAATCTTTGACCAATTCCCAGCGGCCACGTGACAGGATAACACTGCATTCCCAGTGTTTTTTCAATTTCATCAATCAGCGCAAGAGGATCTTTTCCTTCCCGGTCTAACTTATTAACAAATGTGAAAATGGGAATTTTTCTGTAGCTACAAACTTCGTAAAGTTTCTTCGTTCGTTCTTCAACACCCTTGGCAACGTCGATCAACATACACGCCGAATCAACAGCCATCAAAACCCGGTAAGTATCTTCAGAGAAATCTTTATGTCCTGGAGTATCGAGCAAGTTTACTTTTAAAGAATCGTATTCAAAAGTCATAACACTTGATGTGATAGAGATCCCTTTTTGGCGCTCGAGTTCCATCCAGTCCGAAGTGACTGCTTTAGTTCCCTTTTTTCCTTTTACTTCACCCGTTTCGTGGATGACTCCACCATGATAAAGTAATTTTTCGGTCAAAGTTGTCTTACCCGCATCTGGGTGAGAGATAATGGCGAAGGTTCTTCGGCGTTCGATTTCTTTCGCGACAACTGGTAAAACTTGCATAACTCATCCTCTAGTTAAAAAACAAAATGCCTCGGATATTGACGTGAAATACCCTTTTAAACTATAACTCGATTTAGACCTAATTATTCCACTGGGCTTGCACCCTAGATTCGGAGATATAAAATGAGTTCCCATACACCTTTATCAGATAAAGGCCCGAAGCTTCAATTTTTCATTTCAACTTTTTATCACTTTGTTTCGCTTCCCAACCCAGAAGAATTTAAATCAGAGCTCAAAAAACAGGCTCAAGTCTTGAATATTAAAGGCTTAATCATTCTTGGGGCCGAGGGCTTTAATACAACCTCAAGTTCTGAAAACAGAGAAAACCTTGAAGCCTGGAAGAACTTTTTTAAGACGCGCTTTGGGTTAGAAAAACTGAATAATAAGGATTCTATTAGTGATAAGGCTCCATTTTTAAGATTCTCTGCGAAAGTGAAACCTGAAATCGTAACGACTGGTCGAAACGATCTTGTTCTAGAATCAACAAAAGTTGGAAAAAATAATCACCTAACTCCTGAACAATGGGACCGAGTCATGAAAGAAGATCGCGAGCAAATCGTCATGATCGATACTCGAAATTGGTATGAATACGATATCGGAACTTTCAAAGGGGCATTGAATCCCAATATTGAAAAGTTCACGGATTTTCCGAAATACTTTGAGACACAAAATATTGATAAATCAAAAAGAATTATGATTTTTTGCACAGGCGGGATCCGTTGCGAAAAAGGGATCTTAGAACTTCAAGAAAAAGGCTACGAAAACGTTTATCAACTTGATGGTGGAATTTTAAAATATTTAGAAGAAAAACCGAACGAAGAATTTCAAGGCGAGTGTTTCGTTTTCGATAATCGAGTAGCCGTTAATCAGTCGTTAAAGCCGTCGGAAATTTATAAGTTTTGTCCTCACTGTGGGCAACCTGCGAAAACCGCAAAAGAGTGTGTTAGATGCGATATCGAATTTCACATTTGCGAAAAGTGCGTTGAGATAAGAATTAAGAAAGATACTTGCTCGAAAAATTGTTCGAACCAGTGGGAGGAAAGGCCCAACCGCAAAGGTGCTCATCAGTACCGACCGCATGAGGAAAAGAAATATTCGACATAGAGACTTTTGATTACCAGGCTAGACTATTTTGAATGTTCGTCATTGAACTGGACGATAGACACCAGTTCTTCATGGCTGTTGCTGAATTTCCATATGACGTGTTGAACTGACGAATGTAATTTTGATCTACAAACTGTGGCAGTTGATTTCCCTTGGCGAAGAAACTTGTAGTTAATCCCTGATCGCTCAGATTTTGATTTATTGTATAAGCTCGAATTTCCGAGCAAAATAATGTTCCTAAAACATAATCGACTAGCCTAGAATCGTAACTGTTTGTACCGCGAGCTTGGTAATTATTTACAAAATCTTGAGCCGCGGAATCGATGTCAGAGCGGTATTGCAAAAATTGATCAACTTCAAAATCATCTCGTATGTGGACAAGCTCATGGGCAGCAACGTGTGCTTGCTCGTTTTCATTCAGGCTATTAGTCGCATAAATAGTGATTTCGGAGCCATTTCTTTTAAATCCACCGCCGCTATGGCCGTTTATGGAATTAATCTCGCTGCCAGCCACTAATTGAAAACTGATGGAGTATCCCTGGCTTCTCAGCTGATTTAGATAAGCGACAGAGTCCTGACCCGAAAAGGTTTTCGACAGAAGACTTTCTACGTTACTTAAACTGTTCGCCTTACCTTGAACTTTTGTATCAGAATAAGGCGGACAGCCTGCCAAAGCGAATATTGAGAAGACAACCGTGAGTAAGCGAAGGTACTTTTCCATACTCAAAGTGTATTGCGAGCCTTATGCCAAGTCGTTTTTCTGACCCGTTCAAAATATCTTACTTCAAGCTGACAGCAACCATGCCCATATCAATATTAGCCACACGCTTTACTTCAGCAAAATACAACTTTGCTTTGATTTTGACTGCAAATGGACTTGAGTAAAGAAAAACACCATTTTGGCTGAAACTTGAAACCGGGATGAAGCTGACAAAAGTTGAATTTCCATCTTTAAAATTCACTATTAATTGCTGAACTATTGTTGGATTTGACTCTTCAGGATCTTGGAATTGAGCAGTCGATAAGGTCGCCTGACCCAAATCATTATCTTGGTACTTACAAGCTTCAGCCGTTTTTGAAACCAATTTAAATTCAGTTTTAAAACTTTCGATCGAATTCAAAGACTCTCGCGCTTCTTTCCAACCAGGCGTTTGGCTATAGATTGAGCTTTTGTGCACTTTTGTTACTTGGGCTTGGAACGGGATTCGGGATGGACAGCGAGTTGTATCAAGAGCCCAAGTTGTACTAACAAATGTAAGAGATAAGAGCATGATCATATTCTTCATAAAATTCCTTAATCGGTCTGGTTGTTTTCTGACTTCCGCAGGGATAACCGATTTTAGGAATACTTAAAACTTCAATTTTGGAATTTTATTATTCGTTTACCGAGTTTCGAGACTCTGGGTAGCCTTGATCATCAAGAACCACTTGGGTCGCCGATGTTAAATGAACTTTCATCGGACCGTAGTTTTTCCAGTCGGGACTCACTTCTTTTAGAGCTTCGATAAGCGACCAATCTTTCATTGAATTTTTCTTCGCCGAAATATTGGAAGACCGGGGCCATGTAGAAGTCTTTGTCTTGGCGATCGAAGAGTACGCCCACGTAATGTGTTGTTTCTGGCGCTTCATAAACTGCAAACGCCAGATGAGAAACAAACATCAAGACAAATAAAATGACTTTCATACGCCTACCCAATTTTTTTTAAATGACTACAAAAAAATTAAAGTACAACTTCCATCAAACCGTAAATGATCGCCGTCAGAACGAAGCCCGAAGCAATAACACCTTTCACAGTCGTCAAAGGTCCAAGTTTTCCTTTGAGTCCGTTGAATTCAATAGCTCCAACGATGACGACTAAAAGTCCGTACCAAACACCCGCTTTTGAAACATCAATTTGAATTGGTAAGTGCGGCGCGGCGCCCATGAAAAAAAGCATTGGAATTGAAAGGAGCGTATTTGTTCTTGATGCAAGCAATGCTTGACCAGCTAATGCCGGAACAGCCGGATTTGCAGCTTGTCCTTTTGCGACGTTTTCAGCATTTGCAATAATTTGTTTTTGTTTTGGCCAGATCACGAGCCAAACGTTCAAAAACATAACGACTCCCATTAAACTGCCTGTCAGAATTTTAACTCCCCAGTCGCTGTTAATGGTGAAACCAGTATAAGATGCTGTGTGCAGCATCAAGATACCTGTTACGAAAGTCCACATGGCACCCCAACGAAACCAATAAAGTGCGACTGGAAACAACTTTTGTTGAGCCATCGACTTTGTCGGAGCATCGGCCGCCGCCATGAATGCGCCTTGGGTAAAATTAAAGTAGTAGAGATGACCGATCCACATGACACCAAAAAAGAAGTGGAGCCATTTTAATAAAAAGTGAATTCCAGGATAAGTGAAGATTGCTAATTCCATGAAGTTAACCCCTGTGTGTTAGATTGAAGGTAACTTCACAATGGGACAAAGATGTCACCTTGTCATGCAATTTCTGTTTGGAGTGCTCCTGGTCATTAATCTCTGATTTTTAAAATTGTTTTTATCAGAAACAATGCCAGAAGCCTTCTTAAACAAAAACTTGATTCCTAGACAACTTCTTTGATTTGTCGTCGAAGATCATCTTCAACTTCTCTCATGTAAGTTTTGATGAATACTTCGCCCAACTCAACACCTTTAACTTTATAAAGCTTTGCAAGCTTATTTAAAGATTTAACGGGTGGATGAGACAAGCCACGCTCCCAATTACTTATAAACTGCGGAGATGTGTATCCCAGCTTAGAAGAAACTTGAGTTTGTGAGTAACCTGCTTTTTCGCGACACTTCTTTAAATATTGAGCTAATGGTGAACTGTTATACATAGTATTTTCCTCTTCTCTCTATTCATCCTTGATTAGTATTCCTGCTTCTAAATTAATACTAAGCGACTAACATCTCGGCTGAGGAGTCTTTTTATTCTGTTTATCAACAGTTTCTAGAGATAAGTTTTGAGAGGAGATTTCGATATTCCGCAAGATTTTTTCGGTGCAGACAGTGCAACAAAAAAATAATCAGATCCATATTCACCTACAGCTGACAGTGACATTCGGAACCTAAAAGTTTTGAAGGTTCCGGTAAATGATTGATCCGTAATTGTTGCGATTGTGAAAGTTAAAAAGTCAATTTTTTCAGTCGAACTTTTTTCGGCTTTGCCACATTCAAGCATAGGCTCAGCTAATCCTAAGTCTATTTGGTACTTACAGTCCTTTACATTCCATTCAGCCCAGAACTGATCTCCCAATGGCCTTAACTGCCCCGTTTGATATTTGAGATGAGTTAAACTAGATTCACTGACAGGAACGTCGATCATTGGCAAATAAGAGTATCCTAGGGGGCTATAGACTAAGAGTTTCACCTTTTGATCGTTAATTGTGAGTTCGAAGCGGACATCTCTGGGATGCTGTTGGCAGAACATATTTAAAGCAAAGACATTTTGGGCCATAATAAGTACAAGGACGTGATCGATCTTTTCATTTAGTGGCCCTCTAAAACGTGGTTTAACATAAAATAATTCAAATGCAAGGTGACAAAAAAACCTGTTGCAAATCGTTTGCAACTTGAGATAGCCCTTACACCTATGAAAAACTTTATTTTTTGTTTAGCTCTTTCAGCTTCCACGTTCGTGGCCCATGGTAAAGCGCAAGCCGGATCAAAACATTCTCATAAAGCTCACGTTCATGGTTCTGGTCATCTCTCGCTTGCTTTTGACGGGCTAAACGGAAAGTTAGAATTTGAAAGCCCAGCTGGATCCACTGTTGGGTTTGAGCATCTGCCAAAGACGGATCAACAAAAAAATCAGGTCAAAGAAACTCTCGAACTTTTGAAAAATAAAATGCCAGAAATGGTCGTATTTAAGTCCGAACTAGGGTGCGTATTTAAATCTACTGACGCTCAAGTCAAAATGAGCAAAGAAGCCAATCATTCAGAGACCTATGCTAGTTTTGATTTAGTATGTAATAAGTCACCAAAGGGCTCAGAAATGATGTTTCAATTCACAAAGATTTTCCCGAAATTGAAAAAAGTAGAGGCTCAAATTCTAATAGACGATATTCAGAAGAGCTTAAATGTCACCAAGAGTCCCACACCACTAGTACTTGAATAAATCGGATTGGCTCCGTAAATCTAAATGCAATTCATTTGCAATTCGATTTACTTTGTAGGATAAGAGTTTTCTTCACGAGGTAAAAATTTTGGCTCATTTATCTTCTAATTCAGCAGCAAACGCTTTAGTTCCTCATCTTATCGAAAAGTTATCCGAGTCTCAGGTCAAACTGACTCGGCAAAGAAAGCTCATAATAGAAAAAATGGCTTCTTTTAAAAGTCCTTTTGGAGCGGAAGATCTTTACTTAAAAGGGCTTAAGCGTGCTGGGATTGACCTTGCAACGATTTATCGGACTCTCAATTTATTTGCTGAAAAAAATTGGATTTCGCGAGTTGTGATGAGCGATGATCATGCCCGGTACGTGATAAAACCAACTTCAAGTCATTTGCACACTTTGCTTTGCAAATCTTGTCACCGTATTGAGCACCTCAGTGGTTGTTTTGTAGAAAAGCAGCAAGAAGAGCTTTTAAAAAAAGGCTTTACCGCACTCTCACACAAAGTGGAATTTACTGGTCTGTGCCCTGACTGCAAACCGGAAGCGATGGCTTGATTATGATGAATAAGCCCACTTTGAAAATCCAAAACTTATCAGTCGGATACGACCGAGTGCTGATTCGCGATTTCAATTGTGAACTTAATATTGGTGACCGCCTGATTATCTATGGCTCAAATGGAACTGGCAAATCGACTTTACTTCAATCGATTTTGAAACCTGTTCATCAAATCAAAAACCAGGTTCAGTGGACAATACCTCAAGAACAAATTCTTTTTCTTCAACAACAGCCAGCATTTCACTCGCAGACACCTGATGATGTTGAAAACTATTTGCTTAATATTTTGTTTTTCAAAAGACCTCTCGCAAAACCAACTGCCGCTGATCATGAAAAAGTAAGGACAGTCCAGACAAAGCTCAGCTTACCCAATATGCCACTTAAAAACCTTTCAGGTGGCCAGCGGCAAAAGTTGAAGATTGCCCGGGGTTTACTCATGGAGACTCGCGCACTTTTACTTGATGAACCGTTTAATGCTATTGACCAAATATGTACCCAAGAAATCATTCAATGGTTAAACCAAACTCGAAGCAGTATGATTCAAATTTTAGTGCTGCACGATTTCGAACAGATCGAAAGACTGCAAAGCAAAATACTTTATGTGCAAAATGAATCCTGGGAAATTCTAGAATTTCAAGAATGGTTTCAAAAAGTCGACCGTAGATTTCATAGCTGGATGCATGCGGTTAAAAAACCGGCACAAACTTTGCGCGTTCAACTTCCGAAAGCCACATTTGAGTCTGTTACATGAGCTGGCGAGAATATTTAGAACTCGACTTGGTGTACTGGTCCTGGATTGGGACTTCGCTCTTAAGTTTAAACTTTGCCTTAATCGGAACTACTCTTGTCGAAAAGAAGCTCGCTCTCATTGGAGATACTTTTAGTCATGCGATCTTACCTGGCGTTGTTCTTGCGACTTTGTTTTTGGGTAACTCGCCATTCTCACTTCTCTTAGGCGGCTGGATTTCAGGATTTATTCTGATGGCCGCAACCTTAGTTATTTCAAAGCACAGACAAGTCTATCAAGATTCAGTTTTTGCGTTCTTAGCGCTATTTTTCGTAGCGATTGGAATGATTCTTTCTTTTAAAACAAAAACTTCACCTGAAATTCTTCATTTACTTTTTGGGCAGGTCCTATCTTTTGATCAGGAATCAGTTTTGATCACGACTTTCTTAACAGTCATAACTTTCGTACTTTTTTATTTGGGAAGAAGACTTTGGAGTTTATGGGTTGTTGATCCGCAGTTTTTGGAAACCCAAAGCTTAAGTCCGAAAGTTCAGAAGCTCATTTTTTTTGTTTCTCTGTCACTTTTAATTACACATTTAACGTTTGGACTTAACTCATTGGGTGCATTTATGACCGTGGGCTTAGTTGTGATTCCTTCACTTATATCACAGCAGCTCTTCAACAAACTTTATCACCGCGTGATTGCATCCGGAGTTTTGGGACTTGTGGGATCATTTCTTGGATTTATTCTTTCAATCGCTTTTGAGTGGCCTTTAGGCCCAAGCGTTGTTGTCGTGTTAAGTACAACTTATCTTATTATATTAGCATTTAAGCCAAGGGTTAGCGCATGAAACTTTTAATCAATCTACTTTTAGCAGTTTCTGGTTTTTCATTTCAATCGACAGCCTTTGCAAAAGAAGCGCGGGTTGCAGTTAGCTTTTCAATTCTAGAAGATATCACAAAAAATCTTTTGCCTTCAGATTTTAAAGTTGATGGAATTGTCAGCGCGAATCAGGATACCCACGGCTTTGAACCGATGACGAAACACTTTATTTACTTTAAACGAGCAGATCATATTATCTTAGTAGGCGAAAATTTTGAGCCTTGGGCAACAAAAGCTATTTCTAAAGTTAGATCCAAAGCTAAAATATATTATGTAACAAAGAACGCAAAATTGCTTTCGTTAAATGAAACAGCAGAAAAGCATGACGTGCATGGTGTACATCATCACGGCCTTGATTCAAAATTCGATCCTCATTTCTGGTTAAGCCCGGAAGTTTCAATCCCCATAATCGAAGGTTTGTCGTTGTATCTGCAAAGTTCTTACCCCGCCTCGAGTGCAGAAATTAAAGATAGGACGAACGCTTATGTTTCAAAACTCAAAGAACTTCAAATTCGTTTTAAACAGGAATTCTCTAAAATACCCGAAAATGAGCGCCAGATGATTATCGCTCACAACTCGTTTCAATATTTTGGCAAAGAATTTCAAGTGAAAGTAGACTCACCGCTCGATGCCTACCAAGAAGGTGAAAGCACTTTGCAAAAAGTTTCCAGCCTGATTAAAAAAATAAAAGATCAGAAGATTAAAAGTTTGTTTTATGAAAAATCTTCTTCTGAAAGCTTGCTGAAAAGTATTTCTAAAGAAACTGGCGTAAAAGTAAGCGGCGTTCTCTATTCAGATTGTTTATCAGACAACCAGGACGCCAATACTTATCTTAAAATGCTTGAATATAATTTTAGTTTGATTTTGAAGTCGATGAAAGGGCAAAGCCTATGAAAGAACTTAAAACCCCCGTTACAGTGTTAACTGGATTCCTAGGTGCGGGAAAGACAACGCTTTTAAATTATATCTTAACTGCTAAACACGGAAAACGCATTGCAGTCATCGAAAACGAGTATGGTGAAATCGGGGTTGATCACAATATCGTTGTAAACGCTGATGAAGAAATTTTTGAAATGAACAACGGCTGCATCTGTTGCACCGTGCGCGGAGATTTGATTCGTATCTTGAACCAACTCAGTAAGAAAAAAGACCGTTTTGATTATGTTCTCATCGAAACAACTGGTCTTGCTGACCCCGCACCGGTGGCTCAGACATTTTTCGTTGATGAAGATATCAAGAAAAACTTTAGACTCGATGGCATCGTCACCGTAGTTGATGCGCTTCATATTAAGCAGCACTGGGATGACCGGGAATCTCAACAACAAATTGGTTTTGCCGACGTGTTGCTTTTAAATAAGACTGATCTTGTCCCTGAAAGCGAGCTCCCCGTCCTTAAGGAAAAAATTCAAGCTTTGAATGGGCTTGCGCAGATTTATGAAACGAAAAATTCAAATATTGATTTGGATAAAATCTTGAACATTGGCGGCTTTGATTTAGACCGCACAATGAGCGCCCATCCTGATTTCTTGGAAGGCAAACACCATCACCATCAAAAGGTGGGCTCCGTAGGCCTCACGATGGAAGGTTTTGTTAACATTGAAAAATTTCAAGCTTGGATTTCGCAAATCCTTCAGACTCAAGGTGCTGATATTTTTCGATCAAAAGGCATCATCGCGCTACCTAACGAAAAAAGAAAATATGTTTTTCAAGGTGTTCACATGCAGCTTGATGGAAATTTAGGACCTGAATGGAAAGAAAATGAGAAGCCGCAAACTCAGCTTGTTTTTATTGGGCGAAATTTAAATCGTGAACAACTCTTGGCTGGATTAAACACATGTCGACTGAACTAGACCCATATGAGGTTCCTATTATTCGTCCTAAATGGCTCAGTGTAACGACTGAACCCGTTTCGCACCTTGCAGAGTCTACTGACGGGAAAAGTTTGATAGCAGCTTTAACAGACGGTTCAATTCGCCAAATTGAGATGAGTTCTGGTGAAACTATATTTGAAACGGTTGCTCATGGGATGGGTGTGTTAAGCATTTCTATAAATCCGGTTAAAAACTATCTTGCAACGACCGGTGAAGACAATCAGTTGAAGGTCTGGGACTTGAATCAGAAGAAACCGGTTTTCACGTATAAAGGTAAAGCTTGGATCGAAAGTGCCAAGTGGATTCATCACAAGTTATTTTTTTCTTCAGGTAAAAGTCTTTTCGTTTGGGAAGAAGGCCAAGATGAACCCACACTTTTAACGACTTGGGAAAATTCGATTTCTGATTTTGTTTTAAAAAACGATGATGAACTGGCTGTCTGCGGTTATTCAAGACTCTCAATTTATGATTTAGAATCATTTGTCGAGACTCAGACCTTCAATTGGAAAGGGCAACTTTTTAAGCTGACTTTTTCACCCAACGAACGTTTTGCGGTTTGTGCTTCGAATGATTTAACAATCCATATCTGGGATTTAAAGAAAAATAAAGATCTCACGATGCGTGGATTTGGTTCAAAAATCAGAGACCTTCACTTCAGACCTGACGGACTTTATATGGCGAACAGCTCTGGGCCAGAAGTAATTGTCTGGGATTACATGGAACCAGGTCCAGCCAACAAAAAACCGACTGTTTTAGGACCCTTAGAAAAAGATATTCAATTCGTTCATTACCAGCACAAAGGGAAAACTTTAGCCACTTTTGGTGAAGACGGTGTCGTCGTTTTTTGGAGACCCGACTTATTTGGCGAAAAACCACTGGCAATTGCAGGTATTCGTGATCAAGCGATCTCGGCCGCACTTTGGACAAAAGATGATAAGTATGTCGCAACAGGATTACAGACTGGATACGTGGCCCTTTACCCAACACCTGAAGTAAAGGATTAAGTTTTAGTTATGTTCAAAGGAAATGTGCTTTTAATTAAAAATTATTTGAAGCCCGAGACAAGACTCAAAGCTCTTCAAGAAATTTTATCTTATAAGCCCATTTGGGAAAATCGTTTTTCAGAAAGTAACCCTCCGCCTAAGGGTGAAAAAAATAGAATGCTCTTGCGCCCCGTTTACTGGTTAGGCAATTGGCAATTTGCTTGTTTAAATTATTATCATCCGCCAAAAGGAATTGAATTTCGCTGCGTAAAAGGTGAAGCCTACCCTCCTATTTTGCAAAAAATCGTAAATGATATCGAAGCACGAGTAAAAGACAACTGGCCTCAAAAAGATATCCCGCCCGGTTGGCGCCTCAATACCTGTCTGATTAATTACTATGGTTCAAAAATTGAAAATGGTAAAAAAATAGATGCGGCAAGAGTCGGCGAACATAAAGATTTCGAGCCTGGTCCCGTAGGTTCAGTCTCGTTCGGAGAAAAAGCCTTGTTTCAATTTGTTCAAAGCTCTGGGAAAAATTCCCGAAGTGAAGTTGCTCTTCAGCAATGGCTCGATGATAACAGTCTCCAAATTTTTGGTGGTGAGCGTTTTAAAAGTCACTTGTTTCACCGGGTACAACGCGTCGACCGAAAAGATGCGGGCCTACTTCCGCTTTGTGAAATCGAAAATTTTGAAACTCGCCGGATCAATCTCACCTTTAGATACGTTCCGGATTTGCATATTCAGCCACTCAATCGCTTTCCGAAAAAGTTGCAATGCGATATCAAGCCTTATGTTACGAAGCTTGCTGATGGGTCGAAATTTTGGCGGAAGAGTTTGGCAGAGTAGCCGCTGATAAATAGAACTTTGGTCGACAAAAGCAAAAAATCCACTGACCAGAAAGGTTCAGTGGATTTAAATTTTACCAGTAAAAAATGAAGGGTTATTAATCACTCCATCGAACTTCAAATTGAACGGTCGCGATTTGTTCTTTGAGTAAAGACTCAGTTTTTGCTAGGCTACTGTCCGATTTCATCCTCGAGTTTTAAACAGTTGGTCATCCATTACTTCTTCACTGTTTTTTTTCTGGTTCAAGAATAAATGCGATCTCTGTTTCGCCCGTTTTTTTAAACCATTCTATCGGTTCAATACAAACATAAGAGAATAAATACTGATTTCCTTTGAGTGTAACCTTTTGATTGGCATCAATGCCCCAACCGCAAACTTTCTCCGAGGTCTCGATCGGAAAAGTTTTACCGGCATCTGAATGTGAGATTAATCGCATGGCTCTTATTTTTGCTCCAAAAAAATCAAAATAATCAAACACTAATTTGTCTTCTAAATAGTAATAAGAGTCATAATAGGGACCTTTCATTAAAATCTTGTGACTAATTACATCCTTTATCTGAGAGTACGACAAATCCATCATTTGATCACTAAATGCCAAGGCAACAAATTTACGAAATTGAAGATTAGCAGGAGAAAAAGTCCTTGTAGTGTTGGGATTTATCTGTTGATAAATTTTTAAAATACGTGATGAGGCCAATACTACTTCGAGCTTAATCATGGCCTGAGAAAGAGGAGATATGTTTTCCATTTGAATTTTGGATAAGATAACTTTTAATAATCGAGGATCAGATTGTGGAAAGATCGGATCCATAACAAACCTAGCGACCTGGGCTAATGTGCAGTCTGTAGGTACCTTGTCAAATTCAGTATCAACATAACCACTATCTAAATTATGGGATACATCCTGCACAACTATTTTATTCGCAATGGCCATTTCTCGATTAAATATTTCTTGTGCCCAATTGGGAAATCGTTGCTGTATTTTTTTCAACATGGAAGCATAGATCTCACCAGCACTGCCGGTAGCGACATTATTATAAGTAAAACCCCAGACGTCTAATCCTTCTCGCAAAGAAAGAGCTGTATTTTCAGTATTACAGTTAATTGAAACTGATGGCATTCCCTGCTCGAGCACATAGCTGGTTAAGTATTTGGCATAAGATGTGTTAGTGGTTGTTAGAAAAAAAAATACGATTATTTTAAACATAAAATTTCCTCTTTGTTAAATTCAAATATCTTTTCAACTTCACCTGATCGCAATAATCGAATACTTTGGTTATCATTTACAGTTAACCATTTTTTAAGGCTATTACAGTAAACTTTTCCTGTGCCTGAAATAAAATAAGGTACTAGCTTCTTATGATCTCTAAAATCATCATAGACCGTTTGAGTGTGCCTATCAATTTCCCACCAAGGCCCTCCTCCAATATGATAGGAAAGAGCTAGAACGTAGTGAGCATTTTTAATGACCATAGGTTTTGCTAAAACAAATGAAGTTGTTTTTCCAAAAGGAAGAGGCAGACCAAGACTATCACTTAAATTAAACGCATAGACTGAAGTAGGATTTCCTTGAATTGATATCAATACAGGATTTACGAATGTAGCAGATCTAATTTCCCCGTTCGATCCTTCTGAAAATTGGCCAATTACCTTTTCTTCGCGATCCATATATTGAGTCTTCATAGGTTCGTTTAACATTACACTCAGGAGTTTACCGTTTTCATGAAAGCTAATATTCGAAGCTAATTTTACCCATTGTCCTTTGACAAGGGATGCGATACTTTCATCAACGGGAGCATATTTTAATCGATTTGAATCTGGATAAAATTTCATTTCGGCTGGCCAGGTATATTCATACGGATACCCAGAGCGTGCGAGCTTTATTGCTATCCCGTCTTTCTCATGTATTAAAAGTCCTGAGTGTATCATCATGTCTGAGACGGCGGTCGTGGCTATTTCTGCATAACTCTCAGAAGAAATTAATCCAGTTAAAACGCGTGCCATTGTAGAATTTGTACCAAATTTAAAATATTTAAATCGCCCCATCAGCAGTTCTCTATAGACTACTTCATGAAGAATAAGAATTGCTTTCTGAACTGTCGGCATGTTCTCAAAAATTTCTTTTTCAACTTTGTAACGAGGCCCCGTTGAGTATTTTGCAGGATCAACTTGTATTGCAACTTGCTCTAACTTACATCCAGAAGGAAGAGATACATCTCCATGATCTGGTATATCCGGAAGTCCGCCATAATAAATTATTTCAGCTTCATAAAAAAAATTTCTAACCATGGGCTGGGAAAAATTGGCACGTACAGGTGAGTACTGCGATAAATTATTAAGCCAATAATTAACCAAAACTGTAGGATCAGAAGTAGCAACCGTTGGGAGTTGTAATTTTAAGCCATAAATTGTTCTGGCTTCATAACTATCCAATTGTTCTACGTTCATAATTTTTCCTGCCGAGTCTCGGCATACAACGGCATCCCCACCATTACCAACATCCTTTGTTGCGAACGCAGACGAGACAATTAATAACGAACTAAAAACGATTGAGACAATAAAAATACTAATTTTTTTCATAAAGTCCTCACTTCTATATCTACTGGAAAAAACTGAACTGCTAACGCATAAACTCTCTTTTTGTTTGAACACGATTCATTTAACAATCGATCAAAATTTCGTCTAAATTCTTTAATTAACTTACTGGCCTCTTGAACTTGATCTTCATCAATAACTAATAACATTGAAGAAAAATCTCTTTTCTCAATCTCAGTATGATCGAGTGAATCCTGTGCCTTTGAAAGGATTTGCGAATGATGTTTTCTAATCGCTCTTGATGGTATTCCTGAGGGTGTAGCAAGATTTGAGTGGGTTTGTTTTAAATTCCCTAAAATGTCTTTTTCCAATAAACCAAAATCGATAAGCCTTTCAATTGCCAAAGTTATTATTTCTTGATCTATGCCAAGTCTCCGTGCGATCCATTGTTCGTTCGAAGAAAAGTCTTCCACTTCTGTAAGTTCGAGAAGAGCAAAATGGTACCAATCTGAAATAATTTTAAACCGATCTAAGCTCAACTCATCAAAACTTTGTGTATGGCTAAATGAAGAAATCCATTCTTTTGCTTTCGCACGTTCTTTTTTACTTCTCGCATGCTGTGCCTCGACGGCACAAATAAACCATTCGGTTTCTTCTACATTCAGCTGGAGTTTTGAGGCAAGTTTAGTGGCGGAGCTTGAAGACAGCCCTGAAAGACCTCTCAGAATTTCTGATAATTTTGAAGCCGGCATGTCAAGATCGCGCGCAAACGCTCGAAGCGAATAATTTGAATTTCGCTCTTTGCGAATATCAAATTCTTCCTTTAAAAAATTGCGATAATTTAAATCTAGGCTGTTCACAGCAATGTTCATAACAACAATTACCCATGCGAGCAACTAATCGAGTAACAAAGTGTTCCTCGAGATTGATCCTTTAAGGAACACCCTAAACATTCTATAAGTAATAAAACTTTAAAAGTTACACATGCTTAACGCGGGCGGTAAGGATTTGAATACAAATTTTTCCCATTAAAAAACTACAATAAAGGCTTTCCTCTAATTGGGCCAGGTGAATTTTCATGGCCAGGATGGCTATTATCGATGAAAAAACAGAATGATATCTGGCGTGCGGGCGTTGGCCTCGTTGTATACGGTCCAGAATCAAATGCTACAAAACCTAATGGTTTTGGCCATTCGATGTTCATCTGCGATTGAGCTTTCCATTACGGGTCAACATCAAACGAATCTTAACTTTCGTCCCGTCAGGCAGTCACGATGGCGCTGCGCTTACGTAAATAGGACGCAGGCAGCGCGCCCTGGCACCTTTTAGGAATTGCTGCGGTCTTTTGGGAGTTTATCTACGTCTACTGTTACTGGTAGAGCTGAGGCTTTCCACATTAATTTTTGGTAGCTGCCGTTTCTTACTTTATCGTACGAAACATCGAAATCGATTAAGACATTGTGATTTGCTCTGACTGCGAGAAATGCTAAGCGCATTGTTGCTTCTTTTTCGTCGAGACAATCTTGGACTGCGATTGGATCTTCTAATCTTCGAATGTGTCGGGTGATTTTTGTTTCTTTTGTGGAGAAGACAACTATGCCCTTCGCTTTTTCCATATCATTATTGTAGGCGTCTAATTCTGGCGTCACTTTTGAATCGTAGCAAGTGATACAATAAGTTTGGTGACTAAGGTCACTTGGGATTTTTGGCAAGAATGCAAAAGTCTCTTCGTCCATAAATTGGGTACAGTATTTACAGAGACTGTCGTGACAGATTCCGCATTCAAGAGTCGCTTTAGGCTTATGGCAAGTCGCGCAGGTCATTTTCATAGTCGAGTGATAACACGAAAAAGCGCCACTTTCGTTAATGAAAGTGGCGCAATTGAAAAAAAGACCATGAGAATAGCTCTAAAGTAGAGCGCTTAACCTTTGAGTTAAGACTAGTAATGACGTCGTAAACGAATCTGAATTCGCTTAACGTACGCTGTGCCATCCACTTCAAGAAGAAGTTCGTGCAAGCCATATCCAATTTGCGTGTTGTAACGAGGATAAAGTGTTACATTTCTTGCGTTTCCACTTCCTTCATCTTCAATCTGGCCATCAGCTAAAAGTCTTAAGTAAGCGTATTGTCCACCATCAACTCTGACCGTGATTGATTCTACTGAGTAACCTGAGTAGTAGCCGTGCAGATTAAACAATCTCATTAAATCTAAATTCTGATTCGTTAATGTTCTTCGAACACTCACCGTCTGCGTGATGTACCCATAACCTGGATCAGGTCTTACCGGTGGCCGAGGTTCATAGCGTGGTGGTTCTGGTCTAATTGGTGGACGCTCATGTCTTGGAGGCTCTGGTCTAATCGGAGGACGAGGCTCGTGACGTGGTGGCTCCGGTCGAATCGGTGGCCGAGGTTCATGTCTTGGTGGTTCAGGTCGGACCGGCGGTCTCGGTTCATGACGAGGAGGCTCTGGTCTGACTGGTGGACGTGGTTCATGACGTGGTGGTTCTGGTCTAATTGGTGGTCTTTCGTTTCTCGGTGGTTCTGGCCGAGGCTCTGGATTCCCTGGTCCCGGATATCTTGGCGGTCGCTCATTCATTGGCTGGCTAGTCGGCTGTGCCCAACCAAGTGATGATGACACCATCAAGATGGGTAGCAATATTTTTTTCAAAGTCATAAAAGTTCCCCCATGGAATTTTAGGTTTTAAGTTTAATCAAAACTCTGTTTTTAAGTTTTTAAAAAGTAACGAAGTCATAACAGCAATTCGTATGCCCAAGTGCTTGAGACTTTTTTGACCCTACCCTTGAACTTTGTTTTACGATTGAAATGATTTAGTAAATTTAGAACTTGTCGCTACGCAGCTTAAACAAGATTTTGAGAGGCGCCCCCTTGATTTTAAAAAGGAGTCATTATGCCCCGGCTGATTTGCCAAAATAAATTGTGTGGCGCCTTAGGTTGGAACGCAATTTGAAATCAAAATGAGCAATCATAAACAAAGGACTCTCAACATGGCCATACAGTTATCGCCCCTCCCTTACGATATCAAGGATCTCGAGCCCCACATCTCTGAAGACACTCTTCAATTTCATTACGGAAAACACCACGCGGGTTACATCGAAACTCTTAATAGCCTCATTAAAAATACTTTTTACGACAAACTTCTTTTGGAAGAAATTATCTTTGAGGCAGCGCAAAACCCGATTGATAAAAAGATTTTTAATAACGCTGCCCAAGCCTGGAACCACACTTTTTATTGGAACTGCATGACTGTTAACGGAAATCCAGAACCTTCCCGAGATTTTTTAACCGTCATAGAAAAAAACTTTGGCCAGTTAAAGGCTTTTCAAGATCAGTTTACAAAAGCTTGTCAGGACCTTTTCGGATCTGGCTGGGTTTGGTTAGTAAAAGATTCTGAAGATAAGCTTGCTATCATGCCCATGGAAAATGCTGAAAATCCAATCGTCATTGGAAAAACACCCTTACTGGTCTGCGACGTTTGGGAGCATGCTTACTATTTGGATCATCAGAATAACCGAAACGAATATCTCAATAATTTTACAAAAATGATTAATTGGGAATTTGTTGAACACAATTTTCAGAAGTCTCCGACTATCTTTCATGCTTCTGAAATTCAGCCAACAACTGGGCTGTACCACTGAAATTACTCCTGAAATTACATTAAAGTTAACGTTCAATTTACCACTGAATTTGCCGCTTAAAGTTATCGCCTAATCAACAGCTAACATTAAAAAAGAGGTCTATATGTCTAAAGCAACAACGGATTACAGCAACCCGACAAGAAAAAAGCCCGTTACTGATAAGTTTGGAAACTACGACATGGACGGAGTAACTCAAGCCGAAGATTTTGAAGTAATAGTCGCTTCAGATAAAACAGCTCCGAATAAACCAGGCGGCGGCTTTGGGCTACAGGGCTTAAAAACTAAATTGAGTTCGTGGTTAGCCAAGTGGGACGATAACAAAAACAATTAAAAGTACAAAAAGAAAGGCCTCCGTTTAGGAAGCCTTTCTTTAGATAAAGACTTTCAATTTTTTAAATTGAAAGTCTTATCAGATAACTAAATCAACATATGAAGACAAAAATTTAGTGGCGGGCAGAAGATCCAAGACGAGGTGAGACTAATTTGTAAATGAATAGTACAACCATCGCTCCGACAATTGCCATGATGAAGCCTGCTGGCTCATCTGCACGGTAAAGACCCATAACGCGTCCTAACCATCCACCTAATGCAGCACCAATTACACCCAAAATAGCTGTTAATACAAAGCCCATTGGATCACGACCTGGCATAAGGAAACGTGCTAAGATACCTACGATAAGACCAATAACGATTGTTGCAATGATACCCATATTGATTCTCCTTTTGAATTTCGTTGTACGAAATTTTATTCGTTTAAACTTCTCGAACTTGAAACTACTCTCGAGCTACTTTAAAGCAACCTCGGTGCCATCTTTAGAATCAATTGAATCATATTCAACAAAGTTAAATTGGTAGATAATCCCGAGTCCAGAGGAATAATGCCCTAAAACTCACATGCTAAGTTTGCCGAAAATCAAGTTTGTATCGAAACAAATCAATTTAAACGACTCAGATTGATGAAGTAAAAAATTGAGACGAATAGCTCGACTGCTTAATACATTTGACGAATTTGCTCGAGCTTTTTCTGGAGGTTGATTACGATAAGAAAGGTAAATAATTTTTTTTCAAATGAGGACGTTCAGGATGAAGAGCTCTGCTAGTAGGCCTCATGATAAATCAACAAAATCTGATCCTTTGACCCTCGATAACTCCACTTTCGAAGTTAACCCAATATCCGAATGGCAGGCTCAACTGACCACAAAAAATGATGCCATACTGAAATCAATTGAGGAGCTGATCGATCAGTCTCTTCAGAGTAATCCCGAAGAAGCCTGATTTAAAACTGGGATCATTCTTTATTCGGTGGGTTTTATGTGGATGAGTGGAATAAAGGCATCGTGCCTTAAAAAGGGCGCTGCCCTTTTTAAAACCCGAAAAGCCTGACCTTCCAGGGTCAGGCTTCCAAAGTTAAATTTATATTTTGTTCCGGCGAACCTGGATGG
>JAYTJV010000126.1:0-24533 GCA_043730825.1 Pseudobdellovibrionaceae bacterium
CCTTGTTGCCGGAATTGGTTTCATGCAAGGAAGACCTTGGCTTGAACTTCTTCTTTTTTCTGTATCCCTTGCTGTCGCAGCAGTTCCAGAAGGCATGCCTGCAATCGTAACTGTTGCACTAGCTCTTGGAGTTCAGCGTCTTGCCAAGCGAAATGCCTTAGTCCGAAAATTACCAAGTGTAGAAACATTAGGAAGTGTATCGGTCATCTGCACGGACAAAACAGGAACACTCACTACAGGGAATATGCGAGTTCGAGAACTTTGGGGAAGCGACCAGCAAGTATTGCTTGAAGCTGCAGCATCATGCTGTGATTCGGAATTGAACTCAAACGCAGACGGTGGGACCGGTGACCCGACGGAAATAGCAATATTGATCGCGGCCCACGAAAAAAATATAAGCAGATCTTCAATAGAAAAAAACAATCCTCGAACGAACACTGTTCCTTTTGATACTCAGACCAGGCGAATGTCGATCAGCCGCACTGACGGCAAAACCTATTTTAAAGGAGCAATGGAAAGCATTTTATCGCTTTGCAAAATGAATGAAGAAATTTCTGGAGCGGTAACAAAAGCTGGGCGCGAAATGTCTAGTAAGGGTTTAAGAGTTTTAGCAGTGGCAATTGGCCAGGGAAGTGAACTTAAAAATCTTAATCTTGTGGGACTTATCGGAATTGCTGATCCTCCGCGGGCAGAAGCGACACTTGCAATCAAAGAAGCAAGAACGGCCGGGATTAAGACAGTGATGATTACCGGTGACCATCCAGAAACCGCAGCAGCCATAGCCAAGGAACTTGGACTTGTTCTAGAGGGCGAGTCTTTAGAAAATCGCGTTCACGCGCGAGCAACGCCTGAAGACAAATTAAAACTCGTACGCTCGTGGAAATCGCAAGGTGCTATCGTTGCCATGACGGGTGACGGTGTTAACGATGCGCCTGCATTAAAAGAAGCGCATATTGGAATTGCCATGGGTAAAGCCGGAACTGAGGTTACTCGGCAGGCCGCTGATTTGGTATTAGCCGATGACAATTTTGCAACGATTGTTGCCGCTGTAAGTGAAGGTCGTGGGATATTTCTGAATATTAGAAAAGCAATCACCTACTTGCTTACAGGAAATTTTGCTGAGGTCGCACTTGTACTTGGTGCTATTGCTTTTGGATTACCGATTCCACTACTGGCAGCTCACTTGTTATGGATAAATCTTGTCACTGACGGGCTTCCAGCTCTGACTCTTATTGCAGAGCCTCTACCTAAAGGAATCATGAATCTTCCACCCCGGAAATCGAATGAGAAAATTATGGGTCGGCCGGAATGGACCCAAGTTATTTGGGTAGGAATTCTTGAAGCCTCAATTGCACTTATTTTATATTGGCACTTACTAAACGAACCCGGTGTTTCCGCTCGTAATATTGTTTTTACAACTTTAGTTATAAGCCAAATTCTACGCGCTTTCGGAGCAAGATCAACCACGCATCTTCTTTGGGAAGTCGGCCATTTTACAAATTTATGGCTGTTCGGTGTTTGTGTTGTCACAGGTCTTTTGCAATTGAGTCTTCATTTTATTCCATTTACTCAAAAAATATTTGGGCTAAGCCCGCTTACTATCTCAGATATGTTGATGATCTTGCCAGCTGCGCTGATTCCTATTTCTGTAATTGAAATAAATAAACTTGTTCAGAGAAGGCGATTAAAGGCTAAAGTATGATGTTGCAAAAAAAATCTGTAGAAGAAGCCATAGCATTGATCCCATCCGGTTCGCGGGTATTCGTTCACGGGGGAGCCGCCACACCTAACGTATTGTTAGCAGAACTCGTTAATCAATCGACTCGTTTAAAAGATATTTGTTTGATTCATTTACATACTGAAGGACCAGCACTCTACGCTGAAAATATGTATCAAAATGTTTTTCGAGTTATTAATCTTTTTGTAGGGCACAATCTTCGCCATCGCATGGATTATGAACGGATTGACTACTTACCTTGTTTTCTTTCAGAAATTCCTGATCTCTTTCGTTCAAAAAAGTGTCCAGTTGACGTAGCTTTACTGCATGTGTCTCTTCCAGATCGGAATGGATATTGTAGTCTTGGAGTTAGCGTTGACATTGCAAAAGCCGCCGCCAATGCTGCAAAAATTCTAATCGCTCAAGTAAATTCTCAAATGCCGCGAGTACATGGAGATGGGTTTATTCATCTGAGTCAGTTCGATGCTTTAGTAGAGGTCGACGTACCCCTTCCGGAAATCAGGCAGCTATTACCTAATCAGGAAGAAAAAGCGATTGCTCGAAATATATCAGAACTCATCGAAGACGGTTCGACTTTACAAATGGGAATCGGCTCGATTCCTAATGCAGTAACTTGTCAACTATTAGACCGCAAAGACTTAGGGATTCATACCGAGATGTGGTCCGATGGTGCTCTCGATCTCATTCAGGCAGGAGTTGTTACTAACTCTAAAAAGAAAGTGCACCGAGGAAAATGTGTGTCTGGATTTTTAACGGGAAGTCGGAAACTTTACGACTTTGTTAACGACAATCCTTCAATCCTCCAACTTGAAATCGACTACGTCAATAACCCCAATATAATTGCTCGCAATCCCAAAGTGGTAGCCATCAATTCAGCTGTAGAAATCGATCTAACCGGTCAAGTGTGTGCAGACTCGATCGGACACAATATTATTTCTGGAGTAGGGGGACAAATGGATTTCATGAGAGGCGCGGCACTTTCGGAGGGTGGAAAACCCATAATTGCGATAAGTAGTCTCACAAGCAACGGGCGATCAAAAATTGTATCTAATCTGCAAACTGGTGCGGGAGTAGTCACAACTCGCGCCCACGTTCATTACGTTGTAACCGAATTCGGTACGGCCTATCTTTATGGAAAGACCCTAGGTGAACGGGCACGAGAAATGATTAAAATCGCGCACCCTGAACACCGAGAGTTACTGTCAAGGCAGTTCGCTTCTTGCCACAATCATTTATAGTCCTGATTCTCGGTAGAAAAAGTTTCTAGAATGCCATGTTTCCCAACATGGGAATGTTTCAAAAAAATTATTGCAAATAATGTTATTGACCTTCCAACTGTTGGAAGGTCTACGATGGCCTTATACGAGGAGTACTTATGGAGTCACACAATCACGGTACCAGTTCTAGCCACAGCCAAATTCCAAGCCACGAACATGGACCTAATTGCCAGCATGATCATTCAAAAGACATGGTGAAAGATCCAGTTTGTGGAATGACGATAGACTCGAAAACAGCGAAAGGCGGAAGCTCTGTCTATAAAGGGAGTACTTACTTTTTTTGTAATCCGAAATGTAAAACAAAATTTGAAGCTGAGCCTCAAAAATATTTAGCTCCGCAACCCCCAGCAAAAATTCAGTCTCAAAATGTCGAATACACTTGTCCCATGCATCCCGAAATTAAGCAGATGGGGCCGGGGAGTTGTCCCATATGTGGAATGGCTTTGGAACCTGTCACTATTTCCCTCGATCAAGAAGAAGATAATCATGAATATCTCATGATGCGTAATAAATTTATATTCAGCACGGCTTTAAGTATCCCACTTTTATTTTTAACAATGGGTGGTCGGCATCTTTTTGGTAACGAATCTGTGCATCAATTTTTACCATGGCTTGAATTGTTACTAGCCACACCAGTTGTACTTTGGGGTGGTTGGCCATTTTTCGTTCGGTTTAAAGAATCACTTAAGAATCGTAATCTTAACATGTTTACATTAATCGGCTTAGGTGTGGGAGTTGCCTACATTTATAGTTTAACAGCGGTTCTATTCCCGCAAATATTTCCTGAATCGTTTCAAGATCCGATGACAGGTCAAGTTAGTCTTTATTTTGAAGCAGCCTCCGTTATCGTGGCTCTCGTTTTACTAGGGCAAGTATTAGAACTCAAAGCCCGAGGGCAAACAAGTGCAGCAATAAAATCTTTGTTGGGACTAGCGCCAAAAACGGCAAGAAAAATAAATCCTGATGGCAGTGAAGTTGATATGCCGGTTGAGGATATTCATGTCGGCAACCAATTCAGAGTACGCCCAGGAGAAAAAATTCCAGTCGATGGGAAAGTTATTTCAGGACAATCCTCAGTAGATGAATCTATGGTTTCGGGCGAACCCATTCCTGTAGAAAAGCAAGCAGGTGCCAAAGTTATTGGAGCAACCATTAATGGAACTGGATCACTAGTAATTCAGGCTGAAAAAGTAGGGAAGGACACGCTTTTATCTCAAATTGTTCAGATGGTGGCAGAAGCCCAGCGGTCACGCGCTCCGATTCAGAAGCTTGTCGATCAAGTTTCTGCTTACTTTGTACCAGCTGTCATTTTAGTAGCGCTACTAGCGTTTGGCGTTTGGTCTATATGGGGACCGGATCCAAAGCTAGCTCATGGAATTATAAATGCTGTGGCAGTTCTTATTATTGCCTGTCCGTGTGCTTTAGGTCTAGCTACACCAATGTCAATTATGGTGGCGACAGGGCGTGGAGCTTCAATGGGAGTTTTATTTAAGAATGCTGAAGCAATCGAGATGATGAGAAAAGTAGACACGATAGTTGTGGATAAAACGGGCACACTCACTCTTGGTAAGCCAAAGCTTGTAACGGTAAAAACTTTTGGTGAGATATCAGAAAAAGAATTTTTATCACTCTCTGCAAGTTTAGAAAAAGCAAGTGAGCATCCACTGGCGCACGCAATCGTTGTTGGCGCAAGTGAACGGGGAACTAGTTTAAGTGATGCAAAAAACTTTAATTCGATTACGGGAAAAGGAGCACTTGCCCAAGTTAATGGTCGAGAGGTTGCGATCGGGAATAAAGCACTGCTCGAGCAACTTTCAATTTCCCTCGGAGATACTGAAACTGAAGCCAATCGTTTAAGAGAAGACGGACAAACAATTATGTACGTCGCCATCGATGGGAAGCTTGCAGGATTACTCGGCGTGATGGACCCCATTAAAGAGACATCAGTTCCAGCTATTCAAGCACTTCGTAAAGCCGGAATAAAAGTCATCATGATGACGGGTGATAATGAAAAGACGGCGCAGGCTGTTGCGAAAAAAGTAGGGCTTGATGGTTATTTCGCCGATGTGCTTCCGCAAGGAAAGGCTGAGATCGTTAAAAAAATGCAAGCAGAAGGAAAATTTGTCGCGATGGCAGGTGATGGAATCAACGATGCCCCGGCGCTAGCTCAAGCGCAAGTGGGTATCGCGATGGGAACGGGGACAGACGTTGCGATGAATAGTGCAGGTATTACTTTGATAAAGGGTGATCTAATGGGAATCGTCCGGGCCCAAGCTTTGAGTGAAGCAACATTAAAAAATATCAAACAGAATTTATTTTTTGCGTTTATTTACAATGCCCTGGGTGTTCCAATAGCTGCGGGAATTCTCTATCCTGTTTTTGGAATTTTATTAAGCCCAATGATTGCTGCGGCTGCGATGAGTTTAAGTTCAGTGTCTGTAATTGCAAACGCATTAAGACTTAAAAAAGTAAAGTTATGAATATTGGAGAGGCCGCAAAGGAATCAGGAGTAAACGCAAAGCTTATTCGTCACTACGAGTCGATTGGGATTATTCCAAAAGCAAGTCGTAGTGATGCTGGATATCGTACTTACACCGAAACAGATATTCATATTCTTTCGTTCGTCAAAAGCGCAAGAAGCCTTGGTTTTTCGATGAAGGAAATTAAAAAGCTTGTCAGTCTCTGGAGAAACAAATCACGAGCCAGTAGTGATGTAAAAGAATTAGCATCCCGCCATGTTCAAGAAATGGAAGAGAAAATAAAAAATCTTCAAGAGATGGCTAAAACTTTAAAGCACTTAGCTAAAAATTGTCATGGAGATCACAGACCTGACTGTCCCATCTTAGGTGGTATTGAAATGGGTTTAAGTAAGAAGAATGTTTTATAATTGAAATAAGGAATGATTCTTCCTGAAAAGAGCAATCTTAGCGCAATAGCTGGCTCCTAAAAATAAAATCAACCGACCAGATTTTGCAAACCCATCAGTCGAGGTTCAGTCCGGCTGGTCAGTTGATTATATCTAAACTCTGCTTTTAATACTTCTCAACGATCGAACCTTCTTCGAACTTCACTCCTGGGTCGAATTTCACGACAGAATAGTGCTGATTAAGAATTTCTTGAATTGATCCTTTGCCGACTTCTTTTTTTTCACAAGAACTACCTGTAGCTCCAGTGTAACCTAGGCTAGTACCGCGATTACCGGTTCCTTTATTAGTGCAAATATTTTGAAAGAGAGTGACTCTGTCTCCAACCGACACGTCGCCTTTGCCCAAACAAACATGCGCTTCACTTTCACTTGTCTTCATTGCAACTGATCCGCGCATCACACTGTGCGCGCAACCAGATAGTCCCGCAATCATCATTGATCCAACTAAAATAATTAATGCTTTCATCTCGTTCTCCTTATTTAGTATTTATTTCATACATCTTGGTTATTTACTTAGCGATTACAAGAGATAGTCTTACTTCTTTGAAGTACTTTCCTTTGCCTGCTTCATCATTTTATCACATTCATTTTTACTCATCTCGGTCTGGCACTTCTTCATCATATTTTGGTCACACATCTTTCCGTCTTGCTTCATGCCCTTGCAGTCATGCATCATTCCTTTCATATTCTCCATATTCATTTTGCCCATCGGCATCTCACTATTCATTTGACCCATCGAGTGAGCGTCTTTTGACGTATCCTTATCTTGTGCGATGCTTGGTGAGGTATAAACAAATCCTAAAAGCGTTATGGTTGCTACACTTTTAAAAAACCTTTTTCTCATAAATTCTCCTTTAAATTAGTGTTTAGCTCTCGCCAAACTTGTTAAAATTATTTTAGATCCGAACATAGAAATTGGATTGATGAGTGCCATTTGTAAAAGAGGCAATATCGAAATGCCTAAGATCGGCAAAACAGGATTACTATCTGTGTACGCCCAGCGCTCGGTACGGATAGCCCAAATCTCGACAAAAACTGCAAGAATGAGTGAAAAGCCCACAATAGACAATGTTAAGCTAGTTCTCCATTGTTCTTTAAACCAACTGAATGATCGATGTTTGATTGCTGTCATGAGATAGACCGCCAAGATCATCAGAACATCTCCTGCGCTAGCTAGAATCATGGCGCCTAAGTTAGGAGTGTTTGCGGTATGTCGAAAAAATGGAGAACACTGAATAGTCTCCCAAGCTAAATGCAAAACGAAGGCGATAGCCGAAAACAAAAAGATGAAACGAAATGAATTAACCGCCCAAGAGTTATTTATATTTTTCACGAGCTATCTCCCTCCAGCTTGATTAATAGAAGTTGTGAGCTAATTAATCCCACTGGCTATGACAAAAAGTCCCAATTAATTTTTCAATTGAGCTCACTGTGTTCTAAGGTAATCTCATGCCATATGTGAGCAGGGTGCGTGCCATAAAAATGGAAAAGACATTTTAGATTTAAATAATTTAAAGTCGGCCATCTAAAAATGGGTTGAGCTTGATGATTATTTTGGCGATATGATTCTCGCAAAGAAAAGTTGAAATCGTTTAAAGAATGCAGGCAATACTAATCTTAGAGAACTTGCAAAAATCTTACAGGTAGACCCAAAGCTCATTTGACAATATATATTCATCGAGATTATTCATGAATTGAGGCTCTGTGATTCAAGCTGCCAGATACTCAACAATTTTGATATGCGAATGAGCAGAATATAATTCACAACTGTGTTCTGCTGCAATCGTCTGATAACATGTGCATATCAAATATTTGCTACCGGACCAAACTAGTTTCTATATAACTCGTTAGAGTCGTACACTTGATCATCTGCAACTTCCCCGAATATCTTGTTGAGCCCCTTTAGCCAACTTGGGACATTGTAATGAGGGTTACAAGGATTCAAATTCGAATCACCATGCGCATTCAAGCACGCTTGGTCTGCATCTAAAGAGGAATTAATACCATCAGCAGAAGTATTTTTACGAATTCTGTAAGTAACCTGTCGACAACGACCATCAGAATCACAGACCTCGGCGCGAACATATTTAGGATTCCCCATTTTAGCAGTCCCGCCGCCGCTACCACCGATTCCTGTATGCTCAACACCCAAGCTTGGTAACGCAATGAAGATAATGTAAATGGGCCAGAGATTCATTCGGACTCCTGTTGTGCGTTCGGTATTAACGTGTCTGTTGCAGTAAAAGTAAAAACTTTATTGGTGCCTAGATTTTGAGGATTGCGAACAATATCCATTTTTTTTGCGAAGGCTTCTGTGTCGATTTCTAACCACATTCTGTAAGCAGTTTCAGAAAGGCCTTCCGCGATAAAAGCCATAAACTGATGATTATGTTCATAAGCCATTACAGGCTTTGCATAGTTTTTAGCCGTTAGTAAACCCAAAGACAGAATACATTCGGGAGTTAAGTGGATCTGCAACTGTCCTAAGCCAAAGTGACCAGGGCGTGGCGGTTGTAGAATTTTTTTATGAGTCATTTCGTCGGCAAGACTTAACCCGTAATCGCCAAAGCGCTTTAGAATTTCTTCACGTGAAACACTGCCCGAAGAGCACAGAACATAAATTTCGCCAAATACAGGATTTGTTTGAAGCTCTAACGCATAGCTTGGAAAATAAGTTAGATTTTTTTCAATTCTTTGATCTAAATATTGAGTTAGATAAGTGCGGATGATTTCAGGACAGAGACTTAGAATTTCGTCATCCGTTTGACCTTGAGTCAGATAGCGATAGATTTTAAAAACTGTAGCTGGCGTCGGTTTGTTTTCTAAATTAATAATACGATTCAAAGTCTTTTGGTGGATACCTGTTTTTTCAGATATAAGGCGATTTCTTTTTCTCTCGTCTTTCGATTGCTTCAAATGTGCAGATAAATCAGCGGCAACTTGATTTACAATTAAATCAAAAGTTTCGAATCGTGACGAAGGTGGAGCCGTGTTACTTTTGAAAGACTTCTCTGTTTGAAGCATAAGTGTTGCGACTATAAAAAAAATTAAACGAAAAAGCTATTAGAAATAGCATGATAATTCCAGTGAACTTTATACAAAAAAAGGGTCCTGATCAGGACCCTTTTTGACGCATTAATTAAGTAAAAAATTAATTAGTTTCCGCCTTTATAAATGTCGTCTTGAACAGGAGCTTTAAAGCCTTTGTTGCCGAAATGTGCGTTTAATTTTTTCAACCAAGTTGGAACGCCATAAACTTTAGCACAAGGACCGTATCCAGAATCACCAACCGGACATTGCTCTACGTATGGAGTTGGAGCGCTTGGAGCGCGAACTTTGTAAGTAACCATTTCACAACGGTTGCCAGATTCGCCCTGGTTACAAACTTCTACCGTTACGTATTCTGCTGATGCGCTGATCGATACTGCTGCTACTATTGCAAAGATAATTCTTTTCATTTTACTCTCCTCAGAGTTTTTTGTTTTTTAAACATGTTCGCCTTATTGCGATCATGCTTTGATAATTTGATTAAGTGTCTTATCTTTTATTTCGATCGTGGTTTCAAATTCTAAGTGCTGAAGTTTTATTTATTTGAGACATGTCTAGCATTTCGAAATTCATTTTAAGACATCTGGGCTGATGTCTGAGGCGCCATGCATAAGATTGTTAGTGCACATCATTTTCAGAAGAAAGATTTTGTTAAGTAATCTAAATATTTTTAAACTTGATTTAAAATATCGGATCAAAATTTGTACGATATGTCTCAATCGAACTACAGATAAACGTGAAGCATCAACCAGGCGAAGTCTGTTGCATCGACGGCTCGTGCTTTTTCTTTTCCGACAAAAGCAGTAGTTTCAAAGTGTGGATATGGTAGCCACTGAAGTCCGAGCCCATAACTATCGAACTGCGAATTTCTATTGGACTCATTTAAGAAACTTCGATCAAACTGCAGAAATGGAATAAAGCCCTTCATAGCTTCGTATCCTAATCGGTGAAAAGTTGCGTAACCTTTTTCGGTCGTTGAAATAGATTTGATTCGCTTATCCTGAAAAAAAATTTCTGAATCAAGAAAAAGATTTTTGGAAAATGACCAGATCCAGTAGGGTCCAACGACATATTTATCGAAATCAGGTCGCCCGCCAGCAAACCCACTTATTCCAAATTTTGAATCTTCGCCAATAAAAAAAGATTGATTGATGGCGACACCCTTATCTTTATTTATTCCTTTTTCTTGCGGAGAATTGTCAATCCAAGTGGCAATGGTGGCAGCTCTCTCTGTCGAGTAAGCTAATTCGAAATTATAGCTTTCAGAACCTTGATCCCAACTGAGTCCTCTTCGAGTAGCTGTAATGTGGTCAGGCCCATTAAGGCCGAAAGAAAACATAAACTTTCCACCTCTTAGGGAAAGATTTTCCGTGGGTCGATACATAACATAATGACGACGAGAGAAAAATTCATTCAAGTCCGTTGATTCCCGTGGATTCTCTGCTCGATAGCCTAAGGTTGCGATAGCGGCGAACTTTTCCGTATCAATACCGGTTTCAAGATCTGCTTGCATCGGGATATGTCGGGCTTTTTCAACAGTGGAAGAGTTTCGGTATGTTTGAACACTTCTTAAAAAAATGTTCGCCCGAAACCAAGGGGGAGTTTTCGTTTCATCTTCGTTGTCCGTAAAAAAAGGACCCGCTGTTTTAGGAGTCCCCCAGGTGCTCATCAATTCTGCCGAAAGGGATCTTCCGTATGGAGTTAATACGCCGCCGCCGGAAGGGGAAACGTGGCAAGCAATACAAGTAAAGTATCCATGACGAACGTTTTCAGGGAAACCCCAACTTAACATTGGAGCTAAAAAAACGAGTATATAAGTTAGAAAGTTCATATTTCCCTGAATGACGTAAAGGTTTCCAAAATATTTCACGGAGCTGAATTAATTAATTGCACTACTCAACTGTAATTTTACCTACAGATCCTTTGTTCCCGCCGTGGTAGCCGCAAGTAAATTCATAAGTTCCCTTGCTCGCAAAAGCGACAGTTTGTTTTGCTTGACCCTTGGCTTCAGCCATAAGATCTAGCCCGACTGAGCTTGCATCAAGCTTAAACATTTTATCAGTCGCTTTCAGTACGAATTCCGCGACTTGGCCTTCTTTCAAATTAATTTCGATTGGTGAGCAAGTTCCACCATCTTGACCGTCAATTGTAATGACGACATCTGGGATTCTGACCAAATCCATGATCTCTTCTTTTTGATTGTGTTTAGCAATATCGTAAGCTGTTAGGCCCTTTTTATTTTTAATTCTACGATCAGGATTACCTTCTAAGATTTGTTCGACTACCCATGCATCGCCAAATAAAACTGCGTTAGCTAGTGCCGTGTTGCCTTTGCTATCTTGCTCATTGAAGTCGACTTCAGCTGCAACGAAGGATGTGTAAACATCCCGTACTCCATGTTTTGCCGCTTTCATAAGTGCGGTTTCGCCGGACTTATCTGCAACGCTAGCAAATGCTCCATTATTAATTAGGAAGTCTACGATCTCGGCAGTTTTAGCTGTAGTTGAACGGTAGTTCAAATTATCTTTTTGACCGCAAGTTGGCTCAATAGCAAACATGAGCGGAGTGCAACCATTTTTTTGGGCAACATTAATGTTAGCACCACATGAGATCGCAAACTCAATTTGGTTTAAGTCTTGTGAATTTACAATCGCATCAACTAAGACTTGGGATCTTCGGTTCTCTGTTTCGCATACCGGCCGAGCGGGGAGCGTGCCAGATACTGCACAGTTTACAGGTAACTGATTGAGTCCTAAAAACATATTATTAAGAATCGCACCTTGAACTAACCCTTCAGGAGTCACGGTCAATTCTATGAAGTTTCCTGTAACAGATCCTGTGTAAATCACCTTATCAACTTTTGTTACAACCCTTGATCCAAAATCTACTCCTTGAGTCAGAAATGATCCATCAGGCGTTACATACCGAATAGTTGATTTGTAAAATTTTGTTCTGCTTATTTTATCTGTCTTAGCCGTGAGGTCGACTGTAAAATCCATATCTGTTGTATTAGGATTATTCGTTCTACCTTTACACGAAACAGTTTCAGCAAAACTGATTTGATAAGCAATAAGGCAACATAACGTTAATAAGGTCTGTTTCATGAATTCTCCATAAGGTTTTAGTCAGTAGCTCCGTTTTGTATCCATTGTCTGATTGCTTCTATTGCCTCTGCGGAAAGGGCAGAGTAGCCTTCCTTTGCAGGAGGCATTCGTTTATCGTCTGTTCGTTCAACTGCTAGCGTAAGTCCTGACTCGTCAGGATTTCCTGGGATAACAAGCTCAAGAGGCGAGTTTAGGATTGATTCCTTGTCTAGAGGTACTCGCTTTCCTGAGTCTTGCGGATTGTGACAGTCTTTACATGTTACTTGAAAAATTCTTTTATCAATTGATTCAAAAGTTGGAAGAATCGGTTCTTCTAATGGTGGCGGTTTTCCACTTTGTGAATTTTCAGGTGCTCCCAGTTTTATCCAGTTCCAGAGATAAGCTAATTCTTCGGTCGAAAGTGGACCACGCTTTGGCATTGTCTTTTCTTGAAAGACTGATCTTCTTATACCATCTAAGTTTTTAAGTACGTCCCCATAGGATTCGAGACTTACTCGCCCAGAGTCACCGTGGCATGAAGTACACTTAGGAGTAAATACTTTCTGAGCGATGAGTCCGTAAGATAGTTCACCTAGTTTTTCTTTAGGTAAAACAAATCGGGACTCGTCTATTTCCGATGATTCTTTGAACTTCGTGTAATTACAACCAACGAAATTCAAAGAAATCAAAATAAGAATAAGGAATCGAGTAAACATTAATCTCGCTTTAGTTCAAAAAGATTAAGGAACAACTTCAGCAGAAATAAATGATCCATCAAGCTTCAAGTAAACGTTTAATTTTCCAGGCGTCAAAGAAGAGCTCATTTGGCCCATTGCAACTGCTTGGCCATTTAAAGTTCCCTTAGATAAAACAAAAGTAGTTAAACCCTTATCAAAAGGTGAGTACTTAACTTCTTTGCCGTTATCTATAACATAATGAAGTGCATTTTCTGTTAATGTCACAGCGTCTTTAGTCGTCCAACCTTCATCAGGTCCAGCAGTTCCTCCGGCAACGGGTTGAAAAGCGAGTGGCTTACCATCTTTATCAAATGATAGATCAATTTGAAGTGGCGTGCCATCGGAAGGCTTAGTTTGCGAAACTCGGACCTTAAAGTGAACTGGGGGTTGATTTACAATTGCAACAGATAACGTTTCAATTTTTTTTGAAAAAGACGCATCAATTTTACCAAGTGTAACTAAACGATCAACTCTGTGAGCCGCAAGCTCCACCGCTTTAGCGTTTGTTACAGCAAAGGCCTGAGCGGAAACAATTAAAGAACCGATAAGTGTTAAAAGTATTTTCATATTTTTTCTCCTGTTTGAATAACGTTTTAATGTAATTTAATTAAACTTTGAAACTAAAAAGTTGATCTTTCGCCCAATTAACCTTGTCCCTTCATAAGTAACAAAATTTCTTCGAGCTTTTTTTGAACAACTTTGGGATCACGGCTATTTATCGCAGCACGTACACAATGACTTAAATGTCCTTCGACTATATTTGCTTCTAAACTTCTAAGTGCTGATCTAATTGCTTTAATTTGAGTTACGATATCAGGACAATATCGCTTTTCTAGGATCATACGTTCGACCCCTTCAACTTGTCCTTTAATGCGGCTTAAGCGATTAAGCTCACCTGAGTGATCATGTGCAGGTAATGTATTCGAAACAACTTTTGCAACCCGTTTATTCTTTGTCCGATTCTTTTCGATTGTTACTTCCAAAAGGCCCTCCATACAGGGCAAGAGGTATACCCGGATGGGGTATAGGGTCAAGAGGGTATTTTAACAAACAAAGTGACGAACCGAGTAATGGAGAGAATTTATAAATTTTGCTTAACATCATATAAATACTTCTTGAGATCATACCCAGGTAGGGTATGTAAAGAGTACCTATGATCAGGATGGAGTTAATCATGAAGCGTTTTTTTAAGATTTCTAAATTTTCTATTTTAGCAATAACTTTAATGTTTTCATCATTCGTATTTTCAAACGTAAAAAAAGTAGTCAGAATTTCTATTGTACCTGAAGTGCAGGGAAATCTAACCGCTGGTAAAATAACATACAGTTTTCAGCTATTTGATTCGAAATCTCAAAAATCAATCAAAGATGCTGATTTAAAGGAAACTCATACAAAAATAATGCACATGATTGTGTACGACGCTTCGTTAAACGAGTTTAACCACGTCCATCCAGAATTTGTTGATAATGTTTGGGTTACGGAACTTAATTTTAAAAAGAATGGAAAATACTTTATTTGGGCTCAAGGAAAATTAAACGACGGGACTGAATTTTCGACTTATACAAAAGCCGATATTATTTCTGGAGAGCCAGCAAATCCTAGTTTGCCCGTTGGCGACGTTCGAAAGGGCGAAAATAATCTGACCGTTGTCGCTTTAGCCAAGACAAAAGTTCGAGCTGGAAAAATGACGATGCTGAATTACACTGTCACAAGAAGTGACGGCCAAGAACCTATATTAACACCCTACTTAGGAGCAATGGCTCATGTCATTGCTGTAGCTCCAGATGGAGACGAACTTATTCATGTTCATCCTATGGAATCTGATCAACCTAACACTGGAATGATCCATGCAACTTTTCCTACACAAGGGGACTATCGTCTTTGGATTCAGATGTTAGATCGTGGCGAACTTAAAACTATTCCGCTTGCAGTCACAGTTTTGAAGTAAGCCTCGAATTTTCTGCGATATTTTCAAGGACAGCTTTTGCCCCAAGTGTTAGCCACTTTATCGCCTACACCTAAATGAAGAGCTGTTCCTGAATAATAACCCAGAGCACGCAAGCGACCTTTTTTTCTTTCCATGCAAAGTTGTTTGTGCGCTTTTAATTGATCACTCTTGGTGCAAAATTGCACATCGATTGCAGTACCGAATGGATGTCGACCGGCGGCGCCACCTACATTTTTATTGTAGGGCTCGGGTCGCCACCAGTTATAAATACTGCAAATCTTTATTTGCTTCGCTTCAAGCTCTTTAATTAGTTGAACCGCCTGCACCGTAAAGGCCCAAGTTGATTCATCAGGGTGAATTAAAAAGTGCGGTTGGACGGGACTGTAAGTGCAATCAAAGGTTCTGTGGCTATCAGGATTTGGTCTAGCGACTTGATCGCACCAGGCAGACTGATTCGTTTGAGTACGACAATAATTTAAAAAAGCATCTAGTTTTGAAAATCCTAAGTCTACGGGCACAACTTGATTCATCGAAGCCTTCATGCAGGAGCCTTGTTGCTCTAAATAGCCATCTTCTAATTCAAGATCGTCTTCAACTTTTTGCGAGTGGTCGTGATTGGCAATATCGAACTTGTTTAAGTCTTCTCTTTGGCAACTTATCAGCAGAAATGTCGAGAGTAAGAATGGAATGAAAACTAAACTCTTAGGGATTTTTTCGACCATTAGTTACCTGCCTCTTCTTTAAGCAGGATACTTTATTGTGAAGATTACTTAACAGTCCTATGAGGACCAATTATATTCCTTCGTCTTGAAAAATTGGACTTAGGAAAACTTGCCTTTAAGGCTTATTGTCATAAAACTAAGGTCTGAACGTCTAAGGTCTAGATATTATGATTTGTGAACTTTTCCGGAGGAATATGAAGCCCCAGCTTAAACCCATTTTGATATATGTATTTGTTTTTTTTGGAATTCAGGCCGCTGCTAAAACTGTTCGTTATGAACTCAACGTTACTCGCCAGGAATATAATATTACGGGTAAGTCTGTTAATTTCGCATTAACTGTTAACGGTGGAATTCCAGCGCCTACTTTGGAATTTACAGAAGGAGATGATGCTGAAATCACGGTGAACAATAAAATTCTGGATGAAGAAGTATCAATTCACTGGCATGGAATTTTGCTTCCTCCCATTGAAGATGGAGTTGCCTACGTTAACACGCCACCCATTTTTCCAGGTAAATCTAGAACTTTTAAATTTAAAATAAGGCAACACGGGACATATTGGTATCATTCGCATACGGCCATTCAAGAACAAAAAGGTGTATACGGAGCATTCATTATTCACCCTAAGAAAAAGACAATTGCTTACGACAAAGATGTTGTTGTCGTCTTAAGTGATTGGTCCGATGAAAATCCTGATCAAATTCTCAAAAATTTAAGAAAAGATGGCGATTACTACCTCTATAAAAAAAATTCTGTTCGCTCAATAGCCGGGGCTATCAAGGCAGGACAATTCGGAACCTATTTTAAAAACGAATGGGACCGAATGGGGGGCATGGATCTTTCCGATGTGGGCTATGATGCCTTTTTGATAAATGGAAAAAAAGACTCTCAAGTTCTAGTTGCTCATCCCGGTGAAAAAGTTCGAATCAGGATTATTAATGCAGGGGCCTCAAGTTATTTTTATGTGTCTTTAGGACAGCTGCCTATGAATGTGATTTCTGCTGACGGGATCGATATCGATCCAATTCTGGCAAATGAATTACTGGTGGGAATGGCTGAAACTTACGACGTACTTTTCACGCTACCGGAACATAAAAATTATGAATTGCGAGCAACTGTGCAAGATGTAACGGGCTATGCATCTGGCTGGATTGGCATGGGCGAAAAGGTTGCGGCGATTGATAAGCCAATGCCGGATTTGTATGCCCCGATGAATCACGGCGCTGGTCATGATGGAAATCATGAAGGTCAAGGTTCAGGCGACTCAAAGGTGGATCATTCGGCGCATACTGCGGGATCTGCAGAGAAGACAGCACCTAAGCAAGTTGAAGCTGATAACCCGCATGCGGGTCATGGTGTTGCGACTCCCGTACAAACTGGCTCGGTAATCGAAACCTTAACGGTTGATAACCTAAAATCTAAAGAATCAACAGTGCTCCCTAAGGATGCAAAAGTTTATGATCTTAAACTTGTTCTTGGTGGAGATATGGAGCGCTACATTTGGCATATCAATGGAAAAGCTGCTTTTGAAGATCGCAATATTTTAATCAACGAAGGTGACGTAGTTCGATTTACATTTGTAAACGAAACAATGATGCATCACCCGATGCACCTTCACGGACATTTTTTCAGAGTTATTAATTCAAATGGTGACAAATCTCCACTCAAGCACACGGTTGATGTTCCACCGATGGGAACCAGAATAATTGAATTTTATGCGAACGAACCGGGGCAGTGGATGCTTCATTGTCATAACCTTTATCACATGAAGACTGGAATGGCTCGAGTTGTAAAATACATGAGCTTTAAGCCTACACCCGAGATGTCCAAATGGGACAAGCAAGATCCTCATTTGCACGATCATTGGTATTCATCAGGATATTTGAATGCGGCTACCAATCATGCAGAAGCCGGTTTCCGGTTTTCTCAAACTTGGAATGAAGTTGAAGGAAGAATTGAGTCTAGAAAAGAAGATCATGAATGGGATGCCGAGGGAGATTTGTTTTATCGTCGATGGGTTAACAACTTCTTTAATTTAGTTTTGGGTGGCTCTAGCTCTAATCATGATTATCGGGGACAGCTGGGTGTGGGATATTTGCTTCCTATGTTTATAGAAACAAATCTTTTGGTCGACCATAAAGGAAAACTCAGATTAGATCTTAAAAAGCGCTTCCAGTGGGCTTCAAGCTTATTTACCGAAGCGGAATACACCTGGCGACAAGATCCAGATTTAGATTCTGAATATGTGTTATCGTTGATGTATGGTCCTCATTGGAACTGGGCAGCCGGAGTTAAGTTCACGGGCGAAAGTGTTGGCGTTGGCTTCCAGTACAAATTTTAATTTTAAGACTCTGCATATGGTCAAATCTTATCATCAGTTTCGATGGACCTAAGTTTGCACTGTTATAGCAATTATCTTGGAGAGTGCATGCGCAACTAGTCCTACGGAAGTTTTGTTCAACAAAAAATGTCATGTAGAGCTGATATGAGCTTTTTTACTTTTGGATCTTCAATTTTATAAAAGACATAGAGTCCACGCTTTTCCGACGTGACCAGTCCTTCTAATCTCATTCGATTTAAAAATTGGGATACGGATGATTGTGAAGCGCCACACAATTCCTCAAGTTCGCCAACCGTTTTTTCTTCGGTCGAAAGATGACACAAAATCATCAGGCGCTGTGGATGAGCCAAGGCTTTCATAAGGTTCGCAACGGCATTGCAATTATCGGCCATTTCTTGAATTGAGACAATAGCTTGCTTTTTCATATTAGTACATTATAATATATTTAACTAATGTGCAACGCAAAAAATAGAAATGAGGTCCCTATGCAAGGTAAGCGATTGATTTTTCAACAATTATTTGAAGTAAAAAGTTCGACCTACACTTACCTTCTAGCAGATTCCGAAACACAGGAAGCTGTTCTAATAGATTCAGTCCTTGAAACTGTAGACCGTGATTTGAAATTAATTAAAGAGCTTGGACTAAAGCTAAAATATGTTCTCGACACCCATGTGCACGCCGATCACGTCACGGGTGCCGGAGAAATCCGAAATCGCCTTGGAATTAAGACTGCTGCCGCGAAAAACGCCAATGTTCCGTGCGTTGATGAAAACCTTGTTGAAAATGATGAAATTAAGTTTGGTTCATTTCTTATAAAAGTATTAGAGAGTCCTGGACATACAGATGCGTCGTTGAGTTTTTATTGTGAAGGCATGATCTTTACGGGTGATGCTCTTTTGATACGAGGCTGCGGGCGTACTGACTTTCAAAGTGGTTCAGCTGAACAGCTCTATGATAGTGTGACGAAAAAGCTTTTTAAGCTTCCGCTTGATACAATAGTTTATCCTGCTCATGACTACAAAGGTTTTACATCATCCACAATTGAAGCAGAGATTAAAAATAATCCACGCTTGGGACAAGGTAAAACAAAAGAGCAATTTAAGGAAATAATGGCAAATTTAAAACTCGACTATCCTAAGCAAATCGATGTTGCCCTTCCTGCTAACATGGCATGTGGCATAACATCAAAAGTAGAAGGAAATTTAAGACAAGACATTCCGACAATCACAGTGGAGGAAGTTCAGAAACGCATAAATCAAAACGCGCTGCTTGTCGATGTTCGCCCACTTGAAGAATATAACGGTGAACTTGGGCATATTCCAGGTTCTCATCAAATTACTTTAGGTGAAGACCTCAAACACTTCTTAGAAGGTTATGACCGAAAGGAAGAAATTATTTTTGTGTGTCGGTCAGGGAGAAGATCAGAAGAAGCAGCAAAGCTAAGCCTTGATTTGGGCTTTCAAAAAGTTGCAAATCTTTCTGGCGGAATGCTTCGGTGGAATGAGTGTGGATTTCCAGTCGAAAAAAGAACTTAAAAGTTAAGGAGTTAAAGTGAACAATTACGTTCTACCCCTTATTGGTGGGGCCATCATAGGAATTGCGATTTCGCTCATGCTTTACCTTAACGGGCGCGTTACGGGTGTGAGTGGAATTGTTAGCGGTGCTCTAAGTCGACCCAAAGGTGATTTAAGCTGGCGTTTAAATTTTATTCTGGGACTCATTCTTGGAGGGCTTGCACTTAAGTTAGTCTATCCTGAAGCTTTGATTTCCAACCTTCAGCGAGAAATTCCTTGGCTAATTTTTGCAGGACTTCTTGTCGGATTCGGAACGGTAATGGGAGGTGGCTGTACGAGTGGTCATGGAATTTGCGGCATCAGCCGGTTTTCATTACGGTCTGTTGTAGCAACATTAGTATTTATGTTATTTGGAATTATATCTGCCACAAGCTTTCGTTTACTTATTGGAGCAGAATAGATGAAATCACAAATCTCTTCTTTATTTATAGGCTTTTTGTTCGCAATAGGTCTTGGTATTTCCGGTATGACTCAACCCGAAAAGGTAGTATCTTTTTTGGATGTCTTCGGGAATTGGAATCCATCTTTAATTTTTGTGATGTGTGGTGCTCTCATTGTTCACACGGCTCTTTATAGATTCATTTTGAAAAGGTCCTCTCCACTTTTTGCCTCTAAATTCCAGATTCCAACCCGCCGGGATATTGATTCAAGGCTCATCGGTGGGTCGTTGTTATTCGGGCTGGGTTGGGGCTTGGCAGGTTACTGTCCAGCACCTGCAATTACGTCGTTAAGTTCAATGACAATAAGTCCATTTGTTTTTGTCAGCAGTATGCTTGTTGGAATGATTCTATTCATATTTTTGGAAAAAGTAATTTTTAAGAAAGTGAAATAAGTGTTAATCTTAGGATATATCGCGTCACTCTTGATGGGTATTTCATTAGGCCTTATGGGTGGCGGTGGATCTATCTTAACGGTTCCAATTTTAGTTTATTTGTTTCACCTGGACCCTGTTGATGCCACGACATCTTCTTTGTTTATTGTGGGAAGTGTTTCGCTAGCGACCGCCATACAGTATGGCCGACGCAAAGAATTGGATTTTAAGGTGGCGCTTCTTTTTGCGCTTCCCAGCCTTGTTGGAATTTATTTCGCTCGGAATATCGTATTACCACGTATCCCCAATGTCATTGGAATCAGTAGTTCAATTCAAGTCGAAAAAGGTACGCTTATCCTTGCCGCCTTTGCCGTTTTAATGATTACAGCTTCAATATCAATGCTCCGTAAAAAAAAGGAGAATTTAGAAAAAGTTAAACGGTCGAAATTTTCAGTTGGGATTCAAGGTGTCGTTACGGGCTTTGTTACCGGTTTTGTAGGAGCTGGTGGAGGTTTTATGATTCTTCCAGTTCTTATTAATGTATTAAAATTACCTTTGCGAATAGCAATTGGAACTTCGCTGGCAATAATTGCGATCAACACGCTTTTCGGTTTTTTTGTTAGTCTGGTAGAAAGTTCTAAAATCAACTGGGAACTTCAACTCACAGTATTGGTCATCGCCTTGATCGGTTCTTTTTTAGGCTTTAAGATATCCACCCGAATCGACGACAGGAAACTAAAAAAAGGGTTTGGATGGTTTGTATTTATAGTTGGTTTTGCAATACTAGCAGAACGGATATTCTGAGAATATGATGTTCTGTAGGCGACAATGTTGCTACCGTATCGTAACAGCAGTAGCGATTCATAAGTTTAGATCATCTACTTTATTAGCAAGGCCCCAAAGCGGCGTATTTCGCAATTGTGTTCACAAGATTGCTTGGGTTGATTGGTTTCGGAAGATAGTCACTGTATCCAAGGTTAAAACATTTTTCTCTGACATCGCTCATCGCGTGAGCGGTTAAAGCAATAATTGGCTTACGATAACCCGCCTCTCTGAGTCGCTGAGTTGCTGAGTAGCCATCAAGCACTGGCATTTGAACGTCCATAAGAACGAGATTATGAATTCCATTTAAAGCTTTTTCAATTCCTACGAGGCCGTTTTCAGCAATCTCAACTTTCGCCCCTTTTTTCGTAAGCAGTCTTGAAATAAGGACTTGGTTATCAGGTGAGTCCTCGACAAGTAATATGGCCAGACCGTTAAGTGCTAGTTTTGGTTCAATAGTTGATTCTTTAATAGCCGCTGCGCTTATCTTTCGACCTTCGACATTGGGAAGGCGGTTTTTGATGACGAGTTTGAAAGTCGACCCTTTTCCCAAAATACTTTCTTTTAAAGTTAAATCACCGCCCAGAAGTTGTGCGAGGCGTTTTGAAAGCGCAAGACCCAAGCCTGTGCCGCCAAATTTTCGAGTCATTGATTCATCGGCTTGCATGAATGGCTTGAAAAGACTTGTCTGGTGTTCGAGCGCAATTCCCATACCCGTATCGTGAACTTCAAGTTCAAGCAGTTCAGCGTTCTGCATAATCGAGAGGGTAACTTCGCCGGTTTGAGTAAATTTGACGGCATTACCAATGACATTAAAAAGAATTTGCCTAAGCCTTGTGGGATCTGAACAAAGCTTATCATCGATATTTTTATCTACTTTGAAAGTAAGTTTCAAATTCTTTTCTTGCGCTTTCACTTTCATGGTCAAGAAAACATCTTGGATCATCGAGCGGAGAGAGAATTCGAGAACTTCAACTTTCAAGTGTCCAGCTTCAACTTTTGAAAGATCAAGAATGTCGTCAATCAGAAGCGTCAGTTGCTCGCCGTTTCTTTTAAGAGTTTGGGCAAATTGTTTCCGATCATCGGGTGGAATTTCGGTATCGGTAATGAGGTCGGCAAAACCAATCATCACGCCCAGTGGCGTCCTAATTTCATGTGACATGTTCGCCAGAAAAGCTGACTTTAAGTTATTTGCTCTTTCAGCTTCCGTTCTAGCTAATTCGGCTTCTTCTTTTGCTGCAATTAATTTTAACTCGGTGCTTTTGCGCTCTCCGATATCAGTGAAGAATATGGCAAGACCGCCATCGGTCTTGGGGTAAGCTCGAACTTCTGTCCAAAGATTCAGTGGTTCATAGAAATCTTCAAACAGAACTTCAACTCGCTCGTTCATGGCCTTGCGGTAAGATTTCATATAAACAGAGTTTTCATAAACAGGATCAGAAAAGCAGAGGTCGATTAAACTATGACCGATTTGTTCCTCTCGCTTTTTCTGTACAACATCCTCGAAACGAGCGTTCACCCGAGTTATAAGCCAATTTTTATCTATTGCAAAAAACGCATCGCTCATACTTTCTAGAGTGTCGACAAGATCACGTTCATTCGTTAAGGCATCGTCCACATCCGTATTTGTTCCAAACCACCCTGTAATGTTGCCGTTAAAATCTTTGATCGGTAGCGCTCTCGACAAAAACCAACGGAATTCTCCCGTTTTTGATTTTAATTGAAAGGTATCATCCCATGGTTTACCGGTAGCGAGAGCCTTTTTCCAAGTTGGCAGCATCTTCGGAAGTAAGTCAGGATTATGTACGCTCTGCCACCCCGATCCTTGCATCGCTTCAAACGTTGTTCCTGTGTAATCATACCACTTATCGTTGTACCAAAAAATATCACCATCCGGCTTTGCCATCCAGGCAAGTTGCGGAATCGAGTTCGCAAGTGTTTGAAACTGCGCCACACTTTCTTCAAGGGCTCGAGTCGCAAGCTTTTGCACAGTGATGTCGCGAAAAAATACAGCAATACCGTTCTCGGTCGTTGGAAAAGCTTCTGCGGCGATCCAAATATTTAATTGGCTATTGAAATCTTCGATATAGACGGGGACTTGCTCACGAATGACTTTGTGATAGGCATCCCAGATTTTTGGAATTGTTTCTTTCGGCCAGATATCCCAATGATTTTTTCCGACCGTTTGAGTTCTATCAAGCCCTGATATCTGCTCCTGGTTTTTATTTACTCTTAATATCTTGAAATCTTTATCTAAAGCAATAAAGCCATCGCTCATGCTCTCTAAGACATCCGCTATTTTTTGTTCTGCCTTTGAAACGTTGGCCAGAGTAATTTTCAGTCTTTCTTCATTTTCTTTTAAATTTCTCTCAGCTAAAACTTTTCCGGTTGTTTCAACGCAAGTGACGATCGCACCACCAACACTGCCATCTTCTACATAAACTGGAGAGTAGCCATAGCTAAAATAGCCATCGTCCATTTGACTACTTCTTAGTATAGGAATGAGTTGGTTCTCGCTCCAAGTCGATTGACCCATCATCGCAATGTTAAATTGGGGGAAAGCGAAATCATCCCACACATCTGGCCAAATCTCTAACCCGGTTTTTCCCATCACGTGCGGGTGCCTTGCAAGGCCAAGAATTGGAATTTGACCATCATTGTAAAATCCGAAATTTTCTTTGCCCCAAAAAAGAAACATGGCCTGCCGAGCGTTGAAAAGAATTCCTAGAGTTGTCTTGAGGCTTACGGGCCAATCTTGCGGTTCACCCAAAGGATGCTGGGACCAATTAATCTTACGAGCGGCTTTTCCAGCCTCGGAAAAGCCGAAAAAAGAGAGCGGATCATAAGTACTTTTAGAATCTAAATTTTCCATGTAAACCGCATACTTTCATTAATAAAGTGTCAGTACTATAGCACAGCTTGGGTTGCCAAGACGAAGATTATGAAATTGGTTTTTTTTGAGATCGAACTTTGCCTCGCAACAAAGTTCCAGAAGGTGCCGGAGTAACCTTTACATTTCAGGCATTTCAGGTGCCAGGTCCTGTTTCTGTAAGCGCTGTCCTAAATTCGTAAAAAACGCAGAGTTGTTTCTTACAGCTAAGTGAAATAGCAAGTCAGGTGATAAAGAATTTAGACGAAAGTTCACGAGCGTATCGCGAGTGTTTAGCGCTAGAGATAACACCAGCTGTTTGGGCTTTTGATTCTTGTCTCTTGGCAAAAAAATATCTATAGGACTTTATACTGACGATTCTGTTTTTTGAGGCTACTTTGTGGAATGGTAAAGTGGACAAATAATTCTGCACTTCATCATACTGAAATGAGAAGCTGCTATGGTTCCTAACAAAATTGTATTTAAAAAAAATCAGAAACGTATTTCGAAATTAAATGTTCAAAGTTCGGCTGCGAAGAAAATGGGTTCTTTAGAAAAGTTTCGTCGAATGGCTACGGTTATTCAGGATTCTAACGATGCGATTACGTTTCAAGACTTAGAAGGTAATATCTTAGCTTG
>JAYTJV010000127.1:0-2670 GCA_043730825.1 Pseudobdellovibrionaceae bacterium
TCCAAGGGATGGAAGCCATTCCCTTTTCAAGTAGAGCTCTGGAATGCTTTTCTTCAAGGGCAGTCCGGACTTCTTCACGTTCCAACCGGTTCTGGCAAAACTTATGCTGCCGTTATGGGTGCTTTTGCCAAATATCTTGAAACACCCAAAAAAGGTCTTAAAGTTCTTTACGTAACACCATTACGCGCTCTCACTCGCGATATTGAGGCTGCGATTCAGGAACCAATTTCCCAGCAAGGATGGCCGTTTAAGGTCGTGTCCCGAACCGGCGACACAACTTATTCCAAAAAAAAGAGCCAAACAAAAAATCCTCCGGACCTCATGCTCATTACTCCTGAATCACTAGCTGTTCTGATTTCGCAAGAAGACGGCGAAGACCTCTTAAAAAATGTTGAGCTCGTCATTTTGGATGAGTGGCATGAATTATTATCAAGTAAGCGCGGGAGCTTAACTGAGTTAAATCTTTCTTACCTGAGATCACTCAACCCAGATCTTCAGGTTTGGGCCCTTTCAGCATCTATAGGAAATTTAGAACAAGCGGCCGAAGTAGCACTCGGCCCTGGATTAAAACCTGTTTTCATTTCGAGTTTTGCAGAGCGTGCTCTCGATATAAAATGTTTGGTTCCACAAAAAATTGATCGCTTTCCATGGGCGGGACACTTAGGGTTGTCGCTTCGATTTCAATTAATCGAAGAGCTTGATCCAGAAGTTTCAACTTTGATTTTTACGAATACGCGCATGCAGGCTGAAAAATGGTTTCAAACGTTATTCCATGAAGCACCCTTTATGGAAGGTCGACTGGCACTTCATCATAGTTCACTTACCCGGGACGAGCGTGAAACAGTTGAAGCTGGTGTGAAAAGTGGCGAAATCAAATGGGTTGTTTGTACGTCGTCTTTAGATTTGGGCGTAGATTTTCAACCTGTCGACAGAGTTGTTCAAATTGGCAGTCCTAAAATGATTGCCCGGATGTTACAGCGGGCTGGAAGATCTGCTCATAGACCAGGTGGTAAAAGCAAACTTCTATTCGTTCCAACCAATGCTTGGGAAATAATGGAATTGGAAGCTCTTAAAAAAGCATTATCAAAAAATTTAGTAGAACCACGCTATCCATTGCAAAAACCTTACGATGTTCTGATTCAGCACATGGCAACTCTTGCTTGTGGTCCGGGATTAAAGCTCGACGAACTCAAACACTCACTTAAAGAAACTTATTCTTTTTCAACCATAACGGCCGATGACTTGAACTGGTGTTTAAAATTTTTAACTCAAGGTGGGGAAACTCTTCAACGTTATCCGCAGTACCATAAGCTTATCTACAACGAGTTAACAGGCCGCTATCACATCGCAAACAGTAAGGCGGCAATGTTTCACCGGATGTCGATTGGAACGATTGTCTCAAGGGAATCGGTCATGGTCACTTATGTAAACCGATCCAAAATTGGCTCTGTAGATGAGTCCTTTATTTCCAAACTCAAAAAGGGCGATATTTTTCAGTTTGCAGGTAAAAGATTGGAATTCGTCATGTTGAAAGATATGACCGCGTTTGTTAAGGCCAGTAAACGGCCGACGAACGTCATTCCTTCGTGGGGTGGAAACAAATTTCCCATTTCTGAAACTCTAAGCCAAGCTTTTCGAGAAGTTTTAAACGAACCCAATGAGCTAGCAAATAACAGTGAAACTCGAAAAGCCCTCATGCCACTCCTAGCTGCGCAAAAAGAAGATTCGATACTTCCCGGGGCTCAAACTTTACTTTTCGAACAATGGACTTCCAAAGAAGGAGAGCATCTCTTCGTTTATCCATTTGAAGGTGGACTTGTTCACGAAGGTTTAGCTCAACTTTGGGGGTTAAGATTTATTGGGCGTGATCCATCGACATTTTCATTTTCTGTAAATGACTACGGTTTCGAGATCATGGCGCCACATGATTATCGTTTTAAAGACTTATTCGATGACGATTTCTTCTCTATCGATAAAATTGAATCAGAGATTAGTCAGAGTTTAGAGATCAGCCAAATGAGTCAGAGACAATTTAGGGAAATCGCCCAAATCTCAGGGCTGATTTTCGTCGGCTATCCAGGATCTCCAAAAACGGGACGCCAAATGCAAGTCAGCTCGTCCATGCTTTATGAAGTTTTCAAAAAGCACGAACCTCATAATTTGCTTGTCCAACAAAGCTATAATGAAGTCTTATTCAGCGCTCTTGAAAACGAGAGGATGAAAAAGACTTTACACCGCATGCAAAGTTTAAACCAGAAGTGGGTTAGACTTAGTTCACCCTCTCCTCTCGCCTTTCCACTACTTGTCGAAAGAGTCGCTAGCCGCCTATCAAATGAAAGTTTAGAATCAAAAGTTGAGAAGTTAAAAAATTCGTTTGAAAGAACCATATGAATATTGAAATCAAAAACGAACTTTTTCAACTCCTACCTGAAAAGGCTCTTCTTTGGAAAAAAAAGAATCTTCTTATTTTTTCTGATGTTCATCTTGGAAAAGCGGAAACGTTTCAATCTTTCGGCATTCCAATTCCCTCCAGCATTAACTTAGAAGAACTTTATAAAATTGCGGGACTGATTGAACAGTACGAAATTCAAGAAGTTTTAATCCTAGGGGATTTGATCCATCACAAATCAAGTTGGACTGAAGAATTATTTTTAACTCTCCAGGATTTTT
>JAYTJV010000128.1:0-65932 GCA_043730825.1 Pseudobdellovibrionaceae bacterium
CTTACAACTGCATGTGACACAATCTGATTTTGATCAGTCATGACTCGAATATTATGTCTGTTTTGCAGATTCAAAGCCGTGGGATATTCATTTTCAATCGACCAGTTATGCTCAGGGCGCAAAGAATGGGTTAAAAACTTTACCAAGTGTGGCCATTCTGATTCATTAAGCTGACGGGGACCTTCCATGGGCGACCTCCAATATTTAAGTTTCCCATAGAGGACGCAGTAGATCGAGATCTGGCCAGTCTCGTTCGAGTTAAATTGCGACAAAGGACTTGGAAAATGACCTAAATTTCGCTTATATTAGGCCCTCGCGAAGTCCTAAACCAAAGTTGGACCGCTGATGGAGTGCTTTAAATGGCTGATTTAAAAATGAAATGGAAAGACAACACGCAAGGAAAGGTCTTCGTCGACCAATCTTGCATCGCTTGTGACGCTTGCGTTTTATCTGCCCCGAAGAATTTTACTATGCACGAAGAGGACGGACATGCCTTTGTCTCGAAACAGCCAGAAAATACAGAAGAAGAAGCTGCCGTTAAAGAAGCCATCGAAGGCTGCCCCGTTGAAGCCATCGGTGATTTCGGCGACAAAGAAGAAGCTTAAGTCTGTCGCTAAAAAATCACCTGCGCCCGTACAAGATACCCTAGACAATTTAAAAAGATTTTATCCAGATGCCCATTGTGCGCTTGATCATAGTAATTCTTTTGAATTACTCGTTGCGACGATTTTGTCGGCACAGTGTACCGATGAACGGGTGAACAAAGTTACACCTGCCTTATTTGCGACTTTTCCTACCGCGTATGATTTAAGCAAAGCTCAACTAATTGATGTCGAAAGACTGATTATGAGCACTAATTTTTTTCGAAATAAATCTAAAAACTTAATTGCGATGGCGCAGCGTTTGGTGGATTTCCACAAGGGTGAAGTGCCTCAAACAATGGAAGCCCTAGTGGAGCTACCCGGGGTTGGTCGCAAAACAGCAAATGTTGTCTTAGGGAATGCTTTTAATATCGCCAGCGGCGTTGTTGTGGATACACATGTGGGAAGGCTCTCCTTACGTCTAGGTTGGACCAAAAATGAAGATGCCGTGAAGGCAGAGCAAGACCTTATAAAGCTGATTCCTCAGTCCGATTGGGTGCTAGTTGCTCACTTATTGATCTTTCATGGTCGAAAAATTTGTAAAGCGCGTAATCCTGATTGTCCAAACTGTTTTCTTTTTGACCTCTGCCCGAAGCGATACGTTAAACTCTAGTTTATGATCGTAGCATTCTTCGAAAGCGTAAAATACTCAGGCCACCTGATACCGATTTCTTTTTTAAGAATCTTTTTGGGATATTATTATCTTCAAGATGCGATCGCCAAATTTAATGGCGATTTTTTAGTTCGTCCAAGAATTGCGGAACTCATTTCTGAAAACTTGCCAGCTAGTCAGGCGCCTGAATGGTACAAATGGATATTTAGTACCTACATGGTCAGCCACTGGCAGGGTTTGGCATTTGTGTTTTTAGGAATCCAACTGGCTGTCGGTATTTCTTATATCTTAGGTTATGTCGTTAGACCGATGGCAATTGTAGGGACACTGTTTACATTCCAGATGCTTTATTTAAGCGGACCTGATGTGCAGGATCTTTTGAAAATTCTTTTAGCTGTTCATATAGCTTTTGCCTGGCTTGGTGCCGGACGATGTTTGGGATTTGATTACTATTTCTTTAAGCGCGTTCGCGGATTCTGGTGGTGAAGACATGAAACACTTTATTTTATTTTTAGTTGCTGTTTTTACTCTTCTTTCAGTTGCTTACTTGAATAAGAACCAGAGTTTTTTAGTTCGGGATCAAAAGCCAACGGTTAAGATTTTTACTTACGCTTCTTTTTCCTCGAAATGGGGACCGGGGCCGGTTTTGCAGGAAATTTTTGAAAAGACTTGTGATTGCAAAATTGAATTTTTGGATGGTTCTGATTCGGGCATTTTACTTCAAAGACTTAAAATTGAAGGAGAAAAACTAGGGGCAGATCTTGTGATCGGTCTTGATCAGTACGACCTACAAAAAGCTGTAGTTGAATCCAACTGGCGTTCACTTGATTTTTCTTCGCTCGAGATTGATCAACAAGTGAAGTCAGCTCTGAAGAACGAATACTTTGTTCCATATGACTGGGGTGTTCTAACTTTTATCGGAAAGATTAAAAACAACCAAAATTCGCCAGTTACTTCACCTACCACTATTTCACTAGATCAACTGTTACAACCTGAATACGCTCAGAAAATTGCAATGCAGGATCCTCGAACTAGTAGTGTAGGTTTACAGTTCGTTATGTGGATCCTTAAAACCAAAGGTGAAGAAGAAGGTTTCAAATATTTGTCACAGATGATGAAGCAAGCCCATAGCTTTTCGCCAAGTTGGTCGACATCTTATGGTCTTTTCAAGGCGGGGCAGGCAGATGTTGTGTTTTCATATACGACATCACCACTTTATAATTTAATCGAAGAAAAGAACTCAAACTTTAAAGCATTGCAAATGGTCGAGCCTAATCCAGTACAAGTTGAGTTCGTTGGAATTCCCACAAGTTGCAGAAACTGCGAATTGGCCGAAAAGTTTTTAAACCTCATGCTTTCAATCGATGGCCAAAAAGTTATTATGCAAAAAAACTACATGCTTCCAGTTTTCAAAAAAGCTGCAGAAGGGACACCGTTTGAAAAAGTGCCAATACCTTTTCGTTTAATGGACATCCAATATCCTTCAGTGGCTGAAGTAGATCGTATCTTAAAGCAATGGTCAGATTTGCGACGGGAAAGCAGTTTTTAAAATGGAAAAAAAATTAATACCTTATGGTATTTGTTTTTTTCTTCTAAGTCCCTGCTTAGTACTTTTAGGATTAACAACAACTTGGGCGCTGCCCGATAGCGGTGAACTGATTTGGGCTTTGGGTAATAGCTTTACTCAAGCTTTTTTTTCTGCACTTTTGACGTTAGCTCTTGGCTTTGTTGTTGCGTTGGGGCACCTGAAAATATCTGCGCAAAGATTCGTTAGCCGCTCGGTATTTGAAGCGCTCTGTTTGATCACTCAATTTATACCGGTTGTGGTAAGTCTTGTCGGTATCTTAAATTTGATTCAGCCATTTCCAATGGGAACAATCGGGGTCATCACGGTTCACGCCTATCTTAATTTCGGAATGGCTGCGATTTTATTATCCCAACACATGCGTAGTGTCTGGAGCGAAACCTCTGATGTTGCAAGAACACTGGGGGCATCGCGCTTCTTATTCTGGAGTAAAATTGGAATACCGCAAATTAAGCGCGAACTCGCTTTAATTTTTCTTTATCTTTTTTCTATGTTTTTCACTTCATTTTCAATTCCTTTGGTTGTTGGCGGCGGACGAGGTACAACACTTGAAATTTTAATTTATGAAAAAATGCGGCTTTCAATGGATTGGTCAGGCGCTGTCGTTCTTGCGTGGATTCAGATCGCATTCATCTTTGCTTTGTCACTGCTTGCTTTGAAAACCCGAAAACGGGCGTTAAAGACTTCAGCTGATATTTCCTGGCTTGGATCAAGCGCTGGGATATTTTTACTTCTTATTTTGATGACCGGTTTATTTGTCGGTTATAGCTCAGGATTAGCAGAGGGCTGGATTCAGCGAAGTGAACTTTCTGGATTCTCTTCTGACTTTGCATATGGATTTTTTAATTCGATTCTAATTGGATTAATTACTTATGTTTTTGTCATGGGAATTTTCAAGGCGCTGACTTTAATTGGCGTCATACCTGATTGGCTCGATCGATTTTTAAATGGTTACCTGGCCCCGAGTACTTCACTTACTTGTTTTGCGTTCTTAATTATTCTGCCCGCAGATCAAATTTGGAGTTACATCAAAATTCCATTAGCATTTACGATTTTAACTTTGCCAGCACTTTACCGAATGGGTTTCGGTGAAAGATTAAGAGATCTGAGACTTCAGTTGGAGCATGCAGCACTTTTAGGGTCCACCTCTTATATGACTTTTAAATATATTGCTTGGCCTCAAATCAAAGTTCAGGCCCGCTTCTTAGGAGCACTTGTTGCTACGTGGGCGTGTGGGGATTTTGCTGTTTCAAGAATTTTATCAACCCGGGATTTTACATTGGGTCTGATAGTCCAAACACTTCTGTCGACTTATCGTATGAGTTTAGCTAGTCTTGTCAGTGTTCTACTTCTGTTAGCATGTTTAGTTTGTTTTCTCCTTATTATCGGGTGGGATTATGTCGATCGTCGAAAATCTAGAAATTAAGCGAAAAGACTTTTCACTCAAAATTCCCAAATGGGAAATCAGAGACGAAGGCATTCACGCGCTATCAGGCCCCTCTGGGTCAGGTAAGACGACAATCTTGCGTGCACTAATGGGTTTAGAAAAGTGCAGTCCTTTTACTTGGAAATTTCTAGGCGAGGACCTGGCTAGCCTGCCGGTCGAAAAGCGAAGACTCGGCGTGGTTTTTCAAACTTGGGATTTGTTTCCTCATATGACTGCTTTAGAAAATGTTGAATTTGCAGCCCGCGCTCGCGGCTTAGATGATGCAACTTTAAGAAATCGTTGGGACTGGATTCAAGAAGTACTTTTAATGAAACCATTTTTGAATACAAAAGCAGACGTTTTATCCGGCGGAGAAAAACAAAGAACAGCACTAGCTCGCGCAATTATCGCAAAGCCTAGAATATTGTTATTAGACGAGCCATTTACGGCACTAGATGAATCACTCCGGGATGCAGCCCGCGAGTTACTAAAAAAAGTCGTCGAGATCGACAAAGTCCCAGCAATTCTCATCAGCCACGACAAAAGAGACCTAGAAAAGTTAGCAACCGAAGTAACCGAAATCACCTCAATCCTAAATTAACAAACCCCAAACCCCACCTTCTCACTTTTGTAGAGGCGCTGGGTCACTACCGGAACTACGAGACTCACTTTGAGACAAGCGACGTCCTTGTTTAGTACGTTTAACCAATTATTCAGCCATGATCTTAATGCGCCGCCTCTACAAAAGTGAGAGGGTGGGATTTGATTATAATTAGTAATATTATATAGTTACATAATACTTCTTAAGTTATTACGCAATGCGTCGATAAGTAGGGTGACGGCTGTACTAAGGTCCTGCCTTGAGCTTGGCAGGGGCTGGTTTTGACGAACCAGCCCCGTAATTATTCCAAGCTTTTGGGGCCACTCGGGCATAAGAGTGATCGTGTGTTGTGGGCGAAGTTGAGAGGGGTGTTCCCATGCTTCGCGTTTCTTCAAATATAGCTTCTTTGTCCGCGCAGCGGGCACTGGGGTTAACGCAAAAAAATACAGAACGCGCTCTCAAAGAGCTTGCGACCGGGTCGCGGTTTACTTCTGCAGGTGCAGATGCAGCCGGATTTGCGATCGCAGAAAATATGCGTTCTCAAATTCAAGGATATAAAGCCGCAAGGTACAACACAGATAATGCTACGTCGTTCATTTCGTTGGCCGAAAACGCTCTTCAAGAACAAAACAATATATTAGTCCGATTTCGGGAGCTTGCAGTTCAAAGCGCAAGTGACACGTTTTCTGACGAAGAAAGAAAAATGTTAGATTCGGAATTTCAAAGTTTAAAAGAAGAGTTTCAGCGTATAGCGAAGAACACGAAATTTGGTGCACAGTCATTACTAGATGGATCGGAAAAAGAGTACGAGTTTCAAGTGGGCATACACAAAGGACCGGATAATATCATTAAGTATCGAAGTGATGCAGATACAACATTAGCGAAATTCGATCTGGAAGACTCTGATGTAAAAGACAAAGATGACTCGAGGGATTCACTGGAATTAATCGATAAGGCCTTATCTAAACTAAATCAAGAAAGGGCGAGTTTAGGATCGATTCAATCTAGAATGGAAATCGCAGTCAGTCACATTGATGGTCAAGTTCAATACCTAACCGAAGCGCATTCAAAAATAGCGGATGCTAATATAGCAGAGTCTGTTGCAAATGTGCGCAAAGGCCAAATCATGCAGCAGTATCAAGCAGCTGCTTTAGATTCTTCTAACGATTCACAAGGCTATTTATTACGACTCGTGGCTTAAGAGCTCGCTCTTTTGCCTTCGTTAAATCTTTTATTCCATTCGCGCTTTATTCGGTCCCAATCATCGGGACCACTTTTTCTTTCACGATAACGTTCATAGCGGTAAAGCTGAATTGTCTTACCAAGTAGAATGGCATCTGCGGGTCTGAAGTCTTTGATCTTTTCTAGAAAAACGATGGGAGCTTCGTTTTGATCACGGCGAATTCCTAAGCTATCAAATTTATTTTCAAGCCACAAAAAAACTTCTACAGCTTCATCTTGTTTTGATTTTCTAGCAGCCATAAGCTTTCTTGAGCCAACATATAAAACGAATAGAAAAACTAGCGTAGAAATCCACCAACCTATTTTAGGCGCGAAGAGTTCCAAGAACTTTTGTTGTTCCGTTAAATCAAAACCTAATAAAGTTCGAGTCCAGAGGTAATTTATATTATCCACCTGAGCTTGAACATTATTAACCATCTGTTTTGTCCAGCCACCGCGGCCACGAAGTTTTTCTAAAGCAGATCCAGCTCCTAAAGCCAAATCACTAGGAGATAGTTTAAAATAATCGAGACCACCTAATTCGATTCGAAGTGGTGCAACCCAAAAAGTTGGATCAACTCGCGTCCAACTTCCTGCGGGAGATCTAATTTCAACCCAAGCATGGGCATCTGCTTGAGTCACTCTGAGAAAGCCACCGGCATCATTCCATTCGCCGCCCTGATAGCCAGTGACAACTCGTGCCGGAATTTCCAGTGCTCGGGCTAGAGTGGCGTAAGCTCCGGCGAAGTGTTCGCAGAATCCTAATTTTCGATCAAAAAGAAACTCATCTAAGTTTTCATATGTTCCAGGCTGACGAGTGTAGTTAAAGCCACCCTCAGCAAATAATTTTTTTAAGGCTCTAAACTTTTTTTGATAATCAGAATTATTTAATTTGGTCTCTTTAACCCAGGCCAAAGTTTTTGGTGGCAGTTGAGTTAACTGAAATGGTTCCTGGACAGTTTTACCGCTCCAATTGGCAGTTGAGATGCCAGAGTATTGCACCCGCGAACTTATGATGTCATGAGTTCTAAATACAGAGCGATCCGTTTTGAATGCATTCACCATTGGGGAAGAAACAATCCGAGTATGTTCAAGAGTCGGTAAGAGTCTTAAGCTTGAGGGTTCAAGTGTCACTGTGTAATCAGATTCAATTTGATCTTTTGTTGTGGGAACTTCGATGACATTTTCGCTTGTTTTGTTCCATCTAAAGCCGTCCATTTTTTCTAAGACAGCTCCGCGCCAATAGAGTTCGCGCATGTTCGGGCGATAACTTTTAAAGTCTGCCCTGAAAACAGTTTCTTGGCTGATCGTTAAGTCAGATATATCCCCTGGCCCGATACTTTCGCTCATGCCACTTAGTGGAGTAAGAGGGCCGATATCGCGCACCCATGGAATTTGGACGCGGGGGAATACAAAAAACAAGACAGCAACAATTGGAAATGACTTCAGTGCAGATTTAAGCGTCAGCTTCCACGGAGCAATCATATCTGGAGGCAGTAAAGATCGCCAAAGACCTAAGAAAACAGCTCCACCAATTGGAAACCAATAAAGATCTAAGCTGAAGAGAAACTTCAAAGCGACTAATATGAAGCCTAACAAAATCAAAAACTTTTCGTCACGTTCATTTCTAAAGTCTGCAACTCGAAGTGAAGCCAGCATAACAAGTAAAGTGCTGGAAGCTTCCTGACCTAAGAATGTTTTAAACTGCGCTAAGACTAATCCTAAACTTAAGACTGAAAAAATATTGACCCAAACCGTTGATAAACCAGTCCACCATTTTTTTTCCGCACCAAAACGAAAAAATAGAAGAAGCAAGCTTAGGCAAAGAGCCCATGATTCGACCTCGATTGAAACTAAGATTAGTGCCCCCAGAATCGAATAACAAAATGTATTTTTTTGAAAAAATAATTTCATAATCTATTTCCAGTTCGCAAGCTCAGTTAAAGCAAGCCTGAATGCGTTTTTATTGTTTGAATTGAATTCTTTGGTCGGCAGCTTCAACTCCCAAGGTGATCCAACTCCGTGCGCTTGGGTAATCCAAAGAGTAAGTTGTTCAAGCCGACTTTCAAGTGCGAGATGTCTGACGCTATCCCAATTCAAATGACAAATTTGGTTTTCGTTTCCTTCATGTAAAAGAGTTCTAAGCTGATTACTTTTTGCTAGCGATCGCCAGTGAATTCGTTTTGGAGAATCTCCTGGCTGGTATTCGCGAATTTCTTTTAAGATACCAATCGAGTCTTGAGATGAAGCACCAGCTTGAGGGAATTCCTTCCGCCCACGTTTGGCAGCGTAGATGACAATATCCTCTTTCGATCTTAAAATTTTCCACGCTTGAAACATTCCTGCCGGATAAGAAGATTGGATTCGGATCCGGGGTAGCGGTTGAATTCCTCTTTTAATTGGAGTCCACAAAACTTCAACTGTCTGAGACTCGTCTGGCTTCAGATCTACTTTGACAACACTTTTTTGATTTGAGATTTTAATTTCAACTTGCTTTAAAGTTTGCTGAGTCGTATTTCGAATCAAGACATAAACAATTTGATCGCTCTCGGCAAAAGCATCTTTGATATAGCTTTTTTCAATTACAATATGATCAATGTGATCATTTGTTAATTTAGCCATCGCTAGGCCCATTGTCGTCAGATAAAAGCACACCACGTAAACCAGATTATTTCCGTACGCCATTCCCATAAGAAGAAGAATGAAACAAAGAGAGCCATACGCCATTCCAAATTTGGTTGGCAGAATATAAGTTTTTTGTTCTTTGAATGTAAGCTGACTAAACTGGTACTGGAGTTTTTTGTACCAGCTGTTGAGCCCACTGCGTTCCTTGGTGTACTCCAAGCCGTCCTCCCAAACGATGAGCCATCACGGGAATGGCTACTTTTTGCACGTCCTGCGGTTCGACGTGATTGCGTCCCTCTAAGTAAGCCCAAGCTCTTGCGGCTTTTGCCAATGAAAGACCTGCGCGAGTCGATAATGGAAGAGACTCTTTCATTTCTTGTCTGGATTTTTCTAACAGTGAAGTAATGTAATCTGCAACCACAGCAGAAACTAAAACCTGAGAGGCGCTTTTTTGAGCCTCAATAATTTCAGCTACTGTAAAAAGAGGCTTTAAGCTTTGAATCTTTTCGCGCGGATCTGAACCTTGAATTAATTGTTTTTCAGTGTTCCTAGATGCGTAATGAAGTTCGATACTCATCATGAAACGATCAAGCTGACTTTCAGGTAATGGAAAAGTTGAAGACTGCTGATGCGGGTTTTGAGTCGCAATTACCAAGAAAGGTTCTGGTAACGCCAGTTCTTTTCCTTCGACAGTAACGGCGGACTCTTCCATGGCTTGTAAAAGTGCACTTTGCGTCCTGGGGCTGGCGCGATTTAATTCATCAGCCATAATCAAAGAAGCAAACAATGGTCCCTTTTTAAAATCAAATGTACTTTTCTGCGAATTAAAAATTTCAACACCAATTAAATCAGCAGGTAGCATATCAACAGTAAATTGAATTCGGTGAGTATCCAGACCTAAGAGAGCTCCCAGTGTTTGAACGAGAGTTGTCTTGCCAACGCCAGGAACATCTTCAATCAAGATATGTCCTTTTGCCAATAAACAAGCAGCTGCCATTTTGATGGCTTCTTCTTTATCAAGAACAACTGAGTTGGCGGCTTCAATTAAAGCTAAAAATTTATCTCTCATGTGGTGCAGTTTTATCGGGGATTTAGGTGGGAAGCTTGAATAACTAATGACTTGAAATTGAGAAATGGAAGCCAAGGCCAGTGATCAAATTATCTACACTATCAGTCTAAATCGTTTACAGATCGGCTTAGTTTTGCTGTAAAGTTTTGTCTCATATTAAGATACAATCGCAAGTCGTTAATTGTCTTAGTATTTCCGAGTTTTACCTGCAGATTCTATGGGCACAAGTACCCCGCCTAGACCAGTTATTCTGTATTCAGAGGAAAAAACAATTAACAGGGGGAACAATATGAAAACGAAACTCACTTTTTTAACCACGCTGCTGGCAACATTAGTTGCTCATGCGGGTCTAGAAATATCGTCAATATCTTTAAGTCCAGCAGCAGCTACTGTTGGGCAATCGGTAACAGGGACTGCGCATTTAACTGAAGGCTGTAAATTTGTAGCTGGATGTGTTGTATCACTTCGAAGTAGTAATACAGCAGTAGCAAGTGTGCCAGCTTCAGTAACAGTCGTTTCTGGGGCTTTAAGCAAAACTTTTACTTTTACTGCAGGCAGCACAAATGGCACTGCAAGTATCACAGGAACATTTGAAGGAAAATCTGCTAGCGCATCTATGAGTGTTAGCGGCGGAGCTATAGCTCCAGCACCAACACCTACTCCAGTACCGGCTCCAATTTGCACTGCGAATTCAACTCGCTCTTGCACAGTTGCAAATGGTTTAGGTCAGCAAACATGTAACACAAGCGGTTCTGCTTGGAGTTCATGCTTAGCTTCGACTTGTAATTCTGGATACACGCTACAAAATGGATCTTGCGTTGTTACTCAATCTACGAGCTCAGGACAATTGAATGTGTTCCAACTTTCTGGCGGCGGAAATGCCGGCATTCTTGGCGCGAGCAGTGGCAATAATGTTCAAGTTTATGCAAACATTCTGAACCCATGTCAGAGTACTGCTGGTTGTGAAATCAGATTTACAAGCAGCAATCCAGCGGTGCTGCCAGTTCCTGCTTCAATGCTTCTTAACTATCAATGGCAGGGAAACACTCTTTACGTGCCAGCAGGAGTAGTATCTGTTCCAACGTCTGTAACAGTGACGGCGTCTGCAGGTGGTATTACTAAAACTCTTAGTACAACAATTTTCCCGGGTGCAGTGCCTCCAGCAGTGATGCATATGTATATGTTTGGCGACGGTGGATACTCTCCGGTGTCAGGTCAAATGATTAACATGCAGGTGAATATGTATAGCGCTTGTCCGGCTGGTGGATGCTTGGTCTCTATGAGCAGCAGTAACATGAATGCCGCACCAGTACCTGCACAAGTTCTTGTTCCTGGAGGCCAATCTTCTGTGAATTTCTTAGTCAGAGCGGGAACAGTTGCAGCAAAAACAACTGTCACAATCACAGCAAGTTTTTACGGTCAAAGCTATAACACGGGTTCGCAATTAAGTGTTCGTGCTCCGTGGCCAAGAAATGCTGACGGATCAATCTCGATGGTAGCAACTTCCCAAAACCCAGGATCAACGAGTTTGATTCCTAACGTGGTTCAAGAGGCAAGAGCATACCAGAACGGTCTTGATTCAATGATGTATACTGATGTTGCAATCAATCTTTACAACCAATGTCAGGCTGCTTTTGCAGGCAACGGTCAACTAGTTGCTACTTCCCAGCCGACACAACTTCCACGCGTATCGAATGGTTTCAGTTATTTTTACAGCTATACTCAAAATTATAACTGTCAGGCTGGATATGCTGGATGGTTGGCTTCTTTCGTGACGACAGCTGGTACTGTGACGGCACCGCAAGGATTTACTGTGACGGCTTGTATGGTGAAGCCAGCTGCTGCAAACGTTGTGGTCAGCTTTTCTAGTAACACGGCTGCCGCACGCGTTCCGGCGAGTGCAACAATTCTAGCTGGCCAGCTTTGTGTCACGATCAACGTGACTACTGCTTCACTTAATGATGGTACTGCGGGAATTGACGCTCGTATTACTGCAAAACTAAACGGACTTTGGATTAATGCGATCAAGACAGTTTACTACTAGTCTGTTCGATAATTCTGCTAATCGACTTTTTGAAAACGGGACCCTTCGGTCCCGTTTTCTTTTTGTTTTCACCGGAAAAAATCACTGAACAAAAGATGTTCGAAAAACTAAAACTGACAAAGGTCGAGTCTTGCCAAGGCCTTAGTCTAGGAAAAATGAAAAATATTTTTCGATGCAATTCCCTGATAAATCATGCACAAGACGCGCTGCGACGCAATAAACCTAGACTTAGGGCCTAAAGTATTCTGGACCTTAGTCGATAAGTATATTGATACGTTGGAGAACACCACGAAAAAGGAAATTACAGCCGTCAAATCTGTAAACCCTCTCAATGGCCTCCGCCCTTTCGGGATGTGATTAGAAACTGCGTCAACAGCTTCTAATTACATACCCGGAACAGTTTTTCTAATTCTTTAGACAGCTGCATAGGCGCGAGCTCCTCCAACAAAACATTTTAGTACGTTTTAACAACCCGTGAAGTGGGCAAACGACACGGCAGTCTTCAAATTAGGAGGAGACAAATGGGCTTAAGAATCAATACGAATATGGCTGCGTTTAGCGCGCAGCGAGTGATGGGGCAACAAGGGAAGAGAGCGGAGCATGCGGCTCAGGCACTTGCCAGTGGTACCCGAATAGTTAAAGCCGGCGACGATGCGGCAGGCTTAGCGATCTCAGAAAACATCAAATCTCAAGTGAGAGGTTTGGGCATGGCTCGACAAAACTCATTCAATGCGGTGAGTGCGATCCAGGTTTCTGAAGGTGGTCTAAATGAAATCTCTAATATCTTAACTCGTTTAAGAGAATTAGGAATCCAAGCGGCTTCTGATAATATCGGTGACCGTGAAAGAGGATTCTTGGATCTTGAAGCGAAAAATTTAATTCAAGAAGCAGATCGTATCGCAAAAACCACAATGTTCGGCGATAAGAAATTGCTAGACGGCTCGGGCGGGGAACAAGAATACCACGTTGGACCATTCGGTAACGAAGACAACATAATCCGATTTACGCTCGATTCAAATGCAACTGCAGGCGAATTAGGTATCGATGGTTTAGATCTTGAGTCGAAAAGCTCTGCACGATCTTTGTTATCAGTAGTCGACGAAGCAGTAGGCAAAGTGGGTGCAATGCGCGCTAACTTCGGTGCCGTACAGAATCGTTTGGAATCTACGACAAATAACTTAGATATCCAGATTGAAAACTTATCGGCAGCTAAATCCAGAATTTCGGATGCGGATATCGCGCACGAGTCTTCGGAATTAGCCTCTGCGCAAGTTCTTCAACAAGCAGCTGTAGCTGTGTTGGCTCAAGCTAATCAGTTCCCAAGTGTTGCGCTAAAACTGATCTAATGTAAAAAAAGTTTTTTAAAGAGGCTGGTTCGCCAGCTTCGAAATAAGAAGGGGAGTTTTTGCTAAACGCAAGGACTCCTCTGATCCACGCGACCTTTTTACTTTTGGTTTCAAATAGGGTTTGGATCGAACATTAAAATTATAATTTACAAAGTTTATGGGTCGTTGCCCACACTACGACTCTTAAGCCCGACCCCGAAAGCCGTCAAAGCTTATCGGGGTCATTTTTTTGACGTATTTACGATTTTTAATTCCAATGTCCAATTCTAATCACAATTTACATTTCTTTTACTTCTAGTGTTTAAGTCCTGATAAACTTTAGGAAGGCAACAAAGGGAAAAATTAGATGATAAAACCTCCGAAGCACCCGCAAGAGGCTGAACGGCTAATCGCGCTTTATAGATATAAGATTTTAGATTCACTTTCCGAGCAGGCTTACAATGACATTACTCAAATTGCGAGTGCAGTTTGCGGTACTGAAATTGCGATAATCAGTTTAGTTGATAAAGAAAGACAATGGTTTAAAGCTGCTACCGGTATTGATGCAAAAGAATCTCATCGGGATGCCGCCTTCTGTGCGTATGCAATTCTAAAAAATGAAGTCATGATTGTACCTGACGCGACCCTCGACGAACGATTTCAGAATAATCCACTTGTAGTAGGTCCACCGAAAATTAAATTCTATGCAGGGGCACCACTTCGGACGGCGGATGGACATGCGTTGGGAACTCTTTGTGTGATTGATCCTAATCCTAAAATATTGACACCTTATCAAACGGAAATATTGAGTGCATTGTCACGGCAAGTAATGAATTTATTAGAGCTTCGGTTAAACGTTGCCGCATTATATGACTTCACTCATGAATTAGAAAAAGCAAAAGAGGTATCTCAAGATCTTACCAAAGCAAAAGGAGAATTTCTGGCTAACATGAGCCATGAAATCAGAACTCCAATGAACGGAATTATTGGGATGACGGATCTGTTACTACGAACTGCGCTTTCCGAAGAGCAAAAAGAATACGCAGATAATATCGACATTTCAGCAAAAAGCCTTTTAGTGCTATTAAATGACATCTTAGATTTTTCTAAAATTGAAGCGGGAAAATTGAATTTGCATTACGAAGAATTTCAGCTACCCAAGCTTTTAATTGATTTGGAAAGAGTATTCCGAATCCAGTGCGAGCAAAAAAATATTAAATTAAACTTTGAATATCCTATTGATTGCCCCGTGTTGAAGTCGGACACATCCAGACTTCGTCAAATTTTAGTAAATCTGGTTGGCAATGCACTTAAGTTCACAAGTAATGGATCCGTTAGCTTGGAAGTAAAAAAAGTTTCTTCGAATAAGTATCGTTTTGAGGTTCGAGATACAGGAATCGGAATTTCTGATGAAGATAAAAACCATCTATTTCAGGAATTCTCGCAAGTGGACTCATCTAATTCTAAAAAGTTTGGTGGAACCGGTCTTGGATTGGCAATTTGCCGTCGTCTCTTAATTTTAATGAATGGTCAAATTGGAGTTGAGAGTAAGCTAAATCAGGGATCATTATTTTGGTTTGAGCTTCCTATGGAAGAAATTAAAAATAGAGTCTTACAAGAAGATGAAACAGTTAAAAGCAGAAACGTAAGTTCTATCGTTACAAAAAATTATTCTATTTTAGTTGCAGAAGACAATTCTGTTAATAAAATTATTATTGAAAAAGTTCTTACGCAACTGGGATATAAAGCCGTCATTGTTTCGAACGGGCTAGAAGCAATAACAGCTCTAGAAAAAAATCATTTTGATCTGATATTAATGGATTGCCAAATGGCCGTGATGGATGGTTATGAAGCTACTAAAAAAATAAGAGCCTTGAAAAACTTATTAAAACAAAACATCCCGATCGTGGCTTTAACTGCAGGCGCAATGAAGGGTGATGCAGACAAGTGCAAACTTGCTGGTATGAATGACTATGTCTCAAAGCCCTTCTCCAGAGAGCAATTGGAAGAGAAATTAGCCTACTGGTTGATGGTAAAAGCAGGTTAAATAGTGTTCAATTTTTAGTCCGTGTAATATTCTGAACAGGTTTAACTTTCCCTATTTCTATCAATCACTTAGGGTATCGGTCACCCCTCCTTGAATCTGGATTTGTACAGTCAGAATGAAACGACTTTCCCCCACTCAACTGAGTTGAATTTCATTGTCTCAATTTGAGAGACAATGTTGGCAGCACTTGTGCAACTACATCATTCTACAGGGGGATTGCGTGAGTCTTCGAAACAAACTTCTCTTATCGGTATCATTGATGGTATCGCTTTCATCGGTCAGCGTCGCTGCTGAGTCGATTGAAAGAGTGTCGGTCCAGGAAGTGACCCGGCACTTTCGAGACTCACAACAACAATTGTCCGATGCATGTAAGAACAAAAGTATCGAGCGTGCTTTGCGCGATTTGAACAAAGCAGATGAGCAATTGAAAAAAGCAAAATCTGTCCTGAGCGCTCGTAAGATGGAAGGCGCAGCCGAGCAAAGAATGAAATCTCGCCTCATGTACAAGCTCGATCAAGACCTTGGATTCTTAAATCAACTTCGCGCTGATTTAGGAATGGCAGAGCAAGATCAATTCGAAAGTTATTTAACTTTGCGCAGATCTCTCATTAAAGATGCTGAACAAAGAAAACACGTAGTAAAAATGGATCTACAGATCCTACTGACTCTGGAGGCCCGAAAATTTAATTAGTTTTTATATAGTGCTACAACAAAAGATGACCCAACGACATCTCAGTTGTGCGATCCTGGGGAAGCAAAACTTCTCTGGGATTTTTTTTGTTTTTTTGAAGCTTCTTTGGCCCAGTAAACCCATAAGGTATAGTCCCCAGTCCAGTCTGGTTAGAGATTCATTGCTCTCTGGCGTGCCACCTAAGAAAATATAGGTTGGAGGCTGTGTGGAACTTTCAAAGCTTTTTATTGTGATCTTATTATCAGGTGCTATGCAGATTCATGCAAATGCACAGTCAGCGAAGAGTTCTAAATTCAAGTGTCCCGAGTGGCTTCTAAAAGGAAGTGCTGACATGCCACTTTGCCCAGAGGGCAACGGACAGATGTTACTTCCTGAAACTTATCCGGTAGCGGCGATAGTTGTTTCGGATGTAGGCATGGGCGGGATGGATGCCGATTTTACTTCCGATGTTGTGATCAAAGCATTGGTAGGATCTGGAAAAAATAATCCTCTTGTTGTGTTGCCGGTTTCTGATGACACAATGAAAAAGCTTAATGCTAAAATTGACTCACTCAAAGTTGATAGCGCAACGAAGACTCGATGGAAGCAATCGCTCAAGCAAGTTCCGGTTAAGGGATACACCTGGCAGCAAGATTATATGCAGCCTTTTGTTGATTCTAAAACGGGAAGAGTTGTCACACGAGAAGTTCAGGGATACAGGCGCCATGGAGAATCTTACCAGAATGTGACAAAAGCAATTGCCGCTTGCGGAATCACCTCAGGTGGAATGCTTACTGCAGATGAAAATGTTTCTGGCCATTCTGGTGGTAATATCGAAGCCCTTCCCGGAGGAATTTGTTTATTAGGAAATGATGGTTTTAGAAGTGATAATGAATGGGACAAATATGCAAAACAGATCTGTCATGGAGATGAAGATGATCGAATTAAAGTTCCTACTGCATGGCTAATGGTGGGACATACTGATGAGGTCATAAAAGTTATCAGAAACAAAAATCAAAAAGCACCTTGTGATTTCGCCGTGGCCGTAGCAAGTCCAGAAAAAGCTCTAGAATTACTAAGACAGAATCCACAGGACGATTTTTTAGATTTCACAGAAGGCCGGGGCGGAAAACCTAGCGAGCTTCGAGCTAGGCGTACTGCTCACGATAGAGGGATCTCGAGCATTTGTCGAAGTCATGTATTTATGAAACTCAACAATGCTCCAGTAAGGCAAAAAAGAGATGAATCAGACAAATCAAAAGGTATCTCGTGGCTGTTTAACCAAGAAAATTGGATTCTAAATTTTGCTCACGCAGGAGCAATAGTTGCTAAACGTAATTCGTCTGAAACCGAAACTGACTGCGACGATTTGACTAATGCAGCTGCGTATAAGCTTTTCTCTGAAGAAAAGGAGCTCAAAGAATACAATACCTTAGTGCAAAGTAAAATGAACTCATTGAAAGTTGAAGTTGCAAAAAACCTTAAAAAAAAATTCCCTTCATGCAATATTGATATTTTTGATGTGCCCGATCTTTTTTACGGAGGGGCAGTCGTAGAAGAACCAGGTGGAAAAGAATTGCCAGCTAGTATAGGAAATTCAGTTTTACCTAATCCGACAAATTCGATTTCTATTAACAATACAATTATAAGTCCTGATCCATCAAATTCGGCATTTAAAAAATATTTAACAGAAGAGTATAAGAAGAGGGGACTTGAATCTAAGTTCGTTGATACTTTTGAATATGCTCACATGGGAATGGGTAATCTTCATTGCTCGACAAATACAATGCATATGTGCAAGCCAAGGAGTGGCAAATGAAATTAAAATTAATAGCTATCTTATTGTCCATTTCAAGTTTTTCCACTGCAGAAAATACCCAGATTCTTAAATGTCGCGTTGCTAATCCTGTATGGAATTCAGTTTTTATTTTAGATGCAGTTGGTGCAGGGCTTTTAACGTTTAGCAAGAAGGGTGACTCTAAAACCTATTCCTGCGTTTTAAAGCTAGATTTTATTAATGATGGTCAGAGGGCAATTGTCCCGAATGTAATCGTAGAATTTACACGGGTGAGTTGTGAACCAGAGCTTTCAGACTCCGTAAAAGAATTGCTGCCGCGATTTACTCTAATCGTTAATACTAAGAATCAATCAAAGCCAGAAGGAAAAGTACAATGGCTAAGAACAAAGCAACCTGATGAATGTATCGTTGATAAACTTAGCATGTGGGACATCACCACGAACACAAAAAAGTGGCAAAATGGAAGCTGGGGTCGAAGATCAACAGCAAGTGAACCTAAAGCCAAGTAGCGACCATATAATCTGATTTTAAGAACCTATTAATAAGTAATTAAGCGTTGGACTAATTCCAGCGCTTTTTCTTTTTGCGCTTCATGTGTGTTTTGTCTGACTATACATAGTGTTGAAAAAAAGTGCACCCAGACTTGGCGTTCCCGACTAACCCATAGTCCTGCTAAGACAGGACTAGTCTTCTGTCCCCACGACTAAGATCTCAAAAAAATTCCCCACGCTCATCGATTTAAATTCATTTCGCGAAAATTTCCAAGACTATAGTCCAGGAAGTACACCGACGTTGGTCTAGATGATATCTGACGAAGGTCTAGATTCACTCGACTAGTCTCAAGTCTGCCCGGACCTAGCCGAAAGGTAAGTAAGTGAATGACGAATCTCTGATGAGTGAAATGAGTTCGAGAGATTTAGAAGATTTGACGGTCTTTTAAATATCGCTTGTAGAACGAGTTTAGCTACGGGGAATAAGTCACCAACGTATCAACTGCGAGTGAGCTGAGAGTAGGTTCGAGGCTCACTTGTTTAACAAAACGCAAATCCAATAAAGATTTGCAACTTTTTCGGAGGTTCCCGTGGGAATGAGAATTACAACTAACGTGGCTGCATTAACTGCGAGCAAAAACATGATGGGTAGCCAATTGTCTATTCAGAAGTCGATGGCGCAACTAGCATCTGGTTCACGAATTACAAAGTCTGCAGATGATGCTGCGGGTTTAGCAATCAGTGAAAATTTAAAATCACAGATCAGAAGTTACGGCCAATCGAATCGAAATGCGAATGATGGTATTTCTCTTATTCAAACTGCTGAAGGCGGGATGTCCGAAATTTCAAATATTTTAACTCGTATGAGAGAGCTTGGCATCCAGGCTGCTTCAGATACGATTTCTGATAAAGAACGTGTAATGGTCGATAAAGAGGTTCAACAGTTAAAAGCAGAATCTCAGCGTATCGCGATGACGACAACTTTCGGTACTCAAAAGTTAATTGACGGTTCGGGCGACACTTTTGATTTCCAAGTGGGTATTTATAATGACGATTTTAATGATAGAATTTCATTTGCTTCGAGTGAAGTAAATGTTCAAGCTGGCGAATTAGGAATTGATGGGTTTGATTTTACCTCTAAATCAGGAGCTCAAAGTGCCTTAGAAGCTTTAGATGTGGCTCAATCACAAGTGAATGGTCACAGAGCAACACTTGGTGCATTACAAAATCGTCTTCAATCAACAATTGATAACACGAACACTATGCATGAGAACTTATCTGCAGCAAATTCTCGAATTCGTGATACTGACGTAGCTCAGGCTTCTTCAGAAATGACTCGAAATAATATTCTGCTTCAGGCTTCGACTGCGACTTTAGCTCAAGCAAATCAAGTTCCATCGCTTGCCCTTAAGTTAATCGGCTAATCTGCTACTCACGCAATTGAGTAAGAGAAAAGTTCGGTGAGCGGTTTTTAATATTACAAAAAATTAAGGTTACAAGAAACGATGGCCGTTCTCCGACGGCTTTCGGTACCAAACCTACCCGGTCGGGGTCAATTCCAACACTTTGATTGCGACCGGGGTACTTTTTTGAAGTTAGTTCGGAGTAAGTTTTCGAAGCAGGATAGAACTTAGCCCTAAGTCCTGTTTAGTTCTTTGACGAAAAGTGCCGAACAGAACCCACGTATGAATATAAAAGGTCTTCTGGGTAATATGATCACTTCTCCCATCCGAAGTAAGGACGGGCAAGCCGCGCCTGTGGAGCGAGCGATTAAATCAGATTTGACCCATGATCGCGATGCCAATGCGCAAGAATTCTACGGTCAAAATAAAAAGCAACATCAAGGATCCATGTCAGACGAACAGTTTAAAAAAGCTGTTGAGTATCTGGAAGCTCTTCCATCAGTGAAAGAACACAAGTGGACAGTCGAGACGATTGTTGAATCTGAAAAACACTATGTCCTCGTGAAAGACAATCTGGGAATGATTGTTAGACGAATTCCAGAATCAGATTTATGGTCATTACCTTTTGATAAAGACGTTCGAACCGGTCAGCTTTTAAAGAAATCCGCATAAAAAAAGCCCAGTGTCAGTTTTTTGTTCTGAGGCCCTTCTAAGGTCCTGCAGATTAAAGCATTTAATTCGTTAATACGCTTTAAAATCAGGAAAAATCTTCCCTTTCATCGACTAAGCCGAAGTCTCAGTCATTTGATTGACTCACGGTTTTTTTAGCAATGATTGAAACTAGTTATATGAGTGGTGTACGTCTTTCAGGCTTTTCAGGAACAATTCCCCCAAATCTGGTCGATCAATTAATCGATGCAGAGCGCATACCTATCAAGCAGATCGAAACTAAAAAAGCTAAGCAAGAAGAGACGATCAAACTTGTTGGCGAACTCGAGACAAAAGTTTCTGAGATTACTAAGCACGTTGCAGACCTTGTGAGTGTTAAGGGTTTTTCTGATCTGAAACTTATTTCTGGCGATCCTAATATTATCGATGGGACTGTTGACCCGGCCGCTGCTCCGACAGGTGAGTATAATATTGAGGTTCTTCAGCTCGCGCAAACTCCTGGCGCTATAACAAATGGGTTTCCTGACAAAGATAAAACTCAAGTAGGCGTTGGATATATTAAGTTTGATACTCCACAGGGCGAAAAAGAAGTTTATATTAATTCTCAAAATTCAACATTAGAGGGCGTGGTAGCAGCAATTAACAATGCTGGAACAGGGCTTCGCGCAAGTATATTAGAAGATCGCAAAGATCGTGAAAATCCTTTTAAGCTTATGATAACGGGAGTAACAACGGGCGATGACAAAAATGTTACTTTTCCAAAGATATACATGCTTGATGGTGATCAGGATCTTTATTTCGAAAGTAACAGACCGTCGCAAAACGCGAGAATTAAAGTTGATGGTTTTGAAATTGAAGTTCCGGAAAATAAAGTTGATTCGGTTATTCCAGGAGTTAGTTTAAATCTAAAAGCTGCTTCAGTAGGTAAACAAATTAAAATCCATGTCAAAGAAGACATGGAAAAAATCTCTGGAAAAATTAAAGAATTTGTTGATGCCTATAATGGCGCATTAGGATTCATTCAAGGTCAGGCAAAGCTCACTAAAGGAACAAGCGGAAAAGAAAAACTAGGTCCTTTGGGCGGCGATAGCATGCTTCGTACAATCGAAAGCTCTTTGCGCCGAATTATTCAAAATCCAGTTACCGGTATAAGCGCCGGCGCCAAAGTGTCCCGGCTAAATCAACTCGGTATCGAATTTAATCGAAATGGTACTCTTAATTTTTCTCAAGAAAAATTTAACAAAGCACTTAATTCCGAACCTGCATCAGTTGTTAATTTTTTAAGAGGGGATGGATTCAAAACTGGATTCGTTCCCGTATTGAAAAAAGAAATCGGGAATTTACTGAACGGTCAGTTCGGCGCAATTGCAAATCGTAAGAAAGGTTTACAAGACAAAGTAAACCGCATGAACGATCAGATTTCTCAAAAAGAGCGTCAGATAGAAAAAAAAGAAGAAATGTTGCGCAAGAAATTTGCGGATATGGAAGCGAAAGTCAGTTCAATGCAGGGCCAAGGTAATGCGTTTAAAGCCATGACCGCAGGTGGCGGCCAGCAAGGCGGAGGATAATAGTATATGGAGGTAGTTCAAGATGAGTAACCCGTACCAAAAGTACAAAACAACAGCGGTACAGAGTGCCAGCAGAGAAAAAATTCTACTGATGCTTTATGAAGGCGCGATCAAGTTTACAAAACTTGCTGCTAAGGCTTGCGAAGAAAAGAAGATCGCCGAGCGAGGATATAATATCGGCCGAGCCTACGATATCGTGATGGAATTAAATAATACCCTGGACCACAAAGTGGGAGGGGAGATTTCGAAGAATTTAGAGGGCCTTTACATCTTTATGATGGGCCAATACACGAAATCAAACATTTCCGGCGATCCGGCACCACTTAAATCAAATCTAAAGATGCTTGAAACTCTCCATGAAGGATGGGTTCAGGCGGTCGAAAAATTAAAGAAAGAACAAGAAGGGAAAAAACCATGACCCATAGACTTATTACGCTCGTATACGAGAAGAATCATTACCTAGAGAAGTTTTATTCATTAAACGAGCGGGAACTAGTTAATTTCCTTGCGGGCAATTTTGAAAACCTAGAAGGTTTTTATCAAAGCCGTGAACAAATCTTAGAGATGATTCGCTATGTAGACATGCAAATCGATAAATCTCACAATGATGTTTTAAGATCGGGCGTTGATCTTCATGACATGATTAAACGGGATTTAAAGAAAGCCATGAAAATCAAAGATGAATATGTTGAACGCATTATTAGCCAGGATTTAAATGTCCTTGCTTGCATAGATAGAGCGAAAACAGAAATCATCCGTGAACTTCAGGCTTTAAAGAACGGCAAGAAGGCTGTCGCTGGTTACAAAATGCCAGATTTTCGAAAGAGCTTGGACGAAGAAGCTTAAGTCAGCATAAAGGTCTAAAGTCCGATTAAAAAGCGAGCTAGGGAAATCCAATCTCGCTTTTTTGCATTTAAAGTCCAGTGTCACTTTTTTCCTAGTCTGATTTCGATGTATCAATTCGCTGACACTTTTTCTTGGTCCCGTCAGAAAGGTAACTGAACTAGCATCTTGAAAAGTCGACCTTTCGATAGGTTCGTTGAATTTATCACGCGAAAAATTGGGCAGGGGAATTTTTTTCCCAGACTTAAAACCGTGGCACTGTGGTTGCTCTGTATCTAAGCGTACGGAGGCACACCAATATGTTAGAAATGTTTAATCAGGCGATCGAAGATTCTCAAACGACTTACCAGAATGCGCCACAGGCGGGGGCGTCACAGCCTGAAGTGCGGCCGGCCGAGGTCCAGCAAAAGCAAATAGAGCAGATTAGCTCACAAGCGTATGCATGTATCGTAAATGCGCGTATCTTAAATAAAAACGGGGAATACGATCTTGCGCTTAACCTGTTAAGACAAGCGTGTAATATCCAATCTCACGAACACATCTTCAAAGTCATGACTGAAACTTTGGTGCTTAAAAAGTCATGGACTGAAGCCAAAAAGATTTCTGCGAAGTGGCATCAGCTTTATCCAACTTTTGACTCGAGCTTTGTGAAAGCCCAGGTAGAATACGAAATGGGCTTAGACGATCAAAGTCTTCAAAGCTATTTTGAATCTTTATCTTACGTCGCTGAAGAAAAAGTGGAACTTTTTGATATTTTTAAGAATATTGGAAATATCTATGTTCGTAAAGGTGATTTCGAATCGGCTGAAGAGTTTTACAACAAAGCTTATTCGTTTAATAATCACTCTGACATATTGTATGTGAATTACGGGATCCTCGAGATGCAAAGAGGTGATCTCAATAAGGCGAAGGATCGTTTTAGAACAGCACTTCATGTAAATGGAAGAAATGATAAGGCTTGGACAAGTCTTGCGATGGTTCACTTTGAATTCGGCGATGAAGATCTAGGTGCCGCAAATTTAAAAAAAGCTTTGGATTTTAATCCGAATAATAAAACTGCAATTTCTTTTTGCTACCATAAATTAACCCAGAAGAAGCATTCAGAGTTTGTGATCGAAGCAATGCAAAAGTGCTTAGATTCAAATGAATTTGATGAAGAGATTTCTTGCATGCTGATCCAAAAGCTTCACGAGATGGGCCAAAAACAGTTAGCGATCCTTGAGTGTACTAGACTTCTTTTGTGGAATCCATTGAAGGAAGAGTATTTTCAACTTATGAATCAATTGGAAAGTTCAGTTGCATGAATCAAATTGAATGGCGTGCAAATAGCACAAAACAACTAATTGCTTTTGAGAACTCGAAGCCTTTATCAGATTTTGATCATCCCGAAGTGCAGGCGCAAGTTTGGGTTAATTCATTAAATCTTGATCCACAAACCGAAGCACTTTGCATGGTAGGTTGTGGCTCTGGCTTTCAAATTGAGGCCTTACTTAAAGCCTACCCACAGTTGAAATTGTACGTCGTTGAATCAAGACCGACATTAATTGGGTTCTTTTCAAAGAAATACAAGAACGTCGAATTTCTCTTTGTTGAAAAAATGGAAAACTTAAAGGGTTTTGAAAACTTGGAATATTTAATGTCAGCGAAAGTTGAAAAAGTACTTTATAAGCCGGCAGTTGGTTATCAGGTGGAAATTTTAGAAGAAGCGTATTGGTTTTTAAATCTCCGCACTTACGAGGCACTTTCTTTTCACTTAAAAAAGAAGATTGAAGGTAGTTCGCAGGCCTTAATTAGCGCTAAGCAGTTTTTCCAGAATGTAGACCAGAATTATTCACACTATAAAACATCAGAGCTTTTAACTGTGAAAGAAATCATCAAATGAAGAAACTGTTCATCTCGTTACTTCGAGCAGGGGACTTTATCATGCAGCGTCCACTTTTGGCGTCGCAAGCCGAAAGCCACGATGTTCATGTACTTGTGAATGATGAGTTCCAGCAATTAAGAGCGTTGTACCCAGAATTTACTTTCCATTTCTTTCCTCGGCAGGAACTGCAGGCATTAATTAATCAGCCTCATACTTCTCTACTAAAGCCTTTCGAAAACCTAAGAAACCTCATGGGTGAACTAAATGAGCAGGGATTTGATGAGATTGTTAACTTAACTCACAATCGATTGTCAGCTTATTTGATGGATCAATTAGAAGCGGCTTCAAAAAAAGGGCTTCAATTTAAAGACGATCGCTTTTTGCCATTAGAAAATAAGTATCATACCTATTTCAACGAAACATTTTCGGTGAACAAAAGATCAAACATTCATTATCTTGCGGTTCTTGCTAAATCATTGGATTTACCGATTCCGAGGCTTCAAACTGCCGAAGACCGAAGTGATAAGCGTACTGTCTACCTACAGGTGCTAACAAGTGACGAAAAGAAGAACTGGTCACTTCACAAGTGGATGGGTTTATTAGAGCAACTTAGAAATCAATATCCTCTTTTAAAATTTAAAGTTTTGGCTGCACCTTTTGAGCTAGACAAATTAAAAACCTACTTCAACCCCCAAGATCTTGAAGTGACGTCTTTATTTGAGCTCAGGGAGCAGCTAAAAAATGCCCGTATGCTTATTACGGGTGACACGAGTGCAGCACATTTGGCCGCTGAAACCAGAACACCATGTTTGGTATTGAGCCTTGGCAGCAGTGATCCTACGAAGACTTCACCTTGGCTTTTCGGAGCTTGGGTGATGTCAACAACCACACCTTGCGCGCCATGTGTACACTCGAGTCCATGTTCGCAGAGAACTCATCTCTGTGAAAACGACTTAAAAATAAATGCTGTTTTAAGTGTGATCCGCGGAATCGAAAGCGATAAGCAGAATTTTGGTATTGTGATGCCGGCTGTTTTATTTAGAGCGGAATTCGACATGCATTATGTATTAAAACTTAAACCCTACTCCGCGACGGGAGGTTTCTATGACGAAACAAAGCAAAGCTCAGTTTCAGCAAGTGCTTAGTCGATTAGACCAAGCATCTGAAGACTTGAAAAAAAACCATCAGGCATTTCATGAATTGGAAAAGATCAATTTCCTAAAAGAAATTATTAAAGAACAAATCAGTAATGAAAGCGCAGGCGCAAATGAAAATACTCATAGTCCAGTTCGCTAGACTGGGAGATATCTATCTTTCATGGCCTTTAGCGCGAGCTTTGAAAAGAATTTATCCAGAAGGTGAAGTTCACTATCTTGTTCGGCCTCGATTTAAAAGTGCTTTAAACGGAATTGGTTGTGTTGATAAGATTCACACGCTTCCAGCCGAAGACTTGATAGCGCCTCTTTTAAATCCACAATTTAAACTTCAGGATTCCCTCAATACCCTAGATAGTTTCTACGAACGGCTTTTAGAAGAAAAATATGATCAGATTATCAATTTGAGTTTTTCTCCGGCTTCAAGCTTTCTCGTTAAATCAATTACGACTCCTACAACCAAAGTTGCAGGCTACAGTCGTCACTCGGATGGTTATGTTCATTTAACTGATGATGTAAGTCGTTATTTTTGGGCGCAAGTAGGGCCAGAATTTCCAAATCGTATTCACTTAGTAGATCTCTTCGGAGGCTTGGCCGGCGTTGATTACGCTGTCGAAGATTTCCGCGAACCAACGGTTGCAAACCTAGGTCGCGCTATTGCAGAAAAATATTTTGTTCTTCACATTGGCGCAAGTGAAAGCCATAAAAGCTTGAGTGCTCAAAATTGGGCGCAAATGATTCAAGCTTACCAGGTTTATGATTCCAAAATTAAATGGGCACTCATCGGTTCTAAAGAAGAATCAGACATTGCTTTCCAAATTGAATCGATAGCCGGCAGCAGTCATATTATTAATCGCGTTGGTCACACGTCGATAGAAGATGTGTTTGGCTTGCTCAAGCACTCTGAAGGCTTGGTTGGCTGCGATAGTGTTGCGATGCATATGGTTCCGTTCGTAAATCAACGGGCATTTTGTGTGAGTAGCGGAAACGTAAAATTCTGGGAAACGGGTCCAATCACGCGAGATAGCGGAATTTGTATGGTTGATTCGCTCGAAGGTTTTGATGCGAAACGCGTAGCTCAGAAAATTCAGCAGTGGACAGTGGGGGATTTCGCGCAACTTCATCAAACGGTTGAAGACGTACCGCGCTTTAAAGTTGTAGGCCCTAAAAATAATTCCGCAGAATTTGCATGGAGCTTAGTCAGAGCCATCTACATGTCCGAAGCGTTTCCAATGACCTCTGATTTTGATTTCTATAAAGGGTGCGTCAGGCTTTATGAGGCGAACACTGTCGCCATTCAGAATCTTAATAAACGAAACCAACTTCATAAGCCGTTCCTGACTTCAGTCCTGGACCGGGTTGATGAAATTTTTTTAGCGGTCGTTGGTCAAGTTCCATCGCTGTCTCCGCTATTCAGATGGTATCAGGCAGAGAAAACTCGAATTCAGCCGGGAACTTTTGATCAAATCGCGCAGGATACAGCTGTAATTCATCAGGTATTTTCAGGACTACTCAAGAAATACCTCCTGGAAGAAGATATTAGAAAGGCGGAGCACAATGGAAATCTATAAAATTACAAAGTCGGACTTAGCAGATTTTTTCGAACCACAAGCGACAATTTCCGAAGTGTTTACTTGGTTAGAAACTGATTTCATGATGCAAAGTAAGTTAGTTTGCCAATTCATTATTAACGGTTACGAGTTAACTGAAAGTGATGAAATTGACTGGGCAGCAAAGCCCTTAACAAGCATTAATGACATTCAGGTTAAAGTTCAAGATGAGCGTGATTTAGTTGGTGACGTCGTCGATGCTTGGCTTGATGCTATCCCAGAAATCATCGGGTTTATCGAGACTATCGCAAAACAAACAACGGTCGGATCTAAGACTTTTAACGTCAAAGAGATTTTGAAGCTGGTTCATCAGCAAGAAACTTTCGTTTCTTCACTTATGAGTTTGAAAGCGCCTTTAAAGCGATATGGCCTAGAGATTAAAGAGTGGGATACGGCCGAAAAGACCCTTCATGATTACGTCCTGCAGTGTGTGAAGCATTTGGAGAAGAAGAATTTTGTTCAGCTCATCGAAACTCTCGAGTATGATGGTGCCAACGCCCTGGAACAGTGGAGAGTTATTTTATCCACGATGAAGGAGAAGATTGGCACTCACGCCCCAGCAGAACGCAAACTTTCATTGCCAAGTACTTCTAGAAGCGGACAATCCGCTTCTTAAAAAAAGTATTCAATTACCCGCGGAATTTATTCATAACGCGTCTGATTTAAGAGTCGAGCCAGGCGTCGTTTGGATAGTCGAAATTTCTAATCATATCCCGCTTATCGAATCCGAACCTGCGAAAAGGCCCCCATTAGTATTAATCGTTCACGGTGACTCGACTTCGTTTTATAAAAAAGCCATTTCTATGCTAAGACCGGATGTCGTTTTAACTGATGCCGATCTAAATCAATTAACTGAAGTGATTGAAAGACTGCAAACGCAGTCCATGGTGCGAAGTAAAAAGCGGTTGGCAGAACGATCAGTTACTTTAAGAAATAAAGAACTACAGACGCTGGCTTTAGATTTAGAAAAACTAGTTGAAGAACGAACCTTATGGATCGAGTCTTCGAATCGCGAGCAAAAAGAGCTTATTAAAACTGAAAGGCAATTCGTTCAGTTTTTAATCGAGATGAGTTTAAAAACTTCTCAAGAAGAAGTCTTACTTAGTTTTAGGGATCAGTTTAGAAAGTTACAGATGGCTCAAGAGGTATTTTTACTGCAGGGCCGAAAGCTAACATTGATTTTAAAAAGCGAAAAGCAGGATTACGATTTACCTGAATCAATCTGGAATACTCAGGACGTAGAATCCTTGAACGAAAATGTTTCTAGAATTATCGCAAAAATTTTATCTCGTCCAGTTGGCAGACTTTTTATATTTCCGCTTCCGCAATTTGAAAATGAATTGGTATCCGGGTTGTTAATTGAAAAAGTATCAGTAAAGCACCTAGGGGAATCAGACTACTCTTTAATTAAAAAATATGTTCAAGCATTGGGTCTTTCTTTTGAAAGAATTAAATTAGAAGAATCAAATCGAGTTTCCGCTCTTCGCTGGGAAAGAGTTTTTGACGGCGCACTTGATCCAATCGCAATTATTACTGAAAATTATGATGTCATTAGAAGTAATCAAAGCTTTAATCAGGTGAGTGGGAAACAAAAGTGTTTTCAAATTTGGGCTAATCGAAATGAACCTTGCGATAATTGCCCTATATTGCAATCGGATAATAAGTCCGAAGTTGCTAAATCAGAAAAATTATTTCAAGTGATGCGGAATTCTTTAACCAACGAAAATTCGGTAGCAGAAAAGGTTTATCTGCACAGATATGTAGATGTTACCGAAACAAGGCAAGCTCACATCAAATTTATTCAAAACGAAAAATTGTCTTCAATTGGGCAAATTGCTGAACAAATGGCTCACGAAATTTACAATCCACTTGCTGGTATTATTGCACTTGTACAAATCTTACTTATGGATTCAAAATATGAGGGCACCACTCGCCAAGATTTGGAAGAGATCGGTAAAGCTGCTGTTCGCGCTCAAAAAGTTATTGAAAATTTACAGGATTTCGTTAGAGAAGAATCAGATCTTACAATTTCTAATTTAGATGAGATTCTAGATAAGACGTTACCCCTTCTTAAAATGAAATGGCGCTCTTTTCGGCTTGATTTAAAGTTAAACTCTGCTGAAGGATCAATTTTGGTTCAGCCTCAGCTTATCAGCCAGGTTATTTATAATCTTATTCAAAATTCGTGTCAGGCCATGGAGCAGGGGCAAACTCTTTCAATTCGGACTCAAGTGTTGGGAAATATGGCGCAACTTGTGATTGAAGATCAAGGCGTCGGTATTCCTGAACATTTGCAAAGTTCAATATTCAAACCATTTTTCACTACCAAGTCTTTGGGTGAAGGAACTGGTTTGGGTTTGAGTTTATCAAAACAAATTGTCGAGCGCTTCAATGGAAAACTTTATTTTAAATCGACAGTCGGGCACGGCACACAATTCTTCCTGGAGTTACCTCTTGCAAAAGCCCATTAAAATATTAGTTATTGATGACGAGCCCCTTATTCGCCGGGCTTTTCAAAAGCTTTTTCAAAAAGAACAGTATCAGGTTTTTTTAGCTGAAGATGGCCTCATTGGGGTAGAGCTTTGGGAAAAAGAAAAGCCAGATTGCATTTTCTTGGATGTTATCATGCCGGGCCTTAACGGCTGGGAAGTGCTCGAGAAAAAAGGTGACTTTTCCGGAGCGAAAGTGCAGATGATGTCTGCTTATACAGGTGACTTGCACGATAAGAAAATCTGGATTGAAAAGATCGATGGTTTTTTGCAGAAACCTTTTGAAGATATTATGAAAATTAAAAACTGGGTGGATAACTTAAGATGAGAATAATCTCCGGAAAATTTAAAGGTCAACTGCTTGTGGAATTCAGAGCAGGCCACATTAGGCCCACGACAGATCGAGTTAAAGAATCACTTTTTAACAAGATTATGTTTGAAATTGAAGGGACTCGAGTTTTAGATCTATTTTGCGGAACTGGGAACTTAGGCTTGGAAGCTATTTCCCGGGGATCAACCCATGTCACTTTTGTTGATGCGCACAAGCAATCTATAACAATCACTCGGGACAATATTCGGAAACTAAAGGTTGAGCCTTCGCTTTATCAAATCTTTCAAAAAGATGTTTTAAACTACTTAAGAACCTTTGAGGGCGATCCATTCGAGATTATCTTTGCTGACCCACCGTTCACTGAAAAAATGGCCCATGACGTAATGGAAGCTATCAGTCAAAGCAAAGCTTGCGGGGACCAAACGCTAGTCGCAATTGAGTCAGAAAAGCGTGAGCGCATAGATGAAACCTATGGGTCTCTAACACGTTTTGATAAGAAGGATTTTGGAGACAAATTTCTTTCTTTCTTCCGCAAATCAGAGGAAAGTTAAGCTGATGAATAATGCGACAAAAAAAGGCGTTTATCCCGGCAGTTTTGATCCTATAACTCGCGGCCATGTCGATTTAATTGAACGTGCTGCAAAAATTTTTGATCAGCTCGTTGTGTTAGTCGCTTCATCAGCTCAAAAGCAGGCGCTTTTTTCTACGGAAGAACGCATCGCTTTAATCAAAGAATCTTTAGCTCATGTTAAAAATGTAAAAGTTGATACTTTCTTGGGACTCACGACAGATTATATGAAGCGCGACAATATTCAGGTTTTGGTCAGGGGACTACGCCAGGTTGAAGATTTCGAGTATGAAAGATCTATGGCTCAGTATAATTCGATTCTTCACCCAGAAGCCGAAACAATCATGCTTTACTCGAATCCGGGATTAGCATTTATTTCTTCTCGTGGTGTGAAGGAAGTCGCTAAGCATACTCCAACTGCGGAAGAACTTTTTAAGTTTGTTCCAATGCCAGTAGTGAAAGCTTTGCTTGAAAAAATGAAGGGTTAAAAAAATGCGTTTATCTTCTCGAACTTCGAAATTAAAAGCTTCACCGACACTTGCACTTGCTGCTCGTGCAAAAGAATTAACAGCTCAGGGGCATAATGTGATTTCTCTCACTGTCGGTGAACCTGACTGGCCAACCTATCCCGCAGCAAGCAAGGCCGGCATCGAAGCGATTGAAAAAAACATTACGAAATATACTCCCGCATCTGGAACCGTTGATCTTCGAAAAATGATCACTCTGAAAACTAAAGAAGATTTAGGTCAAGATTACGCTTTAAATGAAATCACAGTAGGCCCTGGAAATAAGTTTGTGATCTTTCAAGCTCTTCAAGTTTTATGTGAAGCGGGCGATGAAGTCATCATTCAGGCTCCGTACTGGGTCAGTTACCCAACGATGATCGAACTTTCTGGCGCAACGGCAGTAGTAGCTGAAGCCAATGCAGCTTCAAACTTCATGCTTAAAGCAAAAGATTTTGAAAAGCATATTACGAAAAAAACGAAAGCCTTTTTATTTTGCTCACCTTCGAATCCAACGGGTCTTCACTACAGTGAACAAGATTTAAAAGAATTCGCTGAAGTTTTAAGAAAGCATCCGCAAATTGTGATTTTCTCAGACGATATTTATAATCGCTTATTACTTGATGGTTCGCGCGTAGCTCCGCATCTACTTCACGTGGCGCCGGATTTAAAAGATCGCGTTGTTTCCTTTAACGGTGGATCTAAAGCTTACTCGATGACGGGCTGGAGAATCGGCTGGGCCACAGGTCCTAAGGACATTATTCAAGCGATGGGCGATTACCAAAGTCAGGCAACTGGTGCGCCTAGCAGTATTGCTCAACATGCATTGCTAGCGGCGCTTAAGGATTGTGAAAGTGATATCGCAGCGACCGTTAAGCTTTTAGTTAAGCGAAAAAATGCTTTCATGAACGAACTCAATCAAATTCCTAAAGTAAAAGTCTACGAACCAACAGGTGCATTTTATATCTGGATGGACGTGAGCGCTTACTTAGGTAAAAAATTTGAATCAACAGTGATTGAACATGACCGACAAATTTCCCAAATTTTACTCGAAAAGTTTCATGTCGGAACAGTGCCAGGTATGGAATCTGGAATGAATGGTTATCTTCGATTAAGTTTTGCGACTGATGAAAAGTTGTTACAGGAAGCAAGTCGCCGAATGAAGGACTTTTTCACTCAGCTATCTTAAATTTAGTTTGACCAATTATCAGAATAAAAACGCTTACCGGAAAACTATCCGCAAAAAAGCAATTACGCTCTTCAAGGATTATAACTCTGCGCAGAACCGCGGCGGTTCTGCGATGCGAAAAAAATTTAGGATAACTAAATGGATCAAAAGACCTTAGATGCTTACCGTGAGAAAGCTTACGAATACAGCCAGGACTGGCTCGCACAGCCCCAACCAACAGATATGTATAAACTTCTAAAGCACTTTTTCAAAGCTGAAGGCGAAACTGCCGATATAGGTTGCGGAAACGGACGTGACTCTAATTGGATGGTTGAAAACGGTTATCGAGTTACTGGATATGACTCGTCGGCTGATTTACTTAAATTAGCTTTACAACTTTATCCGAAATTAGAATTTCACTTAGCTGTGCTTCCATTACTAAACGAAATTAGAAATCAGTTTGATAATATTCTATGCGAAACGGTAATAATGCACTTACCTAAAGTGCAAATTCCGTCAGCAATCCAGAACTTGAAAAGAATTCTTAAGAAGAACGGAATACTTTATTTGTCTTGGCGTGTGACTGAAGGTGAAGATCGCCGACATCAAGATGGCAGGCTTTATTCATCTTTTAAGCCAAATTATATTTTAGAGCAATTTTCAAAAGATAACGTTTTACATTTTGAAGATAAGATAAGTGCGAGTTCATCTAAAAGAATTTGTCGCCTCATATGCAAAAACAGCTAAACGTTTATTGTAGGGGAATTATCATCGTATTGAAGAGATTAAATTTTTAATATTATCAGCAAAAAGTTTTTAGTTCGCCCATTATTTATCATATTTTGTTCATGTTAAAAAAATCTAAATTAAAACAAATTAGCTCTTCTGGTTTAGAAGGGCCCGAAATTTTTTGAAAGTCTTCAATCCAGCGAATAATTTGAAATCTTAATTTATCTGCGTCACTTGCGCTGATCGATTGAATTAATGAGTAGTGTAGTGATTCTGATTTATCGTAAGGTAAGTCCGCTAAAGCTTGCATTCTCCAGTTTGAGTGATGATTTTGAATCCACGGAGAGATTTTAGGTAAATGAAGACTTCCGCTTTTCCATAACCACTTCGAGTTTTTTTTCTCTACTAAGCCCATCTGTTCTAATATGACTAATTTTTCTAAAATGAGTCTTTCTGGCATTCCAAAATGGTGGGATAAGTTTTTCAAGTCTTGAAGGACAGGTATGCTAACAGCGACGTGTAGAGCTGCGAATAAATAATTCGAATAGTAGCTTTGATAAACACTTTCATCATCGGACTTTAATGGTTTCTGTTGAACTCGGTTCTTGAGATCTTTCCAAGCTGCTTGGCGGGTCTGAATTTTTTTGAGCAAAGATTTCTTATAGTGAGTCAGATTGGCTCTTTGATAGTCCAAAATAAGTGCTAAGTATTCCTGCTCATCATCGAGTAGTTTTAAAAATTCTGAAATTCCATAAATATGATCTGGAAGAAGATGTGATTTTCCATGCAGGGAGTTTGAAAAATAAGATTTCTGGCAACCAGCGGATTCTGCCAATCTTGAATTAAAACCTTTTATATCTGAATTCTTAATAAGGGCTCGAAGATAAGCTTTATAATCTGTGTATTCGAAAAGGTTAATCATGCGTATACATATTATATACAACTCATTAATAATTTAATAACAAATATATGGAAATGCCTTATAACGCGATGTATAACATTCGAAGTTGGATCGGAATTTGAAACTAATATTTATGAGGAGTACCAGATGATTCTTAACTACTTTAAAGCACTTGCGATACCTATTTCGGTGACGGTAATTGCAACTACTGTATTTGCCCAAAACACTAAACTAGCGGTGTCTCAATATGGGACAGTAAAGAGCACTCGGCAAACATTGCCTTTAGAACTTAAAAATCTTCCGCTCATTCTTGATTCTAAAATCATTCAATTCGACAAATTAAAATCAGCCACAGTTGAAAAATACAATCTAGATAAGGTTCACGGACCTGGTTCAGGTGGCGGCGGAAACATTTGTGCCGCGAGTCTTCTTTCAGCGACTCAGTTTATTATAAGTAACATTAATGAAATCTCTTTTCAAAATGAAGTGCAAAAAAACGGTTTTTTGAACAAGATGAAATCGGCAAAATTTTTAGCAGGTTCAAACCTTGAAGTTCGCGGACAACAAGTAAACGCTATTAATTATCCCTCACTCGATATCATAGTTATTGATTCTATAGTTTGTGCAAGTCTTGTTGAGGAAAATGTAACTGGCTACAGGCTTTTGCTGCACGAATATTTAGGCATCGCGGGGATTGACGATACCCAACATCAAATATCAAATCCATTTTCAGAAAAAATGAAATCGATTATAGATAGCAGACCCAATCTGCGCCAACTTCAAGAAAAGGTAGTGGCCACTTTTTTAATGGCTGCGAATAATCCTAGAAGCCAAGTTGGTCAGCTTATAAAAAAGCATAATGAAGACACGATGGACGGAAGAAACCCTGTAGGCGAAATCGAATTACCAGTGCGCCGAGAACACCTTCAAGTTGTTCTGCTGGGTTCGGAGGAGATTACGGCGTCGTGGCACTATGGTCATCTTGAAAAAGGAATCTGTAAAGATGAGGTAGAGTCCGCCACTTATAACATCTACCTAACTTCTCAGACCCATGTTCATGCAGCAACTGGCTTTCGTGTTATGGAGTTTATGGTTGAAGCTAAAAGCACACTGTACTCTCGTGTTTTGAAAATGGAAAAAGGTCTTTCTTGTAATTGGCTAGCACCTAGCGAAGATGATTCCGATACAAGAACTACGTTTGGCCCAATTACAAAAAGAATTCAAGTTGGCGAAATTAAATCAATAAACAGACTAAAAGATATTAAATAAATTTTAAGGAGAAAAAAATGAAAACGAATATGATGGTACTTGCGTTAACTATAATCACTACTTGCTTCGGGTATGCCAGTGAAAGCATCGAACAAACTGAGGTTGAACCGGAAGATCGAAATTTTAAGATTTTGACTGAGCAGGAAGCGACGTGCGTAAAAGAAGCTAAACAAATGGCTTCGCGAATTTTGAATAAAAAGAAGATAGAAAAAATCTCAAATATAGAAGCTTTTGAAGCATTCAATTCTAACGGAATGGAATACGAGAAGAATGAAGTTTATGCTTTTGGGAATGGTGAATCCGGTCTAGCTATTACTATGCTACCTGACTACCAAAATGATGGAAAGTGCGAGTTTGATAGTGCCCAGGTTTGGCGAGATTAGTAATCGCCGTCCTAGGCGCTTAGATTGCGCACTTGTATTTAAGCTTAACGTTGCGGCCCGCAGGAACATTTGGAGTAAAGACGATACTTGCGCCCTTCACTTCAGACTGTAAGCCCGCTACTGCTGGAGTCACTGTGACTTCGACTGCTCCACCAACCGGATTACATTCTAATGGAATCGAAGAGATCGAATCTTGAATGCTGTCAGCGAAAAGATTTAAGTTAGCCGAGTAGTTGTCAGCACAGATGCTACCGATTCCACCACCAGTTAGTGTGCTCATCTCGTTATACTTTACGCCGTAGTGACTTTTTGCTCCGCCAGCATCTTGAGAGGCCAGGCACGCGGTGTCTCCGGGTTTTACGATGATTGAGTTATAGCTAAAACGCTTTGTCATGCCGAAAACATCCTGGACCTGAGTGAGAAGAGCAGCGGGCTGGTCATCGTTTTCAAGAGCTTTATATTCGTTAGGGTAAAACTGAGCCGCTTGATCGCCGCCCACACTTCGAACGTCTTCATCAGAAAGTAAGATGACTGCAAGTGCTGCATCAGCACGGTGACATTTTGAATTGTTAGCGTATCTGATATCGCCGTTATAAATATGCCACCAAGCTGCTTTAATTCCGCGCTCGTCATCGGTACCGGCCCAGCCAGCGCCAATGTTGTTAATCGTATTTGTAAAAACTGTTGAGAGATTGCTTGTTGATTTTAAAACCCAAGCTGAAACACCAGCTGCGGGAGTGTAGCTGCTCCACGCAATGGAAGCACCCCAAGCAGGATTATTATTCACAGTGAGTGCGCGAGTGACCGTTGCACACATTTGCCAGTCAATTGAAGAGTTCTGAAGAGTCGCTACGAAATCAGCCATTTTAGCTGCTAATTTTTGGTTTTCTGGAAGCATGGAATTTGAGTCATCAACAATCAGCATGATATCGAGTTTGTTATTCGGTGTTTGTGCGATGATATTATTAGTGACGTCGCGAGTGCCGCCTTGAAGACCCGGCGGTCCACTGGGTGTCGGAGTCGCGGGTGTAGGTGCTGTTTTATTACCAGCAAACTTCACTTTGTTGCAGCTCGTGATTGTTAAAACTAAACTCACTAAAAATGGAAAAACATACCATGCCATTAAATTACTCCTCTACTTGCCGTCCGCGACTTGCCATTCGCATCCAACTTAAACAGTAGCATAATGAGTGCGCGGCACTAAATTTCTTCGGGATCTAGGTAGGCAGTCTTGGTCCTAAGGCCAGCGACTTTTTTCAATTTAACGACCAGCCTTGTGAAACCCTTGAACACCTTCATACACTGTAGGTAGAGGGTCATTTATGAATATTTGGATTGTGGTTCAGCTGATGGTGAACTTGCTGTTTTTTGCAGGCATGATTTTCCTATTAATTAATCGAAAGCAAACTGACAAAGACGACCAGAAATTCAGCAAAGGTTTACAAATCCTTCAGAATAAAATTTCTGTTCTAGAAGATCTATCAGACCAAACCGACGAACAAGTTAGATCCCTTACGCAATTGTTAGAAGCCAAATACCGCGAAATTCAAGGCCTCCTGGTGGAATCTGATCAACAAATCCAAAAGATGGAAGAGATCGCTAAAAATATTTACGAACAAGTCGAATCTTCCTCTTCAATGATGGGAAATCAGTCTTCGACTGAAGTTCAATCAATGAACAAGTATGTAAAAGCAGCCCAAATGGCCAACGACGGAAAAACGATCGATGATGTCATCAGGGAAATCGACATTACTCGGGGTGAAGCAGAATTGATCGTTGCAATGAACAAAGACCAATTAACATTTAATCAAAATACACTTCCACTTTGGGTTCAGCCAGAAAAAGCGGCTGCTCCGCAAGCAAGCACTGTGGGCGCAGAATTTTTAAAGGCGATTAAGTTCGGATCAAATCAACAGATGACTCAAGCTTCGTTAGCGGCGAGTTCTCATATGCAAACGTCGGCGCAAACTCAGCAAACGACTACTAGTCAACCGGCCGCACCTAAGATTCGGCCATTCGAATTCCGCAAATTAGATATCGGGTAAAAGTTAGCGAGTGCTTTCTTTCGTAAAGAGAGTGAAAAAATACTTCACTACGTAATCAATTTTGAACGGAATACTTTCATGCACCCAGTGAAGTTCGCCGAAAGCGCCGTGACGGGCTTCAATCAAACATTCATCACTGATTAATTTTTCTTTGAAGCTTTGAGGACTCATCGTGGTTGATGAAGGTACGTAAGAAGCGGGAATAAAATTAACACGGATTGAAATAACACCCGGTGCTTTTAAACTCACAACTAATTTGTATCCATGGCGAAAGAGCATAAAATCAGAGTGAGTTTTTGCAATCCCATAAAGCTTTACTAAACCAGGAACATCGCCTTTAAGTTCGTTAAAAGCAGTCATGGCATCTTGGAATTCATTTTTAAGCTGAATTAAAAACTGAACACTTTCCTGAACAAGTTGTTGTTCGGGCGATAAGTCTTCAGGTGCTTCGATGACACCTTCGTTTTCAATTAATGATTCTGCGTGTACAAGTTCTTGAATCCAAAGGATCTTTTCCATCCTTTAAGTCTTGAAAGGGCACGACTTTAAGTCAAGCTAAAACCCAATCCCAGATTTGATTTGCACGTACATAGAGAGTTCTTCACTGTAGGCCGGCTGAAACGGGGTGTGAAGACCTAAAACAAATTCGATGGGAATCACATAACCCAGTGTGGTATCGGCTTTAACTTCGGCTCCGGCGCTGCTAAAAACCTGATCACTTTTTACCCGCACATTGGCGTTGATGGGTTGTTTGTAAGCAAAGCCATCAAGCGCGATTGCATCCGCAACGAATGCTCCATGAATTCTTTTTAAGTAAAACGGAAATAATCCAGAACCCTTGGTGTAAGAAGCCATTGGGAAACGGTATTCAATATTAGCATTATAGATATTTCGTCCAACGAACTGACTTTCTAAATAACCACGAATTAAGAAGCTTGAAGTTAAAGCATTTGAATAAATTGTGGATGAATCCCCTAAGATGCTGGGAATCTTTTGATCAGTTACAAGAGCGCGCCCTTCAAACGAAATCACGTGTCTTTCAGGTAACCAATGACTGAAATAATAGGCCCCGTTAAGAAAGTACTGATTGTAATCATTTAACCTGGAAGATTTATTGTAATGAGCATAACCGACCGAAGCACTCCCGCCTTCTTCTGGCGAAATCATCCATAAAGTTTGTTTCACGTTTGAAAATGAAAATGTAGCTTGTGGACCATTTCGCTCGAAAGTTACCACGTCGTCTTCGTATTTCGAATATACGTAAGCAAGTGAAGTTCCCCAATAATCGGAAATTTTGGAAGTGTCTGGAGTAAAAGAAAATGAATGAGTTTGATTATAATAAACAGATTCAGTGCCTGCAAAATTTCTAGCTGCGCGGGCAGATTGTAACGACCAAGGCCACTTGAAGGCGCGGTTCATGTAACCTGCATTATAAGAAGTTTCTTCGATACCAGTGTCGTAGACCAAACCTAAATTATAAGCGTGTTGAAATGTGGGATCATTGCCAGAAGTTGCAACAGAAAATAGAACGCCGTTACTTGCAGAAGATCCAGAAATAAAAGGAATCCAGTAATGAGGCCAAAGTTTATAAGGTCGGTCAGTCGGAGTCGTCGTTGTTTCAACATCAACTGCAGCAGGAAGCTTGGTTGCTTTTCCAATCATCGGCTCTATGACGGGTAGGGCTTTAATATTTTTATTCAAAATTTCTGCGGGAAAATAAGCAAGCAAAGGACCTTCAGAAGACATCGTGACAGCAAAAACAGATCCCGTCTTGGGGTGAACGGCATAATCAAGAATTGTTGTCTTTACATGCGTTTTAGGAGTTGAAAGTTTATTGCCGCTTATTTTGTAAAGATTAAAAACTCGATTTAAATCCGACATAACCCAAACTTCATTTCCAATGACTAGAGGTCTCCGAAGTCGACTTCCTTGGTCGTTATAAAGTGTGGATTTGTTTGTTGATAAATCCCAGACGTATAAAGATTCTTTTCCGCTTTTTAAAAACGAATAAAGAATTTGGGTATTCGTTAAATATTGAGGAGATGCAATTCTTTGATCAATTTCGCTTGTAAAAAGTGTTTTCACATCTTTTGTTTCAAGATGGATTGTTCTTAAGGCGGTTCTACCGCCTTCTAAGCCGACAAAGACTGCTTCTTGTTCAGTTGGACTGACTTGGGCTTCACGGCCTCTTAATTTTTTTGTTAGCCGTGTTCGTTTCTTTGTTTCGATATCGTAGACATAGAGATCGGAATAAGACTCGACTTGGCTGGCCGCTTTAATTTCGTTATACAAAATTTTATGAGATTTCGGAAAAAAGCGAACTTCGCGGATTTCGCCTTTTCCAAGTTCTTTAATTTCAGTGATGTTTTGATTCTGATCGAGTTCGGAAAGTTTGAGGCGGGGCTCTGCTCTTTTATCTTGTCCCACCCAAACTAAGTATTTTCCGTCGCCGCTAATCGACGGAGAGCGCACGATAACGTCAGGCGTTTTAATTTGTGTCGGTTGATCTAACGGAACAGTGGAAAGTTTCACGACTTGGTCTTTAGCTTTATCTTCCCAGCCTTTTAATGCTTCGGTGTAAAGCTGATTATAAGTTTTCTGAGTAGTCGATAAAGTGATGGCATCAAAAGCATAAGGAACAGTGGCGCCGTGACGCTCGGAAATATCTTTCATTACTTGTTCGCCATGCTGTTGGATAATATGGCTCATCATGAGAGAGCCGAATAAGTAAGGTCTTGAACCGTACGGCCAAGAGGGAAGCGCTTCGTTCGCTTGGGCAATCGTGAAATTTAGAATATTTTTTTCGCCAACCCACGATCGAAGCGTCGCTTCCTGATAAATTGACCGCAACCTACCACCTGATGTTGAAATTGCAGTTTCCGCCCATACCGATGCGCCCTCTTTCCACCAACCAGGGAGTAAAAGATTCGGAGCCACGATTGTTCCAAAAACTGAACGAAGTGACTTGATCATTCCGCTAGCAGGCTCAATCTGAAAAATATGAGCCAATTCATGAGTTGCTAACTCTAATGACCATGTTTCAAATTCTGAAATCGAGTCACTGAGGTCTGGAAGCACTGGGTAAAGCATAATGAAGGGGTAAGGAATGCGAGTCGCAAAGCCATTGGCTTGATCTAAGCTATCATTCAGCACCACAATTACTTTTTCGGGCTTCGATAGATAAGCTCCGTCCAAAAAGCTCCAAGCTTTTTCAAATTGTCGAGCATAAAGCTCTGCAAGTTCTTGCTGCTCGGCATAATACAAAATTTGGAAGTGCGGAGTTGCTAGAGTAAGAGGCTTCTTATCATGAGGAATCGGTGAAGCCTGAGAGTTAAAAATTGAAAAGAGCGACAAAAATAAAAAAATGAATAAGTATTTCAACATACCATTGCATGATGGACTGAATTAGTGGCAACATCAATGGGGTTTAACAAGTTAGAACTAAGCAACAGGAGGAATTCCAGAATGGCTCAAATGACTGCTCAAGTAATTACGGTGGCATCAACACAATTTCGCAACGCACTTTTAATCGGCATCACTTCACTCATGATTTTTGGATGTAAGGGCCGTGATAAAAGTACTTCTGACGCAGAAGTTGGATCTACACCAATGGTTCAAGAAAGTGCCGTCGATTCAACACCAATGAATTTTGACGCTGCAGGTTCTGATAGCAATAATATTGCAGGATTAACGACCGTTTATTTTGACTACGATAAAGCAACTCTCTCTTCTTCATCACGTGATGCTCTTAAAGCTAACGCTGATTGGATGAAAGCTAACGCAAAAGTAAGTGTTCAAATCGAAGGTCACACTGACAGCCGTGGCAGCATCGAGTACAATTTGGCACTTGGTGAAAGACGTGCAAACTCGGTTAAAGCTTACTTACAAAATTTGGGTATAGCAGCTTCACGTTTGAAGACTCTTTCGTATGGAAAAGAACGTCCACTTGTAACTGGTGAATCTGAAGAAGCTTGGTCTAAAAACAGACGCGCTAATTTCGTTCCGGTTCAGTAAAGGAATTAAAATAATTTGAGTACTATGAAAAAGTTTTTTTTCATCGGACTACTAAGTTTTTTCACTCTGGGTATCTTGGGTTGTAAAACCGGTCCCGTACCCTTGGATGAATATACAATGGCACGGGCTGCGCTCGATGCAGCTCGAGACGTTCAAGCGCCTCGCTTATCGCCCGGATTTTGGCATCAAGCTGAAGAGGCTTATCGACGAGGCCGCTTACTTTACCGGGACTCTCGTTGGGATGAAGCCCGAATCGAATTCTTGAAAGCCAAACAAGCTGCTGAAAAAGCTGAAAATAGTGCTCGCCTTAACCGACAAAAAACCGGAGACATCCTATGAAGTTAACACTTCCCGTTCGCTCATTTTTAACTTCTTTTGTTTTTTCGGTTGGCTCAATTGCTCTACTAGGTGGCTGTCTTCAGACCCGTTCAGATTTAAAAACCGGTGAACAGCGCCAGGTGCTTCAGCAACAAGTTGGAACTTTACAAAAAACCAATGCGGATACTTACAACCGAATTGCCGATCTCGAAGAACAAGTTCGATTTTATAATGGTCGAATTGAAGTTTTAGAAAATAAATTAACAACGGCACACAATGAATCCGAACAATTAAGAAGAAACTCTGTTGAAACTGTTCAAAGTCAGAATCAAAAAATTGCAATTTTTCAGGAAGCTTTAGGCCGAATGGAACAAAACATGGTCGCACTTCAGGCTGAAGTTGGATCTGCCCGTGCGCAGGGTTTAGCAGAACAAAGTCGTAAAGAAGTACAACAAAAAGAAGCTCAAAAAAACGCTGATAAAAATCCATTTGATAGCGGCGAAGGCTACTACGAGAAGAAGGATTACAAAGCTGCCATCTTAGAATATGAAAAATACCGTACCAAAAGCCCAAAAGGAAAAAATGTAGCAACAGCTACTTATAAAATGGGTGTTAGCTTTCAAGAATTAGGAATGAAGGATGAAGCCAAGACTTTCTACGAAGAAGTTGTCTCTAAACACCCTAAATCTGAAGAGGCTCGCAAAGCAAAGTCTCGGCTTCAAAAAATAAAGTGATCAGAAACGTCCTAGCATTTGAAACAAGTTGTGATGATACTTCCGTATCGATCGTCGACCATTCTGGCCGGGTCCTTTCTCTTGTCTCTGCAACGAAAGATTTAGATCACGAACCTTACGGTGGAATTGTTCCTGAAATCGCTTCTCGAAACCATTCACTCTCACTTCTGCCACTCACTGAAGAAGCTTTTAAAAAAGCCGGATTGAACTGGGATGATGTTCAAGGCCTTGCGGTCACAAATCGACCGGGGCTGATTGGTGCATTGATTGTGGGCCTCGTTACGGCAAAATCTTTAGCTATGGCAAAGAATTTACCTTTAATTGGCGTGAATCATTTAGAAGGGCATTTGCTTGCGCCATTTCTCCACGATGAAAGCTATGCGCCTAGTTTTCCTTTCACTGATCCTTATCTAGCACTTGCCATAAGTGGTGGGCACACAAGTCTTTACAAAGTCGAGGGTTTGGGAAAATACCAAATCTTAGGAAGTACCAAAGACGATGCCGCCGGCGAGGCTTTTGACAAGTTCGCTAAAATGGTAGGCCTTGGGTTCCCAGGTGGAGCCAAAGTCGATCAAGCGGCGGTACTCGGAGACCCGAAAAAATTTAATTTTCCCCGCAGCATGATTCACGATGAAACTTTAGACATGAGCTTCTCGGGACTTAAATCCTCCGCTCACCGAATGATCACTGAAATGGGCGAAGAAAAAGTAAAAGAAAATCTAAATGATCTGTGTGCTTCATTTCAGCAAGCGATCATTGATGTTTTATTATCAAAATTAGAAAAAGCCGCTTTCAAAACCAAAATAAAAAAAGTCATCATCACTGGCGGAGTCAGCGCCAATTCCGGCCTCAGGCAACAAGCCGAAAAATTGGCAGCACAAAAAAAGTGGGCGCTCGCGATTCCGCCGATTAGATTTTGTACTGATAATGCAGCTATGATTGGTTTTACCGGAGTCCTTCACCTTCAAGCCGGTGTTAGACACGACTGGAATTTAGGTCCTTCACCCGAATCATGGCCAGGAGATTTTTCCAGATGAGTGATTCAAAAGACAGACTCAATAAAGTCCTTCAAGAAGAACGAAGAGATCCCAAAAGATCTTTAGGCCAAAACTTTCTAGTAAACGATTCGGTTATTGGAAAAATTATTGCTGCCGTTGATACTTTTGATGCAACAGAATTAATCGAAGTAGGTCCGGGGCCTGGGTCATTAACTTTTTTTCTCACTCAAAAAAATAAGCCGCTAAAATTAATCGAGTTAGATCAGGGCTGGGCCGAATACTGGCGCAATAAAGAACAAAACGTCATCGAAGCCGATGCTTTAAGAATCAACTGGCAGGAACTCATCAAGCCAGGTGTGATGTTAGTAAGTAATTTGCCGTATCAAATTTCATCATCCATCGTGATTGATCGATGTATGGATCCAGATCCCTTAATGGGAATGGTTTTAATGTTTCAAAAGGAAGTCGCGCAGAAAATTCGCGGGCTTCCCGGAACTGATCACTATGGATTTTTAAGTGTGATGGCGCAAAGTTTTTGGAAAGTCGAAAACGTAACGGATGCCGGCAGTGGTGATTTCTGGCCACCACCAAAAGTTTCTTCAAGAGTTTTAAAATTTGTTCCACTAGAGATCAGAGTTCCCGAGCCTCAAAAGTATTTAAAGTTCGTTAAAACCGCATTTCAGCAGCGAAGAAAACTTTTAAAAACTAATTGGCAAGGACATTTAAATCAAAAAGAAAACGGCTGGGAAATCGTAAAAGCGGAACTCATGAAAATGGGTTTCAAAGAAACTTTGCGCGGAGAAGAAATCAACCCGACACAATTCCAAGCGCTCTACAATATCTGGCGCGCAATTTAGATTTTTTTTATGCTTAAATGAAGGTGGAGTATCGAAGCTGCCACCATATTTTCGGATAAATTCGAAAAATCGCCAGTGAAGATGGGGAATTATATTTTATCGTTCCAATTTACCGTAGTCATTTTCCCAGATAACCAATCTTCGCGAAGTATTCCGTACTTAACCGTATCATAATTTTTTCCATCTACTGCTGGCCAGTCTTTTCTAAAGTGGCCCTCTTTGGCATAGCCAGAAGATTTAAAAATTTTTCTCATTGAAGTGTTGTCAGCTCGAGTTGTGCCTGCGATGCGATCAAGATTTGGATATTTTTCGAAAAGATATTTCGTCAGCCATTTGACCGCGATTTTTCCGATTCCTTTTCCTCTGTGACTTGAGCGAATACGTAAATCAAAAAGCGGATGTCCGTCATCAACATCATCTAGATCAAAAAGCCGTATGAAACCAACCTCGGTATTACTTTCATCAAGAATCCAAAAGCACAGATGGTTGCTTCCATCAAAAGTGCCTTCTTCAGTCATAGAAAGAACTTTATCCTTCGTTAATCGAACATTGACATGAAAAGGCCATTCTTCGGAAATCAGGAAGGCCACTAGGCCTTCTTTATCTTGAGGAAATGACAGGGGTATAAAATTAAGTTTCATCGAAAAGAAGCCTCCTACATTTTTCGGGCGATTAGGATCGGTATAAAAGCGGCAAGTAGGCCAATGATTGGGCTTAACGCGAAATAAAATAATGCAGGAATAAACTTTTCTTTTTCTATGAGTGTGAGGCTTTGAAGACTGTAGGCCGAAAAAGTTGTAAAGCCGCCGCAGAAGCCCACAAGTAGTGCTGTTTGAAGCGTGGTGGAAATTTCCTGGCGTTCGCCTAAAACATAAATCAAGCCAGCTAAAAAAGAGCCTACGATATTAATTGTAAATGTAGAAACCGGAAAAGATTGGTTCAAATTTCCAAAAGATTTATCGATACCGAAACGGCAGAAAATTCCAAGGACACCAAAACTTGCGATCATGATCAGACTTTGCATAAAAAGATTCTAGGTACAGAATTCGAAGTAATCAATTCTCAAATTTGATAGGATTAGTTCTTCAGTAAAAAAGCTTTTAAGTCTTGAGGTGCATCGAAAATATGATCGGCGCCTGCTTCGTGAAGTTCCGGTCTGCCGCCGTAGCCCCAGGTCACACCTAGGCTGGCAATTCCATTTGCTTTGGCTCCGATGATGTCATGTTTTCGGTCACCGATCATAAACACGTCATCAGGAGAAATTTTTTCCTGATCCAAGATGTACTTTATTAATTCAGCCTTGTTACTTCTTTCGCCGCTCAGTTCGCTGCCGAAAATTCGTTGGAAGTATGTCATGAGCTCGAAATGTACCATGATTCGATTTGCAAAAATGTGGGGCTTTGAGGTCGCTAAGAACTGCTTTCTTGTTTCTTTCATTTCGAGCAGGATATCGACGACGAACGGGTAGACTCGGTTTTCGTAAAGACCGGTGGGTGCAAATCTTTCTCTGTATAAGGCTACCAGCTTTAAGACTTCTTCATCAGTTGCCATGGGGGCAAGACTTCTGAAAGTTTCGTTTATAGGCGGTCCTATGCACCACGAGAGGCTTTCAAAGGGTGGCGGAGTCATGCCGAAGGTCTCTAATGCGTATTGAATGCATCGGATAATGCCTTCTTTAGAATCTGTCAAAGTGCCGTCTAAGTCCCAGAGGATGTAATTTTTCATAATGCGGCTTTAAAATACTCAAAAACTCCGATAGATTCAACCGATGGCCAAACAATCAGGCGAATTACTTATCCAGGAAAATAAAGAAGCCAGGTTTCATTACGAAATCCTGGATACCTATGAAGCTGGAGTCGTCTTGATTGGCAGTGAAGTGAAAAGTATTCGGGATAAAAGTATTCGACTCAAAGACTCTTATGTCGCCTTCATCAGAGACGAGGCCTTTTTGCAGAATGCTCACATCGCGCCTTACAAATCAGGTGGTTACGCAAATCACGAACCCGAGAGACTTCGAAAGCTGCTACTTCATAAGGCAGAAATTGAGCATCTTCACGCGACAACTCGCGAAAAAGGTCTAAGCGTAATTCCGCTGAAAATCTATTTTAAGAATGGCCGAGTTAAAATTTTACTGGGTCTAGGTAAAGGTAAGAAGTTTCACGACAAACGTGAAAGTATTAAGAAACGCGACGTAGACCTGGCTTTACGTCAGACGTTAAGGAAAAACCGCTAATCGGAGCCATCCCCAAACGTTTGCGCTTTTGATTAATCAATTCAGCCCAGTTATGAAAAGTCTCTTTATCATGAGAATCAAGTCTCATCCGCATGAGCATTTCGAGTTCTTGTTCCGTCACGCTTTTTAACGTGTTCAATAAATAATCGTAAGTAATCGAAAGATCTTTGAAGTCTTTTGATTCAGAAAACCGGTAACCTGATTTTTCCCATTCGCCAACGATTAGATGGCGCATGTGTTTTTCCATTTCAACCAAAGGCTCGATCAAGTGGGAAGTCATTCTTCTTGCGATCCACATAGTTGAAACACCAATCGCCGCAAAGCTTAAACCTAAAAGTATCAAGAGCCATTTAGATTCACGCTCGATATGTTTTACCATTGTTGGATAAACATCAAATGCTAACTCTTTAAAGATAGCCTGATTTTGCTGAGTAAAATAAAAAGCAGCTAATAGAAAAATAGCAGATGAAGTAAGTAATGATAGCGTCAACAACGTCACATAACGAGACTGAAAGCGCTTATTCAAATGAAGCGAGTGAGTATTCTCGAAAGAGCGCTGAGTTTTAAAACGTGGTAGACCTAAAATCATATTGACGTTCTCGTCACAAACACGGGTAAGATCGAGTCAAGTGAGGGCATTTTCATGAGAATATCGTCAAAGGTCTGGGCTGTTTTTACGAGTCTTTTTTTCCACGTTTTAGTGGGGATACTGCTGACATCTTGTGCATCAGCAGATCAGTATCAAGATCGTCCTTTGGTCCAGCCTGATTATAAATTACAAGAAGATCGCAAAGCTTTTGAAGAGCTTAGATCAGAAGTTCCCGAAGACAAAAAAACCGAAAATGATGAGCTCGCGTACATGGAAAAGCTTTTTGAAAACCCACTAGAGCAGCCCAATAGAATTCGCGATCGTTTTTATAAACTCATCAGCAAAAAAAGAGATAAATTTTCAAAAGATTTAACTAAAAAAAGGGAAGCCTACGTTAAAGTCGAAAGAAAAGACCGCGATCAATTTACAAAAGAACTTGAAGCCCAAAGAAAAGATTTTAAAAGCAAAAAAACTGAAGCAGACGAGCGAAAAAATTTCTTTGCGGACTTGGAATTAAAGAGAAAAGATTTCTATGCAAATCAAAAGGAAAAGCGTGATGAATTCGAAGCTCAGATGCGCGATGATCGAAAAAATTTCGAAGATTATTCCCGTGACAAAACAAACGATTTCAATGCCCGCCACCGCGAATTTTCTGCGAAACAAAAAGATATCTTAAAAGAAAAAAAAGATGCTCAAAGCCCAGGACAGTAATTACGAGAATAAAGAAGTTAGTAAGCTTGAAATACTTACTTATTTCTTAAAACTTGGCTGCACTGGTTTTGGCGGCCCTGTCGCGTTAGTAGCGATCATGCAAAAAGAATTAGTCGAAGAAAAAAAGTGGGTTGACCAAAAAGAATTTAATCAGGTTTTCCCGTTAATTAAGGCGATGCCGGGTGCGTTGGCATTTCAAACAGCTGCGTATTTTGGAAATGCAAAAGCGGGTTTTTTCGGTGCAGTTATTGCTGGATTTGGTTTGGTTCTTCCTGCGGCACTGATGATGATTTTACTTGGAGCTTATTCTTCTTTTTTGAGCGAATATAGTTGGATAAATAAATTATTGATTGGTTTTCAGTCAGGAGCATTAGCTTTAATCACACTCGCATGCTGGCAGCTTGCGAAGCCGTACAGCAAAGATTTTCTTTGGTGGGTCTACGTTTTGATTTCTTTATTTTTCGTGATAAATCACTTGCCTGAACCTGTCGTCATCATAGCATTTGGTGCGATTAATATTCTTCGATATAAAATGAAGAAGCCGCAAGGCGTTTTGCCAGCGGTGCCGGTGCTTGAACTATTTTGGATTTCGTTTTGCGGTGGAGCTTTTGTTTTTGGAACGGGATTGGCGGTATTGCCATGGCTAGAAACTCAATTCGTTCAAGTTCATCAGTGGATTACTCAAGATGAGTTTTTACAAGCAGTCGCTTTGGGGCAAATTACTCCTGGCCCGGTTTTAGTTACAACAACTTACATTGGTTATAAAGTTGCTGGAATGACAGGCGCCGTGCTTGCTACCGTTGGAGTTTTCTTGCCTGGTTTGATTCACATGACCACTTGGTTTCCGCGAGTAGCAAAAAGATTAGCTCAGACTTCGTGGATACTTAATTTTTCTGCAGGTGCACTTGCCGCAGTTGTCGGAACATTAATTTTCGTCGTGTATCGCTACCGTCCTGAGTTTGGAACATTCAATTTTTGGTCTTATTTAATTGCGACCATAGTCTTGTTTCGCTTTAAAATTCCATCTTGGGCCGTTATTTTAGCCTGCGGAGCTGTCGGACTATTCGTTTAAGCTTCAAGTACTGATGGTAGCCTTTGGTCCAGCGGATCTCACAATCCGCGAAATGCCTGTTAGCATAGATGAATGAAGTTTTGGCTTAAATTAATTCTGACCTTTATTATATTGCCCGTTAGTTGTGCTGGATTTTTTTATTATTTAAACGAAAAAGGTTTTTTTAATTTAAATCATATCGAAATCGTTGTCGAAGATTCTTCATTCTCGAAACAGGCTCTAAAAAGATCCGTTGAAAAACTTGATCAGCAATTAGAATTACTTCGTGGCCAACCATTATGGGGTCTCAAGCTTCAAGCCATTTCAACTCAGTTAGATGGAGAGAAGTGGATTAGCTCATTTCATCTTACGCGTCGCTGGCCAGCTACTTTGCAACTAACGGTTAAACCTCAAGCTCTTTATTTTGTGTACATGACAAGCAAGGGTGAAATTTTACCAGTCATGGAAAATGGACATTTTCTTGATTCACTTAAAGCGGGTGAGTCTCCGGATCTTCCGATCGCGGTTGGAAGTATTTTTAATAAATCTCAAGAGATCCGAATTAAAGCGATTGATATTTTAAAACAAATTCCTGAGCAGGGATCATTTTCTAAAGCTACAATTTCAGAAATACATTATGAAGCTAAGGTGGGATTTTCTTTCATGCTCGTTCAGAACGGTCTTCGCGTAAAAATTGGCGAAGATCGCGTGCGTACAAAAAGTTTTAGAATCTCCAAAGTACTCGATTATCTTGAGTTTAAAAAATTTCAGGCTCGCGTCATCGACGCAAATCTGTCTCAGAAAGTCCTTGTCAGGTTGCGTAAGGATCCCTAAGCTAAAGTCGGTAGACCTAAGATGGGTCAAGCTACAAATAGAGCCTGTGGGAGCGTTAACTTTTTGATGTTAGCTGGCACAAGCTCCAGTTTCACAATGAAGCTGATCAGAATAAAGGCTTAAGGATGAGTACTTTAAAAACGAAGCCAGTACTAGTTGCTGGTATTGATATCGGATCTACAAAAGTATCATTAGCAATAGCGGCTGTCCGCGCAGATGGACAGCTGGAAATTATTGGTCTTGGGACCGCTCCCAACACAGGCTTACGTCACGGAATTATCATCAACATCGAAGCCACTACAGAAGCGATTGTGAAAGCTAAAGAAGAAGCTGAATTGATGGCTGGTTATCCAGTTACTTCTGTTTGGATTGGTGTTTCTGGTGGTCACATAAAATCATTTGATTCAAAAGGCATGGTTGCCATTAAAGATAAAGAAGTCGCTAACTCTGATATCGCGAGAGTGATCGAAGCAGCTCAAGCTGTATCTGTTCCATCTGATCGCAAAGTTTTACATGTTCTTCCACGTGAATACAAAGTGGATGAAAATGACGGCATCATTGACCCAATTGGTATGACAGGCGTTCGTCTAGAAGCCAATGTTCATATCGTGACGGGTGGTCAGTCAGCTATAAATAATATTATTAAATGTGTCGAAAAAGCAGACTTAAAAGTAAACGGATTAACACTTGAACCTTTGGCAGCTTCTCGTGTTGTTTTATCTGAAGACGAAAAAAGTTTGGGCTGCGTACTAGCTGATATGGGCGGCGGCGCTATTCAGTTACTTTATTTCGTAAACGGCAGTGTTGCACATAGCTCAATGATTTCAGTCGGTGGTCAACATTTTACTCACGACGTAGCTGTTGGTTTAAGAACTCCACAATCTTCAGCTGAAGAATTAAAGAAACGATCAGGCTCTGCACTTCCAACATTAATCGATGATCATGACAGTATCGAAGTTGAAGGTGTTGGTGGCAGAAAATCTCGAACGATCGCAAGAAAAGATTTAGCCCACATCCTTGAAGCACGAGCTGAAGAAACGTTGCAGTTGATTGCTCATGATATTCGTAAATCCGGTTTTGAACCTCTTTTAGGTTCGGGCGTCATTTTAACTGGTGGCGCAAGTCAGTTACCGGGATTAGTTGAGATGGGTGAGTACGTCATGGACTTACCTGTACGCAGAGGCTTCCCTAAATCAATGGGGCCATTAGTTGAAGTATCGAAATCCTCTGAACATGCCACTGTCGCGGGGCTTATTCAGTTTGGTTATGAAAAGATGAAAGAAATGGGCCAGCTAAATTCGGCAGAGATCGATATCTCTCAGTCGTGGGCGGGCCTCTCTGAAAAAGTTAAAAGTTTTTTAAAAGATTTATTTTAAACTGGGGGAATCATGTTTGAACTCGAAGAAAATATAAGCATCGGGGCGAACATCAAGGTAGTCGGAGTTGGTGGCGGCGGTAGTAACGCAGTCACAACAATGATCCAAGATGGTATGTCTGGAGTTGAATTCACAGTCGCTAATACAGATATTCAAGCACTGAATTCTCATAAAGCAGGACAGAAAATTCAATTAGGTAAAGAATTAACAAAAGGTTTGGGCGCAGGCGCAAATCCAGATGTTGGCCGCAGAGCTGCCATCGAATCTTACAATGAAATTGTTGAACATCTTGAAGGTGCTGACATGGTTTTCGTAACTGCTGGCATGGGCGGCGGGACTGGTACTGGCGGCGCTCCAATTGTTGCAAAAATTGCTCGTGAATTAGGTGCTCTTACAATTGGTGTTGTAACAAAGCCATTCCAATTTGAAGGTAAGAAACGCGAAAAACATGCGCTTCAGGGTCTTCTAGAATTACAAGAAAACGTTGATACATTAATCGTTGTTCCAAATCAGAAATTATTAGCAATCGCTGGCGATAAGATGCCACTTGTTGAAACTTTTAAAAAAGCAGACAGCGTTCTTCACCAAGCAGTAAAAGGTATTTCTGACTTGATCAACATCCGCGGTCTTATCAATCTTGATTTCGCTGACGTGCGTACCATCATGAAAGAAAAAGGTATGGCGATTATGGGAACAGGTTCTGCTCGTGGTGAAAACCGTGCGGTTATGGCAGCAAGTGCTGCGATCTCTTCTCCACTTTTAGATAGCATTAAAATTGATGGCGCCACTGGCATCATCATTAACGTAACAGCGGGTCCTGATCTGACATTGTTTGAAGTTGATGAAGCTTCAACATTAATCAAAGAAGCTGCTCACGAAGATGCTGAAATTATTTTCGGTGCGGTTATCGATGAAACAATGGGTGATGAAGTTCGTGTAACAGTTATTGCAACTGGTTTTGGTAAAAACGAAATCTCACCAGTCAGTGTTGTAACTCAAGCTCAAGCGCAAGCGATGGCTCAAATGGGCACACCTATGATGCATGCTCAGCAACAGCAGCATGCTCCAACTTATCCGATGAATGCCCAGTCGGGGGCGCCCCAGCCGGCCGCACCCCAGCCAGCAGCTGATCTTCCACCAATCAGTGCAGTTCAATCGGCAATTATGAATTTTACGCAAGAGCATCCTGCGCAAACTGCAGCGCCTCAGCCGACTTATCAGCAATTACAACAGCCATACAACAGCCAAGTTCCACAGCAACAAATGTCTCAGCAGCCAATGCATCAGCCGGTAAATCCGTATGCTCCTGTAAGCCCTTCAATTGAAGCGCAAATTCAGCCGGGGGCGCCTCAGCCGACGGTTTTGTCTTCTGACGAAGGTGTGACCGCAAGAGATTTACTTTTAGCTAAAGCTCGTGCGTTTCGCGAAAGCCAAGAGAACAAAACAAAGCAAGTTCAGCCAGAGCAACTTTCAATGGATGTATCGATGGATACAAACATCGATGAAGCTCGCCGGATGGCTCGTGAAGTGGCAAGTTCTCCATTTCCCCAAAACTTAGATGTGCCTTCTTTCATTCGTAAGAAACAAGGCTTCGATCTTAAAAATTAATGGGTGATAAAGCCTATTTTATTTCTGATATCCACCTAGAGAACATGCAAGAGCGCAACGGAGAAATCCTGTTGCGCTTTTTGCATTCACTGGCAGAGCAGGAAAAAGTTCCGGATCTTTATTTATTGGGCGATATCTTCGATTTCTGGCTTTCGGGCCACAAAGTTTTCATTGAAAAATTTAAACCTCTTTTTGAGCCTCTAAAAACTCTTAAAAAGAAGGGTGCGAGGCTCGTATACTTCGAAGGTAATCATGATCTACATCTTCATCCTTTTTGGCAAAATGAATTAGGCTTCGAACTATATGAAGATGCTCAATATCATAAAATTGGAAACTTGAATGTCAGGCTCGAGCATGGCGATCAAATGAATTCGAAAGATGAAGCTTATAAAAAATGGCGGGCGTTCACTCGGCATCCATTAATCGAGCCTTTTGGTCATTATCTTCCAGGCTTTTTCTGGAAAAAAGTTGGCGAGAAAATGTCTCAGGCTTCGCGGAAAAGAAGTGGGACCTATCGAACACGCAATGAAGTTCAAATAAAAGAAATGATCCGCGAACATGCCCAAAAAGTTTTTCAGCAAAAAATATTTGATGTTATTATTTCTGGCCACATGCACGTTAAAGTGGATGAAGAATTTAAAGTTTCGACCGGAAAAGCTCGCAATATAAATTTAGGCTCTTGGTTAGACGGTCGACCTCAGGCTTTGTGTATCGAAGGTTCTTCGATAAGCTGGATCGATCTAAATTAAAGGCCATAACTTGAAAATAAAGTATTGTTGACCGACCACTTTTTATTCATAAAAATACGCAGATATGGAATTTGAAAAAGAACTTCATTTTACAGTCGATTGGGTTACTTGGCGCAGTGATGTTTGGCTCAAGGTACTTAATCGGTTTCAAGGTAAGCCAGATATCAAATATTTGGAAATTGGATCTTACGAGGGCAAATCCGTAATTTGGATGATGCAAAATATCCTAAATCATCCGACCTCTAAAGCTGACATCGTCGACTCATTTATGTTTAAGACTGAACAGCTATTCAGAAATAATTTAAAGCTTTCAAAGGTAGGCGATAGCGTAAAAGTACATATCGGAGAGTCTCACCTTTTGACTCGTACATTTGCTCCTAATAGTTATGAAATTATCTACATTGATGGCTGTCATTGTTCGCGCCATGTTTTATCTGACGCTGTTCTTTGTTGGGATTTATTAAAAGTCGGTGGAATCATGATTTTTGATGATTATCTTTACAAAGATTTTCCTCCTGATCGAGTCAGCCCCCAGGCCACTTGTGATTTTTTTGTCGAGATTTTTAAAGAAGAAGTAAATGTTCTCTATAAGGACTATGAGTTAATTATAGAAAAAAAGAAGAATATTCATTCTTATGATTACCCAAAACTTAATCCAAGTGCCCGATTAATGCTTAGATATACTTCGTCGAGTCTCCTAATCCTTAGGCTAATCAAAAGCAAAATTGCGAACAGAATTCGTCGAATTTTAAGACTGACGTAATACTTTGATTAAAACTAGACGAACCAGCGGGAATTTCCGCTGGTAAGGTAGCCTGGAATGCTTTAAATTTAGATAGAGATCTTAATTTACATCCTAAGGGTGATTAATGAAAAAATTTGCTGTTTTAGTATTTCTTCCTATCTTTGCTTTTGCCCTTGCAGATGAGATTAAATGCTCCGATCTAGATGGCAACCTAGGATTAACTCAAGATGGAAAATTATTTGCCGGTTCTAGGGCTCAAAAACGAATGTTGACTGCAGTTTCTACTTCAGAAGATGGATCCGAAGCCGTTTACAAAGGGGCATCTCCAATTTGTGATTACCAATACACAGTTAATAAAAAAGACGGAAAGCCATCAAGCTTAAAAATGGAAAGTAAAAATTGTCTTTTTTCGCTCAAGAGAGAAGAAACTTACGAATTTGGCCACAGTAACGATAATTGTTTTGTTTCAAAAGTTAAAAATGATTTAGATAAAAAAGTAATCTACGAAATCGGATTGTGTTCGAACCTATCAAAATTATTTGAACAATTCAGTGAAGCCGATATCAACCGATGTACCCAAATTATGAGTAAGATGTCTGCTGCCATTAAAGATTACAATGCGAAATCAAAGCCAACTGGGTATGACCTGGAAGCCTTCGGTGGTAGCAATCCTTACCAGCAGGCTTTTCTGCAAACTGCTGAATGTAGAAGACGTATGGGTAATGCTGATACTAAACCCACTGAAAGTCTGAATATCAAAGCAGCGCCTGCAAAAAGTAATCAATAAGTATTTTTCATGAGTAAACTTACTACCAATCAAATACTGGAAGGGAAAACTTTAGAAGCAATTCTAAGTGAACTTGTCGAGTATGTTGGCTGGAAAGACCTGGGAAAAGAAATTAATATTAAATGCTTCAATGAGAATCCAAGTATTAAATCAAGTCTGACTTTCTTACGGCGGACACCATGGGCAAGAAGTAAAGTCGAATGGTTATACGTTCAGTGCATGCGCCAGAAGAAGCGCGACGAAGAACAAGCTTAACAAAATAAAGCTCATTCCGCTTTTAGGTCCGATGTATAGGGCTTATACAGTTAATGCTCCTCTACTGCGATAGATTGCATTCGAATTGAGCATGAATTTCGCAATTGCTCGAGTCATGTTTGGTAAAATCCTAAGTTCATTATTTTTTTCCTTTAGCTTAGCCGAAGCTAAAATTGTGGTTATTTCAGATATCGATGACACGATTAAAATTTCCCATATTCTTGATAAAAGTGACGGAGTTTCAAAAGCGTTCAAAACGGGTAACGTTTTCTTCGGTATGAATATGCTTTATCAAGAAATTAAGAATCAGAATCCTGAAATTGAATTCTATTATATTAGTAATGCCGTCCGTTCAATTATGGGATTAAGCCACCAGCATTTTTTGGAAAGTAATCAGTTTCCAGCTGGCTTTCTAGCGCTTCGAGACAATCCTATAACCAACGATCATAAAGTCCAATCGATTCGCTTAATTTTAAAAGATCCTAAAATAAAATTTGTTATCTTCATTGGCGACAACGGCGAAAGAGATGCGAAGATCTATTCTCAAATTGTTCAAGAATTTCCGAATCTGCCACAAATTACCTACATTCGACAGGCTTATTCAGTCAGTCAAGAGAGCAACGACGACATTGGAACTCCCATCGAGGCTGGCCAGCTGGGTTTTGTAACTCCGGTTGAAATATCATTAGAGTTTGCTCGCTTAGGAATCTTAACTCCACAGCAAGTCGACCGAATTGAGTCAGCTTTCACTCCAAGAACTATTTCAAGGTCTCGTCATGAAGATCGATCGAGCGATGACGGCGTGATTTCATTTCCGCGCTGGATTGACTGCCGGGACTTCAAGATTCCTGATTCGTTAATTCAAAGAAAAACAGTCTTAGGCCAAAGGCTTGTTAACAGGATTAAAGCTCGCTGCTCTCGGCCTGCTTTTGATGATTAATTTCAAACCACTTTCGTAATTTAAAACACTTCCGTTTATTTTCACTTGGTAGAGCAGGCCCTTTGGCCGAATGTTGATTCAACTACTAGTTCATTCCAAATATTCCTTATACGGTGAGGTAATAGCTTTTTAATTTAGTTGAATACGAAATACAGTCGTAAATTACCAATAGGGGCCAATCAATATGTCACAGAATCCGCGTAAGTTTTATTTCTTTTCTGCAATCGCCTTTTGCAGTTTAGCTGCAGTCTTCTTTTTTTGGAAAAATAAAGATACTTCTTCTGGCGAACATCAGTTTGGAAAAGTAGAGTTCTTCTCTTCATTAAGAGGGCCCGCTAAAGCTCAGGAAAAAAAGAACAGAGAATCAACTGTTATTTACAAAATTAAAGCTAATGCGACAGCCGGTCAAAAAGAAGTCTTAGATAAAGTTTTAGCGCTGTATGAAATCAAAAATCATAAGAAGTTTTTCGAAGGCAAAGTTAATTATTCAAAATCAATGAAGCAGACTTCTATTGGTACCGAAAATGAAATAGTAAACGCTATTTCTCAGACGGGTGCTGTCGAGTACGCTGAAACTGATCGCCTCATAAGCATAGCCTATACTCCAAATGACACTTTTTTTTCCTCTCAATGGCATCATACTCAAATTAATTCATCAGCTGCTTGGGATATAACTCAAGGTGTTGCCGCAGTGACAGTCGTGAATTGTGACAGCGGAGTAGACTCAACCCACACAGATTTAAGAGCTAATCTTATTCTGCCAGGTTATAATGCTGAAGATGGCACGACGAATACAGAGCCTATTAACTCCCACGGGACAATGACAACTGGTGTAATCGCCGCTGTGACAAACAATATGGGTGGGGTTGCTGGTGTGGCGCCACTGGTAAAAGTATTGCCAGTACGAATCTCTAATCTTCCAGACGGCAGTGCTTTCGTTACAGCCATAGCAGCATGTATTGAGTACGCTGCAAATAATGGAGCAAAAGTTGTAAACTTAAGTTATACCGGTGCGGAAAGCTTTACGATTGATACAGCGGCACAATATCTTCGCACTAAAGGTGGATTATTAATTATGGCTGCTGGAAATGCGGGTCTGGATAATTCAGCTAATCCTGATTTTGCTTCATTTATAATTGTTGGCGCGACTGACCGAAATGACGCTAGACCATTCTTTTCAAATTTTGGCACACCAACTGATATCGTTGCTCCGGGCATAGATATCTTAACGACAGATGTTAATAGTGGTTATGTTTACGCAAGTGGCACGTCTATGTCTGCACCGATCGTTTCTGGAGTTGCAGCACTTATCTATTCACTGAATCTTGGTTTTACCCCTGACGCTGTTGAAAAATATCTCTTTGATTCGGCTACTCGTTTAGGTTCTGGCGTAAATGATCCTAACTTCGGAAATGGAATCGTGAATTCTCGAGCTGCAGTTGTCATGGCAAATGCAAATGTTCCACCTCCGACACCAACACCTCCGCCTGTAAAAGAAAAGAAGCCAAAAAAAACTAAATAATTAACCAGGTCTTTAGTCTTAAGCCAAAGCGGAACGTTTAGATCTAAAAGAGCCGAGTAGACAGATGTCTCTCGGCCTTTATAGTTTAATAACCCAGCAAATTTGCCTGCCGAATGATCCGGTAGACATCTGATAAACAAATTTTGGCACCATCGACCCAGGAGCTGCCTAAGGCATCCTCCAAGTAGAATGAACATTGCATTTGTAACGGGTGAGGTGTTTATGCTTCGTAGAATCTTATTATTAGTCGTCTCAATATCATACGTTTCTCCGATGGCTTTTGCCCAGGCATCAACCTGCCCTTTGATCGGGAGAAACAATTACGAAGAGCTTTTCAAAGCCGTCGACTTACTCGAAAAAGACATCAGAAAAACAGTTGAAGGTTGTGACCCTAAGTCAGCTGATTTACGATCCATGTTAGACGCTCAAACTCAGTTAAAAGCGTCAACGGGTCAGCTTCACCAGTACTGGCAGGATCCTGGATTAGCAGCGAATGATTCGACTGCGTTTGCAAACCATCTTTCTCAAGCAGTGGGAAGTGTTCAAGCGATCACTAACACAATGGGCAATAGTACCCTTTTTAAATCGGCGTGCGGTGGAGAGTCACCAAACTCTGGAAAAGTTTTACTCAGAATAAATGAAGTTCTAACAAATATGGCTCCAATTGCATTACTTGCAGGTACTTTAACTGGCGGTGTAGTTCAAGCTCTTCCATACGTTCTAGGTGTTACAGCTGTCACAAGTATTTTTAATATATTATCATCAGCGGACAAAGATAAACCGAACATGAGTAACGATGACCATCGTCAGTTAGTCATGCGGGCGGCTTGCGAGTACACTCGAATTCAGCAACGGATTCGCTATTTAACGTTAATGCAAACAGGGAAGCGTGACGAATTAGCGGCTGAATTAAAATTTCGCACAGAGCAATTTGATAAATCTTTAGCTGGCAAACCTGAGCTATCAAAAATCGTGCAAGAATATAGACTTGAAAACAATAAGGTGGACGATCTTTGGAAAAACATTAATGGACACCGGGAAAAGTTTCGATTGAGCTTTTCTGAATTTGAAAAAATACCTGGCGATGATCACGAGTTACGTTGTTCCTACCTTAAGAAGTTTGCAAACGTCAGCAAGCCTAGTGATTTCCCACTCGATATTGCAAATCAGATACAGAAAATTGAAGATGAAAATCAGAATGCTATGCGTGCAGCGCTGTTTGATAGTTTCGTTTCGGTCGATACTCATTTGAAAGAACGATTACCAGAAATTTTAAATAATAAAATTAAAAAAGACGAGTGCTCGGCTTTACTCAGCAAGTGGACTAAAAATATGGGCTTGGTTCTCGATAAAGCGGGCGAAGCACTTCTTGCTCGTAAGACTAGAATGATAGAAAAGCTTGGTAGAGAACAAGAATACTCTAAATGGAGTAAAGAAATTGAAGAAGTTGAAGGTCTAAAAGTTCTGCTTGAAAAAGTTGTTCAATTCATGGATGTCAGACAAGAGCCCTCTGATGTTGTAAATCGTTCAGAATTAAACCAAAGAATCGGAAAACTAAAAGTCATGCTTTTTGGAACTAACGATGTAAACATTAAGTACAACCCATGGGCAACAAAGTCCCAAGTTGCAGCTTGGCTTGAGCATCAGACAAAGCTTTACAAAAATCAGATCAAAGTTTTCAACGAAAGCTACCATAATTTAACAATTGATTCTTACAATACTTTCCGCAGCATGAATATCAAACTTAAGAATGATGAAGTGACACAGAAATATGGCTTCGAAAAACTTTCATTACTTCGCCCTGAATATTATCAGGATTCAGCAAAGAGAAATGGCCCAATTTGTAGTTCTTTAGAAAATGTAGCGAACAACTGGGGTATCGCCCAAGCTTACCTCGAAACTGTCGGCTTATTTTGTAAAGTTATCGCAGAATCAATTCGCAACCATCCAGATTTAGATCCAGAAATCGTATCCATGTGCGCAGGGAAAATCAGGCTCGACGGAAAGTATGCCGAAGAGCCAGGTTGGTTCAAATTAAAGAGAACCCAAGATGAAGCTTCTACTGGTGCTATTTACGCGTCTAAGATGAATAACGCTTTATTCGCAGAAAGCTCGTCGGATAAATACAAGACAGTAGAAGCCAAGCGCCGCGACTTTTACTGCACAGTGAGCAGCCCTAAGTAGAAAAGGTGCCAGGTCCTATTTCTGTAAGCGCCGCTTACAGAAATAGGACCTGGCACCTCGTATTGACTCACGGTAACTAGACACTATCGGCTCGCAGATCATCAAGAAGCCACTTTCGAGTTGGCTTTCTTCTTTTCGACAAGTTCAAAAAATTCTTTAAGCTTTTTATCAAGTTGTTGTTTAAGCCAGAACGGGTTTCTGCCACGCAGTTGTTCTTTTAGGTAGCTTACTTGCGGGGAAGGAAGTCTTGGATGATCAATGAGTCTTTGGGCTGGAGTTTTAGGGACATCGTATTTCTTTTTAATTCGACCACCTATTCTGATTTTTGATTGTAGTTTTAAACACGGAGTAAAATAGTTCCATAAAGGATTCCAGTACGCTTGGTAAATCTCGTTCATCATCTGCACAAGCTCCGGATCCTCGTAGCGATCGTAACCGAACAAGGATCTCACATGTGTAAAGTTTTTCTGTTCCACGTGCGCATTATCGTTTTTCTTGTAAGGCCTGCGCCTGACGAACTCAACTGGCTTATCTCTTTTGCGAAGATAAAAGTGAAGATCGTGATTTAAAAACTCACTCCCATTATCAGACGCGAACCCTAGCATCCTAAACGGGAGTCTTGATTCGATACTATTGACTTGTTTTACAACCTGCTCTGACGTCTTTGTTAACATCGCTCGGTTCTCTGTCCAGCCTGAAAAAAGATCCGTTACCGTCAGCGTATTTATAAACTCTCCCGATAAACTATTCCCGCAATGAGCAACAGTGTCGGACTCCATAAAACCTGGCTCTATCACTTTATGATCTAGTAATTTAATCGGGATCTTACTCTTCACCCACGAACTCTTTGTCGCCGATATTCCACCAAGCTGATCCGCTTTTTCACGGTAGTCTTTAAGCCTTCGATCGATCGTAGCTGAACTCATTTTTAATAATAACTCCTTAGTCTCAAGATCAATAGCTTCCCGGTAAAATGGCAGCCACAGCGGAAGCGCTGCCTTCATTTTCTTTGAACAACACCTATTCATCGCAACCCAGAAGTAAATTAAATGTGGTATCACTTTATGGCTGTACACTCGCTTAGGCCCTGGCCTTCGGGATCTCGGCTCCACATGACCCCACAGGATTCGAACAGCGTACTTTCTTTCGTATCCGCAGACTGCGCAGAACTCATTTAAAATTAAAGACTTTTGTTTTTTGGTGCTTTTTCTGTAGCGTTCCCGAACCTTCTCAAGGTAAATTCTTCTCATCTCGGTGGTCATACTTGGCATCCTTTAAGTTAGTGATTTCGTAGTAAAAAACCAATAACCCGAAAGTGCCTTTAACGTGATTCACCGAGATCTTTTCGACTTCAGAACTAGACTTAGGTGAATCACATTATTCAATCCAAAGTCGTTTCAAAATCGACACTCCTTGCGCAACGAAGTCGTCTTTTAACCTGATTCAATTCGGCCAGTTTCCGCCAAAAAAGTGCCAAGTTAACAAAGGTTTTACACCTGAAGTCGACTCCGGTAGCAGTCTTCGTGGTCTTTAAATTGCTCTCAAAGCGTTTAGATCAGCTAAGCTAATCGTTTTCGCAATCGTTTACCTTTTAGATTTCGTTGGAGATTAAATGCTTAAATTCGCGAGCCTTTTTGTGAGCCTTATGCTCATCTGTTTGAAATCCGAAGCAGCGGTTCTGATATCGGTCCAGGATGAAGTAAAAAAGCAAGGCTGGAGCAAAGAAGTCTGTGAGCTGATGTTTACGGTCATTAGTTCTACTAACGGCGAGTCTGTCAGCTGCATCATCACTGAATCCGAAATTTTTCAGGATGAAAGACTTCAAAAACTAAGAGCAAGTACAAAATTCCATACTCACTTAAGAATTTTTAAAAGTCAGAAAAATAAAATTACGATCGATACTCACCAGTGGATTCAAGATGATAGCACGGACTTTTCGACCTCAACTTTCACAATTGATAAGAATGACTTGAATGAACAAAAGCAAAGTCTAGCTTTGTTTTCTAGGAACTGGGCTGTTTATCGAATGACTCGCTACTTTTTTAAAATTGATATTTTGGCTTCAGCGTTACCCGAATCTAAAGAAATAAAATTAAATAGAAAAGGCGAGATGGTTGATGCCCACACTTTAAACCCACTAACTTACCGCAAGGCTTACGAGCTTTACTCGAATGAAAATGAACGCCAAAAAAATTATTTGAAGACTTCATTACAAGTTGCTGCGGTCTTAGGGTTTGGAACCTATCTTTATTACAAGAATTTAGCCTCTATGAAGCGCGATCACGACTACAACAGCGTTTGGAACGGGCTCTCGAAAAAAGCTTCAGGACAGGCCATTAGAGAGGACGACAATGATTCTGCCGCAAACGTAGGTCACGTCTTTGCCGGAGAAATTTATTTTCTGTTAGCTCGAAATAATGGCTTAAGCTTCATTGAAGCTTCTCTTGCGACGATGGCCTCGGCGGCGGCTTGGGAGTTTTTAGAATATAAAGAAGTTTTTAGCATAAACGATCAGATTCTGACGGGCTGGACGGGCGCGGTTCTAGGTGAAGTCATGTATCAAATGTCCCGGGCAATTAAAAACAAATCGACTTCTTTTGTTGGAAGAACTTTAGCTGCGATGTTTGATCCAGTCAGTGCGTTAAATAATCAGCTGACTTCGCTGTCGGGCCACCGACCTAAAGATGTCAAATATGGCAGTCTTGATACCGCACAGTGGGCCCAGTTCGAATTTTCCTTTCTTGTCGGCCGCACAGTAGTCGGAAACTCAGCGGCGATCGATTACAAAGGTATCGAGATGAAAGGTCTTGTTATTAACATTCCAGATTGGGATAAGCCAGGCTCGGAGCGCAAATTATTACTTGAAACGCCAATTTCTGAATTCCAACTAACTTATACAAAAAGCCAGTTCGGTATTGAAGATTTTAAATTGATTACTCAGGCAGTTTTAGCCGGAGTTCACTCGAAAAATAGAAACGAAAGAGACGGGTACGAATATCTAATTGGTCTTAGCAGTGGTTTTGAATGGGATCAAAAACGGTCAGCACCTTTTGCATTCGAAGATACAAATCGAAAAGATAAAGACATGTGGGCGCGGGCCCACATTATTGGAACAACGATTAAAGCAATCGGACTTTACAAGGGTATTAAATTTTCTCTTGAGATGAAAGTTCATGCTGATTATGTGTTGGTCTCATCTTATGCCCTTGAACAGCTGGAGCTAGCCGAAGGCAAGCGGGAGGGTTTACTTTCGGTTGTCAATAAGCGCGGATATTATTACGGCACCGGTTGGAATCAGCAGCTAAAAGCGGCAATAGATTACAATAGTTGGCAAGTTGGTTGGACGATTGCAAATGATAATGTTCAGAACTCAAACTACCAGCACCGCTTCGATGATAAGGTAACAAAAAATTACACCTATGAGGATCAACGAAGAGAAAATAAAATATTCATTCGCAAAGCTTTAACTGATTCATTAATTATTGAGGTATCGGTCACAAAGATTAGTCGGGCAGGCCAAATTGCTCAACTTTATGCGAAAGAGACCACTGAAAAGCGAACTGAGGCGAAGCTCAATTACATCTGGTAACTTTTAAAACTCCTGATCAAATTCAAGCAAGTAGAGGGTTTAAAAAAACCTTTCTTCTTACCTTAATGAGCGATTTGTAAATTTATTAGTCAAATAAATGAGGCCTAAAGCATTAAACTGCCTTTTGGCTTGGACCCATTTTTGTAATCTAAAAGGTTAAATCCCGAATGGAGCTATCCAATTGTGCGCCACTTGTTTTTAGCAACTCTTCTTATTTTGAGTTCATTTTCACCTGCTTTAGCACAGGTCAAAGCTCGATGGATTGTCGATGATAAAGATGCTTTGCAATCCCGGGTGGACATTATTGAACAAGCTAAAGAAGAAATTTTGGTTGAATACTTCTATGTCGCTGAAGACGACCAATCGTTAGGTGGAATCGCACTCGTTCTTGAGGCAGCCCGCAAAGGCGTCAAAGTAAAAATTATCTTAGATGCTATTTTTGCTTCGTTACCGAGATCTCTTTATGCAGCGTTGTTTGATATGGCAAGAGATGCACAAGGTGGAAACAATATTCAAATCAAAGTTTACAACCCCATTTCACTTAATCTTTTTAAAATGGATCAACGTGATCATGCAAAAATGATTATTGTTGATAACAACATTCTGATGACGGGTGGAAGAAACTTAGGCGATTCATATTTTGGTATTAATAAAAAAAGAAACTTCCATGATCTTGATATTTTAGTTCAGGGAAGTCTGGCCCGAGACGCGCGTGAAAACTTTATGGCGGTTTGGGACAGCAACATCGTGCAAGATCCCCAGATGTACGAATACGCGCAAGAAAAATTAGATCCAGTCAGCTGCGCGTACCAAGAGGATATAACATCATGTCAGCTACGCCAGCAATATGCTGTTAACGAAGTAAAGCGCCAACAAACCGCAATTCGAAGAGTCTTTCAAGAAATTATCACGATCGAACCAGGCGAAGATTTGGTCAGTTCAGAAACTCGCAAGGAGTGGTTGGCGAATTCTCCGATTATTCAGGACGTAAAATTTTTATCACACAAACCAGATGTGCTCGTTAGTCCAAAAACTGCTTATTTAAGTCATGATCTTCTTAAAATGCTACAATCAGCAAAAAAAGATGTGAACATTGTAACTCCTTACCTTGTTCCGACTGAAAATGTAATAGAAGCATTTCGGACTCTTAAAGCGCGTGGAGTTCCAGTCAGAATCATTACTAACTCTCTTCGATCGACTGATAATCTTATGACCCAAGCTGCTTATCGAACGATGCAAAAAGAGTTAGTGAAAATGGGAATTGAGATTTGGGAATACAACAAAATAGATACCATTCACGCTAAAACTGCTTTGTTTGATTACAATCATATTCTAGTTGGCACTTTTAATTTAGATCCACGCTCTGCATTCATTAATCGTGAAATGGGTCTTTCATTACTTGATTCAGAAAACACAGGCCTAGCTAAACAGTTAGAAGAAATCATCGAAAATTTCCGTAAAGATTCAGTGCTCGTGGCAAAAGATGGAGTCGCATATAATACTGAATGGCAAAAAGATAACGTAAAAGAACTCACTCCGAATCAGCTCTTGGTTTATAAAGCGCTTTTGTACATTGCTCCGACAATTAAGCACAAACTATAGAACTTAAGCGGCTGATTCTATTCTTCCAAATCTGCCAATGGTTTCAAATAATCCCCGACCGATTCCTTCGGTCGTAAATCTAAGTACTTTCCGGTTGTCGAGATCGATTCGTGTCCCAATGACCTCTGTACAACGTGAATCGGCGCACCCGCTTCAATTGCATGGGTCGCACTCGTATGTCTTAACCAGTGGGGGGAGGGTGCGACACTTAATTTGGCAGTTTTGGCAGATTGTTTGATGATCCGAAATACTTGCGAAGTTGAAATAGGCTGATAAGCCTCGAAGCAATTTCTTTGGGTCGTAAATAGAAATTCAGAGGGTAAGCTCTCTGTATATCGGGCAAGCTCCTGACTTAAATGATCAGGTAAATGAATCGACCGAACTTTTCGACCTTTGCCTTCCACCATCATGATGACTCCGTTATCTGTCTTTTGAAATGATCGCTTATGGAGCTTACTGATTTCCTCTACACGAATGCCGGTGTAATAAAGAATCTTAATAATCATTCGATTTCGTTCGCTTTGTTCTTTCCGCAGCATTTGTTCAACTTGGGCTTTGGAAAGGACTTTAGAGTAAATCTTAT
>JAYTJV010000129.1:0-24035 GCA_043730825.1 Pseudobdellovibrionaceae bacterium
GCAGTAGACGTCGGAACGACAGTTGGAAAAATTGTACAAGTTCAAGCTTTGGGAAAACTCCCAATCTTAGATGGTTCTGATTTAATTAACTTAGATGCTGGTGATATCACAGCTGGTACTTTACCAATCATTCGTGGTGGTACTGGTTTAGCTACTTCAGGTACTGCGAACCAAGTCCTAGGAGTGAACGCTGGTGCCACAGGTTTAGAATATAAAACAATTACAGCTGGCACGGGTGTTACGATCACAAACGCTGCAAATGCAGTGACGATTAATGCCACTGGTTCAGGTGGTACAGTCACTTCTGTTGGAGTTTCAGTTCCTGCCTACATGACTTCAACGGGTGGACCTGTTACGACGACTGGAACCATTGCTGTAGGCTTTGGTTCTCAAGCTGCTAAAAGTGTTTTTGCGGCTCCGCAAGGAGCTGCCGGTGCACCGAGCTTTAGAAATTTAAATATCGCTGACGTTCAAAGTAGTGTAGCTGGTAGTTTTTTAACAGGTGCTGGTTGTACTGCTGGACAAGCTCTCACTTACATCTCTGCTTCTGATACGATTGCATGTTCGACTATTATTCCAACTGTTGCCAATACTTCGACTCTTGCTAACACAAGAATCTGGGTTGGTGACGTGGGAAATAAAGCGCAAGAAGTTCTTGTTTCTGGCGATGCTACATTAGCTTCAACAGGTGCTTTAACATTAGCTTCGACTGTAACTGCGGGCGCTGCTGGTTCTGCTTCTGCTGTTCCGACAATAAACTATGATGCTAAAGGAAGAATTACTTCTACTTCTTCGGCTGCCTATCAAGATGCCACTGCTGCTTTAAAAGGTGTGGTATCAGTTGGAACTAATTTAACTGTGACGGCCGGTGCGATTTCACTTACGAACGCTAATGCTTTAGCTGCTATCGGATATACTCCGCTTAATAAAGCTGGCGATACGATGACTGGAAATTTAGGCTTAAACGCTGTTGCTGCAGATCCAGTCGGTTTAGTTTTGGCTGATAAAGGTAAAGTTTGGTTTAACACAACTTCAAACCAAGTAAAATACTGGGACGGCGCTGCTGTTCAAGCTCTCGGAATTTCAGGTGCTGGTCTGACTTCTCTCGGTAGTCAAACGGGCTCTACGCAAACTTTCGCAGTCAATGCTTCAGGCACCGCCCCTGCTCTAACTTCTGCTACGAACACTCATACTTTAAGTATTCCACTCGCTTCAGGTGCTGGTGTTACTTCTGGTACGATTGCAAAAGCTGATTATGATTCTTTTGTTGCTAAGTTAACTTCTCCGCTTACAACTAAGGGTGATATTCTAACTCGGGATGCAACAACGCATGTTCGCTTACCAGTTGGAACCGATGGACAAGTTTTATCTGCTAACTCAGTTGCGGCCGGTGGCCTTTCTTGGATTACTCCACAAAATGGTGACATTACTGATGTAGTTGCGGGAGCTGGCTTAACGGGTGGCGCAGCAACAGGAAGCGCAACTGTTGATGTTGCGGCAGGTACTGGTATCATTGTGAATGCAAATGACGTTGCAGTAGACGTCGGAACGACAGTTGGAAAAATTGTTCAAGTTCAAGCCTTGGGAAAACTCCCAATCTTAGATGGTTCTGATTTAACTAACTTAGATGCTGGTGATATCACAGCTGGAACTTTACCGATCATTCGTGGTGGAACAAATTCTGCCGCTGCTTTGACAAACGGTAAAGTGATGGTTTCAACTGCTGGTTCTATTGTTGAAGGCATGGCTTCTGCGACTGCAAAAACTGCGAATACTTTCGTCATGCGTGATGGAACTGGTGGTGTGACTGGCGCTCTTGGTACTTTTGATCAGTTAGCTCTTAACGGTTCAGTTGCGGGAACATTAAATGTTTTAGTGCCATCTTCTTTCACAACTTGGAGTATGACTTTACCAGCCAATGCTGGAACTGCTGGCCAAGTTCTTTCGACTAATGGAACTGGTGTAACTTCTTGGATTGCTGCCCTAACTGCAACGACTGGATTTATGAACGGTGGAAACTCTTTCGGCGCTGCTGCAACATTGGGCACTGATGATGCTTTTGGTTTAAATTTTGAAACTGGTGGCACAACTAAAATGTCGATCTTATCTGGTGGTAACGTCGGAGTTGGAACAATCGCTCCGAGTAGTCCGTTATCTGTTACACCTCTTCAATACAATACTGGCACGGCTTCACAGTCTCTGACGACTATTACGGGTGTTGGAACTATATGGACTACGGCTTTAATAGGATCTCAGTTTGTTTTTGCAAACGGAGTTACGGCTGGAACAATCACTGCCGTTGGTAGTGCCACTTCGCTTACTGTTACGGCTTCTCAAACTGTTGCCTCTCAAGCTTATGCAGTTGGTTATACCGGCTTACAAGTAGCTTCCACTGGAAATGTCGGGATCGGAACAGCAGCTCCAAACGCGCCACTTCAAGTCAATGTAATCGGCGCCGGAGTCGCACTTAGAGTCGGTGATGCTGCAGCAGGTGCTTTTACAGATTTTTCCAGAAATTCACTCAATGCGATTGGTTCTGGCTATACAATTAATTCTGCTGCCGGAAGTGTTTCTCTGCAAACAGCATCGGTAGATAGAATTTTCATTAATAACGCGGGCAATGTCGGAATTGGAACAGCAGCTCCTGGAGCAAAACTTGAAGTCGCAGGCCAAGTGAAAATCACAGGCGGAGTTCCAGGCTTAGGAAAAGTTTTAACTTCGGATGCGACTGGTCTTGCTACTTGGGAAACTCCAGCTGCTGGCGGAATTACGACTTTAAATACTTTAACAGCACTGAGTCAGTCTTTTGCAACAGGTGTTGCTGGCACTGCGCCTGCTTTTGCTTCCGCAGTTAGCACGCACACATTAAATATTCCACTGGCTTCAGGTGCAGGCGTTACTTCTGGCACAATTTCAAAAACTGATTACGATAAGTTTAATTCTGGAACAACGATCTCTGGAACATCGGGTGGAATTCCTTACTACAATTCTGCAACGACACAAGCTTCGTCTGGATTACTAGCTACTAACGGAGTTCTTCTCGGCGGCGGCGCAGGCGCTGCTCCAACTTCGACCGCTGCTGGTGCTGCGAATATGGTCTTAAGAATTCCTGCTGGTGGTGGAGCTCCTGTTTTTGGAACGATTGATTTAGCGACTGCAGTCACAGGCATTTTACCCATCGCAAATGGTGGTACGAATTCTGCCGCTGCTTTAACAAATGGTAAAGTCATGGTTTCAACTGCTGGCGCAGTCGTTGAAGGTATGGCTTCTGCGACGGCTAAGACCATCAACACTTTCGTTATGCGTGATGGGACTGGTGGAGTCACAGGTGCTCTTGGAACTTTTGATCAGCTAGCTTTAAATGGTTCAGTTGCGGGAACATTAAATGTTTTAGTTCCTTCAAGTTTCACAACTTGGAGTATGACTTTACCTGCGAACGCGGGAACAGCCGGCCAAGTTCTTTCAACAAACGGTGCGGGTGTTACTTCTTGGGCCACTGCTCTGACTGCAACAACCGGCTTTATGAACGGCGGAAATACTTTCGGCGCTGCTGCAACATTGGGTACAAACGATGCTTTTGATTTGAATATTGAAACTGGTGGCACAACTAAGATGACTGTTTTGAACAACGGAAACGTCGGTATTGGGACTTCTACTCCTGGCGGCAAACTTTCAATTCGTGGGGGCGAAGCAGCAGATGAAAGTCGCCTGACTTTCCAAGCTACAGACAACTCAAATAGATTTATTATGGAAACAGATTTAGACATAACAACAGCAAATGATCTTCTTGGGTTTCGCTCTGTGTCTGTAGATAATATTTTGGTATTAAAAGGCAACGGTGGCGTCGGTATTGGAACGAATTCCCCCAGCGGTCGGCTATCGGTTACCCCCCTGCAATACTCTGCCGGCACTGCATCCCAAGCACTTACAACAGTGACTGGCGCCGCAACCGCTTGGACGGCTGCAATGGTGGGCTCGCAGTTTGTATTCGCTGACGGAGTTTCCGCAGGAACAATTACGGCGGTTGGATCCGCTACATCGCTAACGGTTTCCACATCGCAAACTGTTGCGTCTCAGCTTTATTCACTAAGCTATACGGGACTACAGGTTAATAACTTAGGTAACGTCGGTATCGGAACGACAACTCCTGGCGCAAAGTTAGCTGTGAGCGGTAACACTATTTTAGGTGGAAATACGGCTGCGACTGGTGCCGCTGCTACAGATACAACTATTCTCGGAGACACTTTTTTCGGAACAAGCGGCAGCTGGAAAGTCACTGCAGGCGGAACCGGAAGCTTAGGGTACCTAAGTGTTAATGCACCTTCTAGTGCGGGAGCATCGATTGATGCTATTACTCCTAATGCAACAACAATTGGTCTTCGAATCAAAGCATCCCCTGCTCAGACAGCAGAAATTTTGCAAGTTCAAAATAGCGCTGCCGCTATCATTGCTCAGATTACAGGAACTGGTGGAGCTTACTTCGCAGGTGATGTCGGAATTGGAGTCCCATCTCCTACAGCAAAGTTAGACGTATCTGGAAATTTAAGAGTAATTGCGGGACAAGCTTACGTTGCGATTCAAACGCCAGCGACTAGCGCAACAATCACGATCGATGCAAATGCGGGTAACAGTACGGTTTGGGATGCGGGCGTAGCTGCAAATCCGACTGTTGTCGTGAATAACATGAAAGCCGGTGGTTCATACCTAGTTGTTGTTCAAGGGACTGGAACTGGATTTGTTGGATTCACATGTAACTCAGGAAACGGCGTTGGAGCTTTACCTACGGGCTTTATGCCTGCCAATGGATCTCGAACTGCTGGAACTTTAAATAAGACCATGTACAATCTTATTAGCGATGGCACAAACTGCCTCATCACTTGGGTTAGCGGATTTTAATGAGCAACTTGGGATTTTATATGTGGGATGAAAAACTAAATCAAAAAAAAAATCTTTTAACAAAGATTTTTTTTAAATCTTTCTTGCTGCTTTTACTCGCAAACGTTGCTTCTGCTTTTCCCATCTTCCCGCCTCACTCTGCTTACATTAATTGTAATACTTCACCTGGATTTCTAGGTGATAACTCAAATACATCGCTTGGTTTTGCCGGTGGTACTGCTGTCAACGTCTCGTGGGACGGATCAAAGATGGTTTTAAATGCCGCGCAAACGACGGGCACTTTTACTTCAAGAGTCATTGATAATAGTTGTATTGGAATCGCAAAACCGTGGTTGAATCTTCGATGGACTTCAACTTTGCCATTCGGAAAAGAGCTTGCCGCAACTAATGAACTGAACACTGCGTATACCGGAATGAGCAATAGTACGTTGATGAATAATATAGTCGGCACATGGCATCTGAATGAAAGCAGTTATAATGGAACGGCTAGCGAAGTTGTCGATTCGTCAGGAAATAATCGGCATGGTCAAATGATGTTATGGGCCCCCTACAGTTATACAAAAGTTGCAGGTCAATTGAATACAGCAACACAAAGTCCAGCAGAGCTTTATCTAAGGGTTACAGACACCTTAGTACCAGCTTATCAAGCCGTTACTTTTTCAACTTGGTATAAGGGCACAGTCGTAAATGCCTTTTCAACTATTGGGTTTCGAGATGGCGCGGGAACTGCATGGCGGCTACAGCAGAATGGTACGGGCTTTGTGTATTACACCTATCAAACAAGTGCTGGCTCTGGTAGCGGCACTGCAGGAAGCCACTCAACAAATATCATGGATGGCAATTGGCATCACATAGCCTTAACTGTTAACAGTGGAGCTTATTCTATTTGGGTTGATGGAACCAAAGTATCTGGAACTTATTTACACGGAACTGGCTTTGTAGCGAACCATTTTTTCGTTATGGGAAACGTAAATGGTGCTATTGACGAAGTAGCTTTATGGAGCCGTGTTTTAACGGATGCCGAAATTCTCGAAGTCTACCGACGTGGAATAAACAGAGTGAAAATTCAAGTTCGCAATTGTACGAGTTCGACTTGCGCAGATAATCCAGCTTGGCAAGGTCCGGATGGCACCGCGACGACTTGGTTTACGGAGCTTAATAACAATAGCAATCAGTTAACTGGTCTTGGTACTGTTCAAACAGGATTACCCACTTTATTATTTACAAATTTTCCTTCTGTTTTGAGATCAACTCGTTACATGCAGTACAAGTTTGTTCTTGAAACAGACAACACGACTTATATGCCGAATGTAAATATTGTGGGACCCGGAAGATAAGAAACTTCAGTGTACCATTTAAGCAAGGAACAACTTGCTAAATCATTTGGCTAAGCGGATTTTAATTTACAACTTGGGGTTTTTATGTGGGATGAAAAACTAAATCAAAAAAAAAATCTTTTAGGTAAGATTTTTTTTAAATCATTCTTCCTAATTTTAATCGCAAACGTTGCTTCTGCTTTTCCCATCTTCCCGCCTCACTCTGCTTACATTAATTGTAATACTTCACCTGGATTTCTAGGTGATGACTCAAATACATCTCTTGGTTTTGCCGGTGGTACTGCTTTAAACGTTTCTTGGGACGGTACGAAAATGGTTTTGAATGCCGCGCAAACGACGGGTACTTTTACTTCAAGAGTCATTGATAATAGTTGTATTGGAATCGCAAAACCGTGGTTGAATCTTCGATGGACTTCAACTTTGCCTTTTGGAAAAGAAATTCCAAGCACGAACGAAACTACCGCCTCATACACTGGAAAGGCGAATAGTACGTTAAGCGCCAACCTGATTGGATTATGGCGTTTTAATGAGGCCGCGGCTTACAACGGTGTTGCCAATGAGGTCGTTGATTCAAGCGGAAATGGTAATCATGGGACTTTGAAGACTTGGGTTGCTCGTACCAATACGAAAGCAGCTGGCCTTTTCAATAATTCTTGGGTTGGGAGCGACGCTCTACCATATGGAGTACCAGGCGCCAGTTTAGGAGCTACAACTGTTTTAACTCTTTCCATTTGGTATAAGGCTAGCACCAATCCCGGTGGATTCGTTCAGCTTGCACAGAGAGATAACTTTGCTGGTAATCATTGGAGGATTCAGCATCCTAGTAGTAACCAAGTTGGATTGACAATTCAAACAAGTGGCGGCACCGGAGGTCTAACCCATGGAGCGGCCAGTATCGTCAATGGAGCTTGGCGCCACGTCGTTCTGACTTTGAATAGTGGCGCTTCTGCTCTGTGGGTCGATGGAACGAAAGTAACAGGCACATACCCTGCGGGTGCTGGTTTCGTCGCTAGCGAATTGCTAGTGAATAATGGTCCTACGGGAACCTATGATGAAGTTGCTTATTGGCACCGAGCTTTATCGGATGCTGAAATTTTAGAAATTTATCGAAGAGGAATTAACCGTGTTAAAATTCAAGTTCGCAATTGCACGAGCGCAACTTGTGCTGATAATCCAGCTTGGCAAGGTCCGGATGGCACAGCGACAACTTGGTTTACTGAAATCAATAACAATAGCAATCAGCTAACGGGCCTTGGCACTCCTCAAGCCGGTTTACCTACGATGTTGTTTACCAATTTTGCGGCTATTCTTAGATCGACTCGCTATATGCAGTACAAGTTCGTTCTTGAAACAGACAACACAACTTACATGCCGAATGTAAACGTTGTGGGTCCTGGAAGATAATAAGCTTCTTACAGATTCGGAATATCGACCCAAGATCAACCGAGTGCTGCAATTTGTAAAACAATAGAAGTTGTCTTTTTTAAGCTCTTAGTCGTTAATTAGGGGCATGAAATACCTTATCGCGTTTACTCTTTCTTTATCCGGTTGTTCAACATTCAATAAAAGTAAAGATCCTAAATACCATCACGTGAATTTGCCTACCGAAAAATCGCGAAATCAATACGATGCTGTCGGATCAAAATTTATGGTTTCAACGCAAGGTCCACTTTCTACCCAAGCAGGAATTGATATTTTAAATACGGGCGGAAATTTATTTGATGCCTTTACTGCGATCTCATTTGCGATTGGTGTGGAAAGACCCCATTCGACAGGAATTGGTGGCGGCGGTTTTGTTCTATTTTATTCGGCGAAGGAAAAGAAAGTTTATGCTTTTGATTTTCGGGAAACTGCTCCTAGAAAAGCTCATTCAAAAATGTATTTAAATCCGGACGGCACACTGGATCCGAAAAAGTCAGTGGTAGGTGCACTATCGGTTGCAACACCTGGCCACGTTGCCGGAGTTTTGGAAGTTCAGAAAAAATATGGAAAACTAAAATTAACAGATGTGTTAGCTCCAGCAATCAACATGGCTGAAAATGGAATTAGCGTCTACCCTGCCCTCTTTCAAGCGACTGCTGAAGAACAGCAAAACTTGGCGCAGTTCCCGTCATCTAAAAAAATATTCCTCGACGCTGACGGAAAGCCATGGCCTGTGGGGCATAACCTTGTTCAAAAAGATTTAGCTAGGACAATGAAGCTGATTGCTTCAAAAGGTGCAAAAGCCTTTTACCAAGGTGAGATCGCGCAAAAAATTGCCTCTACAGTGGCAAGCCAAAATGGGATTTTAACTTTAAGTGATCTGAAAAATTATAAGCCGAAGTGGCGCAATCCTGTTAAAACGACTTACGGTGAATTCGAAGTCTTCAGTCAGCCATTGCCAAGCGCTGGTGGTTTACAAGTGATACAAATTTTAAATACTCTAGAAAATGCAGAGCTTAAATTAAATGGGCCCCAACATCCCCGTTCGATTCATTTTACTGCAAGCGCGATGCAACAGTCTTTCTACGACCGGGCTCATTCTTTAGGCGATCCCGATTTCGTCAAAGCGCCTGTTGATAAATTAACTTCAAAAAAGTACGCGGAAGAAATTCGTCTATCGATTGCAGAAAATAAAGCGAAGCGTGAAAATGATGTCATCATTCAAAAAGAATCGCCTGATACAATTCATTTTACATTAATGGATGCTGAAGGAAATATTATCACCAGCACTCAGACAATTAATGGCTACTATGGTTCGGCATTGGTCGCTGAAGGCACTGGTGTAATGCTAAATAATGAAATGGATGATTTTGCCACTCAAGTTGGTGCTAGTAATTTATATGGCGCCATTGGTGGAGAAAATAATCTTATCGCGCCCTATAAGCGTCCACTTAGCAGCATGTCTCCGACTCTTGTTTTACAAAAAGGCGTGCCTTATATGGCTCTTGGCACTCCATCTGGCACTCGAATCGTTTCGTGTGTGGCTTTGACACTCTTGAACGTATTGGAATACGACTTGCCCCTTTGGGAGGCCGTGGCATTGACTCGCTATCATCATCAATGGAAGAAGGACGCTATTCAGGTCGAGGCTTCGACATTCCCCTTACGAACTATCAGTGCACTTAAAAAAATGGGCTATGACGTTTTTGAAAATGACTTAGGTTGCCGTATTCAGGCCATACAGAAAAAGGGGGAAATTCTACGCGGAGTTTCAGACCCACGCGAACAGGGTGCAAGTCAGGGACTTTAAGCAGATTTTTTCTGTTAGTTATCAAGAACTTCAGCTTTTGGTATGAACATCGGTATTAAAAGAAATAACATCTCAAGACTATGCAGTATAAAGATGAAGTTTCCCATCATCATACGAATCTAGTTTTAAAAGCCGCAAAGTTTGCGGCCGATGCTCATGCAGATCAAAAGAGAAAAACAAATCAGCAACCTTACATCAATCATTTGATCAGAGTCGCCCATCAGGTGGCCGAAGCTGGCATGAGTGAGTTTGTAGTAGCAGCAGCCCTTCTTCACAACGTCGTTGAAGATACCAATACGGGCTTTGAGGATCTCGACGCTCAGTTCCCACCAAGAGTTGTTGAACTCGTTAGGCTATTGTCTCAGTGGTGGCCCGACGATGCCACTGAAGACGTTAAGCGCACTGAAGTTCCTAAGTTCTACAGCGCTATCTCAAAAGACCCAGATGCTTTGGTCATAAAGCTATTTGATCGCGCGGATAATTTAAATGAGATGGCCCAGACAATTGGCTCTGATCCTAAATGGGCTGAGCTTTACTTGAAAAAATCTTTTAAAGAAATGGCCCCACTCCTTGTAGTTTCTCCGAACGAAAGTGCGCGAGAAGCCTGCGAAGTGGCTCTGAACAATCTTTCTAACGCAGTCGATCTCTATGCTAAGCAAACAACGCAGTCGCAAAGAGCAGATCACTAAGTCCTATTTTATTGACATAAAACCACTTCAATTTGAGTTTAATCCCCTCTGGGGGCCCTATGTGTTCAAGCGTTTTTATTTCGATTTTACTTTTTTCTCTTTCGGCCTTTAGCTTAACATTTTCTAACGCTGCTCCCGACACTTATTGGAACCATGTTGTGCAGATGAAAACTGACGCTGTCGACCGAGATGGAACAGATGTGCCTTCTTACTGTAATGGTACTTTGCTTAGTCGTAATTTAATTGTGACTGCAGCTCACTGCCTGATTCATGCAGAAGTGTTAAAATCATATTCAGTACAAATTGAGGTAGGCGCTTACAAATTTATAACTCGACCTGACGGACAAGTCGTGCGAATTGGTTATGTTACAAAGCTTAAGAAATTACTTCCAGCAAAATTCTTTTTCACGTCATCCGTAAAAAGAAAAGTAGATTCCGCAAAGTTGAAAGCTCAGCCTGGGCCAGGTGAAGACATTGCGATTATTTTACTTTCAGAAAATTTGCAGCTTGAAGCAGACTTCGTTTTTGCTCGAGTTATTTCAAACAAAGACTTTCAAGGTTCAAAAAATATGATCTCTCAGTATAAGCCAACTACCGTAAGCATTAACTTCATCGAAGAGATGAGCACCGATACAAAAAGGTCCGCCGAGCTTAATCATCTTACGTGGAATTCAGCGCGGTATTTTACTTCTAAATCAAATTCCCGAGTTCAAGCCGGAGATAGCGGTTCTCCCCTGTTTGCTAGAATTGGAACTAACTGGAAGATTATTGCAGTTGTAAAGGGCTTAGCTTCAACATTTTTTACCGATTGGGATGTTTACGCAGCAGTTGATTCAAATCTGTGCGAAATTAGTTTAAGTCTGAGTCCTGACAACAAAGCGCTTATCTGCCATTAGATTTCTGGTACGGGGCGAATTTTGGCCCACTCTGTCTTTGTTAAAAACGTAACACTTTCGGTATTAGGATCAAAAACCAAATAAATATCTTTTCGATCTAATTTACGTTTTAGATTTTCAACTTTTTTGTCTAAGCTGATTTCCTGAACTCCGTAGTCAGTTCCTTCACGAAGAACGAAGGATTCCAGAATGCTATTTAATGCATCCGCGCTTAGAGAACCAGGAGCAATTTCTACTGGCGACTGCGTCTCAGACTTATCGTTTGTCTCCATTAGGCACTCCTTCTTTATTCTTCAGACTTAAATTTTTCGAGTCGCATTTTATATTCCGACATCAAGCATTCTTTATCTTTACATTTGTCTCGATTATTCTTGAGCCAGTTCTTTTGTTCGTCACGAACTGCTTTGGTATCTTCTGACTTTTCCAAAATAATTTTTATTTCAGCACCTAAACGATTATCAAGCTTAGCTAATTCTTCATCTGTGCAAATCATTTCTTCAATATCAGTTCGTTGTTTTTTGCATTCAAACGAAGGGAGATACGTCTTTGCCAGCTTTTTTCCTTTAGAAAATGCTGACATGATTTTCGTTACTTCATCGCGAGCGTTTGCTTCGAAACTAATTTTACATTTGAAATTACTTTTACAAATCTGATAAAGACTTTTTTCTACTGGAGATCCCATCTTCACAGAATAGATATCGTCTCCACATTCTAAAACGGATCCATAGCTTTGTTTTTTTACATCACATTCAACGCTATCAAGTCTTTTGCTTTTTCCATCGGCTGAGAATCCTAAAAAAAGAACAACGTGTAACAGGGCAATTGCTTTTTTCATGATTTTATCCTCAAAGAAAATTTAAAACACATTCGACATCTTTGCTTTAATACAAAGTTAAGTTGCCTGAACTTTAATCAGTTATTCACATAGTAAAATGAAGTTCACTTAGATACTTGTCAAATACTCTTAACACTCAACTTTGACACACTTCACAAGTTGATAAAACGAAAATGGTAGTTTACTTAAAGGCGATCGATGTGAGCTTATTGACTTTAAACAGTTAATTAGGAAAATTGCCAGGCATTCAACATTTCATTAAGAAAGTTGCAGGGGCAAAACTTGGGTCAAAATTCGAACAAGAACAGCAAGAACAACAAAAAGATAAATCGTAAAGCTCTTGTCTTAATAACGGTTTTGATTACCGCTGTTGCCATTACTCTCTACGCAAACTTAAGAAGTCCGCAAAAAGAATTAAGTTATAAAATAACCATCACTGAAGGAATACAGTCGCAACACTTTATCCAAGTACTCGGTCACCTGATGGGGCCGATGATCACAGGTGGCAACAATATTCGCGCGCTTAATAATGGGGATGAAATATTTCCCGCGATGCTAACTGCTATCAAGTCAGCCGAAAAAACAATTACCTTCGAATCTTACATTTATTGGTCTGGAAAAGTAGGCAATGAGTTCGCAGATGCGTTAAGCGAAAAGGCCAAAAGCGGAGTAAAAGTTCATTTACTGATCGATTGGCTTGGCAGCCAAAGCATTGATGAAAAACTGGTTCAAAGCATGAAGGATAGCGGAGTCGAGGTGCAGTTTTACCATCCTTTACGCTGGTACAATGTCTCAAGGCTCAACAACCGAACTCATAGAAAAATTTTGGTTGTCGATGGCAAAACTGGTTTCACTGGTGGAGTGGGAATCGCTGACGAATGGATTGGTGACGGCTTACAAAAAGACAAGTGGCGCGATACTCATTATAAAGTGACAGGTCCGGTTGTGTCCCAAATGCAGGCAGCATTTATGGATAATTGGATTAAAACGCAGTCAAAAGTTCAAACAAGTCCAGACTACTTTCCAATAACAGAAACTCCCAGTGGCGAAAGCTATGCGCAGATGTTTAAAAGCTCCAGTCGAGAAGGCGCATCCAGCGTTAGAATCATGTACATGATGGCAATCGCAGCGGCAAAGAAATCAATTCTGATTGAAAATGCTTACTTCGTACCTGATAAAACGACGATCAAAGAACTTATCAAAGCTCGTGATCGCGGCGTCGTGGTCGAGATCATTACTCCAAAGCATATCGATAATGAATTTGTGAGGTACGCGTCCCGCGAACAATGGGGGCCCTTGCTTGCAGCGGGAGTTAAAATTTACGAGTATAAACCCGCACTTTTTCACTGCAAAGTTTTTATCGTTGACGAATACTTTGTTAGTATTGGCTCGACCAACTTTGATGAAAGGTCTTTTAGACTCAATGATGAAGCTAATTTAAATGTATTAGATTCCAAATTCGCCCTTGAACAGACTAAAACATTCGAAAAAGACCGAAGTTTATCTGAACCGATCACTTTCGAAAAATGGAAAGTCCGACCCGCTAAAGAACAAGTGATCGAATATCTTAGCTCACTTCTTCATTCGCAGATATAGCATAAATGTGGCCAGTCTTTCAACATTCACTGATCTAGTTATTTTTTGTCGATATCCACTTGGCCAGAATTTTTAAATGGAATGGATATCAGTCCCATCTTCACGGAACCATCCAACTTATAGTTAACTGACTGGTCTTGAAGATAATCAGTTAAGGACTGCATAAGATCCGAGTATTTAACTTTGATTGGAAGTGCTACGCTCGAAGTTGATTCTGCCGCCACATTGATTTTTTCAGAAAATACACCTTGAGTAAAGGGCTTGCCATTCAGCTCTAGGTTGTATGTTAATTGGTCAATCGCCAAAGCCACTTTATTTGGGTTTTCAATACCAAGGTTGAAAACAAATTTCGCATCATTAAAAGTCATGTCCCTGACGTCAACTTTTTTAAGATTTACGATTGGATTTTTAAGGTTATCCTGAAAATACGCACAAGAAGATAAAGATAAAAGCGTTAGAAGTATAAAGTATCTCATCGGTCAAGAACTAGCATTTTAAAAAACTGCAGGCAACTGCCCGAATGATTAAAATTAAAAGGAAAGTGACTCTTACGAGTATTTAAAGAGTCACTTCCAAAATTCGTCTTGAATTTTATTATCGAACTGTCATTTCCGATTCAGGTTTGATGCTTGTTCGAGCATTCGAAAGCTGAGTCGTTAACATTTGGTAAGTTTTTGTATATTGCTCTCCCAAAGTGACCAATTCTTCTTCAGAACATACTTTTTTAAGATCGTTCAGCAATTCTTCTTCTTCCTCTTCAACGTGATGCTTAACTAACTCAGCTAAAACTTTTGCTTTAGCTTGAAGTTCGTCAGTGTAATGAGATTCGAAGTTCGAAGCTTCTAATTCGTCAGCTAATAAATCAGCTACTGAGTGCTCTTCGTATCCTTCAAGTACAATATTGTGTACTTCTTTTATATCTACAACATTGTCGTACAATGCTGCCTCTTCGCTTTTAGCGTGAAGCTTTAAATCTAGTAAAAACTTTTTCAAAGCAGACTTTTTCTGAGAAGGCTTAGTGCTATCGCTTATGAGAATCTGGATTCCTTCTTTGATAGGCTTATGATCATTTTTGATAAGCGTAATGATATTCTCTTTTTCCATATGTCTCTCCTTAGTGTTATTGAACATAGTCTTCCTGCCCAACATCGTTTAATGCATCCGAGATGATTACCCGTTGAATGCTATATGCACACTAACTGCAAACGCCGGGCCCACTGTTAAACGAAAGTATTCGTTTTAAAATATTTGACGGGGAATTTTTCCCCATTTAAACAAGATGCAGTTCATCAATATGTTAAAAAGGAGATTCTTTATGATGTCCCGTAAAACTTTGTCTACTTGGTCAATTGTGATGATCATTGTTTTTGGAGGAGTTGTTATACTATATCCACTCATATTTAGTTCTGAGCACGAATCAACAGCACCTGCCGCAGGAGCAGGAGTTACAAACCCACCCACAATGCCAGTTCCCCCGCAGGCGCCACCTGTTCAGCCTGTTGTTAAGTAGTTGCTTGTCTGGTTGGTTAGTTAAATGACCAGCCCTTATCCTGACACTTAATGAAGCGATGACTTTTCATCGCTTCAAAAGCTAACTCGTCTACTAGATCATATCGAGAGATCGTCAGCTCAGGGCTTTCCCCTTCAAACTGAATATCAATTAAGTTAAATGAATTATTCGCATCAAGTCTTGTTCGCGATGAAAGACATGTTCCTGCTACGCCAATAATCATAGGGCGTTTTATTTCAGGATACCGATGCTGAGATAAACACACAAATGGGTCATGAATATGCCCGCTTAATACAACATCAACATCGTAGCGATTTAAAATTTCCATGACTTCTTTACGATTCGTTAAAAGATTTTTTTCATCCACACGTTTCGGGCAATCCATCGGATGATGAAAAACGACAATTCGAATCTGATTATCACTTTGAGTTTCTTTCAACCGACGTTCCAAAACTACAAGATCGATTTCCCCCTGAATAGTTCGAGACCTGCGAGTCGAATTCAGCGCTAACACATGAACTTTCTTAAGATCTAATTCCTGATTCAGCTGACCTTTGAGAATATTTTTAAACCCAAAGTAGGGATGAAAAAACCGACCAAAAATGTTAAACATGGGAATATCATGATTACCCGGCATCACGAGCACAGGAATATGCTCGAAAGTACGGGTAAAAATTCTGGCTTCTTCAAACTGTTTGGCTCGGGCCCGCTGAGTTATATCACCACTCATGATGATGGCATCAGGATTCAAAACTTTCATCGCTATTAAGAGCGCCTTCATAGCACTTGGCTTGATCGTCCCAAAGTGCGGATCAGACAAGTGAACTAAACGCATGCTGGTCATTCTTGAACCCCTGGTTCAGTAATATCTTGAACCCTTGGTTCAGTACTTTTTTGAATCACTGGCACCATTAAATTTAAATTTTTCGGCAGTGCTTTTACGACCAGCGGACTGGTCATGGCGAAAAGTTCGCCGTCCAATGCTACGGTCTTATGCGGGTGACGAGTTTCAATCGTCAATGAATCAACGCAAAAGCTTTGAATCGAATCTTCGCGCTCGAGAAGCTTAAAAACACCGTGGTAGATGATTCGAATCAGTCCCCACCACGTAACAGGTTTCAAAATCACGACAGCTAACAAATCTTGTTTCATACATTTTGCGATATCCATTTTGAGATCTCGCAACTGAAGCGCGTTGTTCCCGATGAAAACCATCGGAGTCACCGTGTTTGTAATCGTTTTTTCGGTCATCAAATTAACATGCAAATATTTTTTATGTCCCTGAATCAGACTCAACAAAGAAGATATGATTGCGACAACTCTGTTTCGTCCCCAGCGGTTGGTTCGGATTTCGCGATCTCTGATCGACTTTGCGTAGAGGCCAAGGCTAGCGTTGATTAAAAATACTTTTCCATTGATTTCACCAAGACGAACTTGCTTTACTTGCCCCGTGATTGCGATATTAAATGCAGCTTCGAAATCTTCTGGTATCTCGTGAGTGCGGGCAAAAAAATTGAAAGTTCCACAAGGGACAACTGCAAATTTGACGTTTCTACCATGAGCAACTTGTGCCACTGAACGAATTGTTCCGTCACCGCCGGCAGCAACAACTATTCCACCATCTTTTTCTGCAGCAGCAACCGCTTCTTCGGCAATTTTATCAAGCTCTTCAGGTTTTGAAGTTTGGTGATGGATCAGCTCAAAACCTTGTTCCGAACAAATCCTTTTAGCCATTTCAGGTAAGCTCTCACCCCCGCCTGTTCCAGACTTCGGGTTTGCAAGGAGGTGAATTCGTTTACCAATATTTTCGTTCAGCATATTGTAATTTCCTCAGTTGGTATGCCAGCGGTCAAGGCCATAAACTAAGCCTTTACAATCTCCTTGCGTCTGCTGTTCTCGCTGAAGGGCGGCGAAGTTTCCAGTCTTTATCCGTGATTAGCCTTGCTCCACGTTTGGAGAATAAATAGCTCCAGGCCCAAACAATCATGACTGAAATTCGATTTTTGAATCCGATTAAATAAAATACGTGAACAAATAGCCAAGCCATCCAGGCAAGGAACCCATGCATGTGCAGCTTTCCAGATTGTAGAACTGCTTTGTGCTTTCCAATGGTCGCCATTTGGCCTTTATCAAAATATTTAAATTGAGGCCTTTTTTTATCATGAACGGTCGCTAGTATCGTATCAGCGACGAATTCGCCGGCTTGTTTGGCAACGGGTGCAAGGCCGGGAAGAAATTTATTTTCTTCATATTCATAAAGCGCCATATCCCCCACTACATAACTATGTGGAAAACCCGGGACTGAAAAATCTTTCTCGACTTGAATGCGGCCTGCTCGGTCTTTTTCCATCTCGGGATTTATATCAAGTGGACAAGCCTGAACCCCGGCTGCCCAAAATACTGAAGTCGTTGGAATAAATTCAGTTCCAATCTTGACCCCGTTTTCATCAATATTTTCGACTTTGGAATTAAGCTTCACTTCCACTTCCATGCGAACTAGGTCTTTTAAAGCTTGCGCAGATAAATCTTCTGCAAAAGCTGCTAGAATTCGCGGGCCTGCCTCGACTAATAGAACACGTGCGGTTTTGGGATCAATTCGTTTAAAATCTTTTACTAAAACCGTTCGGCTGATATCGGAAATGGCTCCGGCAAGTTCGACTCCTGTTGGACCGGCACCGACAATTACAAACGTCAGCAAGGCTTTTCGTTTTTCAATATCGAATTCGTTTTCAGCTAGTTCAAATGCCATCAGAATTCGTCTTCTAATTTCGGTAGCCTGTTCTAGAGTTTTAAGTCCCGGAGCAAATGCCTCCCAATTATCATTGCCGAAGTAGCTATGCTGAGACCCACAGGCTAAGATCAGATAGTCATATTCAAATTCGATATCTCCGGTGCGCATGTGTTTTTGTTCGATATCGACTGAATCAATTGTGCCTAGGTGAACTTCAACGTTCGGAACATTCGTAAATTGAGCACGTATTGGAACTGCGATGTCAGATGGATTGAGTCCCGCAGTTGCGACTTGATAAAGTAGTGGCTGGAACAAATGATGATTCTTTTGATCGATCAGTACGACAAGAAGCTCTTTATGCCCAGCCAATCTTTTTGCAGCATTAAGCCCAGCAAAACCAGCGCCTACAATTACAACGAGCTTTTGATTCGGATCTAAAAGTGGAGAGCGATTCATCTTCATGAATCTCAACATAAGCCCATCAAATTTAAATGGCAACTATCGGTAAAGATAGCTGCCATATTATATTTTCTTTTTGTACTTCTATGTTTTGCTTATTTATTCAACTGAAGTGCTTAATTGACTTGGAACAATAATAACATCTACCCGGCGGTTTTGAGCTCTGCCTTTTGTCGTTGTGTTATTTGATACTGGCTTTTCAAAGCCCAAACCTTCTGCTTCAACCTGGTTTTTTGAAATAATTTTTTCGTCGGCAATATACTCGGCTACATTTTCAGCGCGTTCTTGAGATAGTTCATCATTCAAAGATTTTTTACCTGTTGAATCAGTGTGACCTTCAACACGTACTTTTTCGGCTCCCATTTTTGCGATGACTTCTTTTACCTTTGCAAGCACAGGGTAAGCTGACGAAGAAAGCTCGGACTGACCTGACTTATATTTCATTGATTTGATGCGGATTAAAAGCTGATCACCTTGACGAAATACTTCAGCTTCGCTTGGCTTGAATTGTGTTTGTGCCCACGCAAAAGTTTCGTTAAATTGATTTTTTTGAGCCAGTGCTGCGTTATCTGCTCTCATTCTCTCTGTTGCTTCTCGCTCATTCAATAATTGTTGTTCAGCTGCACTTAATTGAGATTCTGTTTCGCTTAGCTCAGAACTCAATCTTTCACTCGCACGGCGGCGGGCGTTTAACTCGAGCGCCACGCTTTCAGACACTTTGCTAGTTTTAGCAATATTGGCCACATCGACAGCTTTCGCAGCTTCATTCTTTGCAGATTCTGATGCGCGTTGGATTTCAGTCAAATTATTCCGATCTGTTTCAATTAAATTTTCAGTAATTTCATACTTGGCCTGGGCAGAAGCCAAAGTTCTAGGCGCAAATCTTCTAGCGCCGCTTTCCTTTGCTACGTCGATTGTATTTTCAATCGGATTTAAATTTACTAACTTGATCGCATCGATCTGTGCTTCGAGGTAATTTTCCTGAAGATCGGCACGACGACTAGCATCGACACTTGTGCGACTTTTTTCAGCTTTAAGAGTGGCTGATTTCATACTGCTATCAGCTTGATTAAATTGCTTAGGCATTAATTGATGGGCTTTCGCTTGGATCGCATCTTCGCGGGCTTTTAAAATGTCTGCCGCCGACCCTTTCGCGCGATCTGAATGTTCGTTTGCTAATATAAGGTAGGCTTTCGCCATTCCAACAGAATCCAAAACATCTTGCTGGTCTTTATTTTTTTCTCTAGCAGCGCGAGCTTTTGCAAAATGAGATTCTGCTTTTTCAAAATTGCGAGGTGACATGATATCAACTTGGTTTTGCTGAGCGATTTTTATATCTTCGCCAAGTGCAACAAGTTCATCATTAATATTAGCGGATGCCGGAATACTGACTCGCTTTGGTTCGGACGAACATCCTGGAACAAGCGCGATCGTGATGACCATAAAAATACTAAGAGCCATAATATTGTGAAGCATATTTCTTCTTTGAGTCATAGTCCCTCCTAACTCAAGTTTATTTTTTAAATCAGCATCCATTCTGAGGCATCAAAAAAGAAACCCATCAAAAAAGTCCTCACCTGTAATCCATGCCTGGTTAATAGCGAATTCTTTTATGATGGGTCTTTAAAATATTGCCGTAAATATCTGAAGCAGCCTCAAACAAGTGATCCGGAAACAAGTGATCCGAAGGTTTTTTACCTTTATTCGAATCAAACTTTGTTTTAATGATTTGCTTCATACCTATGGTCTTAAGCAAAGTTAAAGCCAAACTTTCGGATGTTTATACGCAAAGAGAATTAAATAGAATTGATCTTAAAAAAAGATCTGTAGTTTTGCCCCAGAATGTATGTCCGAATTTGCCCCGTGACATATGAGTGCTTAATTCATTAGCACTTGCACCCAAGGTTTTTTATCTGCAGGAATGGCTTCTGGAGGCATAAATAAGCCTGTCTTGAGGCCTCCATTGAATGCTAAGCTACCTTCCCAGATATTTTTTTGTTTAATGACTTCTTTCAAAACAGCAAACGCTTTTGAATTATTATGTTTCATCACTTTAATAACTTCTTCTACGGTCACGTGTGGAATTGAATCATCCCAACAATCATAATCCGTCACAAAACAGCATGGTAAATATGGGAGACCTGCTTCACGCGCAAGGGCATACTCGGGAAAATTGGACATCCCAATGATGTGCGCACCCATTTGTCGAAAGCTATTGGACTCTGCTTGAGTAGAAAAATACGGACCTTCAATACAAATATAAGTTTGTCTTAAATGAGATTTAAAATTTAAATCTTTTAATAACGGAATTGTTTTTTCCGCCATCACCTCGCAAATCGGTTTTGCTAAAGACACGTGACCAATCAAACCCTGGCCTAGAAAAGTGTGCTGACGTAAAGATTTTGTGCGATCTATATACTGATACGGAATCACAAGATCTCCCGGCGCGAACTCTTTATGTAAAGAGCCCACGGCACTAAAAGAAACGATCGCCTTAGCCCCTAATTTTTTAAATGCATAGATATTAGCACGGTAGTTTATTTCAGATGGCAAATGTTCGTGGTGATCGCCATGTCGGGAAATAAAAAGAAATTCCTGATTTCCGACTTTTACTTTTTTAAAGCCACTCGAAGTTGGGCCAAATGGAGTTTCACGAGGCAAAATCTCGACTGTTTCAAATTCATCAAACTTTTCAAAACCCGAACCACCAATGACTGCTAACATAAAGTAACTCCTTTAAAAAATTCCGTCTTAAACTCGCCAAGAAAATTCGCTTTTCAAGAACTCGTTTTGAAAACGCTCGACTCAAGAACTTGTTCTGAAAATTCCTTCAATTACGTCCCTATTCGTGAAAACTCCGCGATCCATAACCCAAGCTGTGACAAGCTGATGAGGAGTGACATCAAATGACGGATTATAAACCGGAGTCTGCATAGGAACCCAGAAAGTTTCTCTTTCTAAACTTTTATATCCCCAAACTTCCTGGGGAATCCGTTGCTCTATCGGAATTTTGTCACCTGAAGCGCATTCCGGATCAACCGTTGTAAACGGTGCTGCGACATAAAAAGGAATCTTGTGATAATGCGCACTGATTGCGACAGAATAAGTTCCGATCTTATTTGCGAAGTCTCCGTTGGCGGCAATCCGGTCCGAACCAACAAACACTTTATCAACTTTTTTCTGACCCATTAAATGGGCAGCCATACTATCAGTAATCAAAGTCATGGGGATTTTAAGCTTTTGCAATTCCCACGAAGTCAGTCTTGCACCCTGAAGAAGAGGTCTTGTCTCATCGACGTAGACGTGGATTTTTTTCCCATCTTCATGGGCTCGTCTTATAACTCCTAATGCTGTTCCAATGCCTGCTGTTGCAAGTCCGCCGGTATTACAATGAGTTAAAATATTGTCGCCGTCTTGAATTAAACTTGAACCATTCAGAGCGATTTTGTTACAAAGCTCGACGTCTTCGATGAAAATCGCGATGGCACTTTGGATCAGCGTATCTTTCTGCGGATTATTTTTTAAAACATTCATCATGCGGTTCATGGCATTCATCAAATTAACCGCAGTTGGCCTTGCCTCGTAAAGCCTTTGCGCTTCTTTAAGAAGAGTTTCTGATGTCGTGCCCTGATGCGCCGATTGCGCCAAGGCCAAGGCCGCTGCAACACCAATCAGTGGGGCGCCCCGCACCTTTAACGCTTTAATAGCCGCAATCATCTGATCGCAATTTTGAATCGTTTCCCAAATCTCGTTTTGAGGAAGCAACGTCTGATCCAGGATCTCGAAGTTTTCCGGCGTCCACCTGAGGGACATGCATTCTAACTTCATAGCAAGACTTCTCCGATTTGTTTTCGAAGCTCGTATAAGTATTTAACTTCTTCTTCTGGAAGTGGGTTTAGTCCACCCAGTTGTTCAGCCATCGCTAGAATTTGTGCTGAGTGTTCGATGCGCTCCATGCCTCGGTAAGCTTCTTCTAAATCTTCGCCCCAAGTGACAGCACCATGACGACGTAAAATCATGGCACGATGAGCCGGCAAAAAAGCTTTAAGAACAGAACCCATATCTTGAGTTCCCGGTCTTGCGTAATCAACAAATGGAATATCGCCACAAGCTAAAATAACTTCTGATAGACACTCGCTAGGCATCTTCTTTAAATTAGGTTTAGCTATTGACCAAGCAATCGCAGTCACGGGATGCGCATGCACAACGGCTTTCGCTTTCGGGCAGGTACGGTAAATCTCGAGATGCATGAGTCGTTCTGTTGAAGGTTTGCCTTTAAGGATCTCGCCCTGAAGATTGATGACGGCCATCTGTTCGGCCTTCATAAAACCTTTTGCAATACCAGATGGCGTAATCAGGATCTCATTATCGCTGACCCGAAAACTAATATTGCCATCGGCTGCAGCCAGCATATTTCGACCATGAAGCCTACGACAAATTTCAACGATATGATGAGCTAGGGTTTGAGAGTTGGTATCAGCGTTATTGAGAGGAGTTTGCATTCACTCTTATTACCGTGCATGTTAAGGAAATGGCAAGCACTTCGGCTTGCGCCGAGATCCGAGAACGGTCATGTAGCCCGCTGGCTGTATCGGCTAAGTGCGACGAAAGCTATAAAGGATAACGAAGGCTAGATGGAACGAAATGATCTCATGATTTTGATGGCTTTAAAGCAGGAATCCAAAGGCCTTTTCGAGAGCGAAGGCATCAAAATTTATTACACGGGCGTGGGCAAAGTAAAAGCCACGTACTCCGCTGTAAAACTGATCGAAATACATAAGCCAAAGTGGGTTTTAAACTTAGGCACAGCGGGTTCAAAGCGCTGGCCTGTCGGAACTCTAGTTGAGTGCACCGAGTTCGTTCAGAGGGATGGTATGTTTGCGCCAACTCAGTTTGCTCAAGGAAATACCCTAATAGATCCTACTCAATTAATTCAGAGGGCTACTCCACTGTTCCCGCAAAAAACCTACAAATCGACGGCGATTTCAAATTTGCCTCAAGTAACTTGCGGCACGGCGGACTTCGTAGAATTCGGCGAACCAAAACTAGCTTGCGATATTTTCGACATGGAAGCCTACGCCTTAGCTTACGTCTGCGATCAACAAAAAATAAAATTCAACGCAATAAAGTACATAACAGATTCCTCAGACAAAAATGTTTTGTCCGATTGGACTAAAAATCTGGAAGCCGCAAGTAAGGCACTACTCGCTCAGTTCAAAAAACTTTGAGGCCGCAGGCGAGGCGCTACTCACTGAACAAAACTTTGAGGCCGCAAGCGAGGCCCAGCTAGCTTGCAAAAAAATTAATTTTAAAAAATAAGCTTAGTGGAGCAGCCAATGCGATATTCTATGCAAAAGTGTTATGTATCACTGTATCAAAAAATTATGCTGGTAATTTTTTGAGCTTCAAAATCTATTTTGGAAAAAATATTTTTCACTTGACGTGATTTTTTACTCTCTACAAGCGTTGCGTTTAAAGTACTTTTGACTATTCCAAAAGTTTTTCGCCTGGGCAGCTACTCACCTTGGGGCGAAGGTCTTATCGCCTATCCATCGCTGTTAAATTTGGATTCACAATAGTCGTAAATTTCTATCCTAAAAAGCTGTGCTATAACTTCTCAAGTTGAAAGATATTTGAATTTTCACCGCAAGGTTTACGCACGCAGGGTCGGACGTTAAGCCACGCTTGAATCATCTCTCAAAGAAAAGAAAATGAATATGCGACAAGCTAGCTTTAGTTTTACAAAAGATTATAAGAAAGAATTTGGCGGTTCACTGCTTGAAGGAAAAAGGAAATCGAAAAGACCTCTTTCAACAAAGCATCCATTGCACCTGATACTCAAATCATCCTGCAA
>JAYTJV010000130.1:0-7350 GCA_043730825.1 Pseudobdellovibrionaceae bacterium
AACAACGAATTAGGTTTCGACTATCTTCGCGACAACATGAAGTATGACCTGAACGATTACGTTCAGCGCGAACATCATTTCGCAATCGTCGACGAGTGTGACTCCATTTTAATCGACGAAGCTAGAACTCCGCTGATTATTTCTGGTCCCGCGGAAGCTTCGACTGATAAATATTATACAATCAACAAAGTGATTCCTTCTTTAGAACGTGAAAAGCACTTTACGATCGAAGAAAAGTCTAAAACAGCCGCTTTAACTGAAGAAGGTATAACAAAACTTGAAACTCTTCTTGAAGTCGGAAATTTATACGATCCAGAACATATCGAAACTTTGCACCACGTTTATCAGGCGTTGAAAGCTCATCAGCTTTATCGTCGTGATGTGGAATACATGGTGATGAATAATGAAGTTGTCATTGTTGATGAATTTACCGGCCGACTTATGCCAGGTCGCCGTTGGAGCGATGGACTTCACCAAGCTATCGAAGCTAAAGAAGGTGTTGAAGTAAAAAACGAAAACCAAACGTTAGCTTCAATCACTTTCCAGAATTATTTCAAAATGTATTCTAAAATGTCTGGAATGACCGGTACTGCAGACACAGAAGCAGTCGAGTTCAAAAAGATTTATAATCTTGAAGTCAGCGTTATTCCAACGAATAAGCCAATTAAAAGAAACGACATCGATGATGTCGTTTACAAAGATCAAAATGCAAAATATAAAGCGATTGTTCAGGACGTAAAATCCAGAGTTGATCGCGGTCAGCCAATCTTAATTGGTACGGTCAGTATCGAGAAATCAGAAATCCTCAGTTCTTATTTGCAAAAAGAAGGAATTCGCCACGACGTTCTGAATGCGAAAGCTCACGAACGGGAAGCTGATATTGTTGCTCAGGCGGGACGAAGAGGTGCAATTACAATTGCAACCAATATGGCCGGCCGTGGAACTGATATCGTTTTAGGTGGAAATGCTGAAATCATGGCGAAGAAATCGACTGGCCATGAAGAAGGCCCTGAATTTCAAGAAGCCCACGAAAAGTTTAAAAAAGTTTTTGATACTGAGCGTCCGCAAGTTGTTGAGGCCGGCGGACTTTATATCATTGGTACTGAAAGACACGAATCTCGTCGTATAGATAATCAGCTTCGTGGTCGTTCGGGTCGTCAAGGTGATCCAGGTGAATCAAAATTCTATCTAGCTTTAGATGATGATTTGATGCGTATCTTTAACGGCGAAAGAATTCAAAAAATCATGGGAATGCTTAACATTCCTGATGATGAACCAATCACTGCTAAAATGGTGACTCGTTCGATTGAAGGCGCACAAAGAAAAGTTGAAGGACATCACTTTGAAGTTCGTAAGAACCTGCTTGATTACGACAATGTGATGAACATGCAACGTCAGGCCATCTACAAGATGCGCCGAAATATTCTTGAAGGTAAAGACATCGAAAGAACTGTTCTTGATATGTTAGGGGATGTAACATCAGTTACTCTTGATAACCATATTCCTGAGACCGGCAAAAAAGATCAGTGGAGCATTGAAGGATTGAACAATACTCTTCAGCAGCAATTTGGTCTTCGTATTGATTTAACAAACGAGATGTCTCTAGAGACCATCACTAAAGCTGTTAGCCAAGCAGTTAAGTCCATCTATGATCATCAGAAATCGACAATGGGGACATTCTTCGAGCAAATTTTGAAGATGGTTCTATTGCAGGCGATCGATCAACGGTGGAAAGAGCATTTGTTAATTATTGATAAGCTTAAGGAAGGCATTAATCTTCGCGGTTATGCTCAAAAAGATCCGATCATTGAGTATAAGAAAGAAGCTTTTAATGCATTCGTAAAGTTGAATGATGTGATTAAGTCTGACGTCATCGAAAAGATGATGAAAGTACAAATCGTAGCTCAACAAGCAGAGCAAGCTCTACAAAGCTTCCAACCTGACGAGCAAGATTTAACAAGTTTAGATTATCAGCATCCAGCTGCGCAGACTTCACAGGCGCCAAGTTCTTCAAGCCAGCAGGGTCAAGATATGACTTCAAATGGCTCTGGAACTCGTCGCATGACGATGTCCCGGCAATCAGCTTACGAAGATGATTCTAAAATGAACCGTGCGGACAGAAGAAAACTCGAAAAGCACAAGAGGAAGTAAATTTGGCAGTATGTCCTAGTTGTCATGCTCAAATAGAAATTGGTTCTGAATTTTTTGGCGGATTATTCACTTGTCCAAGTTGTAGTGCGGTTTACTTCATTGGTTTTGACGGAGTTCCAGAAAATGCTCAAGCTTCTGCCCATATAGGGGAAGCGCAAAATAACGAAGAGCAAGCTTCAGAATCCTATCAATTAGATCCAAATCCTGAACCGCCCGCGGATTACCAACCAATCCCTTACGAAAACTTTAGTCTTTCAAACGATTTACAAAACCTAGGATCCGCTAGTGAAACCCAGTCAAATGCTTCAACGGAATCAATTAAACCTGTTGAGCAGTCATTTTCGTATCAGCCCACGATGAATGAGCCTCAAGTCATCCGTCCGGGACAAAGTCCTTTGCAAGACGTTATCGATTTTGCGAATAGTGAAGGGAACGCTACGCTTGCGACTTACTCGCTTGAAATTCATGGTTTGGAATCTAGGGAAAATATTAATTCTTTTAAAGAAGTTTTGACTGATTCAAAACTTCAACTCAGCTTTGATCAAATTAAAAGTCAGATCAAAAATGGAGTTTTGAGATTAGAAAAGCTAAACGGAGCCCAAGCTGCTGTAATCGCTTTTAGGCTTCGTCCACTTGCTCTTAAAATGAAATGGAAACAAAATATTTTATGATAAAAATTTTGTGCTGCTTACTTTTTGTTCTCCAACTTCAGGCTGATGAAACAACTGAAGAATCAAAAGATGCCGATGCCGCACCATCTGTTACAGTTAATAAAGAATTAACCGAAGTTGAAAAACAAGTTGCTAGTTTATCTGCAAAGATCAAAGCCAAAAATGACTCAATTGAAAATCTACTAAAGCAAAAATCCGTTGAAAGAGATTCTGGAAAGCTTTCTGAAATAGTTAAACTAGTTCAGCAAGAGCATCGTGATTTGGAAAAAATCACTCGTGAATACAACGCGCAACTGGGTATACTCCAGTATCGATTTCCAGAGCGAGGACTTAGCTTGGGCAGACGCTATCAAAGACTTAACACAAAGTCTTTGGATGATATGGAAAAAACATTGGGGCTCGAGGCTCATTTAAAAAAATCCCGCGAGAAAGCTAAAACCGTCTATGGTGTTAAAGATAGACCACCAGTGAAGAAAAATAAATCGATAAAAAAAGACGCAACTGCTGAGGAGAATTTACTTCAGCCAGCTGTATTGTCTAAATAAGCTAATTTAATTTTTGACGTTTATTATGGATCGAAATGATTTCACCATAACGAGAGATAATTTCATTCGTAATAGGTCTACTATCATTTCCATAGTTTGCTTGAAGATATTCTACCGATTTTGTTAATACCAGATCTCGAGTAAAGTTATTCTTAACTTCAGTACCCAACTCTTTTTGTAAGACCTTACTTTGGTCGCCCTGAATCACCAGGTAGTCTTTCATATTGATAAGGATAATATCGCCACCAAGAGTGCCTTCATTAACACTGACTGCGGGCAACACAGTTACGGCTTGTAACGTTGAAATGAATAATAGAATTAAGAGAACTAGTTTCATATCGCGCCTCGCTTACTCAATATACTGCAAGCTGTGCCATCGTATTAAGTTGAGGCATATTTAGATAGCGAAGAATATAAAGCTTTCGGGATGGACAAGGATTGATCAACTGACTGGCAAGAAAAAGCGATTACTGGACAGGCACAAAGCTTGGTACATAGCGAATTTTATCAGTACCTTTAACTCGTTTTTCATACTCTTCGGCACCCTTACCAAATTGATTTTTTGATTCAACAAGCTCTTTAAAAATCTGATCATTGGATTCTTGATTTTTCTTATCAATGTAAGCGGCTTGTTTTTCTTCTGGTGCTACGTAGGATTCGCCAACATAGTCAGCAATACCGTTTGAAAAATGAATTTCACGTTCGTAGCGGACATCGTCTTGGTAAAACATAATAAACCAGCGATCTTTGCCATGAAAACGAGTTACAGCACGGGGACCACCGATAGTATTTAAAACCTGGTCTTTATCCATTCCAGGTCTAATTTCATCAAACGCTTTTTTCAAATTGGTTTGGCAACCACTAAAGGCCATTAAAATAAATACGAAACCTAAGAGACTTTTCCCCATACGTTTAGCTTATTCCAATTTCGTAGGAGCTGACGAGTACTTTAGCTGAAGCATCTCATCTTGAGACAGCCCTTAACGCGCCATTGACAAGAAAAGGTGGCAGCCACCATTTACCATTCTAAGGCTACTGCTGCCATTGAGAGGCCACCGCCTGATCCCACAAGCATGACCTTGTCGCCTTTTTTAAGTTTCTTTTCTTGAACAGCATCGGATAAGCACATGCCGATTGAAGCACTGCCTGTGTAACCATAGTTTTGCATAATCAGATGAGCGCGGTCTCTTGGAAGTTCTAATTTATCCATCGTCTCGTAAATGCTTTGGACATTAAACTGAGTGATGAAAAAATGATTAATATCGCGGTAGTTCCAGCCAGCTTTTTCTGCAGTTTGCTTAACTAGCGCAGGCCAATGAAGCCCGTTTGTTTCTGGTGGAATTCGTTTTGGGAAAGAGAGCAGATGTTCTTTTTTATCTAAAACATCCTGAGTAAACGGTTTAAATGATCCACCAGCATAAAGCCCCATGTAGTCGTGGTATTCACCAACTGATTTGTAAGATGCCGCTAGAATTCCCGTTGCTGTGTTGCTTGCTTGCAGAACTGCGGCGCCCGCTCCATCAGCGAACAGAGTTGCAATTTTATAATCTTCTAAATTAAGCCAGCGGCTCATCGCGTAGGCGCCGACGACTAAAACGTTTTTAACTGCTTTATCAGTTTGAATATAGCGGCGACCTGTATCGAGTGCTGTTACAAATCCTGCGCAGGCTGCATTGATATCAAAAGTTCCAGCTTTAACCGCGTTCATTTTATGCTGAACAACGGCGGCAGTAGAGGGAGATAAATAATCAGGTGTATCTGTTGCAATTAAAATAAGATCTAAATCTTGCGCAGTAATGCCAGCTTTTTTTAAAGCCATTTCGGCAGCGGGAACAATAAGGTCCGAAGTTGATTGATTAGAATTCATCCATCGGCGCTCAAATATGTTTCTTTGCTCGCGCAAAAAAGTATCGATATCTTTTTTATAGAGATCGTTGAAGAACTGATTCTTAACGACTTTTTCGGGGGCATAGTGACCGGTACCTGCGATGATTGCTTGAGCCATATTATTCTCCAAATTAGGATCGTAAAATCCTCCTTTCCTCCTCTCAAAAGAGACCAAAGGTGTCACGAAATAAAAATAGAGTACAGGCACTAGTTGACCCCTCAGTGCCGCTATGGGAGACCAAGAGCGACCCAATATATGGTTAGTTAGGTCAGACAAAGAGGGGCTATGACAAAATTACAGTTTCATTTCGAAAATAAGAATGTGGTCGTTACGGGCGGTGCTTCAGGTATCGGTTTTGATATCGCAAGACACTTTCTTCAAGCTGGCGCTCAGGTGACCATTTGGGATTATTCTCAAGAAGCTTTGGATAAAGCACAAGCTGAACTAGGGCAGTGGAAGTCTCAGCTTAAGATTGCATCTGTGAACGTAACAAACCGAGATCAACTAGCTCAAGCGGCAGCGGCTTTGCCCAAAGTAGATATCTTAGTGAATAACGCCGGTATTACAAAAGATAAGAGCTTCGCTAAAATGACGAACGAGGATTTCGACTCTGTCATTCAAGTTAACTTAACGGGTTTATTTAATGTGACTAAAGCTTTACTCGATAAATTCACTGAACCTGTTGGCAAAAGAATTATTAACATATCTTCAGTTGTTGCTTTGTACGGAAACTTTGGACAAACGAATTACGTTGCAGCAAAAGCAGGTGTAATTGGTATGACAAAAACTTGGGCTCGCGAATTAGGTAAAAAAGGTTTCTGCGTAAATGCAATTGCTCCTGGGTTTATTAAAACTGCAATGACAACTGCTATGCCGCCTGAAGTACTTCAGGGAATGGCTGCAAAAGTTCCAGTTGGGCGTCTTGGTGAAACTTCTGATATAGCTAACGCCGTATTATTTCTTTCATCTGATCAAGCAGCTTACATCAACGGAACTGTATTAAGTGTTGATGGCGGATTAGTATTATAGTTTTTTCGTCGATTTTATAGCGATGTAAAAAAGTTTATCAGTCTCAAAATGATTCCCATTTAGAATCGGCTCGCAAGGGCTGATTTTTCTTTTTCTAGTTAACTGCTGTAAACTACTACCAACATGTCATTAGAATCGTTGGGTGGTTATAAAATTATCGAATTACTTGCAAAAGGCGGGATGGCTGAAGTCTATCTTGCCAGCACCTCCGGCGATGTTTCGTTGAGAAAACAAGTGGCCATAAAAAGAGTGCTTAAGCAATTTAATAGCTCAAATGATTTCATTCAAATGTTTTATGACGAGGCAAAAGTTGCGATCCAATTAAGACATAAGAATATAGTGACCGTTCATGACTTTGGAATGGATCGTGGGTATCCTTATCTTGTCATGGAATACGTTCCCGGACAAAACCTGCAGTCCCTCAAGGCCAAATTAGCAGAGCAAAAGCAGTTCCTACCGCTTGATCATGCTCTTTATCTAATTAAAGAAATTGCAAGCGGCTTGGCCTATGCTCACAATTTGAAAGATCTAGAAACTGGGGTTCCGCTCAATCTTGTACACCGGGATATTACTCCGCAAAACATCATGTTTGGGACTCATGGCGATGTAAAAATCATCGACTTTGGCGTTGCAAGATCAGATCTGAATGCTTCTGCAACTTTGACTGGAGTCATAAAAGGTAAGTACGGCTATTTAAGTCCAGAACAATTGATCATGACTGACCTAGATGCCCGAAGTGATCTGTTCAGTTTAGGTGTACTATTTTTTGAACTCCTGTTTAATCGAAAACTTTTCCAATTTAATTCTGAAGTCGAATATTTCGCTATGCTGAGGTCCTTCAAATGCACGCCTGAATTAATTTCAGAAAGAACTTTGCCGAAGATGGTAACTGAAATCTTGCTAAAATTACTTCAGCCGGACAGAGAACAGCGCTATCAAAAAGCACTTGGTGCATTAGAAGAATTAACAACCCAACGGCGCGGATAAGCTGCGTTAATTCATGAAATTTCGATTTTCAGATTTTTCAATTTTTTATATGCAGGATTTTCGTTTTTGAAAATCAGCA
>JAYTJV010000131.1:0-7325 GCA_043730825.1 Pseudobdellovibrionaceae bacterium
ATATAAGAATATTCGTCCACTCTGTAAGAAGAGAAGAACTGTCTGATGCGGAAAAGAAGCTTATCAGCGTCGGGGTAATCAGCTTTTAAAAGGCTTTTAGAATAATCATCAAATATCTCGCGAGTTTTTCGCACTGGATGCTTATCGAAATCAAAAAGATTTTTGCTGTAGATATCAAGAAGATACAAGATCGTCGCACGTTCGTCGGAAATGTCATGTGAACTAGAATGGTGAGCAGCTGAGTCTTCCGAAGAGCCTGAGCTTTCATGAGATCCGTTGTTCTTAATCCCTAAATCAAACTGATCAGCAATTTTCTTAACCCATGACTTCATAATGATGACGCTCCACTAATTCTGTCGACGATGCGTTACAAGACCAACTTTCTTATCGGTTTTTGGAGCGAATTCTTAAGCGTGAACTGGACCATCGTCACGGCCAAAAAGCAAAAAGCCCAAGGTTTGAGACCTTGAGCTTTTTAGTGATTTTATCTTAAAACTATTAAAGTACGCAGAGATCCATATCTCTTTTTAGAACTTCCCAAGCTGCGTTATCCAATTTTCCTGACTTCTTAAGGTTATACGTTGCGACAAGTGCATTCTTTACGGCCGCGGGTAATAAATCGCCAGATTTAACATTCTTTCCAGTCAAAGCTACCAACTGAACTAATTTCGCAGGAATCTTGCCATTCTCAGAATACTCATTTGATTTTGCTGCAATATCTAAAACTTTTAAAGCTACTCGGATATCTGACTTTTCTTCAGCTGATAACTTAGTAACTTGGTTATTCTTGCCTAGAACAGTAAAAATCTCAGTAACGCCATAAACAAATTGTTCTTCATCTGGTGTGAGATTTCCTTTCTTTTTAAGGGCAATTGCATCAGCTGCAAGTTCTGCCAAGATAGGTCGCTTATCAAACATTTCAGATAAAAAGGGATTTTCAACTCTTAAAACCGTCGAGATGTCCTTCATAAGCTGAGTTTTTTGAGCTACGGCAAGAACGTTAGTAGCTGTTCCACCTTGAGACGAAATCGCCTCTTTCGCTTTTTCACTTTTAACAACTTCTTTGCCGGTCGGAGCCGCCATCACAAGTTGAGCTGTTACCAATAACATTGTCACTAACGCAGTTTGCTTCATAAGACCTCCATTTTGATCTTTTTTGTTTTCGTTGATTAATACTTCACAATTAATGCCATTATAAATTCTGTTAAATCCGTCATTGCCGTTTATTTTGCCCATGGGGTGCTTCCTTTTTTGACAGTAGGCGCGCTTTTGTCACCCCTTCTCATAGTGGCCAAATATGAGTCATAGTTTTCCATAGCGCTGTAGTTTGTAAGCAGAGTGTTTGTAAGATAGCCAACTAAGCTTTGGAGGCCTTTTTCAAGACCTGTGATGCTACTTTCGGCAAGTCTCTTTTGGTAAGCATCTAGAGCTAGGCCATTCACCACTTGCTTATAGGCAACAAGAGTCGCTTCAGTTTTTTCTACAGTTTTTCCAACTGGAATCTCGAAATGAGGCAGTTGAGCTCGTTTTCTATCATTTTTGTCTTTAACGACTTTAACACTTTTTAGAAGATTGATCACTTCGTTAAGGGCTGAAACGAAATCTCTTTGTGAATCTAAATCTGTCGTTGGCGCCCTGTTCAGAATATCAAGGATGGATTTCTTATGACTATCTAGTTTAGCTATTTTCTTATCAGCAGATAATGACTTTTCCAGTTCAGACAAAACTAGCAAGTGGACATTAATTTCTTGTTGGTGCGATTCGAGTAGACTAGTGGCAGCAAGAGTGTTTTTAAAATGAACAGAACTGTTTGCAGACTTTTCTTTATCGCTCGATAGACCTTCTGCTAATTCAACAAGAAGAAACTGGAATTCGTTGTCTAATCGAGAAAATAGTTTTCGTACTCCGTCTGTAATAGTTGTGTCCCACCACTGACTGAAATCAGACTTGGCATTAACTTCAAGGTTCTTGTAGTTTCCGATCAGTTGCATGTTTACTGCTGAATTGATCAGGTTCATGAACGAAGTAGGCGTTGATTTTCCATCAACGAATATTTTCGATACATAAAGCTGGCTAAACGGAATAACTTTCGAAGTTACCGGCAAACAAAGTGACGTTCGCTTGGGACCATTCAGTTGATAGTTTTCAGGCCACTGGACTTCAATCTGTTTTGCAGTGATCAGTTTTGGTGGATTAAACTCAGGCTCAAAACCAAGGGATTCTTTCAAAACTTCCTGCGATCCTTGATCAGGTCCACAAACCATTTGATATAAAAGGTACTCAGGATACCTTGAAAAATCGTAGCCATTTTTGTTCTTGTTTTTAAGTTGTTCAAAGCTCTTTTGATTCTGTGTTGTGTAAACGTATGGAATAAGTAGGCCTTGACCCAACATCGGCGTTGGATTGCCAATATTGTTGCGAATAAATGTGAGAAGCTCTAGCCCTTTATTATCTGCCTTTTTCGTGTTTAGAAATGGGTCAGACAGACGAGCAATTTCTTTGTTTAAGCTTAAAAGTGCTGCAGCAACCTGCTTTAAATCGCTAGACTGCAGCTCGTGTAATAAGTTTGCGATAAAAATAAATGTCTCGTTACTAGTCGCGCTTACGATAGCTGAAATTTTACTCTCAAGCACGAGCTGCCTAGCTTCATCTGCGATTTTCTCGTTTTCGCCTTCATCTTCCGTTTTGATTGCCTTTAGTGCTTCAAATTTATTCAGTCGTTCTTTGTAGAGCTGAGATTGTAGTTCCTTATTTTTCCGTTTTTCCATATTGCCAAAATGTAAAAAGGGCTTAAGACGATCGACGATGTACTTAATTTGATTGAGCTGGAACTTTTCCATCTGATCTGGATAGTTTAAATAAAGACTGGTTTCTGTAGCACAAGTTTCATTGTCTTTTTCAACTTGCTTTTTCTTTTCTTCGTCTTGAATATCAGTCGTATCAACACATTCTTCATGGCCACGCGGCCGTACTCCATAAAGTGGGGATTGGCGGAAGGGTAGATTTTGTTGCAAGTGCGTGTCAGAACCTTGGATGCCAGCAGCGGAATCGCGCTTAACTTGCAGATTGAATGAGTTAAAAAGTTCATTTGCATAAAAATTATAAAACTTTTGAGTAACCGCAAGTTCTTGAATTAAATTAGTTGTTATCTGGGTCCAAGCTAAGATCCCTGTAAAAAAGCGTGAGTGATTCTGGGCGCGCCACATCGTCATTTGATTGTCTAAATCTTCAATCTGAGTAAAAAAGTTTAAATTGCTGTCACATTCTTTATTGAAATAGTCTTCAACGGACTTACATTTCATAGCTGCGGAATCGAATTTCCAATTCATTTTTTGCATCGCTTCGAAAGACTGTTTCAGATTTTGATCATTACCTTTAACCAATCCAGCACGCCAAATCTGTGCCCAAGCTTTAGTGATTACCGGCATAAATGTATGATCAATCACTAAAAAAGCTGCTGTTTGCGCAAGGCCTTGAACAGCAGCGCCAATTGTTATGCTATTAAAAATCCAACCAGCAGGGGTGATTCTGGCCGCAGCAATTACACCTTTAATTTTAATAACTTTAGCTGCGCCAGCTTTTGCCATTTGAAATATAGTTTTTGCCGCCAACTTCTTACCGTAAGGAGTTGACGCTATATGAGCACCAACTTTTCCAGAAATTTTACCAACTTTTCCGATCTGAGTTTGTACAATAGATGCGCCTTTAACTGAAAGACCTAAAGATACAATCATAGGTAAATATTGTTCAACTTTGTTTTCGAAGTTGAAAAACTGCTTTTGAGCCTCATCGCACGGATCAGATTTTTTACCATTTCCAGTAGCTTGCGCCATTTTTTTAAGGAATTCCTCTTGCTCAGAACCACCTATGATACCTTTTGCACATACTGACAAAGTCTGCGCCACTTCAGCTGTAAGACTAGAGAGTAGCATTCCGCCAAACATTCCGATGTATGGCATAGCCACCCGTAATCCAGGCGTCATTCGAGGCGTTCCTTGCACGTGTTTAGAAATTACATCGGTCGTTAAACCGCTAAATCCCATAAATGTATAAAAAGAAAAGTTTGCGATAGGATCTTTCATTGTCTCAGTTTGGTGTAACATGCCAAGCGGATTTAAATAATTGTCAAAAAGAAGTTGCTTATAAACCATCGCACCTAAAACAACTGCGAACAGAACTGTTTGCGCCGGAAAGCCGTGAAGGTTAGTAGAAAATGGACGAGCAAAGGCATTAAATGCAATCTTTGCATAGCCTTGAGATTTAAGTCCATATTGACGGTATATTTCGTTTTGAAATTCACGAGGTAAGCGATGGTAGTATTCTAAAACAAAATAGTCATTTGCTAATTCGCGTCTAAGCCAGTGAATATCCACATTCTTCGGAAGATAGTTTTTATAGAAATTTTCTGGAAGGCCTAAAAAGTGACGGATAAAATCCACTTGGCGTTTTATTTCTTTTTCTTGTGCATTCATTTCGAATCGCAAAGTTGAGATGTCTTTTCGCTCTGATGGATCATCTTTAAATTCCATATGAGCTTTTTCACCGTCGGTGTCAGCTACTTCCCAGAGAATTGACTTCTGTGTTTTATCTTTAAGGGCAGAAACGGGAACAAGAGCGTATGAATGTTCTGATTTAGAGCTGTTACTTTGGGGCTGTGTTTGGGCATTAGCGTGTGCAGTTATAGAAATGAATCCATGGACAAATGCCAGCGTGAGACAAGTTACTCTAAATGTGGCCCTTTTGATTGTTTTCATCATACTGAATTGATATTCAAGGAATATGCCGTAGCAGGTTGCTTAATAGGTTATAAAATGAATCAGAATAATGCATTTTTTTGCATCGATTTGCGATCGCGCTCAAAATTGCTGACATGCGTACAGTCCACTAGAGTTATTCTCAAAATGAGATAAAGCCGAGCTTCGACCCGATTAGATGTTGCAGACTCCAATTTCCACTTGGTGAAGTCGTTGATCAAGTCCTGGTTATATGCCAAGGTCAAAATATGCTTCATTTGCCCGAACTTATTCAAGATCTTGGTTTTATATTAATCGCAGCCGCGGTCGTGAGCCTGATCTTTAAAAGATTCAAACAGCCGGTTGTTTTAGGCTATCTCATTGCGGGAATTATTGTCGGCCCCCATGTTTCAATTACTCCAACAGTTGTAGAAGCAGACAGTCTTAAAATTTGGGCTGAAATTGGAGTCATCTTCTTACTTTTTGGCCTGGGATTAGAATTCAGTTTTAAAAAACTGGCGAAAGTGGGAGTAAGCGTTTCCATTACGGCTGTCTTTGAGATCGTCTTTATGATTGGTCTTGGATTTTTAGCGGGTCTTTTCTTAGGCTGGTCAACGATGGATAGCTTGTTTCTAGGTGGGATTCTTTCAATTTCATCAACAACTATTATCGTCAGAGCTTTTGACGAACTTAATCTTAAAAGCCGAAGGTTTGTCAAAGTTGTCTTTGGTGTTTTGATTGTGGAAGATTTAGTTGCTGTCTTATTGCTGGTGTTACTTTCAACTGTAGCTGTGACAAGAAGTTTTTCAGGCGCAGAACTTGTTCTTTCAGCTTTAAAACTAATGTTCTTTGTCATTATTTGGTTTGTTCTGGGAATTTACTCGCTTCCAACTTTCTTGCAAAAAATCCGAAAACACCTAAACGATGAAACGACCCTAATCGTCGCACTTGGTTTGTGTCTTTTAATGGTGATCGTTGCAACGAAAACCGGTTTTTCGGCCGCCTTAGGGGCATTTGTGATGGGTTCAATCTTAGCTGAAACCCGAGATGGAAAAACAATCGAAAGTCTTTTAAATCCTGTTAAGAATCTTTTTGCCGCGATCTTTTTCGTTTCGGTCGGCATGCTGATTGATCCGATTGTTTTAAAGAACCATTTTGGAGTCATTCTATTTTTAACGGTCATCACAATTGTAGGTAAACTTTTAAGCACAACCCTCGGTGCTCTTATTTCAGGCCAAAGTCTTCGGCATTCAGTGCAAGCAGGGATGAGCCTTGCCCAAATCGGTGAATTTTCTTTTATTATTGCAACCCTGGGTTTGACCCTAAAAGTGACAAGTGAAATTCTTTATCCGATTGCTGTAGCCATTTCGGGAATCACGACCTTTACAACTCCATACCTTATTAGACTATCTGATCCACTTTGTGCTTGGATCGAAAAAGTTCTACCTTCAGATTTAAAGCTAAGACTTGAAAGATATCAATCCAATGTTTCAAGCTCTGCCAGCGGTAGAACACAAAGTTACTGGAGTATAAATGGTTCCAAAATTATTTTAAATGCAGTTATCGTGTTGGGTTTTGTCTACTTCGCCAGAAAATACTTATCACCTTTTGTTTTTGAAAGATTTGGTGATAGTACACCAGTATTTTTATGTTTAACTTCATTGGTGTTATTAATCTCATCGCCATTTCTATGGGCTTTAGCGATTAGCCAAAGTGCTTATCATAGTAATAACACCATTCGTTCAGTTGAAACTTTCTTTTCGTTATTTAGAATGGCCCTAGGAGTAACGCTGGTGGGTTTCATTATCCGGCAGTTTATTCCGTTTAAAGGTGTTTCAAGTATTTTAGTTTTCACTCTTTTTGTCTTAAGTTTTGTTTTAATGAAGCTAGCCAAACCAATTTATGTACGAATGGAAAAGATATTCATTTCGAATTTAGAAGATCGGCAGAAAAGCACTCATTCTCATCGACCACAGCTAGCTCCGTGGGATGCGACACTTGCAGAATATGTGCTATCTCCTGAGTCTGAATTAGTGGCAATGACTCTTCGAGAATGTGCACTCAAAGAAAGATTCGGCGTTACAATCACGCTCATCGAACGAGGTAATAAACGAATTATTGCCCCAAGCCGCGACGAATTCTTATTTCCTTACGACCGTTTATTTCTAATTGGAACTGATGAGCAGCTTTCTAAAGCTCTTGACGTCATTGAAGTTAAAGAAGAGAAACAATCAGTTGAGGGTCTGGAAGTCTACGGACTTGAGCCCGTCTTATTATCTGATAATTCATTATTTCGCGGGAAATCAATCAGGGATTCTGGACTCAGGGAAAAAGTAAATGGTCTGATCGTGGGCTTAGAGCGAAATGGCTTGCGTATTTTAAGTCCTGACTCTTCAACTGTCTTACATCCACATGATTTAATCTGGATTGTGGGTGACCGAATTAAAATCCAAGCTTTGAAATATGACGGCGCTTAAAGTCTTATTTCAAGCTCAAATGCCAATCGGCTGACGCTAAAACTTTTCCATTTATTTGAACTTCAATCTTATGAAGACCTGGATAATGTTTTCTGGTCGTAACCGGCCGTAGCGA
>JAYTJV010000132.1:0-2536 GCA_043730825.1 Pseudobdellovibrionaceae bacterium
GACGAGCCCACTAACTTTTTAGATTTAGAAAGTATTTTGGCTTTAGAAAAATTTCTTCAAGGTTATAAGGGCGCTTTTTTGCTGATCTCTCATGATCGCGAGTTTTTACGAAGGACGACTAACTACACTTTAGAGGTTGAAGCTGGCGAGATTACAAAATTTCCTGGCAATATCGATGACTATTTTGAACAAAAAGCCCAACTTCGGCAAATATTGGAAGCCCAAGCCGCTAACCAGGATGCAAAAAGAAAAAGCGTATTAGAATTCGTCGAGCGCTTCGGAGCCAAAGCTTCAAAAGCCAAACAAGCGCAAAGTCGGTTAAAGAGCTTAGACAAAATGGAAAAAATTGCGATCAAGGATCTGCCAGTTCGGGCTCAAATTAAAATCCCTCAGCCGATTCATACAGGCAAAGAAACTTTATCGCTCATTAATGCAAGCCTTGGCTACGATGAGAAAACTGTCATCAAAAATTGTGACCTCAGAGTCGAAAAAGGTGTGCACTTAGGCGTTGTAGGCTTTAACGGTGCCGGTAAATCGACATTACTTAAAACGATCGCTGGACGATTGCCGCTTAAAGAAGGTGAAAGAAAATTAGGCTATCAGGTCTCTTTGTCATACTATGCCCAGCACGTGACGGAAGAGTTACATCCGACTGAAACCGTTTTAGAAGCACTTCAAAGAGCTGCACAAAAAGATATCTCTGCACAAGAAATTTTAAATATCGCAGGGTCTTTACTTTTTTCAGGCGATGCGATTAAGAAAAAAGTGAGTGTGCTATCGGGCGGCGAAAAATCCCGAGTCGCCCTTGGACAAATCTTACTCATGCGGAGTCCCCTTCTGCTTATGGATGAGCCCACGAATCACTTGGACTTCGATACAGTTGAAGCTTTAACTGAAGCCCTTCGAAATTATGCCGGTACAGTTATTGTTGTCAGCCACGATCGCGGATTCATTGGGCGAATTGCCACTAAAATTCTTGAAATCAGAGACGGCCGCGCCGAAGTTTATCCAGGAACTTATGATGACTACGTCTGGAGTCTGGAAAAAGGGGCACTAAAAGAACGCTACTCAAACGCTGTAAGCGGAAATGAAAATATTACTGCAAAGCCAGTTCAAAAAACTGTTGCTGCGGCCTTAGAAACTAAAAAGCTAGTCCAAAATCCGGCCAATTACAGAGAAGAATCTAAGAAACTCGTTTCTGAGATTCGTGAACTGCAAAGAAAAATTGGTAAAGTCGAAGAGGCGCTCAAAATCCAAAACGAAAAAATGGTTGGTGTAAACTCCGAACTTTTAAGTGCCAAAGGTCCAAGAGCCGCCGACTTAGCTAAAGAGCTGAGTATCATAGGCGAAGAAATCATGAAACAAGAAGAGTTACTTTTGGGTCATATGGAAAAGCTTGAAATTGCTGAACTAAAAATGCAAGACCGCTCGTAAATGAAAGAAGAAAATCCCTCGGCTTTTAAACATTGGATAAGCGAAAAGCTAGTTAAGAAAATAGCCCAAGACCTTTCAACTGTTTATCCTCAGTTTAATGTGAAGTCATTCTTGCCAGTTTCAAAGAAACTAGCAGCACTTGAATTAAAGCCCCGCGTGCTAGTTATTCGCGATGCTTTGCACGAACACCTTCCACAAGATTACCAAAAGACCCTCAAGATTCTTTTACAAGCTGTCAAAAAAGATAACTTAAAAGGTTTTGATCTTTGGCCATTCACCGAATTTATTCAAACCCATGGTTTAGAACACTTTGACGAATCACTTCACGCACTTTCAATCTTAACTCAAAAATTCACTGCGGAGTTTGCAGTCCGACCTTTCTTAGTTCAATATCCTAAAAAAACTTATTCGCTCTTATTAGAATGGGCGAAGCATCCGAATCACCATATCAGGCGTTGGACTTCGGAAGGTTCAAGGCCTAGGCTTCCTTGGGGAATGAAACTTCATTCTGCCATTCGTGATCCGAAGCCAGGAATCAAAATTTTAGACTTGCTAAAATTCGATGAAGAGCTTTATGTTCGTAAAAGCATTGCAAATCACTTAAATGATATTACGAAAGATCATCCGGACTTAGTCATTTCAACTTTAAAGAGATGGAATCAAGAATGCACGGATCAGCATCAGGAAAAGCTTCTTTGGATACAAAAGCAGGCTTTAAGAAGTCTCATTAAGTCTGGCTACTTACCCGCCCTGACTCTTATGGGATACGGCAAACCGGCAGAAGTTAAAATTGGAAAGTTAAAAATTAATAAAAACAAATTTGCGCTAGGTGAAGTGATTGATTTTGAATTGCAGCTGATTTCAAAATCTAAAAAGAAGCAAAAGCTCGCAGTGGATTATATTATTCACTACCAAAAATCGAACAAGAAAACTTCTCCAAAAGTGTTCAAATTAAAAGTTCTGGAGCTTAAACCAGGCGAAATTTTTTTAATTAAGAAACGACACTCGCTACGGCCGGTTACGACCAGAAAACATTATCCAGGTCTTCATAAGATTGAAGTTCAAATAAATGGAAAAGTTTTAGCGTCAGCCGATTGGCATT
>JAYTJV010000133.1:0-2515 GCA_043730825.1 Pseudobdellovibrionaceae bacterium
GGTAAAGCCGTTTCAGGCCAGACAATCACTTGAGTTTCGGGGTGAACAGCTAAACCTTCGTTCGTGAGCTCGAAATACTTTTTCAAGACCACTTCTTGAAGTTGACCATCGTTCGTTGTGAGATTTTTGTTTCCAAGATCGCCTGCGATCTTTTCAAATTGGCCAATATTGGGCTGAATGATCATCGCAGTGATGGATCTTTCTGATTCAATTGATGGGCGAACAAAAGCTCCTAAGATATTGAGAGCAAAATACAAAATGATTCCACCGGCGACTAAAATCCAACTTTTTGCTTTGTGATTTTTCATCATCCAGGCGGCTGATGCGAAAAGGGCATTGAATAAAAAGAACCATGTCGAGAGACCCTGAAACCCGACGAATTCCGCCAACTGAAAGATCTCAAGTTTCGAATAAAGAACACTGTAGCCCAAGTGCCATGGGAAAATCATGGGCCAAAATCTTTCAAACAAGCTTTGTAGTAAAGCACAAAGCAAAAAGAAGACGGGTGCCGTTGCTTGTCCATGAGTTTTGCGATCAATCCATTTAGCCAAGACAAGGGCAAGTGGGATGTGAAGATGCATGAAAGCGCAAAAAAGCAGAAGTGCTAAGACTGAAAGTACCCAAGGCATGTTCCCGAAAGCGTGTGCAGTGTGGGCAACCCAGTGAAAACCGATCAAGCTTAAAACAAATTGTGTGACCCAGCCTTTCCAGAAAACGCGCTTAAGATCTTCTTCTTTGAGCAGAGAAAACCAAAGAGGAACCCAGCAAAAGGTTACAGCCCAACTTGAAAATGGTGGATAAGACGTTCCGACAAGAATTCCGCTTAAGAGCGGAAATAAAGTGAGTAAATGAAAATGCTTGAGTCGTTCAAAAAAATTGGTCACAATGATTTTAGATTATGGTAAATTTAGATAAAGTTGCAAACAATCTTACAGCGAACCGAACGAATTTGAGCGATGAGCTCAGTAGTCCGGTCGCTTGTCCTCATTGCGCGAAACCTTATCAAATTATGAATCCCCAGGAGGGCATGGTCTACACCTGTCAGCAGTGCGACACTCAGTTTATGATTCGCAAAGAGGCTGATGGACAGCACATGGCTCATAAATGGTCTGAAGAGCAAATCCTGAAAATTCTTTTTGAAATGCCGGGTGAAACAGGGCAATCGCAGCTTGTTCGGGCTTGGCGTTATGCTTTTGATAACTTAGGCGAAATAAGAGCCCATGAACAATTCGTTTATCTAAGTCGACAGAAAAATAGCCTTAATTTGGCTCGTGAAAAGTATAAGCAATTAGCCATCTATCTAAACTGGGACGGGTTACCTGAACATTTAAAAGTTATTCTTGAACCCGATCGAGTGAAGCTTTCACCTTGGGCTGAAAGAATGCCTTGGATGATTTTAAGTTTTGCAGTTGTGTTAATTTTATTCGGATCCTTCATGCAAGGGCACCGAAATATGATCGGCGCTGGCGTTTTAGTGGGCATTATTGATTTCTTAATTTACCGTAAGCGCCTTAACTTACAGTTTTAGTTGGCGCATTTGGCTTAAAGCTCGGGCTTACTTCCAAGACGCTCTTTTTTAGGCGGTTTTTCTTTTTCCAAAGCATCTAGTAAACTTTTTCCGAATTGCGCAGTTGATTGAATTGAAGAAACACTCTCAACTTGCTTTGAGCTGAGCATTTTAACTTGGCTATCATTCACTGCTCGAACACCTGAAGCGGTTAGATCTTCATCCAAAATAGTCAGTGCTTTATAAAGATTTAGCTTTCTTGAAGTCTTCGTTTTATCAGCTAAAGAAGACAATGCATCGCCAGAAGCTAAGATATATTTCTTCACATCATTAAATTTAAAACTGGTTTTGTGAGACATCACAAGTGAAGCAGCGCCCGTCACGAACGCAGTCGCCTGAGAGGTTCCCGTCATAAAGCCGTAAGAATTTCCAGGTAAAGTAGACAAAATATTTTGTCCAGGTGCTGCGATATCAACGCTGTCTATTCCCCAATTGCTGGAAGAAAGAACTTCTTGCGAAGGATTAAACGCAGTTACAGAAATAATATTGTCTAAGCCGTAATCAGCAGGGTAATAAGGGCTTTTATCTGAATCAGAGCGTTCATTTCCTGCAGCGGCTACAAATAGAATTCCCTTTTTCCGAGCGTAATTGACGGCGTCGTGTTCTTCCTGTGAATATTCTAAGCCACCGCCTGAATAATTAATAATTTGCGCACCGTTATTAGCAGCATAGTAAATTGATTTGATCGTATTTTTTAAGTTATCTGAGCCCGGACTCTGTGGATCAAAATATTTTAAAATCATGATCGAAACTTCGGGGGCAATACCAACGATCCCTTTGCCGTTATTAGCTTCGGCACCTAGGATTCCCGCAATATGAGTTCCATGGCCATGATTATCGGCTAATTTGGCGTTGTTTGCGACAAAGTTCCAACCGTGAACATCATCGATAAAACCATTTTTGTCGTCATCAACACCGTTCAAACTTTTTTCGCGGCCTAAAGAATCA
>JAYTJV010000134.1:0-22654 GCA_043730825.1 Pseudobdellovibrionaceae bacterium
CTCATTCGCCAGATTACATGATTCAAAGTGGAATTAATTTTTATTTCATTAAAGACCAACTCGGAAGTGTTTTGGCCGTAGTTAATTCATTGACGGGTGTAGTTATTCAACGCCGAGTTTACAATGCTTTTGGTGTGGTCATTTCGGATAGTAATCCTAGTGCGCAGCCTTTTGGTTTCGCGGGCGGACACTATGACCAGATGACTGGACTTGTACGGTTTGGTGCACGCGATTATGATGCGAATACGGGGAGATGGACGGCGAAGGATCCGATTTTTTTTAAGGGTGGCGATACAAATTTGTATGTGTACACCTCTAATGATCCTATTAACCTTATTGACCCTAGCGGATTATTTAGTATGAAATGTTTTGCTATAGGTCAAGCGGCCGGAATGGCTGTTAGAGTTGGGGGATTTGCTTTCTGTACAGCATGCGGAGTAGCTTCGGGGGGTGCTTGCTTCGCGCCTTGTATGTACACTTCTATGGGAATCGGAACAGCAACTTCAGTGGGTGTTGGATATTTCTGTAATAAGCAACCTAAACCGCCGACCCCTTCTCCTAAACCAATACCAAAATGTGACTCTTCATCAACTTGCTGTCCAAATTGAAATACTTCAAAAAGGGTAAACACTGTATGGAATTTGATAAGATATTTGGAATTATTCAGGTGGCTTTTGTAACTTTGGTTAGCCAAGAGCTATTTAAGTCAGACAACAAGTCGATAACTGCTAATTATTTGTGGCGATTATGGTGGAGTATAATCATTTTATTTTCCATTACTCTCTATTTTTTTGAAGATCAATATTCAATATTTTTTATGACATATATCTCCCCAATGATCACGCTCGCGCCAATTACACTTTACATATTGAAGAGAACAAGAAAAAAAGACATTGATTGAATTTTTCTGCCTTTACAGATAAGGATCCGATTTTGTTTGAGGGTGGGGATTCTAATTTATATAATTATGTTTGGAACGATCCGATGAATTTTACTGATCCGTTGGGACTATATGGTACGCGAAGTTGCGACCTTTATTCTGGACGATGCGCTGATAGCGGAGGAGACTATTATTGTACTATTGCGCCATACGCTTGCACTAAAGCACCGTCCAATCCTAACCCAGATAAGGGTTGGGGGAATTGCACAAGACAGTGTTTACAGGACAGAGATAAAGAATACTCAAAAAAGCAGAATCAATGTCCTGCTAATGGAGATAGCAATACTGATGAATTTTGGGATCGACAGCATTTTAATGCACACGTTGACTGCTATACTAAGTGCTCATCCAGGATACCGGGAGAGGGTTTATAGTGAAAGGAATGTTAAAAAAAAGTTTGGATTTCATATCGGATTGGCGAGGATTAATGACCTTTGTTTTTCTTATCATGATATTCGGACAAGTGATCTCATTTTTAAATAGCGAGCTTATGGGTTTCCTATTTGTTACTTTCTATTTTGGAATTTTTCCAATAACTGCGGCGATTATTCTTATTATAAATTTCATCTTAATTCTGACTCAAAAAGCACAAAATAAGTTGGCAACTTTTTCTTTTGGAGGTGCGTTAGTCGCGTATTTACTAATCCTTTGGAGATTTCCTCTTGCTGGTTCTTTGGCATTTTTCATGTCCGATTATTCAAAAATTGCCATTTTAAATCGATGTATAATTCTTATATTTACCATAAGTACTTGGTGTGTTCTAAAAAAATACTTAACAAACAACTCTTTGGCCAACCTCAAGCTCCGGAGTTAGGTGGAGTGAGTAATGAATCCATTGAAACCGAAAGAGCTTCTACTAATTGTTCTGTTTGGTGCTTTAAGGCAAATTTCCTGAACCGTTTAGCCGACGAATCTCCATAGGATCGCAGCCAGGACGAAAGTTTGAAGTTGGTATGTCGCGGAGTGGCAGAATTGATGTGAAGATTGGGAATGGCCGAGTTACCATCAGAAACGGACAAAAATAGAAATATGAATAGTTTTAGAATTTCTTTAGGGACGGCATCGTGTAAGGATTTTTCTAGTTGTGATCAGGCTTTATTAATTGCCTGTACCGCTGTAGTTGAAAAAATAGAGTACTTAAAAAAACTCGGAAAGTCGCAATTGGAAAGATGGAAAGATGCTGAAACAATAAAAGCAAATGTGATAATAAAAAAGGAAAGTGTGATTAGCATGATGGGTGATGCAAGTAAGCGCAATTTAAAAATTTTAGTCCCTATTGGATTATTAGCCGCGGTTTTAGGGTTTGTGCTTTTTTCCGGCTTAGTGGTTCGAGATCTGATTGAAGGAACTGAAATTCCTTGGGGTACCGTTCTACCTGTCATGATTTTTATACTAATCGGCGGGAGTTACTTATTTATATATTCCCGTAATCATTTGGATATGTTTCGCAAGAAATAGTGTCGGATTCTGAAGGACAGCTAAGGATCCGATTTTGTTTGATGGTGGGGACGCGAATCCTTGCCCTTATGTTGGGAATGATCCAGTAAACCTTATTGATCCGTCTGGCCTATCAAAAAACGCCAGTACCCGTGGCATGGCCGACATAAATGGTGGTGGTGGCGGACGTGGCGCATGTTCTAGACCACCCGGGCGATTCAATCCTAATCAGCAAGCTGTTGTTGATTTAGCAAAGAGAGCAAATGAGCGCGGCGGTCTAAACAAATGTGAAGCTGAACAGCTGCGTAAGTGGGCAAGTGAGTACGGTATCAATTTTGGAGGGCCTGAAGTTCATCCAAATAGTCCAATAGGGCAGGAGCCGCATTTCCATATTGGACCTATCAACCACATTCCGCTAAAATAACTGAATGAAGCGAGTTGTAAATTCAAACTTAGAAATTAGAACGGTCATAGCCAAAAAGATAATTAAGCTGTTACCACGGTACTGCAAGGAGTTTTCCTTAGTGGTACGTGATGGTATGGATTTGACGAATACTGGCATTGCTTTCTTACAATTACTGGATGCACATAAAATCCGTTCAGAGAGAACATCTCATTGGCCAGGAACCAAACTACTCGAGGGTCAAGCGACTGTCCATTATTACAAACTTAATGATGAAACGGCATTGCATCTTGATAGTGTAGGAAGCCTCCTGCAATTCGTAGCTCCAGATTATCCTGAAGATATTTGTTTTTATGATCATGACAGCGAGCCATGGATGATAACCATATCGCATGAACATGACCTTTATTTTTCAATAGAAGAAGATGAAATTCATTTTCTAGAATCTATCTTTGGAAAAAATAATTTTTATTTAAACTAAAAGCTCTAGTTCAAGCTTGGGTTAAGATTGGGGTAGAAATGAAATTTAAATATGAACTGGATGACAGTGAAGGTGATATAGTAGATCTACAGGCACAGTTTTGCGCAGCTTCAGATCCAGCAGAAAACGAAAAAATTGTATTTCGTGTTGGATCAGATGGACAAATTTCTATCCTTGGAAATAAGGAGGGTTGGCAATACCTAACTAAAATTTGTATTGAAATGGCATATTGCGCAGATAAGGATCCAGCTTATCATATTCATAAGAAGAAGAACATGTTCGATGCTTTAAAAAATGGAGATGAAGAAGTTAATTTCTACATTCAGGAGAAACCGTAAAGTAAACGATTTATATTTCCATCCCCATTAGATGATAACAAATTCAATATCGAAAATATTCAGCAAATTGAAAGAGCTGTCAGCAATTAGCAATTTATACTTTGATCAGCCGGGAGTTTCTGCACACGTCTTTAATCCATTTAGTTTCGATTCTACTCTAACGCAATGTAAGCCAAAGCAGCCTAAGTGTGATCCTAGCAAATCATGTTGTAAAGGATAGTGATGAGACCAAATTTAGTTGCAGTTTTTTTAAGTTACTTTCTGTATATTGTATTAACTTTTTCATGGGTTGTGTTTGAAGATCTGTTATCTCTTAATATTGATAGATCATTACATAATAAGCTGGGATTTAACTTTTCGTCGCTGTTTTTGCCATTTATTGGAGGTCTAATTGTAGGCTTCACTTGCTCCAAATTTCGAGCGACTAAAAAATATTTGAATGTTGTGTATTTAGGAGTACTTGCAACTCTTGTTGAAGTCGTTGGGGCGACCTTGCTCTATCTGTCACCTAAGCTTCAAAGATTAATGGATCAAGTAAATTTATATTACTTACCTGATCCTGATTGGGTCGCATGGTGTGTGTTTCTATTACTTCCATTTGTGTTTCTTGTCGGTGCTTGGATTCAATATAGCTATCCCTCGATAACAAAAAATGCCTGATAAGTTTGGGAAATAGCTTTTCTAAAAGGCATGTTAAGGAGATTTTATCCAGGTGAACGAGTGTAATGAAGAAGAAATTGACTATTCTATATATTATCTCGATTGTCTTAATAATTGTTTATGTTGCGGTATGGAAGCATCACTAGTGGGATGAATACAAAAAAAGAATCCAATGATTCTATTAGCACCTAACTCTGAATAGAAAACTGAACTTGCAATCCCCAAGGAAGTTTTATGGTATTGAAGAATAAAAAAGTATTAACTATCGGGTTTATTAGCTCACTTTTCTTAGCTCCTGTAGCGAGATTCTTACCGCTTCCTGAATCATTGATTTATTCAATCTTAGTTTTCTTTTTTGGACTATTTTTTCTATTTGTAATTTGGCGAAATCCCGAAAGTGTAAAGGCGGAGAAAATAGCTAACGCGGTAATTTTGTTATTATTGCAGCAAATATTTATTTTTAATCTAATTTTGTATTTTGGGTGAAAAAACTACTGGCTGGTTATGAGAAGTCTGCCGTCCATAGCAGATTTCTCGAAAACCGTCAGATAGCAAACACCTTCCGCAAAGGAATCACCTCAGCCTTCGGTTCAAAAAACCTGCCCGCCATCTCCACAGAAAACAATTCCCCATAAATCACAGTGTGCTTCTTCAAAGATTTATATACCTGCGCATTCTTGCAAACAAACCGGCAGTGACTAAACTTGATCGGCCCATCATCCGAAGTGTTCCGCATAATCGACACATAGCGCTTAACCTTCTCCCGGTACCGATCCTCCGACTTCTTCGAAATCTCATACTCAAACGCAATGTCCTGACCGTTCTCCTGATAGATAGCATCAGGAGCCACGATCCTTTGAAGCTTGCCGGTAAAAAAGTAGTTCTCTCTTTTTAAAAACCTTTCGGATCTCCACTTCGAAACCAAAGAAGTCTTTTCAAGATAGATGCGGAACTTGATCAGCTCGCTATCATGGTCGAAAGTGCGAATATCAATTTCACTGGAAGGCCTTGCTACGTCGACACTCGGATAAGAATTATTCAGAAATTCAAAACAAAGCTTTGTCCCGATATAGTAGTTTCTTCCATCAACTCGAAACCTCACAATCTTCAGAAAGTTATGTTTTACCAATAATCTTAATCTTTCCCTCGTATACCAAACACAAACAGACTGACTTCCATCTAACTTATTTTTAAAAAACATTTCATGTATTCCCGGTACAGAAGCAAACTTCATATCCAAAATAAACTTTAATACTGCTATATCTCTTTTTGTTAACTGCATACTTTCCTCTATTCCTTTAAGCGAGATCACTTTTTAGTCGTGGCCACCTTCTCGTTGCGAGGGGGTGGTCACGAATGAAAAGTGAGCAAGCGTGATTGAAGGTTCAGTGAAAACAAGCAGTTGTCTGGTAGGAACTCAAGCGGGTGGTGGAGTGACTCTTTGATCGGGGTATGACCTCCGCGCGCTTGTAGCCGAACAGGACCTCGATGGTCCACGGATGGTCCACGGGACTCCGAAATCAACCGAAATTGAGCGAACTGCACCGAACATCAAAACGCACTTAACTTTTTGTTATTGTTATCGAAATCTAAATATTTCACGCACTTACAAAAAACACAGAAATGAACTCATAACCCGAAGGTCGTAGGTTCAAATCCTGCCCCCGCAACCATTTTTGAACCACTTCAAAAATGTTAAGTGATTGAAAATACAAATGAAAACAAATTTTAAAAAATCAGGAAATAAAAAAGTGGTTCAGCGTGAACCACGGCCTTTGCACGCCTTTTCTCTGGATACAGATGATTCGATCAAGAATTCGGAAGTCGGCAATATCATTTGTATGGATTTCGAGAGCGCCCGAGTAACTTTACTCCGCCATCAGTTTACCAATGGCAAACAGTTGATCTTCTAATCGGCACGCTAGGATTCATCAGGCATCAGTGGGATATGTGGGCAATACAAGTTTAAAAATGCAGCCTTTTTTAGGAAGGTTCAAAACACTGATTTTTCCGTTGTGAAGCTCTGCCGCCTGTTTCGCAATTGTTAGCCCTAAGCCAAGCCCAGAGCGATTTTCGTTTTGTTGTTCAAACGCCTTGAACAAATCAACCGCCTTATCCGCGAGGCCGCCACATTCGTCTTCAATTTCTATTAGTACATTCTCCGACGTTGCCTTACCTCGGACAATAATTGTTCCTCCGACATGAGTGTATTTCAAAGCGTTTTGAATAAGATTTGAAACGGCGGAATAGATAAGCTGCTGATCCGCTTTGAACGAAATAGATGAATCGATATCAATTTCAAGAATCTGTTTTCTGTTTCTTGCTTCAATTCCTGCTGTAACGGCTATCTGGTCAACGAGCTGCAATAAGTTGACGGACTCAAGATGTATTTTTGGATCGACTCGTAAACGAACTTCGGTCAACGATCTATCGATCAGCTTCTCAATTCGTTTTATACCTCGATCAAGCACCTGGCCCGTACTTCCGCTAAATCCAACGGAACCATCTTTGATGAGTTCAAGTGACATCGTTACAGTTCCAAGTGCATTTCGCATTTCATGCGCCAGAAACCCGAGTTGTTTATTTTCTCTGTCGCTTTCTCGAGTGTCTCGGTCCGTTTGAAACTCAGTCACCGCGCCGGCAATCGCGACATCTAGGCAACGATTCAAATCATGAAACTCATCCGCAGTGATAGGCGCCTTTTTCTTTGTCGCAAGTTCGGTAATCGACTGGCACATGGCTCCGTATGCGTGCACTACGTGAGACAATGTATACCCGAGTCGGAAAAGTTCTTTTCCGTGCGATCCGGCTGACTCGGCTAAGCCCATTTCGTTTGGTCGTCCTACAGCACTCGACATTGCCACTTCGTCGTTCTGGGTGGCAGCAATTGCCATTTTGCCAATTTCTTTTTTAGGTTCACCTGGTTTACAACCGATCTCGAGCTTAAGAACAGTCATCAGTTGTTTGTAAAAGATGGGAAGCCCCTGCCTCAGTTGATTTGAGTTCGGCCGAACGCCAGCTAACTCCAAGGATTTCGATGCGGTCATCGCCAGGATTTCTTTTTGGTGCTCACCAAGAAATTCATAAAGCATATCAATCCTCCGCCATTCGGCTCGAAGCCTCTACCTATCCGGTTTTCAGAATAAATGCTGAAAACGATCAAAGAAAGTTTATCCGCATCAATCAGAAATTGCGTCGACAAATTTGTCTTGCGGGTTCTGTAGGCTACATCAGAACCATCCCGGCCAAAGTGGCCAAGAATTAGAAGCATTATGGCCTTACACCGACTTGGTGCGCCGTGGGTGACGCGGTTGTCTGCGTCTGACACTGAGGTTCAGCAATCTTGAACGCTGAATCCGTATTGGCCTTCGATACGTATAGCTCTTCCAATTTTGGCATTCGGAAAATTTGAACGACAAACTTCAATGAGTTTTTCAGCTCGTTGCCGACTCTGTGAATCCATCCAAGTATTGAGCCCGAATATCATGGCTTGCAACGAACTATCTTTGAATCTGTAAACACCCGGCTTTTTAAAATAACGATACTCAGCTTCCTATTCCCGATCTATGAATTTCCTCGTGAGCAAATTCTTTTGATCATAATCTTTGTAGAGATTGTATTCACCGGGCGTCTTGGAATACTTCACATGAATGGCTTTCGAAAGAGTTGGATCGTTATCCGATTCAAAAGCAAAACATACACCTCTGTGATTATCAGCGTAGTGACTCCACAGAACTAAATTCTTTCAAATGTTAGAGGTTCGTATGGTTGCAATTTTTCAAAACTTCCATTAGCAAGCGATGAGCAAGCTTCGTTAAAAAAATTAACGACGCCCTTATGCAAATAAAGAAACAAATCGTAGTGTTTTTTTTCAGAAGTGCTTTTCAGAAAATCGAAATACTTCATAAACAAATCGACGCTCTGATCTCAATTTAAAGTGCGATTAAACTAAATAGTGCTTTTGTTAGTCCATAAACGAAGGTTGTGTTGCTTATTCATCAAGAAAATTGGTTACAAATTGCCAACAGTGCTCTGAAATCAGTCAAAATTATCCGATTTCGACCAAACTGATTTACCGTTCTATATATTTCATATCAAAATGAGATCTATCTTGAATTGGGAAATCTTTTGTGATCAGCTCAATGGGTGAAGTTAGGTTTCTTTCTTTTATTTCTTATCGCTTTCACTTTGTCGACTTTAGGTCGAAGTTTCGCATTTGCGGGACAAGATAATGTTGTGAAGATTGAAATATCTCACTCTCACAACAGTGATCATCATCACTATTATCCAATTGAACAGTCCCATGAATCTGAGCACACTAGTCATGATAAGACGACCGACCATCATCATGAGCGGCAGGGGACATCTGCTCACGGCAGTGAATCTGACAAACATCACCACACTCATACCCATGAAATTTTAGTCTCCGCGGGTCATGCTGTAGCCTTAGTTTCAAAAGTCACATTGTTGTCGTTTGAGCTTGATACTCATCAGTTTCCTCTAGCTTTCACGCAAGGGCATCTTTTAGATCGGCCCCTTGATTCTATTTTTAGACCACCGATTCGCGTCTAACTTATTTTCTAATCTCAATCATACAGGGCGTTCGCTCTAAATCTTCTAACCTTCGTTCAATTAAATTGTTCGAAAGGAATTTATGCTGGATTCACTTATTCTCTTTTCTTTGAAAAGACGACTCATCGTGGGCTTATTTGCTATTGGACTTTGTCTTTACGGTGCCTGGCTAGTTCCGGGCTTACCTGTGGATGTTTTTCCTAATCTGAATCGTCCAACAGTCACTGTTCTAGCGGAAGCGCATGGCTTGGCTCCGGAAGAAGTTGAGACCTTAGTTACCTTACCGGTGGAGTCCGTATTGAACGGAACTCCTGGAGTTTTAAGATTAAGATCAAGCAGCGGAATCGGTATTTCTATTATTTACGTCGAGTTTGACTGGGGAACGGAGATTTTCAGAAACCGTCAGCTTATAGCAGAACGATTGCAGCTTTTAGAAAATCGCTTACCACCTGGGATTCAGCCTGTGATGGGGCCTGTCTCTTCTATTATGGGTGAAATTCAATTTGTTGGAGTTACGAGCCCCGATGAACAGATTTCACCTATGGAGCTTCGAACTTTAGCAGATTGGAGCATTCGCCCCAGACTTATGACAATTCCAGGAATCAGCCAAGTGGTCGTTATGGGAGGAGAAGTTAAGCAGTACCAAATTCTTGTCTCAAGCGAGAAATTGCAAAAAAAGGGTTTAGGTCTTGAAAGCCTTAAACAAGCACTTTCAAAAATCAGTGAAAACACGACGGGTGGATTCATTGATATTGGTGAAAAAGAATTTCTGATTCGTCCCTTAGGCCGCGTTTCAAGTATTGAAGAAATTGAAAACTCTCTTGTTGGCGTACATTTTGGTCGACCTGTTTTAGTCAAAGATATAGCGGAAGTTAAAATTGGACCAAAAGCTAAGCGGGGTGAGGGAAGTATTAATGGTCGTCACTCAGTCATTATGACGATTCAAAAACAACCGGACGCAAGCACTATTAATTTAACTAAAGCCATTGAACTTGAGCTTAAGGCAATGGAAAAGACTTTGCCTCCAGGTATTAAACTTGAAACTGATCTTTTTAAACAATCTCATTTTATTGAAGCCGCTATCGGAAATGTTGAAGGCGCTTTAAGAGACGGAATCATCATGGTGATGATTATTCTCTTTTTGTTTCTGATGAACTTTAGAACCACGTCGATTACCTTAGTAGCGATTCCGTTGAGCCTTCTTATGACAGTCATCGTATTTCACATTATGGGACTTTCTATAAATACAATGACTCTGGGCGGTCTCGCTATCGCAATTGGTGAGCTCGTCGATGATGCGATCGTGGATGTTGAAAATGTTTTTCGAAGACTTCGTGAAAACAGAGCTATGGGGTCCCCAAAAGGATCACTTCGAGTTATTTATGAAGCATCAAGCGAAGTTAGAAACTCGATTGTCTTATCAACGATTATTGTTGTTTTAGTTTTTATTCCACTTTTTGCCCTCGGCGGAATTGAAGGCCGCTTGTTTGTTCCATTGGGCGTTGCTTATATTATTTCAATTTTAGCATCACTTGTGGTTTCGTTAACGGTAACTCCAATTCTTTGCTCTTATTTACTTCCGCAATCAAAAGCCATTCACGAAGAAAAAGATGGCCGCCTAGTAAGATACTTAAAAGAAAAAGCACAATGGGTGTTAATGCACACATTACATCGACCAAAAACTGTTTTGGGAGGAGCTCTCTTGCTACTTCTTTTAAGCATTGCGCTACTTCCATTAATGGGCCGAAACTTTTTGCCGGCATTTAATGAAGGGACTGCAACAATTGGGGTTGCGGCAGCACCTGGTATTTCACTGGCTGCTTCTGATAAGTTAGGAATTCAAATTGAAGAAGCGATTCTCTCGGTGCCAGAGGTAAAATCCACTGTCAGAAGAACTGGCCGAGCTGAAATGGATGAGCATGCCGAAGGTGTTCACTGGAGCGAAATCGATGTCGACTTTAAAGTAGGCGGCAGAGATCGAGATATTGTTCTTCAAGAAATCAGAGAAAAAATTGAAAAAACCGGTGATGTTTATGTCAATCTAGGTCAGCCTATCAGCCATAGATTAGATCATCTTTTATCCGGAGTTCGCGCACAAATTGCAGTGAAAGTTTTTGGTCCTGATCTAGTTGAGTTGAGACGTTACGGAGGAGAAATCTATGATGTCTTAAAAGGCATACCAGGAATTGTGGATTTACAGACAGAGCCCTTAGTTTTAATTCCACAATTAAAAATTGCCGTAGACCGAGATGCTAGTAGCCAATTTGGAATAAGTAGCGGAACTTTGGCAGAAGATCTTGAAATTTCTTTAAACGGCGAAACAGTAACCCAGTTCTTAGAAAACCAAAGACTTCATGATGTGTTTATGCGGCTTGATGATCAATCAAGATCCACACCTGAAAAAATTGGCGACACTGTCCTTAAAATAATGCCGACAGGCCAAAACGTAAGACTTTCAGATGTTGCAAATGTTTATGAAGGCACTGGGCCTAATATGATCAACCGAGAAGATATGCAAAGAAGAATTGTCATCTCGGCCAATACGCGTGGCACTGATTTAGGAACGGTTGTTAAGTCCATTCAAAAAAATATTTCCGAAAAAGTGAAACTGTCTGAAGGTTATTTTATAAAATTAGGTGGGCAATTTGAAAGTCAGCAAGAGGCCTCACAAAAAATTCTTTGGCTAGGTGCTTTATCTATGCTTGGGATTTTCTTGGTTCTTTTCGCTCACTTTAGGTCCAGTATGCTGAGTTTTCAGGTGATGCTAAATGTTCCATTAGCGTTGATTGGAAGTATAATAGCGATCTTTATTACTGAAAGAACCTTATCGGTCGCGACACTCGTCGCTTTTATCACTCTTTGTGGAATCGCGACTCGAAATGGTATTTTACTGATTAGTCATTATCTTCACTTGATGCAACATGAAGGAGAAAAATTTGACGAAAAGATGGTCATCCGAGGTTCACTTGAACGCTTAGTTCCTGTGCTTATGACGGCATCAACTGCCGCATTGGCACTTGTGCCACTACTCTTATCACGTGGAGAACCGGGCAAAGAAATTCTTTATCCCGTGGCTGTCGTCATTGTCGGAGGACTTATTTCTTCGACAATTTTAGACCTCGTCGTGACGCCGGCTATGTTTTTAAAATACGGAAAAAAAGCAGTTCAAAAGTATTTAAACCAACAACAACAAGAAGGAGAATGGAAATGAAAAAAATAATGTTTGCATTAGTATTAAGTTTGAGCGGTCTCACATACGCACATGATGAGGGTCATGGACCGAAATTGGCTGACGCTGGAAAATATGGTGGAATTGTTTCAGGAATTGTCCTTGAAGTAGATGCAAAAAAAGGTGCAGAAGCAGCGCTTGTTCATAAAGCAGAACTTGTAAGGTCGACAGACGGAACTGTTCGAATGTATTTGTATAACGCAAAAATGGAGCCGCTCAACTTAAAGGATTTTCAACCAAAAGCGACTGCGACCCTAGCGGCTAAAGTTAAAGGCAAGTGGAAAGATGTTGGATTTCCATTAGAACTTAAAGACAATTCTTTCACGGGAAAAATGCCAAAGCCACACGGTAAGCCTTTTAATATCGATGTTGTGTTAACTGAAAACGGCAAAAAACTACTGACTGCATTTGATAACTTAGACTAGGAGAATTTTATGCTAAATCGGTCGACATCCAAGCTTGTTTTTATTTTATGTCTTTTCCTTTTTAACGGATCTTTATTTGGTAAAACTCTTACCTACGAAGAACTACCAAAATTGGTATTAGAGAAAAATGAGAATGTTCAGGCAGCACGTCTGACCGCTCAAGCATCAGAAAAAAGAACGGGACGCTTGTTCCGTTCTTTTTTACCCCAGTTGTCTGCGCAAATTGGATCTGAAGAATTTAAAGTAGGTTCGGCAAAATCTGATCAACAAGATTATTGGAACGTTGAAGCCTCTATCAATCTTTATCGCGGAGGCAGAGACAAAATCGAAAATGATATCAAAGTTTCATTACTTGAGATGAATAAATCAGATTACACAATAGAATATCAAACTGAACTTAAAGAAGCCAAACAAGCCTACTGGCGATATATTGGAATTCGGCAAACTATTGATGATAAAAAGCAAGGTTTAGAAAAAACCGAAGTTCAGATTAAATCCGCTCGAAAAAGAGCCGGCGCTGGAGTTTCGACAGCTGCTGACACAGTTCAATTTGAATTACAAAAGATAACTTTGAATCAAGATTTAAGGAAATTGCAACTTGAGCAGGACTTAATGCTTAACAAACTCAGTGTTGCAATTGGTTTTGATGAGCACGAAAGCCTTGTTATCAAAGGGGACTTTCCAGCTTTGCCTTTAAAAAACTTTGAGGCTGAAAGTTTGCAAATTGAAAAGCAAATTTACGTAAAGTCGCTCAAAGCAAAAGAAAAAGCTGAATATTTGAAAGCTAAGCAATCCGGCCGGTGGTGGCACCCTAAAGTTGATCTTTATTCAAGTTACGGTTTGCCTTCGCTAAGCGAAGAATACTCAAGCGCGATAAGAAAAGATAACGAATGGAAAGCTGGGGTCAGATTAACTCTTGATTTAGGTCAGGGATTTGATGATCAAAACGAATCAACAGCACGAGCATTGGATGCTAAAGCTTCAGCGCTGAGAGCAGCCCATGCGAGTCGCGAGATCGTGGCTCAAGATCACGAGTTGCGCCATGATTTGACACTTTTAAGCGAACTGATCAAAGAGTCTGATGAAAATCTTCAAAGTTCAGAGAGATTCTTAAAGCTAACGCAAAGTGAATTTTCAAGGGGTGTAAAAAACGGACCTGATTTAATCGAGGCGTTTAATACCTACTATGGTTACCGTGAAAAGCGCACTAAACTTTACCAAGAATATTATTTAAACAAAATAGAGCTTGAGTCCTTGCTGGCTGCGGAAGAAAAACTGTAATGAGTTTTTCGCTCTCGAGCCGAATGTTATTAGGCCGTTTTCTAACTCGCTCTGGCGATCACGCCTGGGATTTCGCCGTTCCCTTGGTGCTTTTAAAAATACTTCCAGGCGAGCTAAGGCTCGCGGCTTTATATTATCTACTAATCAGGTTAGCGAGTGTCATATTTCTTCCTTATCTTACAACGTTCATAGATCATTTTGATCGTTTCAAGGCATGTCGTTACGGCATATTTTTTCAATTTATAGGTGTCCTAATCGGTTTGGGATCTGTTTGGAAATTAAGTGGTCTCAGTCTTCAAGAACCAAACATAACTTCGCCAGATTTTATTTTCACATTTTTGATACTTGTTACCGGAGGCATGATCAGTTCTCTCGGCTCCACGTTTATGGATATTGCAATTGCAAATGATTTAGTTCCATCTAGTTTCAAAGACGATGCCTTAACAAAGTTTAATGGCCGTCTAAGACAAGTAGATCTTTTTACCGAGGTAACTTCTCCAATTTTAGCGGGTTTGCTCCTGATGATTGAGACTCAAGATTGGGGCCTATTAGGATTTGCTCTTGTCGCTTTATGGAACATTCTATCCTTTTTCCCAGAGTATAGTTTGCTTAAATCAATTTTTAAAGAACGTCCTGATTTGCTTCATAAAAAAGTGCGAGCCAAAGAAATGATCTCGCCATTTTTTTCGCAACTAACAAAAGGCTGGCGGACTTTCTTCAAAGAGCCTGTTGCATTAGCTGTACTAGCTTATGCGATGTTATGGCTTTCAGTATTAAGTCCCCACGGCGTACTCTTAACGGCCTTTCTAAAAGATGGCTGGATGATGCCTGAGTGGATTATCGGAAGTTTTAGAGGTGCCGGTGCACTTTTTGGCCTAGCTGCCACAGTTTTGTTTCCAATAGCAGTCCGCAAATGGAAGCTTAAAAAAGCAAGTCTTCTGTTTTTGGGCTTTCAAGGGCTCACGCTACTTTTAGGATATATGTTCTTTTTGCGGGGGGATCATTTCGGTCAATTGGGTTTTTTGACTCTCATTCTTTTTTCACGAATCGGTCTTTACGGATTTAGTTTAGGTGAGATGCAAATTCGACAAGTTGGAATTCAAGAAAATGTTAGAGGTGAAGTAAATGGATTTGCAAATGCTTTAACGAGTATTGCAACTCTAGGACTTTTTGCTTCTGGAGTGATATTACCTACGACCGAAGATTTTCGGTTTCTTGTCCTAGCTTCAGTCTTATCTGTGGTGATTGCTTTTTTAGTGTTTTTATATTGGGCACGAAGACCCCAGTTAGCACAATCAACATCATGACATCGTAAGAAAATTGGCTACAGAAAATCAGTCAATATGAGTGGCATACTCCATGCTGCTAATTACTTCGCTATCAATTGTGTACGAGTATAACTGGTTTAAACTAATATTTGGGACTGTTTGTCTCATCATCGAGATGAAATGGCCCATGTTTATCCTACTATCGGTTACCCATAACATGTTCACGCGAAATGTTTGGAATAACTTGGACATGTACTTGTAAATTGTGGCGCTGAAAAAAGTTTGTCGTCAATTTAGGGAGCAATAAATGATCAACGCTGTTAACGATCAATTTCGACTTCGGTTCTTAGGGGCTGCGAGCACTGTCACTGGATCAAAATATCTTCTTACAAACGACAAACGTAATATACTTATCGATTGTGGGCTTTTCCAAGGACTAAAGGAACTTCGTCTCAAGAACTGGGATCGATTTCCGATTGATCCTAAGGTTATCGATGCAATTGTTCTTACACATGCGCATCTTGATCATTCTGGATATATCCCAAAACTTATTAGCGTAGGATTTAAAGGAAAGATATTTTGTACACCTGCGACTTTTGCCCTCTGTCGAATTCTACTTCTTGACGCTGGTCATTTACAAGAAGAAGAAGCGGAATGGCTCAATCGGAAAAAATTCTCTAAACATTCTCCTGCATTGCCATTGTTTTCTGAAAGAGATGCCGAAATTGCACTGAGGCAATTTGTTTCAAAAGACTTTGATGACTCGTTCGAAATCTCTCCAGACATTCTCGCGACGTTCAAATACGCAGGACATATTCTGGGTGCGGCTTCAGCAATAATTGAAGTAGGACAAACTAAAATCGCTTTTTCAGGAGATGTCGGTAGACTAAATGATCCAATTTTAAATGCTCCTGCGAAATTACCACCAGTCGATTATTTAGTCGTTGAGTCCACTTACGGTGATCGGAAGCACGAATCCATAGATCCCGTAAAAGATTTGGAAATCGTCATCAATGAAGCGCTTCAAAAAAAAGGCGCAATTTTGATTCCTTCGTTTGCAGTTGGGCGGGCGCAAGCTTTGATGTACTACCTATCTATTTTAAGGAAATCAGGTCGCATTCCGAATGTACCTATGTATTTGAATAGCCCGATGGCTACAAATGCCACAGCTTTATTCTGCGAATTCAGAGCATTGCATAAACTTACCGATCTAGAGTGTAAGGAAATGTGCGAAGCTATCGAGTACGTAAAAACTGTCGATGAATCTAAAGCACTGAACGAAAAAAAAGGACCAATGATTATTATTTCTGCAAGTGGAATGGCAACTGGTGGTCGAATCATCCATCATCTCAAGGCATTTGTATCAAATCCAACAACAACTGTGGTGTTGGCCGGATTTCAGGCTGCCGGAACTCGTGGTAGGGCCCTCCAAGACGGAGCAAAAGAAATTAAAATCCATCGTGAGTTGATTCCTGTTCGTGCGACGATCCGAATTCTAAAGAATAGTTCGGCTCATGCGGACTATGTCGAGATTCTCGACTGGCTAGAGAAATCTAAAATTAGTCCACGAAAAGTATTCATTACTCACGGTGAACTAGGAGCTGCGCTTAAGATGAGAGAACATATTACTGATCGTTTCCACTGGTCTTGCGAAGTTCCAAAGCAAGACCAAGAATTTATGTTGGAGTAGTAATGACTAATATTCCAACTGTGTGCGAAAAGCATTGTGACCATGCAACTGTTAAAAACTTCAGTCGCCTCATTGTGATTACCGGTGGTCCGGGAGCTGGGAAAACAGCCGTTCTCGAAATGGCAAAAAAAGTTTTATGTGAGCATGTTGCAATCTTGCCAGAAGCGGCCTCAATTGTTTTTGGAGGTGGATTCTGGAGACTTCAAAGTGCATCAGCAAAAATGGCTGCTCAAAGTGCAATTTTTCACATTCAAGCTGAAATGGAAAATTTGGTAAGCAGTGAAAACAAGTGGACTGTAGGCCTCTGTGATAGGGGAACACTTGATGGATTAGCTTACTGGCCAGATGGAGAAGCTACATTCTGGAAAATGAGTAGAACCAAAGCTAGCCAAGAATATAAAAAGTATTTTGCCGTTATTCATCTACGATCACCCTCAGTTCAGTTTGGTTATAATCAAATAAATCCATTGCGAATTGAGACTTCACTCCAAGCAAGTGCAATCGACGAAAAAATTGCTAACGCCTGGGCGGGACATAAAAATTATCATGCCATAGCAAGTACCGAAAATTTTTTGACCAAGGCACAAGCGGCACTAAAAATAATCTCAAAATATATACCTGACTGTTGCAAAGGAAGCCAAGATGAAGTTTGAAATGACGAAACTCATTTGCTATGCCTTCTTGCTAATCTCAGTTTGTTCAGCGACCAGTTATGGCGAATCACTGAGTGAATTTATTACTTCCGTTAAAAAGTCCAATCTAGAACTTGTTGCGCAAAATAAACTGACACAAGCCGAAAAATTCCGAGCTAATGCTGCTGGCTACTGGGATGACCCCTTTATTGCAGCTGGCCCTGATGAAGTGCCAACATCTGATCAAAAATCAGGGATGATGCGCTATCAGATAAGTCAGACAATTCCTTTTCCGGGTCGTAAAGGTTCTCAAAAGAAAGTAGCAATCGCACAGGCCAGTGCTTCAGCAGCCTCAACTATTTCATTCGAGAGGGAATTGACTGTTACTGCAGCCCAGCTCTATGCACGCGCCTTTTACAGTCAATCAGCGATAACGGCCAATCGCGAACAGCAAAAGCTACTTATAGAAGTATTGAACAGTACTCGCTCAAGATACAAGACGGGGACAGGTGGACATCACGAGTTGCTTTTAGCTCAAATTGAAATTTCCACTCTCGCGGCTGAGTACCTGCGCCAGTCGCGCGAACTCAAAGTTTTAAAAGCTAAAATGAATGAATTGAAGTCAGCACCACCATCGGCTCTAATTTCTTTAGAAACCGTTGTACTCTCAGGGACTGTCCCAAAATCTTTCGACGAAGCTATGAGCGATCAACCAGAGATAACTGCGGCCATAGCTGAAATGAATGTATCTAGTTCAGAGTTAAGAAGTGCAAAGCTCTCTTACTTTCCTGACTTTGTTTTACAAGGAATGTATATGGAACCCCGTGGTCGACCGATGACTGATAGTATGGGAGTTGCTGAGCCAGTTGAATCTCCTTCGTATGGTTTTATGATTGGTGTTTCATTACCAATTTTTTTCCTTGGGAAACAATCCAATCTATCGTCCTCTGCGCAGGCAAGTCTTGATGCTAATTCAGCTCGACGGCTTGCACTTGAAAATAGACTTCGAACGGAATGGCTTGAAGCAACTGCACAAGAAGAAACCGCCGAGGATTTGGTTAAGCTTTATAAAAAAGAAATTATTCCCAATACAGAACTGGCAGCGCGAACGGGTCGGTCAGCTTATGTCGCTAGAAGACTACCGTTAAGCCAATTCGTTGAAATTATGCGCGCACAACGATCCCAAAACCTTGAAAAGACTGCCGCGGAGATCGACGTTACAATGGCGAAACTTCGAAAAATTTATTTGCTCAGTCGTGCACCACAATTACGGTTGGCACCGATGCGTCCTACACTTTTTGGAGGTGCTTCAATGGGCGGTATGGACGAATCAAATTCTGACGCTGTTAATATGGGATCGGGAATGCGCCCTCCAGTATTAAAGAAAAAAACGAATACTCAGCAAAATGACACAAGTGGAATGGAGGGAATGTGAATTCTATCAATATCGTAATCAGTTTATTGTTTGGCATAACGCCAGCGTTTGCGCAGCACTCAGGGCATGTTCCACCTAAGCCGACCACGCCCCAACAAAGTAAACCAGCTGTGATGGCCAATACAAAAAAGCCCGTCTTGGAGGAACCTCGCGTAGCAGTAAAAGTATCTAAAGGTGAGCAAGGTAAAATCGGATTGAAAACGGTTAAAGCGGAGACTTCAAAAATCAATTTTACGATTCGTACCGTAGGCTCTGTATCAGCCGATCAAGCTCGTGAAGCTCATGTGCACACAAGATTAAATGGATGGATTGAGAAAATTTTTATAGATGCGATTGGCAAACCTGTAAAAAAAGGTGAAATCCTTTTTGAGATGTACAGCCCCGACTTAGTTTCCACGCAGGAAGAATACCTTGCGGCTAGAAGTGGGAGTACAACTGGGAAAGAGATCGCAACCGCAGCACTTGATCGCTTACGTGGATGGAATGTTCCTGAATCTGAAATTCGTCGCTTGAAATCTTCAGGCAAAGCAAAAAAAACAGTTTCATTCGAATCACCGGTGACGGGTTTCGTGGTCAATAAAACTGCAATTCAAGGTATGTACATTACTCCGGACATGGAGCTTTATCATATAGCAGACCTTGCGCGAGTGTGGATTGTCATTACACTTTATGAATCAGATATTAACTCAATTAAGATTGGTGACACTGCTGTCATTAAGCTTCCCTATGACGAATCGCAAACCTTTCAAGCTCCAATTTCATATATTTATCCGGAACTCGATATTGAGACGCGAACTTCAAAGGCGCGAATTGAACTTGATAATAAGACGCAATCTTTGAAACCAGGAATGTTTGTGAATGTTGAAATTGCAAAAAATCTGGGCGAAGCAATTACAGTTCCGGATGATGCTGTTATCGATACAGGTATTCGTAAACTAGTATTTGTAAAAAAATCGGAAACTGAATTTGAACCACGTGAGATTAAAGTTGGACCTAGAGTTGAAGGCCGGGTTTCTGTTCTTTCCGGACTCTCATCGGGAAGCGAAGTTGTTGTGAGTGCACACTTTCTTCTCGATGCGGAAAGTAAAGTACAAGCGGCTTTGCAGAAGGGTGCAACGACGCAACCTGGGCACGAGTCGCATGGGAAGAAAAAATGATCGGAGCCATCATTGGTTATTGCAGCCGAAACTCTCGACTCACTATTGCGATAGCTTTTGCCCTTGCCCTTTGGGGTGGATATTGCCTCAACAACATTCGTATCGATGCAATCCCAGATCTTTCAGACACTCAAGTCATCATTTTCACAGAGTGGATGGGGCGAAGCCCAGAGCTCGTTGAAGAGCAAGTGACATATCCGCTGGTCACATCCATGCTTGCGTCGCCTAATGTTTCTCTGGTCCGTGGTCAGTCTATGTTTGGGATGTCGTTCGTTTATGTCATCTTCGAAGATGGTACGGATTTATATTGGGCAAGGTCTCGGGTTCTTGAATCTTTGTCTAAGTTATCAGGAAGTTTGCCTCAAGGCATCAGTCCATCGATTGGTCCCGATGCTTCTGGCGTCGGATGGGTCTATCAGTATGCGCTAGTTGATCCTTCTGGGAAACTGGGTCTTCAGGAGATCCGCACCTTTCAGGATTGGTATTTAAAATACTGGATATCGTCTGTACCTGGAGTAGCAGAGGTTGCCTCTATTGGCGGATTTGAGAAGCAATACCAAGTTGAGATTGATCCGAATAAACTTTCGGCGTTGAAAATTCCTATTGAAAGAGTAATCTCTGCAATTCGAGAGAGCAACCGAGATGTCGGTGGAAGAACTCTTGAAATAAGTGAACGTGAATTTTATGTTCGAGGCCGCGGTTACATAAAAAGTCCTCAAGATCTTGAAGATGTCACAATTACGACAGCTGGAGGCGGAGTTCCGATAAGGATTTCTGATATCGGACGCGTAACCATAGGACCTCAGATACGAAGGGGTGTTACAGATTTCAACGGTGATGGTGACACCGTTGGCGGCGTAGTTGTTATGCGACAAGGGGCAGATGTTTCTAAAACGATCGCAGCGGTCAAAAAGAAAATCGAAGAAGTTCAGCCTGCTTTTCCTGCAGGGATTGAGCTTCGACCTGTCTATGATAGGTCAGGACTTATTAAAGAAGCTGTTTCCACTCTTCGAAATAATATTATCGAAGAAATGATTTTGGTTGCGCTTGTTATTCTTGTGTTTCTTTTTCACGTGCGGAGTGCGCTCGTTGTCGCTATCACAATGCCGCTTGCGATCCTTATCTCGCTTATTCCAATGTACTATTTCAAAATTAGCCTAAACATCATGAGTATGGGCGGTATCATCTTAGCAATAGGAGATATAGTCGACGGTATTGTTATCTTCATTGAAAATAGCCATAAAAAAATCTCGGAGTTTCCATCGAGACCAAGAAATGAACTCATTATCGAGGCCTGTAAAGAAATGGGCCCATCGATTTTTAGTGCACTTTTGATTATTGCGATTTCTTTCCTTCCAATATTTGCTCTTCAGGCCCAAGAGGGAAAACTTTTTCATCCACTCGCATACACAAAGACATTTGCAATGTTGGCCGCAGCAATTGTGACGATCACGGTTACCGCTCCTTTGATTATTCTTTTCGTTAAAGGCCGCATCCGATCTGAAACTGAGAATCCGGTTAATCGTCTACTTGCAAAAATATATGCGCCCATATTAAAATTTAGTCTTGAAAAGCGAAAACTTGTATTGGTTCTTCTTGCAGTAGTCGTCGTTCTAACTGGGGCTGCATTCACGCGATTAGGATCTGAATTCATGCCACCACTTTGGGAAGGTGACCTACTCTATATGCCGATTACGGTGCCGGGAATGTCGATTACAGCTGCCTCGGATTTGGTGCAACGACAAGGGAAAGCGATTCGGTCGATTCCAGAAGTTGAAAGCGTTTTCGGAAAAGCCGGTCGATATGAAACCCCTACAGATGCGGCACCGCTCTCGATGTTTGAATATACAGTCAAATTAAAACCCCGGGCTCAGTGGCGAAAAAATCTTGATGAAGAACTTCTCTTAAAAGAGCTCGACAGTGCTGTCGCTATTCCAGGACTTAATCGTGCTTGGACAAAACCGATTCGGGGGCGGATCGATATGCTTTCAACTGGCATTCGTACACCAGTTGGTATTAAGGTCTTCGCACCTAATCTCGCAGCTATTGAAAAAATCGGACTTGAATTGGAAGCGGCACTTGTCAATGTTCCCGGTACTCGAAGCGTTTACGCCGAGCGATTGGGCGGAGGTTCATATCTCGATTTTGATCCAGATCGAAAATCACTGCAACGATACGGCCTCAATGTCGGTGATGCACTGAATGTGATTGAAACGGCGATTGGTGGAATGGAAGTAAGTCAAACCGTCGAGGGTCGTGAGCGCTACACTATCAACGTTCGCTACCCGAGAGAGCTACGAGACACGATTGAAAAAGTTGGACGCATTCTTGTTGCAACTTCAACCGGTGCACAAGTTCCATTAAGCCAACTTGGAAAACTCTCGACTCAATCGGGTGCACCGATGATCTTCAACGAAAACGGTTCACTAGTAGGTTACGTTTACATCGACCTAGAGGGCCGTGATCCAGGAAGCTACGTTAAAGATGCAAAAGAGGCCGTAGCAAAAGCAGTCAATCTTCCGCAGGGATCTTTTATTAAGTGGACTGGGCAATACGAGAATTTAGCTCGCATGCAGGAGCGAATGAAGATCATTCTTCCACTCACATTAGTTTTGATATTTGCATTTCTATATTTTGGCGTTAGATCACTTTCAAAAACTATCATGATCATGGTTTCTGTGCCGCTATCTCTCATCGGAGGAATAC
>JAYTJV010000135.1:0-116133 GCA_043730825.1 Pseudobdellovibrionaceae bacterium
TAGAGTGCCCAACTAAATGCTGGCAACTAAAGGTAAGGGTTGCGCTCGTTGCGGGACTTAACCCAACATCTCACGACACGAGCTGACGACAGCCATGCAGCACCTGTGTACCGACTCTTGCGAGCGACAGCGTCTCCGCTAGTCTTCCAGTACATGTCAAGCCCGGGTAAGGTTCTTCGCGTTGCATCGAATTAAACCACATGCTCCACCGCTTGTGCGGGCCCCCGTCAATTTCTTTGAGTTTTAATCTTGCGACCGTACTCCCCAGGCGGGATACTTAACGCGTTAGCTTCGCCACTGAAGGGGTCAATACCTCCAACGGCAAGTATCCATCGTTTATGGCGTGGACTACCAGGGTATCTAATCCTGTTTGATCCCCACGCTTTCGGGTCTCAGTGTCAGTGTCGAGCCAGTTATCCGCCTTCGCCTCCGGTGTTCCACCTGATATCTACGTATTTCACCACTACACCAGGTATTCTAATAACCTCTCTCGCACTCAAGCTCAGCAGTATCGAATGCACTTCCAGGGTTGAGCCCTGGGCTTTCACACCCGACTTACCAAGCCACCTACACCCGCTTTACGCCCAATAATTCCGAGCAACGCTAGGATCCCTCGTCTTACCGCGGCTGCTGGCACGAAGTTAGCCGATCCTTACTCGTACGGTACATTCATTTTTTTATTCCCGTACAACAGAGCTTTACGAACCGAAGTCCTTCATCACTCACGCGGCGTCGCTGCGTCAGGCTTTCGCCCATTGCGCAATATTCCCTACTGCTGCCTCCCGTAGGAGTCTGGACCGTGTCTCAGTTCCAGTGTGGCTGATCATCCTCTCAGACCAGCTAAAGATCATCGCCTTGGTGAGCCGTTACCTCACCAACTAGCTAATCTTACGCGAGCTCATCTTCAAGTGTCTTACGACTTTGACCCCTAGATCCGCAGATCTTGTGGTCTTATGCGGTATTAGCTAATCTTTCGACTAGTTATCCCCCGCTCGAAGGCAGATTACTCACGTGTTCCTCACCCGTGCGCCACTAACTTACGTATTGCTACGTAAATCCGTTCGACTTGCATGTATTAGGCACGCCGCCAGCGTTTGCTCTGAGCCAGAATCAAACTCTCCAGTTTAAATCTGTGAATCATAAACAAAAAGCTTAGCTTTTGTTCTTATTTCTTAAATATCAATTGCTTGATTAAAACTCCTGACAAAATTAATCATCAGGAAATTGGTTGTCCCAAACTTGCGTTCAGGACAGAAGCCCAAAAAACTTATTTATCTAGCTATTCAGTTTTCAAAGAGCGAAGTTCGTCGAGGTCATAATCTTTATTTCAAGAAACAAACCCCGTCAACACTTAAAATTGCTTTTTTACAGAAAAGTTTATCACTTTTTTGCTCAATTCTAAGCGTTTCTTGGTCGCAAAGCCCCGTCCGAAGCAGTTTTCCTACTATCAGACAAAGTTTTGCAACCAGTGCTTTTGGTGGAGGCAACAGGGATCGAACCTGCGACCTTCTGAATGCAAATCAGATGCTCTCCCAGCTGAGCTATGCCCCCAAAATCGCGAAGGCAGGTTCTCTCAAAGAAGTCTGATTAGGTCAATGTTTTTCTGCAGGGCAAAATTATAATTTTTTTTGCCTAAAAGATGAGCAGCTCTTTCGAGCTAAGCTATTGAAATTATTGTGACTTACGCTGACGCGCGCATTTTGGTGGCCATAAGTCTTTCAAGACATCGGCGCTCAAATGGAAGTTCGAATCCGATTTTTTCTGCTCCGGTTAGAATGGAGTAATAAACCTTTTTGAGAATCTCTACTTCGCTCTCTGCTTGATCGGAACCTAAACTATCTTCGATGGCGTCTAGTACACTATGAAGATCCGGTGTTGTGACGACTTTTGGTATGCGTGACATATCAAGGCCCCACGTTTCACTCGGTTTAAATCCTACTAAATTATCTGTTAACAAAACTTTATTTGTATCTTTGAAATTTATCTGTATGAACGGACGCCCGTCGGAGTCCATTCTATTGAGAACTTCGCTGACATGCTCTGATTCGAAGTGAAAAGTTTTTCCGTCGAGACTTTGTTTAATTTCGACCCTTCCGTCTTCTTGAAACGCGGCTTTTAAACCCGTCGTTCTGTCAACGAAAGTTAATATGTTGTTCACTTCTGATGTGGGTGGCCTCTGCTGGCTCAAACATGCCTCCAAGTTATATTCTACTGTGTTACTGATCGTACTTTGCATTAGCCAACTTAACGGCGAGTTCATAAATTACACCTGTGGCGAGGTCTTTTTATTGGGAGTGTCTCATAGGAAAACACTCAGGGGATTTTCAGGAGTAAAAGTGTAGAACTCTTATTCATAAGTGAAGATTTCCGCGTCAATAACACAAGTATATCAGTACCAAGACTTCTGACTCTTCCAGACGTAGTCTTGTCTCTTATTGAAATAATTCGGAAAGAGTGAAAGGATCGTGGCATGATTGTCCAACGCTGGGAAGCTCCACTTACTCCTACTAAAATTCAAATTACTCGCCAATATTTGAGCGAGGGGCTTGAAGTATTTGAAGAAGTTTATCAACCACAACAACTCGTCATTGAGCATCGGCATCCTTTTTGTGAAGTGCGAACTTTGGTTGAAGGCGAAATGCTTTTTAATATTGCGGGCAATCAGTTTTTGCTGCGCCCTGGAGATCGTGTTGAGATTCCTGCGAACACAAAACACACCCACACTGCGCAGGGAAATCAGCCTTGCGTTTGCCTCGTTGGCTATCGCGCGATCTAATTTTCATGAAGTATTTTGCACGGACTTTCAAAAAGATTGAGCTACAATTCAAGTTACGTTTCATTATGATTTAAGTGGAAATTCGCGTTTGTTTAGGTGGAAGTTTTGCAACTTTTATACTTGAGATTCCCAAAGTATGCTGCCGCAAATACCGCAATAGTTAAAGCGAGACAAACTAGCGGTATTGCTGCTTGGCCAACGGTTAAGAATCTTTAGTGCTTTCTTCTTTTTGCCACTTTTGAAATTCGCGGATTTGTTTTTCGAAGCCGTTTAGTGAGGGTTTGTAAAATGCCTGAGGCTCGGTGTTTTCTGGCCAGTAGCTTTGCTTTGCCCAGGACTTGGCGTGGTCATGAGGGTAAAGATAGTTTTCTCCATAACCTAAATTTTTTGATAGAGTCGTTTTTGATGAACGTAAATGAAGAGGAACTGGAAGACTCCCCGTTTTATCCACAAATGCCTGGGCACTTCTAAGAGCCATGTAGGCTCGGTTAGATTTTGGACAACTTGCTAAATAAGTTACGGCTTGAGCCATTGGTATTTCACCTTCTGGAAGTCCAATTGCCTCTACCGCCTGGAGGGTCGCAATTGCCACCTGAACCGCTCGAGGATCGGCATTACCAATATCTTCCGAAGCCAGAATGATCATGCGGCGGCAAATAAAGATCGGGTCCTCACCACCCTTTAGCATTCGAACCATGTAGTAAAGTGCTGCATCTGGATCACTGCCGCGAACACTTTTTATAAAGGCCGAGATGAGATCGTAATGATATTCGGAATTTTTATCGTAACTTAGGACTCTGTGCCCGAGGGTTTTTTGAACTTGCTCTAGGTTCAGTTTCTCAGTTTGATTTTGACGGGCGTGTGCGAGAATCTCGACCATATTGAGCAGCCGTCTTGCATCGCCATCTGCCTGGTTCAATAGGTAATCTACGGCTGCATCTTCAAGGAAATCTGAAGAATCCAAGTTTAATTTCTGAGTTCCATTTTTATAAATTTGCTTGAGACTTGCTTCGTTCAAAGATTTTAGAACTAAAACTTGAGATCTGCTTAAAAGGGCGCGATTGAGTTCATAAGAGGGATTTTCAGTGGTTGCGCCAATGAGAGTGAGATCCCCACTTTCGATATGGGGCAGTAACACATCTTGCTGACCTTTGTTTAATCGGTGAATCTCGTCAATGAAAACAATCGTTTTCTGTGAGTACATCTGCCGGCGACTTTTCCCCTCTTCGCCTGCCTGTTTGAGGTCTTTGACTCCAGCTTCAACAGCATTGAGCTGGATGAAGTGAGAATTAATTTCACCGGCAAGCACTAAAGCTAGTGTCGTTTTTCCACTTCCCGGAGGTCCCCATAAAATGAGATTAGGAATAAATCCTTTTTGAAGATTTTTAGTTAGCGAAGAATAACTTCCTAATATTTCTTCCTGACCTAAAATATCAGATAATTTACGTGGCCGAAGCAATGCCGCCAACGGCTGAGACTTTTGATTTTCTAGAGAATTATCGAAGAGGGTGGACTGACTCATGGGCTCTTTTTACGAGTGGAAAACCGCCAGGTCAATGTGTCAGAGCAGAAAGTGTTGTTTAATCGACCGGAGCGCCGCCATGTCATTGGTTCTAAGTAGAATGTGTTGGTTAATGCGCATCGAAGGAAATATTGAAGCTGCCAGGGCAAGCCCGGGAAGGATTACTTTACAGGAACGCTTCCGGCGACATAGGTAATAGTACTTGTAACCTCTTTAGTAAATGGGGTGTCATTACCTTCTGCGTCTCTTAAAATTCCCATCATCGTTATTCTTACAGGTACTTCCATTCGTGCAGCACCTTTAAGTACAGTTTTAGTTCCCGGTAAGGTTCCATAATCAAAGTAACAATCAGCTGTTGAATGTGTGGTGTCTCCTGGTGGAATAAAATCCGTTGTTAAAGCGAAATAACTCGCTAGAGATTCTTCAGTGCCCGCAGGGCTTACGGTACCTGCAAACTCACCACTTAAACGACTGTCAGTAAATTCCAATCGAAATACCAAAGGCACCAAATTGCCTTGGCCACTCCATTTTATTGAAGCTTTAAAGCGAGCGCGCGGACCTGTTACTCCACCAGCCGTGCATGTTTGACCAGCTGTGTCCGATAGAAAATTAGGAAGAACAATTACGGTCTGACTTGTTGTAAGTGTAATATTCTTAGCAATCGCACTTTCTTCATTTCCTTGGCCACAAGAAGAAAGGACCAGATGAAGAGCTGCTAATATCACCAAAAATTTTAAATTTGATTTGCTCACAGTTCCCCCTTCCTAGTTGGTTACCGGTTTGGCAATTGACTCTGAACCAGCTGATACAATTCTTGGCGTTAGAAAAATCATGAGTTCAGTTCTTCTAGACTTAGTATCGCTGAATCTAAATAAACTTCCAAGAACTGGTATGTCTTTCAACCAAGGAACGCCGGAGACTTCATTTGATGAATCATTTTGATACACACCACCTATGACTGAAGTTTGGCCGTTCTTAACCATTACTTTTGTATTCGCTTCGCGACTTTCAATGGAAGCATTACCATTCACAGATTCACCGACTAGGTCCCTTTTCACTTTAATGCTCATGATGACCGACGCGTCAGAAGTTATTTGCGGTGTTACATCTAGTAACAATTCTAAGTTTTTAAATGTAACCGTTGAAATTGCAGGGGCCCCAGGCGTAACAGTCGTAGTGGTGTAAGGTCTTTGGATTGTCTGCGTAATAGTCGCCTTTTCATTACTTAAAGTTACGATTCGAGGAGAAGATAAAATTCGAATTTTATTTTCAATTTCAGCTAGAGATAATGTTGCACTGATCGAGCCGAAGATATCGAGTGTTCCCAATTGGAACCCCAATGAACCTCCGGAGTTTGCATTTACCTGCCCTGGGGAGATAGAAAGAGATGGTCTAATTGTTACATCACCTTGCGTGCCAGTTCCCACTTTGTACGGTGAGCCACTAAAACCCCAATTAATTCCGACTTGTCTTTGAAACGAGTCAGTTGCTTCGATAATTCTTCCTTCGATTAAAACCTGTGGCGGCTGCGTATCGAGATTTTGTACCAATTGTTCAATTCGAGCTAAGCTTTGCGGAATATCTGTAATGACAATAGAATTGGTTCTTGGATCACCAATTACTTTACCCCGATCAGTTAAAAAATCTTTGATCTTGGTTGCTAAGTCATCGACTTTTGCATAATTAATTGGAAACACTCTTACCACAAGTGGTTCAATTTTTAGACGATCAGTTACTAATTTGATTGTCGCGTCTTCTTCAGTTCTTAAGTCTGCAAGCGTCGCTACTCTTAACACATTTCCTTGGCGAATATATCCCAGGTTTCTGCTTTTCATGATGATCACAAAAGCTTGGTCCCAAGGGATATCTCTCAACTTAAGACTGACATTTCCAGAAACGTTGTCGGCGATGATCATATTGACGCCGCCCTCTTCGGAAATGAATCGAAGAGCATCTCTTACAGCCATGGATGCCGTTTCAATAGAAACTTTTTTACCATAAAACTTTGCATTATCGGCCAGAAACTCCTGCAATGTTCGGCTTGTTAAGATTGCTTCGTTATTTCCGCTAGCAGAGGCGCCTGTTGCAGGCACAACATTACTTGCATTTGCTGAAACAGTATTATTTGTAAGCACTGGAATTTGGCTTTTATCAGCAACGATTAATAATGTGTCACCTTCAGCCACTACGAATGGATCTGATGTATTCGGACGAAGTTGCACAACGAACCGGGCAACGTTTGACCCCTTTTCTTGATATGGATCAAGAGAGCCGAACGCGCCTCTGATATCTCTCATATTGAAAGGTCTTTTAAGTCGATCTGGTAGCTGAGCTCCAGGAATTTCAACTATAACTTGCTCAGTCTCTGGATTATTGCGGGTTGTGAAGCTGATAGGACCGTCTGCTTGAATAACAATAGCTCCACCTGAATCATTTGCTTTATATTGAATCGATTTAATTTTTAGATTCGAAGTATTCGTGACTTGAGCGACCGAATCATTCTGCACTGGTAGTTCTGGCGCGCTGAATGGATCAATATCTTCAACCTTTGAAGTAACTGCCGGAGTCTGCTTTTGGTTAGAGAACTCCATGGTAGGAACAGGCGGAGGTTCTTGATTGAGATTTTCTAAATCAAATTCATCTGGCTCTGCCGGTGTAACATTGTTCTGAGCAACTTCAGGAGCGGGTTGAGGCTGTTCAAATTCCGAAAATTCATCAGCTGGTGCGGCCGACGCTGACGGCTCATCTAAACTTAATGATTGTTCTGCAGGAGCTTCCGTTGCAGCAGGCGCCTGAGAGGCAGCCGCTTGCTCTGGCTGGGAATTAAAATCCATTGCGTCGGAACCTGTTGATGGCTCTGACTGAGCCGCCGGTGATTCAAAGTCTGCGAATTCGTCAGCACCGCCGCCTTCAGGCACGGTGTCTTCTGAAGCTGTCTCAGGAACTAACTCATCACTGCTTGTATTTTCTGGAAGACCTAAACAACCGGAAAAACTAAGTATTATAAATGGAAGTAAAAAGAATAATTTCCATGATGCCATAACTTAGCCTCCTGCCGGTTTATCTGTCGGTTTGATATCAAGAATTCGAGCCTCACGAACTGTGTTGCCGAATCCATCGTCAAATTTTTCCACGATCACTACTTCACCTTCACGAATATCCACAACGACTCCTTCATTGCGGCCTACGCGCATGTTTTTAAAAAGTATAAAGTTACGGTTCTGCGGATCCGTAACAACCGCACGCGGCTTTGGTGTGTTCCAAATAACTGCCACTAATCGCAATTGCGTCACCTCAACGTTGGCTAACGGATCAATTGGCGCTTGTGGTCGATTATCGCCTCGTAATCTTGGAGCGCGATAAGGCTTAAATGGGTCTTTTTTTCCTGTCGGATCGTAAACGTAATCAATTTGTGGAGAAAGATCGAACGACTGCGCGTTTTCGGTTTGTGCAGCGGGCTCAGCGGTGGTCGCTTGAGTTGGCGCTGAAGTTGGAGCTGCTGAGGACGGAGCCTGCGCAAAAACATACTGCTGAAATAAAATAAGAACAGTTAGTACAAATCTTATCATTGCGTAGGTCCTGGCGTTATTGCCGTTTGGTTAGCTTCGGCTAATTTAAATGCGGAAACGCTGATCTCGAAGTTTAGTCTTCCGTCATAAGGTTCAGATGAGATTATTTTAAATTTTCTAACCAGCATCACTTTTTCAGTGGTTGAAGCCTGATAAATAAACTGCGCAACGTCATTGTATGCGCCAACGAACTTCATCTCGACTGGCCACTCATCTAGAATTGTACCCTTAACAATCTCAAGCGGCTTTCTTGAGATTTGATTAATTCGACTCGTTTTGCGGAGTTGATCTATTTGCTTATTCAGCTCTGAAGAGTTCATTTCGATAGGTACTAGACGGCTTAGGCTTTCGTACTTCGCCGTGAGATTAGCTAACGTATCTTGTAAATGGTCACGCTTTTTTAGCGCAGTTTCTGTTTGGAGTTTTTTGCCTTCTTGCTCTTGAAGTTGTCCCTGCAGTGCTACAATTTGAGGCTCTAAACTTGAGCCGTCGTCGAACAAAAAATAATAAAAGAGACCGCCCATAACAAGCGAAAAGATGGCAACTTGCTTTGTCGTAAGAAATGCAATCCGAGTTAGGAAGTTATTCATTTCGACTTCTCCAACATGGCCGTGATTTTAAATTTCGAGAAGTTCTGACCTTCATATTGCTCTTGTTGTGATTCAAACAGTCTTACGTCACGAAGTAATACGTTTTTAGTTAAATCATCCAAAAACAATGATACGTCCATTTCTGATTGAGCCATGCCTTCAATAACTACTTTTGAATTATCGACTTCAATTAACTTGATCCACATTTTGTCGCGAATAATGGATTGAAGTAAATCGAGCACCTTAATTTCGACTAGTCTACCTTGAGTAAGCGCGCTAATCGCATCGATCTTTTTTTCTACATCTTTTTCATCGTTCTCAATTTTTTGAATCTCGTTAACGATTGCAACTTGCTTATCATTAAAAGAGGTGAGCTCTGCAATTTGACCATTCAACGATTGAATTTGCTGCTCTTTTTCTGGTCGCGCCTGCGCTCCATAAACATAGAGAGCAACAGGCAAAATGAGCATAACCAATATATGTACGAGACCTTTTCGCTGAATTTCTACGTCAGCTATATCACCTTGAGGATCAGCTCCCTCTGCTGCTGCTACCATATCTGGGCGTAAATTGATTTTAATCATGAATCACCGATTTGCCTGAGGCCAAGACCCAATGAAATTGAGACAAATGGTGAAACTTGTTGCAAGTAACTTGAGTTAACTTTTTTACCGATACTGACTTTTCGAAATGGATTCAAAACTTCAGTTCTTATTTCAAATGCATTTGCCATTTTTTCGATAAGACCTGGAGTAAGCGATCCCCCACCAGTGAACCAAGCTTTAGAAAGTTTTAGACCTTGATTCGTAACGCTTAAAAAATCAATCGAGTTACGAATTTCTTCGATAATCTGTTCATTTACTTGAGAAATGGTTTGAGAAACTCCCTCGGGAACCTCTTGGCCTTTCGCAGCTGATAGTTTCAATGATTCAGCCTCTTGGAATGTAAGCCCGAAATTTTTTGATAACTCAGCATTATAAGTCCCGCCACCGACAGGGACATCCCGGCAAAAAATGACTTCGCCATTTTGTATCGCGACAAAATTTGTTACCTGAGCACCGATATTAAATACTGCGATAGTTTCGTTTGCGAGTCTGCCGTAATTTAATTCGAAAAGATTGGCTAATGCAAAGCCAGCCACATCGATTGTGTGACAGCGCTGTCCTGCAGACTCTACAACCTGCATGTATTGCTTCATCACTTCGTTTTGAGAAGCAATAAGAAGAAGGTCCATTGTTTCAGGCGAGGAGGAAAACGGAAGGATATGATAGCTTAATGTTACATTATTAATATCAAATGGAATGTGCTGTTCGGCTTCGAACTTCAACTGCTCCATAATGAGTTTCTTTTCGACTCTAGGAACTGAAATTCTCTTAACTAGAACTGATGTTCCCCACATTCCTAAGCTTACCTGGCTACGTTTTGATTTTAGATCTCTAAAAATTTTTTGTAAGATTAAGCCAACACTTGCGAGATCAGAAATTTCACCAGTGCCAAGGGCGGATGGAGGCATCGGCGCCATGATGAATGATTGCAACGTGGCTCCGCCACGACCCACATCAAGTTCTGAAATTTTAATACTTGTTGAGCCAATATCGAGGCCCAACAATTTCTTTTGTTTAAAAAACATAGGCATCCATGCCGAAGTCCACTTGGTTTATAAAAACTAATGAGCGAGAGACTTCTTCCCCCATCCTCTATTCTTGGACCTTCGGGGTGGCCTGTCAAATGGCTAGCTTAGTCCAGGCATGAAAAGATCGAAATATGCCTGGGCCAATGTCTGGCCACCGAACATATAGATAAGTGCTGCGAGCGCAAGATATGGACCAAATGGAATTGCGGTTTTTAAACCTTGTTTGCTTTGCAGAGCGAAATAAATTCCTACGAAACTTCCAACTATTGCAGATGTTGTTATAACAAACGGAATTGCTTTCCATCCGAGAATGGCTCCAATCCACGCAAGAAGCTTGATATCGCCACCACCAAGTCCATCTTTTTTTGTGAGTTGGAAGTAAACGAAAGCTAGAAACCACAAAAATCCACCACCAATTAAAACACCTATGAGCGCTTCAAAGAATTCTCTTTCGGGATTGATTGCTGCGCCTAAGAGGCCAATTACGATTCCAGATAAAGTAAATTCATCAGGAAGAATCATGTGATCAAAATCAATAAATGAACAAACAACAAGCATCCAGCTAAAAATAAGCGCTTCTAAGAGACTCCAAGAAATTCCGTAGTACCAGTAAGCGAGAGCAAATAAAAAACCTGTTAGCAATTCAACAATTACGTAGCGAAATGAATAGGATTCGCCACATTTGCGACACTTTCCTTTGAGAATGAACCAACTTAGAACCGGAATGTTGTCATACCATGCGATAGTATTTTGACACTTTGAACATCTTGAGCGATCCCAAGCCCATGGTTTTTCTAGTGGTAGCCTATAGATAAGTAAGTTCGCAAAACTACCAAGGAGCAAACCTAAGATTAGAAACAAAAAACCAACGGGACCAAACTGAGATGGATCGAATGGATTAAGCAAGATCTTTTTTCCTCCAGGAAACTAAGCTTAGCAACAAAAGAAACGCGATCCAAACTGAATAGTGAGAAACCATTAAGAAAATTTGTTTTTCAGTAAAGACTTTTTCAAGAAAGTAATAACTCTTCCAATTAAATTGATCAAAACGTGGAACCGCTTTTTCTAAGATCGAAAGTAAAAGTGGCTGCTCTGCATCTGTGGGCTTAACTTTGAGAAAAAACCGAATGTCGTCAACAGAGTGTCCTAAAAAGTAAACTGATATTCCAATGAGTGCTGCGAGCACAGGCCTTAATGCAAGACTACTAAGGAAAACAACTGTCATGATGAGCCAGGATTTCAAACTAATTTCAAGCGCAATCCAAAAATATGAAATTCGCTGAAAGGATTCTCCACCGAGCAAAAGAACTAAAATCGAAAGCGCAATTAAAATTGAGAGGATAAAAAGAAAAAGTCCGAACCACTTTCCCAAAAGAAAATGAGCTCTTGATAATGGACGCGTAAGAATAATTTGACAAGTACGAAGCTCAATCTCTTTACTTATTAGCCGGGCTCCTGCAAATATTCCTAAACTTAGTGTGACAAGCTCGATGGCTAAAATTCCAAGATTGAACATAATTCGGCTTGCTTCATCAAACGACAAACTTCCCAAAAGATAGCTTAAGACGACTAGTAAAAATGCGACGATAATACCAACGGCGAAAAATCGCTCTCTGAGTAGCTCTTGATAGGTTGTCCAAGCAAGCGTTCTAACTTTTCTCATCTTTGGTTACCGCCCAGCTCGTGAGAACGCGATTTAACTGCCGCAAAGGCCTCTTCCAGATTTTTATATTGGTCTCTGAATTTTGTTATGTCTCCATGATAAAGAATATCCCCATGGTGAATGACGACTAAATTTTCACATAGCTCATCGACATCTTCCAAAAGATGCGATGAAAAGAAAAGAGTCTTACCTTGAGTCTTTAATTCTTTTAAAATATTTTTGACAAGCAATCGACCGTCTGGATCCAGCCCTGACATGGGTTCATCGAGAATAAGAAGATCAGGATTATGAATGAGCGCCTGAGCAAGTCCCGCACGCTGTAACATCCCTTTTGAAAACTTTCGCATCACTTTATTTCGATTTTCAAAAAGTCCAACAAGCCTTAATACTTTTTCGGCCTGTTCTTCGAAGCCTTTTAAATTTGGAAAGGTTAGATTCCAATGAAATTTGAGAAACTCCATTGCAGATAAAAATTCATACAAATAAGGTCTTTCAGGTAAATAGCCAATTCGAATACGACTCTCAACAGAAAGTCGTTCGTTGAAAAAGAGGATGTCTCCCTTGGTGGGCGTTAGAAATTCAAGCAAACATTTGAGTGTTGTAGTTTTGCCGGCTCCGTTGTTTCCAACGAAACCACATGCCTGCCCTTTTGGGACATTGAAAGTCACTTTGTGAAGAACTTCAGTTTTACCCATAAAACCTGTTGGAAGGACTTTTACTAGGTTCTTAACTTCTATTGCATTCATAATCGATGCTTACACCCTAAATTGATTTCATAGGCGGAAGAGGAAGAGTCTTAAAGTCCCCTCTTTTTGCTTTTTTAAGTGCGATTAAAAAAGCTTCTGCCGTATCACTTTCAGTTAAACACGGAATGTTCAGGTTTGTGCAAGCACGACGAATATCAAAGCTAGCCTCTATGGCCGTTCGTCCAGTTGTCGTGTTGATAACGAATGAAACAAGTCCCTGTCGAATGCGGTCTACACAGTGTGGTCGGCCTTCGTGAACTTTTTTAAGAAATAAACAATCGATTTTATGAGATTCCAAGAATTGAGCCGTTCCGGATGTCGCAGAAAGTGTGTAGCCCATTTTCACAAGTTCTTTCACTAATGGCAGCATAGGCTCTTTATCTTTTTCCCTAAGAGAAATAAAAACTTCTCCTTCGAGTGGGAGTCTGTAAAAGCTAGAGATAAAAGCTTTCATAAGAGCTTCGGAGTAATCTTCTCCGCGGCCCATTGTTTCACCTGTTGATTTCATTTCTGGTCCTAGAATCGAATCCGCCTTAGGGAACTTCTTGAATGGGAAGACAACACCCTTCACCGCAACGGTTTTTGTATCGTTCCAGTTGTAGTCTTTCAACTTTAGATCTTTCGCTTTTAAGCCCAAACAAGCTGCAACTCCCAAATCGATCAGTGGGATTTCAGTGGCTTTTGAAACAAAAGGAAGTGATCTGGAACTTCTTGGATTTGCTTCTAAGACATAAATGACATCGTCTTTGATCGCGAGCTGTAAGTTAAGGTGACCGATCACATCGAGCATCTCTGCTAATTTTCGAGATAGAACTTCGATTTTTTCACAAGTGCCTGCTTTTAATCTTTGAGGAGGCAGCACACCCATACTGTCGCCCGAGTGGACACCGGCAGCTTCAATGTGCTCGACAACTCCGCCGATGACAGTCCAGTCAAGACCACGTACCAAGTCCACGTCGACTTCTAAAGCGCCTTCCAAGAATTGATCCATTAAACATGGTTTATCAGGAGAAATAGCTTCAGCATGTCTTTCAAAATACGAAGCCAGTTCATCGCGGTTTTCGATAACTTCCATTCTTCTGCCGCCTAAAACGTAACTTGGGCGCAAAATCATGGGATAACCAATTTCAGTGTCAAGTTTGAAAGCTGTTTGCAGATCGCCTGCCATCCCAGCTTTTGGAATTTGTAAACCGAGTTCCCGACAAAGTTTAGAAAAATGGCCGCGATCTTCAGCTCGGTCAATTGCTTCGAGTCCGCTTCCTAAAATTGGAAGATCGTTTGCAACTAATTCGCCTGCAATGTTGAGTGGAGTTTGTCCACCAAACTGCGGAACAAATCCTTGCGGTTTAAAAACGTGCGCAATTTCTAAAAGACTTTCTGCACTGAGGGGTTCGAACAATAAGTAATCGGCAGTGTCGTAATCAGTCGAAACTGTTTCTGGATTAGAATTGACCATGATAGTTTTCCAACCGCGTTTCTGAAAAGCCTTAACTCCTCTTACACAGCAGTAGTCAAACTCGACCCCTTGGCCGATACGATTAGGCCCGCTTCCGATAATCATGACCGTTGGTTGCGGCACAGGCTGCGCTTTAGACTTAGACCAATATGTGGAATAAAAATAAGGCGTGCTGGAAGCAAATTCGCCGGCACAAGTATCAACTTGTAGATATGCAGGATGTAAATCGTGCTCCCACCGGGTTTTGCGGACTTGGCTTTCTTTTAATTTTAAAACACGCGCAAGTCTGGCATCTGAAAAACCTTTTTTCTTCGCGTGGAGTAAAGCTGTCTTGGGATCTTTCTTCATCGCAGCTGGAAATTCTTTTTCAAACTGAACTATTTCGTAAATTTGTTCCAAAAACCAAGGAGTAATCTGCGTCCAATCATAAACATCGGAAATTTTATGCCCGTGACGGAATGCTTGAAATAAATGCCAAATTCTTTTCGAATTCGGATACGACACATGATCAACCTGAAAATTAACGTCTGGAATTCCCTCTTTATCGATTTCGAGTGCTTGTAGCGCTTTCATGAGAGATTCTTGGAAAGTCCGACCGATTGCCATAACCTCGCCAACGCTTTTCATTTGCGTTGATAAAATATCTTGTGAGCCGGGAAATTTTTCGAAAGCAAATCTTGGAATTTTTGTTACGACGTAATCTAAAGCAGGTTCGTAACAAGATGGTGTTGATTTTGTAATATCATTCTGAATTTCATCTAGACGGTAACCAACAGCTAAAAGTGCCGCAATTTTTGCGATCGGAAATCCAGTTGCCTTACTAGCTAAAGCAGAAGATCGACTGACTCGAGGATTCATTTCAATTACGACCCGAGCACCTGTTTTAGGATGAGTCGCGAACTGAATGTTAGCTCCGCCAGTTTCTAAGCCTACTCTATTTAAGATTTTGCGAGCTTCATCACGCATCGCTTGATATTCAACATCAGACAATGTCTGCTGAGGAGCCACGGTGATACTGTCACCTGTGTGAACTCCGCAAGGATCTAAGTTTTCAATTGAACAAATCACAACGAAAGTTCCTGTGTGATCTCTCATGACTTCGAGTTCGAACTCTTTCCAGCCTAAAATACTTTCTTCGACCAGGACTTCCGACGTCGGACTTTCGCTTAATGCCTGAAGTAACATTGGATGATATTCTTCTGGCGAGTAAGCGATGCCACCACCGCCGCCACCAAGTGTGTAGTTAGGCCGCAAGATTAAGGGATAACCAAGCTTATCACCGAGCTGAATACCCTTTTCGAAAGTTCGAACCATTTCACTTTGTGGATATTTTGCACCAACTTCATCTAAAATATTTCTGAAAAGTTCACGGTCTTCGGCTGCTTTGATGACATTTGGGGTTGCGCCTAAAAGAATAGTACCGTGTTTTTTAAGAATCCCCATCTCATCTAATTGAAGTGCGAGATTTAAAGCTGTTTGGCCACCCAAAGTTGGAATGACTGCCTGCGGTTTTTCAATTTCAAGAATTTTATCTAAAGCCTCTGGAGTCAATGGCTCGATGTAGACCCGCGTGGAAATTTCAGGATCAGTCATGATCGTCGCAGGATTTGAGTTAACAAGAATAACTTCAAGGCCTTCTGCCATCAGAGCCTTACACGCTTGAGTTCCTGAGTAATCGAACTCTGCTGCTTGACCGATTACGATGGGTCCGCTTCCTATAATGAGAACTCTCTTAATGTCCTGCCTTCTTGGCATCTAAAGCCCCACTTTACTATCTTGAGAATAAATCATTTCTGGCTTTACGTGTTTATACTGTTCAAACTTGTAACGCATTTTTATAAGTCTGAGCATAAAATCTTCAGGGTTTAAATCCGGATTCTTTTTATGCTTTTTAATTTCACCAAGAATATACTTTTCAGCCGATGCGGGATGAAAACAAAATCCACGAGTAAATACAAAATTCGAATCTCCGATTGGAATCAAGCGAGCTTCGAAAATTTCTTCAGGATCAAATCCAAAAATTTGTTTTGATTTTTTAACAACTAGTTTTTCATTTTTAAAAAGATCTTTAATGTGTATATCTTCACCCTTCAATTTTATGAATTGAAAAAGCGAATGCTTGTGAGTGCGCATTTGAGCAATCAAAGTTTTTTCCGTAGTCGTGAATCGAAGATCGCGAACGTCTTCACAAACTTCGATCGGCGTTTGACCATAACCCACAAGTTCGCGTGTAAAAAAGTACCAATCGTAAAACTGCGACATTCTTTGATCGAAAAGTTCGGGATTTTCTTCGTTTGGAACTGTACTTTCAAAAAATATTCGTTTTGCTTTTGTAAGCTCTTCTTTGAATATGTCCCCAGCAAAGTAAGCTAGAATTTTTTCCATCAATATTTCATGATCGTTCATTTTGGAGACCCCACCATTTTATCTATAAAGAAATTAAACAGACCGAAAGCTTCATGCGGACCAGGGCAGGCTTCCGGGTGATACTGAATTCCTAAAACTTTTTTTTCTTGTGAGAAAAAGCCAGCTACAGTTTGGTCATTCAGATTTCGATGAGTGACTTTCACATCTTTAGGAAGTGAAGCTTCATCTACTGCGTAGCCGTGGTTCTGGCTAGTCATGTAAATTTCATTTAAAATATCATCTTTGATCGGATGATTGCTTCCGCGGTGACCAAATTTCATTTTATAAGTTTTGCCGCCCAAGGCGAGTCCCAAAACCTGGTGCCCCATGCAAATTCCAAATATCGGAACTTTTCCGATGAGGTTTCGAGTGGTTTCCCGCGCCACTTCAACATCTTGAGGATCTCCTGGTCCATTCGTTAACATGACCCCGTCAGGTTTTACCGCAAGGACATCTTCTAATTTGGTCCTGCTCGGAAAAATAACCAGTTCGCTAGTTCGTTTCTCTAGCTCACGAAGAATGTTTTCTTTTGACCCGAAATCTAAAACTGCAATTCGTGGACCTTTAGAATTCTGACCTTTACGAGTTTCAACTTCTTTACGCGAAGCAATCCACACCCAGTCTTTTTCAACTTTTCGGGACGATTCTATGAGAGATTTTGCTTTGGCTTGAGCTTCGCTTTCAGAAGCTGCAGTCACAAGCGCACCCCAAGGGGTTCCGCCAGAACGTAATCTTAAAACAAGCGTTCGCGTATCAACATCTGAGAGAATTGGGATTTTACTATCAGTTAAGCGTTTCTTCCACTTTTGATCAGCAGAAGTATTTTGCATTTGAACGCAAACAAAACCTTCGATCCAAATTTGCTTTGATTCCCATACTTTATCTTCAATTCCGTAATTACCCTGCATCGGCGCTGTCAGTACGATAATTTGTTTCATGTAAGATGGATCTGTCGCCATCTCTTCGTAACCAGAATGAGAAGTGTTAAAAACAACTTCACCAGCACGATCAATTCCACCATGCCAAGTGCCTGCGAAAATTTCACCGGTTTCTAAAACTAAATATCCATTCAGCTGGGCATTTAATTGGGCATTCATTTTTGTTCCAATACTTGGTGGAGACAGGCCCGGCGAATCCAAACGCCCGATTCCACCTGACTCAAAATTAAATTCTTTTGATATTGATCTACATCTAACTTCAACTCAACACCGTAATTGACCGGACCTGGATGCATTAACCAACCCTGGTTTTTCCAATCTTTCAGTTCTTTTAAGCCAATTTTAAAATCGTGCAAATTTTCACTTTGCTGAGGCTTGTTCACATGACGTTCTAACTGATTTCTTAGAACCATCACCGCGTTCGCCCAGTCCAATCCTTCTTGAAGAGTGCAGTAACGATTCACTTTCTTTTGAGGACTGAAATTCTCTGGGCAACACACAGCAACTTCGTAACCCATTTTCGCAGCAAGTTCGAAGTGGCTACTTGCAACCCGAGAATGTCTGACGTCGCCAACAATAAGCAGCTTGATATCTGAATACTGAAGACCTTGCTTTAGCAGAGTTCTAATATCTAGCAGAGCCTGAGTGGGATGGCTTGTGACTCCCCAGCCTGCATTGAGAATTGGTTTAGATATTTTTTGCGCTACCGTATGAAGGTTAAGTTCATAGCCACAACGAAGCACCAACACATCGGGGCCCATAGCTGCGACATTGAGGACTGTATCTAAATAGGTTTCGCCTTTTTCCAAACTGGTACTGGCTTTACCAACGAGAAGACTGGAACTGATGCCTTCTCGGAAGCAGGCCTGCTCGAAACTGACTCGCGTGCGAGTTGAAGCTTCAAAAAATATCAGCGCAGCAGTTTTGTTCGCAAGTGGAGAGGATTTTTTTGGATCCTTTTCCAAAGCAAATGAAACATCAAAGATTTTTTGTAAATCAGATTTAGACCAATCCCGGAAATCAATTAGAGAGTTCGGCATTGGGTTTTAGAGTAGTGACTAGTTTATGGTTCGTCAATTATCGAAAGTTAGAATTCTGTGAGAATTAGCAAGGCGATTGGGTTGACCCCCTGTCCCAGGTTCTAGTTGATCGCTTTGAAGTATCTAAAGACTTTTCCAGCGCAAACTGCACTAGTTGCCGCTGCTGGTTTACAAGGCAAACTCCAAAGCACCATCACAGCTCTTCCAATAATCTGACGATTTTCGACGAAGGATTTATCTTTTTCTTCTGCAATTGCTATCTGAGGTTCTGCAATTAACCAACCCTGATCAGATTTTTTCTCTTTGAGCTGGCGAATAGAGTAGTAACTTTTGTGTGGATAATTTTTCAGCAGAACCCACTGACCCTCGGAGGCAGAAGATAGCTTGGAAATAAGTAAGAAATCTCCTGGATAAAAATGAGGATGAAGTGCTTCATTTGATACCGAAATGACATCGACGACGAAAATTCGGAGCAAAAGCGCTACGACGACCGTTACAATAAAGCCTTGGAGAAGCCAATTATTCTTCATTGTGTCACCTTAATCCAAAAACGATCTTTACGTAAAGTAGCAGGGTTACACAGCATCGAATTTGAAGGAAGAGTTTCCTCGCAGCCAATGACAATTCGCCATGCACGACCAACTAGAAGCTTTTCCGGAAGAATTCCCCAGTAGCGCGAATCCATAGACTCATCCCGATTGTCACCCATCATGAAGTACTCACCAGCTTGAAGTTTTACATTGAACTCTTCGTCTGACTTTAAATTTCCAATCCGATATCTGATCATGTGTATTTCTGGCCCAGAGGATTCTCGAAAATAATCAAAATGAGAATCTGCATCAGCCGGAGCTTCAATTGCTGATTGCTTCCACTCTTCACCATTAATCGTCAGCACTCCAGACTTAAAAACAAGATCATCGCCTGGAATTCCAATTACGCGTTTTATATAAAACACAGTCGGCTGCTTTGGAAATTTGAAGACCGCAATTTCCCCACGCTGAGGTTTTCCCCACCGAATCAACCACACATTCGAAAATGGAATTTTCAAACCATAAGAGAATTTTTTTACTAAAACATGATCGTGAATATGAAGATTTGGGAGCATTGAACCTGATGGAATTACAAAAGGCTCTACGACTGCCCAGCGAACAAGTCCGACAATCAGCAATGGGAGAAGAAAAGAAAAAATCGCCTGTGGCCAAGTGGCCTTTAGACCCTTACTAGGAAGACCTCGGGCAGAATTTTTTGAGTCCTTAGCAAGACCATCTGCCTGCATATTATCCGCCTACTTCACTGAATGGAAAAAGCGAGCCCAGCGGATTGAAAGTGGATTACAAATCGGAAATGGAATTCCCGGAATCGTTTCATCACAACTAAGCCAAACAAACATCGCGCGGCCTAAAATATTTTCTTTTGGCAATGTACCCCAGTAACGAGAATCCAAAGAATTGTTTCGGTTGTCACCCATGACGAAAAGGTGACCTTCAGGAACTGTGAACGGCCCCATCTGTTCGTACAAACGACCTTTTTCGATTAAAATCGAGTGACGTCGCCCATCTAAATTTTCTTCGAAGTGTGTATAATTAGATTTTGAATCGGTAAACTTATTATCGCGCTGAAAATCGATATCGTGAAGCCAGTCCATTTCTTTAGCTAAACCTGCTGGAACTTCTTTTTCCATAGGCTTATCATTAATATACAAAGTACCGTTTTCATAAAAGACTTTGTCACCCGATTCACCAACCACTCGTTTGATAAAGAAAGTGCTCATGTCTTGAGGATATTTGAAAACTACTACGTCACCGCGCTTAGGTTCGTTGAATTTGACCAACCATTTTTCACTAAACGGAACGCGAACGCCATAAGTCAGCTTATTTACAAAGATATGATCATGAATCAAAAGAGTTGGTAACATTGATCCAGAAGGAATGACATACGCTTCTATAAAGGCCCAGCGAATGAAAAGGGCGATTATAACGGCGATTCCAAGCGAACCCCAACCCTCTGTCCAAAAGATTTTATCTTTTACATTGAGGGTGTATTTTCCTGGAGTCTTTTTTTCTTCCATCGCCCAAGCCCTTTGCTTTTAAATTTTCAAAAACTATTCAGTTACTCGCAAGACGGCTAAAAAGGCTTCTTGCGGAATGTCGACTGAACCAACAGACTTCATTCTCTTTTTACCCTCTTTTTGCTTCTCGAGAAGCTTTCGCTTACGACTAATGTCACCACCATAACACTTAGCCGTCACGTCTTTTCTCAAGGCGCCAAGTGTTTCTCGGGCGATGATTTTCGAGCCAATCGCAGCCTGGATATTAATTTGATACTGCTGACGCGGAATGAGCTCTTTCATCTTTTCACACAATAACCGGCCACGATTAATTGCCTTTGATCGGTGAACAACTAAAGAAAGTGCATCAATTGGTTCATTATTTATCAAAACATCCATTTTGACGACGTCGGATTCTTCAAAGCCCATGAGCTCATATTCCATGGACGCGTAGCCCTTCGTGATCGATTTTAATCGATCATAAAAGTCCATCACCATTTCATTCATCGGCAATTTATATTCAATAATAACTTTAGTTTCAGTCACGTAATCCATTTTGATTTGTTGACCACGTTTATCTTCACAAAGTTTAAGAAGCGCACCAATGTATTCTGCTGGCGAATGCAAAGTCATCTTTACGTAAGGTTCTTCAGTTTTTAAAATCAAGGAGGGATCTGGATACTGAGCTGGATTTTCAATATCTTTCGTAATCCCATTCGTTAACGTCACTTTGTAAACAACGGTTGGAGCTGTCGTGATTAAGTTTAGATTAAATTCACGCTCGAGCCGTTCTTGCACAATTTCCATATGCAAGAGCCCCAAAAAACCACAACGAAGACCAAATCCAAGTGCTAAGGATTTTTCTACTTCAAAAGTTAGAGAGGAATCGTTTAACGCAAGCTTAGACAGTGCTTCTTTTAAATTTTCGTAATCAGGAGCTTCAATTGGATAAATTCCTGCGAAAACCATTGGCTTAACTTTTTTAAAACCAGGCAATGCCTCTAAGGAAGGATTTTTTGAAGAGGTTATTGTATCACCGACTTTTACGTCGCGAATATCTTTAATTCCACAAATGACAAATCCAACTTCACCCGCTTCAAGCTGATCTACTGCCTGCGGCAGTGGGCGATATTTTCCCATTCTTAAAACTTCATAATCACGACCAGTCGCCATGAATCGAATTTTATCACCTTTTTTAACAACGCCATCAACTGCGCGAATCAAAATAACGACGCCTGCATAAGAATCAAACCACGAGTCGAAAATGAGACCACGTGGAGTTAGGCTTCGATCCGCTTTTGGTGGTGGAACTTTTTTAACGACCGCTTCAAGAATTTCTTTTAAGCCTCGTCGTTCTTTTGCCGAAGCTAAAATAATATCTGTGCAATCAAGACCGATCGTATCTTCGATTTGTTTTGATACTCCTTCTGGATCAGCAGATGGAAGATCAACTTTATTTAAGACCGGAATAATTTCGAGGTTATTTCCAATCGCCAAATAAACGTTAGCTAATGTTTGAGCCTCAACCCCTTGTGCGGCATCAACAACAAGAATAGCACCCTCACAAGCTGCTAAACTTCGAGATACCTCATAAGAAAAATCGACGTGCCCCGGAGTATCAATCAAATTAATTTGATAAGTATTCCCATCATCGGCTTTGTAATCAAGACAAACAGTTTGCGCCTTAATTGTAATCCCACGCTCACGCTCGAGTTCCATGTTATCTAGAAACTGAGCTTTTTCTTCTCGCTGAGAAACTGCGCCAGTCGCCCAAAGCAAGCCGTCCGCTAAGGTCGACTTACCGTGATCGATGTGAGCTATGATAGAAAAATTACGAATATATTTTGGATCCATTAGAGGCTTTTAACCAAATCCTTTAGCTGTTCAACTTTGTTGGTTTTTTCCCAAGTGAAACCCGCGTCTTCACGGCCAAAGTGCCCGTAGGCTGCTGTCTGACTATAAATTGGTTTTAATAAATCAAAATCACGCGTGATATGCGCAGGCTTTAAGCTCCAAAGTTTTTTAACTGCTTGAACTAATTTTTCACAGCCTACTTTTGAAGTTCCGTAATCATTTACCGTAATGCTAACAGGATCGGCAACACCGATTGCATAACCAACTTGAACCAAACATTTATCAGCAAGCCCTGCTGCCACGATATTTTTAGCAATGTGGCGAGTTGCATAAGCTGCCGAACGGTCAACTTTTGACGGATCTTTTCCAGAGAAAGCACCGCCACCGTGTGCGCCGTGCCCACCGTAAGTATCAACGATAATCTTACGACCCGTAAGACCCGCATCACCCATAGGACCACCTGTTACGAAACGACCCGTTGGGTTGATATGATATTTCGTATTTTTATCAATCCAATGAGAAGGAATCGTTTTCTTTATTAGTTCTTCCATTAAGAATTCTTGGATTTGATTTAGGCTTACATCTTCAGAGTGTTGAGTTGAAATGACAATTGTATCAATTCTTTTTGCAATACCATCGACGTACTCTACCGTTACTTGAGACTTTGCATCTGGACGAATCCAGTTTGCTTTTCCAGATCTGCGCAGATCAGCTAAATTCTTTACTAACTTGTGTGAAGTTGAAAGCGTTAGAGGCATGAGTTCCGGAGTTTCGTTTGTTGCAAATCCAAACATAATTCCTTGATCGCCGGCACCCTGCTCTTCATCACCAGTTTTTTTCACGCCCATCGCGATATCTGGACTTTGAGATCCAACCGCAACCACAACGCCACAAGTTTTGTAATCAAAGCCTTTATCGGTATGGTCGTAACCAATTTTTTTAATTGTCTGCCTAGCAATATCTGCAATATTGATTTTCGCAGTTGTCGTGATTTCACCAGCTACGACACAAAGACCTGTCGTTAAAAGGGTTTCACAAGCAACACGTCCATGAGGATCTTGCGCTAAGATTCCATCCAAAACTGCGTCACTAATTTGATCACTCATTTTATCTGGATGACCTTCAGACACAGATTCGCTCGTGAAGAGGTAATTTTTCACTCTAACGGTCCTTTCGTAGGGCGGTTTTATTTCTTAATTCGCATTCGGAAGCTATCAAAGACGGGCCCCCCGGTCAAAAAAAAAGCCCCTCGCGAAAGAGGGGCTAAGAAGTTAATACTTAATGTCTAAACCCTTAAAAAAAAATTAAGCCGCTTCGTCCGTTTTAGGAACATAACGACGAGCCTTTTTAAGCTCTGGTTTTTTGTGATCAGTAATAATTTTTCTTACCTTGAGCAACTGCTTCTCTAGCTTATGAACAGCCTCATCAACGGCGCTATAAACATCATAATGATGGCTCTTGCAACGGAAGGGTTTTTGCCGAGTTAATACTGTGAACTCAACGCAGAACTCTTTGAGTCTTTTACTGAACGTCACATGTCCCGTGTAATCTTTAAGCAGGAATCTTGAAACCTCATCCAGACGGCCCTGACAATATTCTTCGAGGGCTTCTGAGTGGTCCAAATGTTTGAATATGTACTGAACCTTCATAGCTGGGAACTCCTTAAGTTTGAGACCAAAGACTAGCTTCTCTATCGGCAAAACCTAGACCGGACTGAACTTAAAATTCCTTCAAATTAACAATGCAATGGGTCATTGCAGTTTTATGACTGAAAAGTGAGCAATTTCCCTATTTGAGACGTTCCCAATCAAAAGGATTTAAGCATTCGGCTTCACTTCGAAACTTAATATTGAACCAACGAGTGAACTTCGCGGCCCTTGAAACGAAACTGATTTAAGAACTTCAAATCAATTAAAACTGCAACATCTTGTACCGAATAGCCCGCCTCTTGACTGAGTTGAATCGCGGCCTGAAGAGTTCCCCCGGTAGCAAGCACATCGTCGATGACCATAATTCTTCCTTTACCGGGGTTTAGCTCAAGCTCGGCATTCCCATATTCGAGAGCGTAACTTGCTTTTACGGTAGGTGGCGGTAACTTTCCCGCTTTGCGAATTGGTAAAAACCCTTTTCCGTGATGAGCGCTTAAAAGCATGGCTAGGATAAATCCCCGCGATTCGACTCCCGCGAAATAATCAACTTGAGTCAGGTCAGTTTTTGCGACCATTACTTTTGAAACAAAACTGAGTGCTTCAGAACTTTTTAAAAGCGGTGAAATATCGCGAAAAAGAATGCCTGCTTTGGGGAAATCTGGAATATCTCGAATCAATTTTTTTAAATCCATAATAAATGAGTTAACAATAAAAGTTCGAAGAATCAAATGTGAGTTAGCCTAAAAGGTAACTTCGATAAATTTTCAGCACAGTTTTCATTTAATTTAACTTGTTCTGCTAACTTAGCGCGGTAGTTGAGAAAAAACTGTTCAAAACTTCAACAAAAAAACGGTAATTTTGGATTGGCATGTGCTTGCAATACACATCTGCATACCACCTCCTTTTCATACTCAAGTTCAAGTTGTTTCAGTTGGATCTTCATTCTCGAGTTCAAGTTCAAGCAGGTGAACCGGAGCGCAGTAAGCGCTCCAAGGCTTATCGCGTTGGGAAAGCCTGTTGCTCCGGTCACATTTTTTTTGCGGACTTATTTTTCTGTAGAACTGCCGTAAAAATTATTAAAAATGCAATCAACCTAATGATGTAAATCCAACTACCGGTTTCATTTTCTGGCGTCATCCAATTCAGCATATAACTGAGAATCACCACAACTATTCTTTCAAGTGATAAAAGCCAACAAGCGATAGAAAAATGTAAGTAAAACGGATCCTTGGAAGCTTTCCAAAACTTCAAAAAGAAAACTCCTGAAGCTGCAAATGTGGCCATGCAAATTCCAGATAGAAAAACAGCTGCAAGAACCATCATGTGAGCTCCCAAACTAGACCAAATAAAAGGAGTGACCCTGCAATCGCCCCCAGAGCATTTCTCCAGACGATCCCACCAAACTCAATGTTTGGAAGCAGAACTAAATCAACAAATAACATCACATTATTAGCTGCTAAAAAGCCGAAGCAAAGGCTGCTCCAGAGAAGAAGTTGAGTTCTTCCATTTAAATAGCCTCTAAATAACATGGTCGCGCTTAAAACGCTGGCTACAGCACATAGAAAATATACAAATTCAGCCATCCCCATCCTCCTGATCTTTTTCTACTTTCAAAGGCTTGACCAAGAATGCATTCGCAAAATGCCGGCCTTTTTTCAAAGGAGAAAAAATGAGTTCCAATACTTTCTGTTTTCTTAATTTATAGACTTCAGCCAGTTCCTCTAGCATTTCTTCGAAATCATCATCACCCGGTTTATAGCGACAGTAGCCGGTTTGGTGGCTATCGACCTCTAAAAACCCATTGCTTTTAAGGGTGCCTAAACGTTTAGAGACAGAATTATCGCTGGAGCGAAGCTCATGTGCGATGGAATCGCTATTCCAGCTTTTATCCTTGTTTAACCTAAGAAATAGCAAAACTTCTAGCAATTCGACTGAATCGATATGCTCGAAGATGAAATGTTTTACTGTTTCTGAAATTAAGTTTTTTGCCATTAGGTATTCAAACAGGTAAATGAGAACTAAGAAAATTTCACGAACTATTTTCTGCTGATATTAAAAATCTGAGGAAAAATAATGAGTTATTTTGTCTCTTTACCTTTCACTAACCGGCATCTGTGCAAATTGTTAAGATTATTTGACATTAGTTTCTTTGACTCTTCACACACCTGAAACGAACTTCAATGGGTCTTAAGAAGTGATCGATTAAAGTTTTAATACATTTTTTCCAAACCAGGTGTTGCACATGAAATTTAATTCCAAAAGCCCCCTGACTTCAACTACGAACGGTAATGGCAAAAAATCTAAAATTATCAAAAGTGGGCTTCTGTCAGATGCAAATCTCGAGATGAAAAAAGATCCTGTGCGAAAAGCTTCAAAATCAAATAGTACTTCCAGTGCTAAATCAAATGGATATTCAACTGGCCTTAATTTGGATATTTCTCGTGACCAATTAAGAGAACTCCTCTTCGTTGCACGAGCAGCCAGGTCCGGCGATTTTACGGTTCGCATGGATGTAGGCCAAGAAGGTATCGTGTCCGAGATCGGCGAAATCGTAAATGATATCATCGATCTGAATAAAAGCATGGCAGACGAAATTACCCGCGTTCGAAACATCGTGGGTCTTGAAGGAAAGATGACTGAACGTCTTTCGATCGGAAATATCAAAGGTAGCTGGGCGACAAGTGTGAATGCCTTAAATGATCTAATCGGAGATCTGGTTCAACCAACGACAGAAGCAGCGCGCGTAATCACGTCGGTTGCGAAAGGTGACTTGTCTCAGAAAATGTCGATGGAAATTGAAGGCCGCCCGCTTAAGGGTGAGTACCATAGAATCGGTCTAACAGTTAATACGATGGTGGATCAGCTGAACTCGTTCGCATCGGAAGTAACTCGTGTGGCGAAAGAAGTGGGAACGCAAGGTAAACTGGGAGGACAAGCTGACGTGAAAGGTGCCTCTGGTATCTGGCGCGATCTAGTTGATAATGTAAATGGTCTTGCATCGAACTTAACGGATCAAGTACGTAACATCGCAAAAGTAACGACTGCCGTTGCAAAGGGTGACTTGTCACAGAAGATCACGGTTGATGCCAAAGGTGAAATCTACGAACTTAAAAATACAATCAACGTCATGGTGGATCAACTTTCTTCATTCGCTGCCGAGGTAACTCGTGTTGCGAAGGAAGTTGGAACTGAAGGTCGTCTTGGCGGTCAAGCGGATGTAAAAGGTGTTTCTGGCACATGGAAAGACTTAACAGATAACGTAAACGTATTAGCTGGTAATTTAACTAATCAGGTTCGTAACATCGCAAAAGTTACGACTGCGGTTGCGAATGGTGACTTGTCACAAAAAATTACAGTTGATGCTCGCGGTGAAATCTTAGAATTAAAAAATACAATCAATACAATGGTGGATCAACTTAACTCATTCGCTGCAGAGGTAACTCGTGTTGCGAAGGAAGTTGGTACTGAAGGAAAACTGGGCGGGCAAGCTGAAGTAAAGGGAGTATCAGGAACTTGGAAAGACTTAACAGATAATGTGAATGGTCTTGCTGGTAACTTAACAGCACAAGTTCGTAACATCGCAAAAGTAACAACTGCGGTTGCAAACGGAGACTTATCGCAAAAGATCACAGTTGATGCGAAGGGTGAAATCTTCGAACTAAAAGACACCATTAATACGATGGTGGATACACTTCGATCATTCGCTGCCGAAGTAACTCGTGTGGCAAAAGAAGTGGGTACTGAAGGGAAATTGGGCGGACAAGCTGACGTAAAAGGTGTTAGCGGAACTTGGAAAGATTTAACTGATAACGTAAACGGTCTAGCTTCAAACTTAACGGATCAAGTTCGTAATATCGCGAAAGTAACAACTGCAGTTGCGAAGGGCGATTTATCTCAGAAGATCACGGTTGATGCTAAAGGTGAAATCTACGAACTTAAAAATACAATCAACGTCATGGTAGATCAGCTTTCTTCATTCGCTGCCGAGGTAACTCGTGTGGCAAAAGAAGTGGGAACGGAAGGAAAACTAGGTGGTCAGGCAGATGTAAAAGGCGTGTCTGGAACTTGGAAAGACTTAACTGATAACGTAAACGTGTTAGCTGGAAACTTAACGGGCCAAGTACGTAACATCGCAAAAGTTACGACGGCCGTTGCAAAAGGCGACTTATCACAAAAAATTACAGTTGATGCAAAAGGTGAAATCCTTGAGTTGAAAAATACGATTAACGTCATGGTGGATCAGCTGAACTCATTCGCAGCCGAAGTAACTCGTGTGGCGAAAGAAGTGGGAACGGAAGGTCGCCTTGGTGGACAAGCAGAAGTTAAAGGCGTCAGCGGAACTTGGAAAGATTTGACTGATAACGTAAACGTGTTAGCGGGAAATTTAACAGGCCAAGTACGTAACATCGCAAAAGTAACAACTGCAGTTGCGAATGGCGACTTATCTCAAAAAATTACGGTTGATGCTCGCGGAGAGATCTTCGAATTAAAAAATACAATCAATACAATGGTAGATACACTTCGAAGCTTCGCTGCCGAAGTAACTCGTGTGGCAAAAGAAGTGGGTACAGAAGGTCGTCTTGGTGGTCAGGCCGATGTAAAAGGTGTAAGCGGAACTTGGAAAGATCTAACTGATAACGTGAATGGTCTAGCAGGAAACTTAACTGCACAGGTTCGTAACATCGCTAAAGTAACTACGGCGGTTGCAAACGGAGATCTTTCCCAAAAGATCACCGTTGATGCCAAAGGTGAAATCCTTGAATTAAAAGACACCATTAATATCATGGTGGATCAGCTGAATTCATTCGCTGCCGAGGTAACTCGTGTGGCAAAAGAAGTGGGCACAGAAGGAAAACTAGGTGGACAAGCTGAAGTAAAAGGAATTTCTGGAACTTGGAAAGATCTAACAGACAACGTAAATCAACTAGCAGGTAACTTAACTGCACAGGTTCGTAACATCGCAAAAGTAACAACAGCAGTTGCGAATGGTGACTTGTCACAGAAGATCACGGTTGATGCGAAGGGCGAGATCTTAGAACTTAAAAATACAATCAACGTCATGGTGGATCAGCTTAATTCATTCGCTGCTGAGGTAACTCGTGTGGCGAAAGAAGTAGGAACGGAAGGAAAACTAGGTGGTCAGGCAGATGTAAAAGGTGTGTCTGGTACTTGGAAGGATCTGACTGATAACGTAAATTTCATGGCCTCTAACTTAACTAAGCAAGTACGAGGAATCGTGAAGGTCGTAACTGCGGTTGCGAATGGCGATTTGAATCAAAAATTCGTACTTGAAGCAAAAGGTGAAGTGGCAGCACTTGCTGAAACGATCAACTCAATGACTGATACGCTTCGAACATTCGCGGATCAGGTAACAACAGTCGCACGTGAAGTGGGTATCGAAGGAAAACTAGGCGCTCAAGCTAAGGTTCCTGGCGTTTCTGGTACATGGAAAGACTTAACTGATAACGTAAATTTCATGGCGTCAAATTTAACGAAACAAGTTCGTGGTATCGTTAAAGTTGTAACCGCGGTTGCGAATGGTGACTTGAATCAGAAGTTCGTACTCGAAGCAAAAGGCGAAGTGGCAGCTCTTGCCGAAACAATTAATAATATGACAGACACACTTCGAACATTCGCTGATCAGGTAACTACGGTTGCTCGTGAAGTGGGAATCGAAGGAAAACTAGGTGGTCAGGCGAAAGTGCCTGGTGCCGCTGGCACATGGAAAGACCTAACAGATAACGTGAATCAGCTTGCAGGAAATCTAACTGCACAGGTGCGAGCGATCGCAGAAGTATCAACTGCGGTAACTCGTGGTGATCTCACTCGTTCAATTACAGTTGAAGCAGAAGGTGAAGTTGCAGCGTTAAAGAATAATATCAATCAAATGATCGGAAATTTAAAAGATACGACAGAGAAAAATACTGAACAAGACTGGTTAAAAACTAACTTAGCGAAGTTCTCTGGAATGATGCAGGGTCAAAGAAGCATTACTTCGGTGGCTCAGCTCATTATGTCTGAACTAACTCCCCTTGTTGATGCTTCTATCGGCACATTCTTTATTGCTGATGGTGATCATGAGTCGACTGAATTAAGCCTTATCGCAAGTTATGCATTTAACGAGCGTAAGAACTTAAGCAGTAATTATGCACTTAAAGAAGGCCTTGTTGGTCAGTGCGCTTTTGAAAAGAAGCGAATTTTAATTACGAATCCTCCGAAAGATTACATTAGCATTTCTTCAAGCACGGGTGGATCAACTCCTGCTAACATTATCGTTCTTCCAGTTCTATTCGAGGGAGAGTTAAAAGCAGTTATTGAATTGGGTTCATTTACTCCATTTACTCAGAACTTCTTGAACTTCTTGGATCAGCTCATGGATTCGATCGGTGTAATCTTGAATATGATTTCTTCCTCTATGAGAACAGAAGAACTCTTGCAAGAGCTTAAGAAATCCAATGCGGAACTTGAAGCACAAGCAAAAGAGCTTGAAGACAAAGCAAAGCTTCTTGAAGTTAAAAACCAAGAGGTCGAGCTTGCATCAAGATCAGTTGAAGAGAAAGCTGAACAGCTTTCTCTTATTTCGAAGTACAAGTCTGAGTTTTTGGCGAATATGTCCCACGAGCTTAGAACTCCACTTAATAGCTTGTTAATTCTTTCTAAGACATTAGAAGATAACCGAGAGAAAAACTTAAGTCCTGAACAGGTTAAGTTTGCCAGTACAATTAATTCAGCAGGCCAAGACTTGTTAGCGCTGATCAACGAAATTCTTGATCTTTCTAAAGTTGAAGCAGGAAAAATGCCTGTGGATCCAAGGGATATTAAATTGCCTCAAGTAAAAGAATACTTAGAGCAAACTTTCCGACCGATCGCTCAGCACAAGAATTTGGATTTCAAACTCTTTGCATCCCCAGACGCTCCCAAGACAATGTATACCGATGAAAATCGTTTGCAGCAGATTTTAAAGAATCTTTTATCAAATGCATTTAAGTTCACTGAAAATGGCGGCGTAGTGTTGACTGTTGGCCCTGCTAGAAAAGATAAGCTTTATAATTCTGAAACTCTGACTCAAGCTAAGAGTGTTATTGCATTCTCGGTTAAAGATACAGGTATCGGAATTCCAGCGGACAAGCAGAAACTTATCTTTGAAGCTTTCCAACAAGCCGACGGAACGACAAGTCGTAAATATGGTGGTACTGGCTTGGGCCTTACGATCAGCCGTGAAATTGCACGCCTTTTAGGTGGGGTAATCGAAGTTGAAAGTATCCCTGGCGAAGGAAGTACGTTTACCCTTTACTTACCTCAGAATTATTCAGAACAAGACGCTCCAAGAGTTTCTTCACCTAACCAGGAAACAATATTCCCAAGTTTGCCGAAAAATGCCGATTTCACTGGGAAAAAAATCCTGGTTGTCGATGATGACATGAGAAACATTTTTGCTATCACAAGCGTTTTAGAAAGAAATGGAATGCTAGTGAGTTATGCAGAAAATGGAATTGTGGCGCTGAAGAGCCTAAAAGAAAATCCTGATTTTGATCTCGTACTAATGGATACGATGATGCCAGAGATGGATGGACTTCAAGCGATGAAAGAAATTCGAAAGATGCCTGAGTTTACGAACCTCCCTATTATCTCGCTCACTGCGAAAGCAATGAAGGGCGATAGAGAGCAATGTATCGAGGCAGGCGCTTCTGATTATATTACGAAGCCTGTTGATCCAGCTAACTTGTTAGCGGTGATGCATTTGTGGTTAAGTCGAGCAACCGTATTACAGCAATTGGAACCTGAGGTTTAATTGAGAAAAATCAACATTCTGTTGGTTGATGACCGATCCGAAGGCCTTGTCACACTAGAAGCCGTCTTGAATAGCCCAGAATATAATCTGGTCAAGGCTACTTCGGGGCAAGAAGCCTTGGCACACGTCTTAACTAAAGATTTTGCAGTTATTTTGATGGACGTGCAGATGCCAGAAATGGACGGCTTCGAAACAGCATCCATTATCAAACAGCGCGAAAAATCAAAAAATACTCCGATTATTTTTATGACTGCAAACAGCAAGGCCGACCATTATGTTTCAATCGGTTATTCGGTTGGCGCTGTTGATTACATATTAAAACCTTTTGATCCGCATATTTTGAAATCTAAAGTTGCGGTATTTGTGGATCTCTACAAAAAAAATTCTCAACTTTATGAACAAACTGAATTTTTGAGAGACATCGAACGTCGAGACCGCTTGCGCACTCTTCGCGAACTTGAAATGGAAGGACGCAGACGCTACCAAAATTTAGCTGATGCAATACCGCAAATTATTTTTCGCGCAAGCCCATTAGGTGAGATTGATTATTTTAACCAGTTCTGGCTTCAGTACACGGGCAAATCCATTGAAGAGAGTTCTGGAAGAAAATGGAAAAATGTTATTCATCCGAAGGACTTTCCTTGCATCGAAGAAAACTGGAAGTCCCACAAGCTGAGCCAAAAAGGTTTCGAGTGTGAATGTCGATTAAGACAAGCTCGTACTGATGAATTTAGATGGCATCTTTTAAGAGTCGTTCCTGAATTTAATCAAACTGAACTTGTTGGCTGGATTGGCGTCATCACAGATATTCAAGATCAGAAAGCCGTTCAACAAGAATTACTTTTAGCGAAGACATTAGCAGACGCTGCCAGTGAAACCAAAAGTCGGTTTTTAGCAAACATGAGTCATGAAATTAGAACTCCATTGGGAGTCATCTTAGGTTTTTCTGAATTGTTGATGGATCCAAAAAGCAGCCATCAAGAAAAACTAGAATCAATGGGGATCATTCGTCGTAATGGTCAGCAATTATCAAAAATCATCGATGAAATTTTAGACTTATCAAAAGTGGAAGCTGGAAAAATGGACGTCGAAAAATCAGATATTTCGGTCCTTGATTTATTTGAAGGCGTAAAAGCTTTTATGAATCTACCAGCTAAAGAAAAAGGTTTAGAACTAGATTTCCATGTTGATGGGAAGATTCCGACTAAAATTTACTCAAGCTCGATCCGACTTCAGCAAATCTTAGTTAACTTAATTGGAAATGGTATAAAGTTTAGCCCAAAAGGCAAAGTCAACGTAACGCTTTCTTATTCGCAACTTTCTGATACCGAAGAGCCAAGACTTTGCGTAAAGGTAAAAGATTCGGGGCCTGGTTTAACTTGGGCTCAGATTGAACAACTTTTCCAGCCATTTACACAAGTTGATACTTCTATGACTCGAAAACATGGTGGTACTGGACTCGGGCTTGCGTTGTCTCGAACTTTAGCCCGCGCAATGGGTGGAGATCTCACCGTAAGCGAGAGTAATCCTGGAGAAGGTTGTGAGTTCGTATTGAGTGTTGCAACTGGTCCAATTGAAAAAGTTCCTTTTGTCGACAGCCTGGAACCTCAGAAAAAACCAATCGAATATCAGGAAGAAAAAAAGACTTTTATTTTAAAGGGCCTTAATATTCTTCTTGTCGAAGATTCACCTGATAATCAATTTTTAGTAAAACGCTTTCTGACGATGGAAGGCGCCACTGTTGATATCGCAAATAATGGTGTCGAGGGCGTAAATAAAGCTCGAGCTGGCGAACATGATTTAGTTCTTATGGACATTCAAATGCCAGAACTTGATGGCTATGGTGCGATTACACAGCTTCGTCAGGGCGGTTACAAAAAACCGATCATAGCCCTAACCGCACATGGAATGATGGAGGAGCGACAGCGCTGTTTAGATATCGGATCGAATGATCACTTAACGAAGCCCGTAAACCGTGTAGCTTTGATTAAGCGAATTCATGAACTTTCGGAAGAAGCTAAGCTTCAAAATGCTGAAGCTAAATCTGAAACTTTAAATTAGAAGATTTCTGACAAGACTCTCCCCGATGATTTCGCTGGCGGAAGCTGTCCCAAAATAAAAGACAAAGTTGGCGCAATATCTATGACCTCTGCACTTTCGGCATAAACTCCGGACCTTGTTCTGCCTCCATAAATCACCAGCGGGACATAGCGGTCATACGAATAACCTGTCATGTGTGTTACAAGATTTTCGTCTTTACCCATGTAAAATGCTTCCGGAATAATAACGACATCCCCACTTGCTTTTGGAATAAACTGATTGGCAATTTGAGTTTTAAAGACCGGATGAATTTGAATTCCTTTTTCAAATTCAGTCGAAGTAAAAACATCGGCGACTCCGATTAAAGCTTTGGCTTCGGCTTTTATTTCTTGCTCGACAGCTTCTTTGGTAGCTTTTCGATCCGCTAAAGCATCCGGGTTAATATAGTAATTCATCGAAATGCTGGCAATGATCCATTCCGAAGATGGTTTGCCAAATTTTTTGTTTAATCTTGTTGCCAGTTTTTTATAAAATTCAAGGCCATCTATTTTACCTGAGATTTGCTTCGCTGCTTGAAGCTGTTCGACTGCCGGCGGGATCCCATGGTCGCCAGTCAAAACTACAACAACATCTTTTAGCGAACCTAATTTAAGAGAAATAGCCGTAAGTAGTCTGGAAATTTCTTTATCTTCTGCAATTGCAACGGCTTCAACTTCTGCAGAAAAAGGACCATAAGCATGACCCGCAATATCATGAGATGAGAAGCTTAGTGCTAAGATATCCGTCGCTTCATCTTTTCCCAAATCTTCAGCTTCGAGAGCTTTTAAAGCCAATTGTGTTGTCCACTCGACACCCGTTGGACCTTTCATAAGTTTTGTAACTTCAATTTTTGATCTAACAGGCGATTTTAGATTTAAATTATTAATTTCTTCTGCCCACTTCGGAATTTGAGGAGCGTAGTAACTACTAGTTTCCCATCCATTATTCCCATACCAAAAAGCATAATCAGCCTGGTGCCCGCCTAACATTACGGCTGATCGATCTTTCACTGCCATTGAAATAACTTTTGATTTTTTACTGATCGTTTTAAGTTCGTCACCGAATGTTGAGGTCGTTAAATTTCGAGGCGAAACTCCGTCTTTGTCGTCCTCTACACAGCCTACTTTACGTTTTTGAACTCGATCATACCAACCGTTAATCGGAATCCCAATGTTAGAAGGATACCCACCTGTTGCGATCATCGCGTGGCCCGGACAAGTCATTGCAGCAAGCACCTTATATTCTGCTAGCGGATAGTAGGCGCCCTTAGAAAGTAGAAACTGAAATCCACCCGGCTTTTTTTCAGTGCCCGCAGGTAAAAACTTTTTGTGAAGCCGAGTAAAAGTATCCGCCCGTAATTGGTCGACCACGATCATTAAGACAAGCTTAGGTTTTGCTTTATGTTGCTCAAATGACAATGCAGCTATTGATAAAGTTGATACGAAAGTAAGGGCATAAAAAATGAGTGTTTTCATATGTATATTTTATTGAAATTGAGGCTGAAGACAACTCTTAAGGCTGTCCTAACTTAAATCTCAATATTGATAGGGAATATTAGTAAATCTTCTTGCGCTGGCTTGAAGGAAGAATTCGAAGCATTTCGCGGTACTTTGCTACAGTACGACGAGCGATATCAACGCCGTCTTTTTTGAGCATTTCAGCAATCTTCTGATCAGAAAGAGGATTTTTTACATCTTCTTTTGCAATTAAATCTTTAATTTTTAATTTCACAGATTCAGAAGCGAGTGCGTCTCCACCGTCAGTAGCACTGATTCCAGAATTGAAAAAGTATTTCAATTCATAAATTCCTTGCGGCGAGTGCATATACTTCGATGTTGTCACACGCGACACAGTCGATTCATGCATCCCAATGTCACTTGCGATATCACGTAAAACCATTGGCTTCAAAAAGCCTGCACCCTTTTCAAAAAAATCACGCTGGCGCTTTACAATGGCATCCGCCACTTTATAAATCGTTCGCTGTCTTTGGTGAATAGATTTGATAAGCCAAACTGCAGATTTCAATTTTTCTTGAATGTAATCAGTCTCCTGCTTGTTGGCGCCGCCGCCTTTAAGCATATTTTTGTAAAAATTAGAGATTTTTAAACGAGGTAATCCGTCTTCGTTTAAGGACACAACGAAGTCATCCCCAACTTTATACACATACACATCTGGCGTTACGTAGTGAGTATCATTTTCGTGGTACGCACGCCCTGGCTTCGGTTCCATTGCGTAAATGATTTTGCAAATCTCGACGATTTCACGAACATCTTTACCCATGGTTTTAGCCATAGCTTCATAATTTCTTTTTTCTAAATCTTTGATGTGATTCTGAATGATATTAACTAAATCAGTGGTGTCTTCTTCTAAATGTTTAGCCTGAATGATGAGACATTCTTTTAAGTCACGAGCGCCAACACCCGGTGGATCAAACTCTTGGATCATCATCAAAGAATCTTCAAGGTCTTCCATCGGGATTCCTTCTTCTTGAGAAATCTGCTCGAGGGGAGTTTTAATATAACCGTCGTCATCAATGTAAGCGAGTAATGCATCTGCAGCTTTTTCTTCGTGTTCCGAAAAGCCGTTCATTTTTATTTGCCAATATAAATAATCGTGAAGACTTTGCGTCGTCGTCATCACGTTTTCATAGTTCATGATCTCTTCATTACCTGAAGAAAAATCTTTCGGAGGCTTCTGGTTTTGTTCGAAATAAGATTCCCATTCGAATTCGTCTTGCTTTTGAGGATCTTGGGCATTTGATTGATTTTCAATCGGGCCTTCAACATCGGCGGCGGCTTCTTTAGTTCGCTTGAGGTCTTCTTCTTTTAAGTCGTGAGTTTCTTCAAGGATTGGATTCTCTTCTAGTTCAGAGTGAACAGCGGATTCAAGTTCCAGTCGTGACATTTGCAAAAGCTTGATCGCCTGCTGCAACTGCGGCGTGATCACAAGATTTTGACTGAGATTCATACTTTGTTTTAATGCCATCTTACCACTTTACTTTTTTTCTTTACCTTTTGTTTGGAGCCTAAACCGCGGGCAGCTTATAACTTGAAATTTTCACCCAAATAAAACTTCTTAGCTACATCCGATTGAGCGATTTCATCAGCCTTTCCGCTAACTTGGATCTTCCCATCCTTTAATATATAAGCATAATCACAAATGCCTAAAGTCTCACGCACGTTGTGGTCCGTAATCAAAACACCTAGACCTTTAGCCTTCAGTTCGCGAATGATATTTTGAATATCAGCGACTGCTATAGGATCAATACCTGCGAAAGGCTCGTCCAGCAAGAGGAACTGCGGTTCACACGCTAATGCTCTGGCAATTTCAACGCGTCGTCTTTCACCACCCGATAATGCAAAACCAAAACTGTCTCTGATGTGTGCGATGCGGAATTCGTGAAGTAAGTTTTCAAGCATCTCTGATTTTTTTGCACCTTCATATCCGTGGGCTTCCAGCGCAACTAAGATATTGTCAGATACTGAGAGCTTTCGAAAAATGCTTGGTTCTTGAGCAAGATAACTAAGTCCCACGCGCGCTCTTTTATACATAGGTAAATTTGTGATGTCTTTTTGATCGAGCCAAATATGTCCGCTATCAGGCTTTATCAGACCTACCACCATATAAAACGAAGTTGTCTTTCCAGCTCCGTTCGGACCGAGCAAGCCAACGACTTGGCCTGATTCAATATGAAAATTTGCAGCGTCAACGACGACTCTTTTTTTGAAGGCTTTAGAAATGCTTTCGATTTTAAGCAGACTCATTTGTTTCTACATTCCTTCTTGGCTTTGTAATTTTACCTTTTCGACTTTAACCTTTTTTCCTTCTTCTAGAAAAACGATTTGTTCACCGGAAAGCTCATCTTCGCCCTGGTAAAGACGCGGTTGGCCAGAGAAGGTAAACTGTCGGGTCTTAAAATCAACTCGTAAATTCTCACTGACAGCACGCCGAGTCTCATCTTTCAGTTCCACTTTTCCATTGAGATCCAAATACTCAAATAATTTGGTTTTCTCGCTGTAAGAGAAGTTTGCTTTAGTGCTCTTCATTGTCATGGGTGCATATAGAATCGTAACTCCGCCGGCAAATAGTACTGTCTGTGACAACGAAGAAAGTTCCACACTTTCGCTTTTGAACTTAACTGTTTTCGAATCGGAGATTACGTTTTCTCCAGAGACGTCGTGATCCAAATACATTTTTTTAGTTGAGACTGGAATTCTCATGCCTGTTCCCTTAATAAATAGCGATCGGCGCTTCCCAAGCATAGGACCTTTTACTTCAACTATACTCGTACAGAAAATCAGTCTGTTTACGGAATCGTATTCAACATAGGGAGCCGTGAAAACATAACCGTTCGTGGTTTCAATTTGGACTTCCCCTTCGATTTTCATGTCTTTTGATTTTGTATCGATCTTGCCTTTGAGGCCTTTTAAAACAATGCTTTGTTTTTCTTCATTATAAAAAATAATCCGTACATTTTCCAAGTCCCACATTGGGCTATTTTGATAACTTTGCGCATTCTTAGAAAAAAGCTCCCAGTCGCGTGTCCCGCTTTGGCTTTCGACCAAGTGAACCCCTTGCATTTTCTGTTGGATTTGATCTTTTTGTGGAGCCGTTCCCTGAGCTAAAGCAGTTTCTGCAGCCCCTGGTGCTTCGGTAGGCTTATCAGTCTGCTTAGGAAATAGGATCAGGACTTCGAATCCTATCAAAAGCAGTATAAATATAATTAAAAAAGGACGTATCACTCATTTGGACTTTCGCTGTCTTTTTTCATAACGGCAAAGTTAATTTCTCCGGCGCCAGCCGCTGACACGGTGTACATGACTTTTTTCACCGAAAGATATTCAATATCCTTGTCAGCTTGCAGGGTCACTTTACGCCATTCATTTGGATCTTCCGTCGGAGCAGGCTCTGTTCCAATAATGTTTTGGATTCGGGTCCTTAATTTGCCATCATATTCAGCTTTTTTAGTCTGCAACAACAAAAGGAGCTCTTGTTGCAATCGCGGCAATATCCAGTCCTTAGAGGCTAAAACTTCTTCCATCGTCGCAACTTGGACTTTTTCAACGTAGACGTTACCTTTGGCAATCGTTACGACTGCTGCCGGCCTTAATTCTTTTGTTTCTTGAGCCTGCGGAAGACTGACTGCCTCTGGATTAATCAAGATAATCGGATTTGAATTATAGGCCTGTAAAAGAAAGATCACCAGAACCGTAAACATATCAACCATCGCAGTCAGCGACAGAATTGCCGTTACGGAGCGCTTACCTTTGCGTCGACCTAAAATATTATGATAGCGAAATCTTTCGCCTGGTTTACGTATAGCCATTAGGGATTCCCCGTTGCTAGGCTAATTTTCGGGAAACCAGCTTTTAAAATTACGTCCATAGAGTAAATCATTCTTTCGTAAGGAAGCTCATCTGCAACAGCAAGTGCAGCATCAATTTTATCTGGATAGAGTTGTTTTGCTTTTAAAAGCTGAGACGTTAATCCCGCATCGTCAAATTCAGTTCCAGCATTTGGTAACGAAATAACCTGACGACCAAAAGTAATAACGTAACCGGCTTGTTTCACGTCAACACGAAGAACGATATCAGCATTCGGCGGCGGAACTGGCGGCGGATCTTGAGGATCTTTTTGAGCATAGAAGGAAGTGCCCATCTGGATCATATTAATCTGTACCCAAACCGCAGAGATCAGCAGAAACGTAATGAGAACACTCATCAAGTCGATGAACGGGACTAGATTCAGATCTATATTTACTTTGCGACCACGCGAGCCGCCACCCGATTCAATATCTGCCATAACTCACCTCTAATCGCGAATTTTATCTCTGTTAGCTACAACAAGATTCAAAAGCGACATGCTTGTCTCTAAAATTTCGTTTTCAACTTTTTGGATTCTATGCTGGAACCAACCGTAAGAAATGATTGCTAGTAGCGCAACTAGAAGACCGAAAGCTGTACAATTTAAGGCATGGGAAATACCAGCAGAAAGTAATTCTGCTTTTTTATCATTTGCTGCAGCAGAAACCGCACCGAAGGATATGATCATACCCGCGATCGTTCCAAGTAGTCCTGAAAGAACTGAAACGTTACCGAAAACTGCTAGGAATGAAGTGTAACCTTCAAGCTTTGGCATTTCTCTTAAGAACGCTGCATCCATCGCAACTTGGACTTCTTCATCTGGGCGCTTGTTCATCGCCTGGATCAAGCCTGATTTTACGGTGTTCGTTAAAGGTGCAGGCCTGGAATCACAAAGCGAAATCGCTTGTCTGATATCCCCGGCGACAACCAGTCTATAAATTTGATCGGTGAATTCTTTTTTATCAATCGACATAGCTCTGATCTTTGTGAATCGTTCTACGACTATAATAATCGTTAGAATCGCAAATATAGCGATAAGATACATAACCGGTCCGCCCTCTTGAAAGGCTCTGGCTACGCTGAAAGATGTATCCACTGCGGCTGCCGTGGTTTCTGTGGTTGTTGGGTTCATGATGCAATTCCTCCTAATTTCATTTCTATTTCAAATTTTAATTTGCTGGCTTTAACAAGAATGGATAAGTCACTTCACCAACTAAACCTGTTGGTGGCTCTGGAAATTGCCAAGTTCCCAAACGACCGCGGATACATTCTTCAACGGACTTATTATTAAGCGTGCTGCTTACAACTCTTACGTTTTGTGCAGCACCACGTTCGACGATATCCCATTTTAAAACTACTTTACCACTCAGCTCGGCACGTTTAGCACGATCGAGCTTATTCAATTCACGACTGTAACAAGCTTGAATTTGATTAATATGAGCCATCACAACTCGGCGAACGGCATCTCTGTCGATAGTGCCAACGAAATTTTCTTCTGCTCCACCTGGTTCAATCGCAACGGAAGTTTTATCACCGAAGCCTTCAGCACTTCCGTAGGCAGACTGGCCTGATCCCCGACCCTTAGTTCCAACACCTTGGATACCTTGAATCGAAATTCCTTTTCCACTTGCGCCACTCTCTTTAAATTTTGATCCGATGTCTTCGCCAGGTCGATTTTCGCCCATGCCGACTCCACCCGTTTGTTCTGCAGCTGTTCCAAGAACACCGCCAGCACCCGAGTAAGCCTGATCCAATTGTTTACGAATTCCACCGCCACCAAAGGCAGAAAATAATCCAACTTTCGTAACATCTTTGACTTGAGAATTTGCATTAGCACCTTCTTTTTGTCCGATCTTGACCGCTCCGCCCTGCTTAACAGAACCGAACTTTTTATTATTATTTTTTATATTCGGATTAGGCGCTAACTCTGCTGCTCGACCTGCTCTTTGATTTCGCTGAGCCGGCGCAACTTGTGCCTTACCCTTTTTCTGTTGAGTCTGATCCTTGTCCGCAACTTGAACTTTTAATGGCTCAACTTTCGGTGGCGGAGGTGGAACAACTTTCACTTCTTCAGGTGGTGGCTTCTGTTCAACAGGAAACACAACTGGAGGAGGAGGTGGTTTATTATCAAAAACTACTTGAGCTTTTCGAGTGAGATCTTCTTCTTCCTCTAATGGTGCAACTGGCGCCATTGTTGAGACACCTAGGTAAAGTAAGATCACGATTGCAAGTGCAATGAGCATCGCCATGAATTCACCAGATGAAAGCATCAAGGGTGGAATCAAAGCCACCGCAGGTGACAATGGGACATATCGGATCACAAGTTGGATTTTACTATTAGGAAGTTCTAAATAAATAATTTCATTTTGTTCAAGTTTAATCGAATTGATATTACCGCTGTTTTGAATTCTTCCATTTTGGATTAAATTCAAAAGATCAAACTTATGGTCCAAGGTTACGAGTTCTCCCTTAGTATCCGACGGGAAGAATACTCGTGCGCCTTGTCCCAAATCTACTAACTTAAAACCATTCGGCAAAATCCCTTTTGGTAAAGCCACGGTAAACTCTGTGTCGATGTTAACTTGAACTATGCCTTTTTTTCGATAATGAAACGCCTGAATTATGCGATCATCCCAACAAACTAAAATTTCGACCGAAGCACCTTTGTGGGGCTTCAAATACTTTCTTAAATCTCCAACTTGTGATGGTGGAGCAAAAGTCTTTCTCGATTTTTTCTGCGAACTAGTCTTTGATTCTTTAATAAGAGGCTTCGTGCTAACTTGGACAACAGCCTGAGTGACAATAGTTTTCTCAAGCGGAACCGAAGTCTTTTTAGGCTCTGGTTGTCTTAAAGGAATTGAAACTTTTGAGTCCGATTCCGGAATCATGTTATAGTCAGGAATCTTTGGGGTCGGTGGAGCAGTCGGCTTCGTTGAAGAAGCAGAAAACACCGGAGACTTAGGTTTTGGAATACCCGAAAAGAAAACAATTTTGTACTGACCTAATTGAAGCTCGTCATTAGATTCTAATTTTTCGTCTAAAATACGCTGACCATTTTTGATAGTTCCGTATTCAGATCCAAGATCACAAACGTAATATCCGTCGTCACGCAATTCAATCATACAATGAATCGGTGAAACCTCAGGATCATCAAGATCCAACTGCACATCAGCCTGATGACCAATCACAATTTGTTCTAAGTCGAATTGCTTAACTTCTTTAAGCTGATGTCCTTTGAAAACTCTTAAGATAGCTGGTGATTTCAATTAGCACCCCGGATACGTTGCAAATCTTCAGTCGTTCTTCTCATCTCGGGAATAAAATTTTCTCGAAGCTTGATCAGGCGACCGTAGTTGAAATTCTTCTTTTGAAATAAATAAAAAAGTTCGGGCTTTTGCGTTGAACCTTCAACCAACTCATCTTCGAAATTAAGAGTAGCGCGCCGTTCACGTGAAGATGCTGCAGCTCCGCCATCTTGGGCGAAAGAAAATGAAAAACTCAAAAGTATTGAAAGCATTGCAACAAAACGTACCACGATAACTCCCACTCCCTATTTTAATGATTTTGCTTTAATTTCCAATTCAGAAATTCTTTTTCTTACTTCAGGACTAGGACCCATGAATCGAATCTTGTTGAGAACCTCTAGACCTTGGGCCGGTTTACCTAAGTGATCTACTAGTAAAATCGCATAATTCAATAAGACTGCGGAGTTTTGTGGCTGCAAATCGGCTGAACGTTTCAACTGAGCTTCCGCAATTGGATATTTACCTAATGCCATCAATGTAACGCCGTAATTATTTAAAGTTCTCCAGTCACGCTGACCCTTTTCTACTGCTATTTCCAATGCTACTTGAGCTTTGTTGTAGTCTTTAACTTGTGCATAATAAGCACCCACATTTGCTGCCGCAATTGGGTTGAATGGGTCTACCTTTAGAGCCTGGCGATAAGCTTTAACTGCGTCAGTGTCCTCTTTTGCCGCTTGAAGAACGATTCCAAGGTTTGAATAAAGCATCGAGATCTGTTCATGAGAAGCAATTGCCTTATTCAACATGGCTTTTGCAGCATTAAGCTCGCCTCTTCGAAAATGATAAAGTGCTAATGCATTCAAAGCTCTTGGATCTTGCGGAGTCTGGATCAAAACCTGGCGTGCTGAAATAGCAATCTGGCGGTCATCTTGATTTTGAATCGCACGATCAAGTTCAGAGTGAGCTGTATTTTTAGTTTTTTCCTCTGATGGAGTTTCGACTGGCGGCAACGGCTGAGGTGACATTTCACGTTTTTTAGGTGCATCACCTAAATCTACCAAGCCTTCTTCAGGTGCAGATTTAGAATAACCAGTCTTATTATCTGAAGAAGATGCACAGCCAGCTAAAGTTAATAAAATTAAAAGATAATAAGGCTTCACGGAACACTCCACTTCACGAGTCTTGATTCAAAGGTTGATTCATCGTTGGAATAATAAGTATTGGGTTCGATCGCGTTCATGTACTTGTAGGCCTGATTGTATGAGCTTGTGTAAACTTCAAGTTCCTGACCACGAGAAACTGCCAGCTTGTAACTTTCACGTGCCTTTTGCTTAAAAGGATCCGCAATTTTAGCAATACCCTCTTTGTACATTCCGGTTTCTTGCTCGGTTAAACCTTTTGGTAAAGGTGCTCTGGTAATTGCCATGTACATATGATCATTCGCTTCACCCAATAGCTCTAAAGCAGAAACGATTTGTTCAGCTGAATTCATCTGAACAACGTTTGTTAATTCTTTTGTAAGCTTATTAAGAAGTTCGATCTTCTTCTCGACTGCTTTTTTCTGTCTAGCGGGATCTAACGGAAGACTAACCGACTTAAATTCTTTTGCCGTTTTTTGAGCCTCATCAATTTTAAAGATGGCAGCGTACTTTGCAGAAACTGGATTCTGAGTTCGACGGTAAAGACTTTGTAAACGTTTTGTGTATTTTTCAGACTCATCTGGCTTCGAACGCTTGAGTAATTGGCTGAGTTCGTAAAATGATTCAGCTATTTTTTTCTGATCTGATCCACCGCGATTAATATAAGACTCGTAATTCTCAATTGCCATAGTACGTCTGTTTGCTTTTCTGGCGATATCCGCAACTGTAAAGTAAGTTTCACGAACTTCAGATTTTTTCGGAGCCATTTCGATATATTGATTGTAAGCATTAAGCGCCTCATCATTTCGACCCAAAGTTTCGCACATCACACCGATGTTGAAATAATAATTCGGAATCAATGGATCTTTGGGCGATTCTTTAATTGCAGCTTTATAGTGCTTAATTGCATCGTCATATAGTGACGCATTCTGATAGATCTTAGCCAGCAAACGGTGAACTGTTGGCTTTAACTTTTCTGCGCCCGGAGCATTACTAGCAGCTACTGCTGCAAATAACGGAAGTGCTTTTAAAGTCTGATTCTCCCGGTCGTAATTGATAGCAGCATTATACTTCGCATTTAAAGCTAAGTCCGACTTCGGATTTTGGATGGCAAAAGCTTCAAATTGTTTAGCACTTTCAAGATAATTCTTTTGTCCTTCTAAATCCTGAGCTTTCTTAAAGTTCGCCTTTTCAAGAATACTTCTGATTTCACCACCCGCTTTAGATCCAGAGATTTCTGGCATTGCCAATAATTCTTGGCCCGTTTTTTCTAAACCGATATAATCTTTTTTCAAATTGAAAATATCAAGAATCAAGTTTGCTGCGTATTCAGCGTATTTTGTTTTTTGATAGTTTCTGACGACATCTTTAAAGATCTCGTTAGCACGGTCGAACTGATTATGTTGGTAATACAGCCGACCAACACGAAATCTTAACTCTGCCGCTTTTTCACCTTTTGGAAACTTGGCATGGTACCAATCAGCTGCTTTAATAAAAGTTTCAGCTCGTGGATCAAGGGGAATCGGCTCGGTACTGTCGCCAACTTTTTTCTGGAATTCCTGATCAGTTGGTAAAGATCTTTCAGCAGCGTGGATAATGTTTGCGCCTGCTTTAGAATAAAACTTACTTTGTGATCCATTTTCAACAACCCAACGATATTGCTCTGTTGCTTCATCGTATCTTTTCATGTCGTATAAAAGTTCGCCATAATAGAAATGCATATCAGCTAATTGCGGTGATTTCGGGAATTGCTCAATATAAAGCTTGTAACCTTCACCTGCTGATTCTTGGGAATACGGAGCCCGAGAATTTTGAGCTGTCTGATGCTGCTGCAAAATAAAGTTTCTTAAAGTAGTTTCACGAAGACTATGGGATTTTCCCATTAAATCTTGATTATTTTGATTAGTCTGAGTCCATGAACCATTAGTTCCATAATCCCTTACCCAACCGTAAAGTTCTTCTTTAAATCTCTTAGTGTTTTTCGCATAAAAGTAGTTTTGAACAATTTGGTATTGATATTCAAATGCATTGGGGCTGTTAGGTCGCTGCTGGATCAAATACTTAAAACAAAATCGAGCAGAATCTTGATTCCCTTTATCCGTGTAATAATAAGCCAGTTTTTCAATGTATGAATCAACATTATCCTGACCCGTTACACGTTTGAAGTATTCGGGCGCCTCGCTTGCTTTCTTTTCAGCCGCGAAGAAAACAACCAAATCTCGTAAGGCTTCATTCTCTAGCTTTTCTTTATTAACCACACGCTTTGAAGCCAATGCTTCACCGTCAGCAGCTTGGCCGGTCCTGATAATCGATTCTAAATATTTGAGAGCCTGCTCATACTTACCTAAACGATAAAGGCACCAAGCACCTTTATAGATAGAATAATTATGTAACCGATGACGCTTATTTTGAATCAAGGGCGCATATCGATTGTAAGCCAAAGTCCATTTTTCATTTTCAAAATAATATTCCGCCAGCGAAAACTGAGCTTCGCCTACAAACGGACTTTTTGGATATTGCTTAATAAGGCGTTCGTAATAAACCGCACCTTGCTCGTACTGATTTAACTCGAAATTATTAAATCCTAGAAAAAACAAAGCTTGGGAAACTTTCGCGTCTTTCGGGAAATCTTTTAAAAACCAGTCGTAAAGCTGAATTGCCTTGCGATTTAATTCTCTAGCTTGTCTGGCATCCAAAACCGGGCGGTTTTTAATTTTACCTTCATTGAATAGCTTAACTTGCTTGTCAAATTCGTCCTGCCTGCGTGTATCAATTAGCACAGACTTCTCTACGTACAACTCAGCTAAACGTAGCCATAGTTCACCACGGTTATCACTGTTCTTAAACTTTTGAGTCAGCTTATAAAGCTCATCAATTTGTTTATTTAAAATTCTTTCATATTCAGCAAAATCTCCAGTTGCTGCTGACTGTAGAATTTCATTCGCACGTGGAGGCTTCACATTATTCATATCAGAATCGGTTTTTTCTTTAAAGCCTAAGTTCTGACGAGCAGCCGGAACCGCCGACTCATTTTTTTCTTTAAATTCTATTCCGCCGCCGCGGGTTTGATCTTGGACCTGGGACAAGAAATCCCCAACTGTTTTCTTCTTCGCAGTCTTAGTATGGCCCGAAATGCTTAAGGCCAAAATACAAAAAACGAATAATGCAGATTTCATCATAGAATTACTCACAAGAAGATTTTCCTAAAAAGTGATAGTTGCCCAATTCATCTAACCAGTATTCATCTTCAAACGGATAGTATTGATAACCATTTTGGATATAAAAAGCTCGTGAGCGGTTGTCATCAATCTTGGCCTCTGGAAGATCAGTACGCTGGATACGTTTTTTAACAACTTCCTTTTGCGCGGTGATCATTTCGTATCTTACGAATGAAACTTGTTCAGCGTAATCCTTAAGTTCATTTTTCATATTAGCCATTTGAACTTTGGCGATTTCGCCAATAGTTACTTTCGTATTCTGAAAACGATTATTGATAACTTTCACGGCATAACGACCAAGTCCTGTGGTTCTTAGACCTGGATTGTTTTCTATAGTTCTTCTTTCAAGCTCAAGGCGTCTTAAATAATTAAGAGATCTTCGAACAGTTCCTGAGTTGGAAATTTCATTCGCAACTTTGTAGGGAATTTTTAAAGGCGAACGTTTTTCTTCCGTCGACTTTTTAACAGTTTGCCATTTTTCGATCTCTAAATAGTACGTTAGCGGATTACTGTTATTGCTTAGAAATACGGCAATTTGTGACCGGGCAGGCCCGTAAAACTTTTCATAATAGTTCAAGACTTTTTCCATCTCGTCATATTTACAAATATAAAGATAAACGATTGATCTTAAGATCAATGCTTCTGGATTGTAGTCATCTTCATAAAAAGGAGACTGTAGGGACTGAAAATTACTTAAAGCAGAACGAAACCTGGCACCTCTTAACATAGCCCAAGACTGCTCATACAAAGCTTCATGCCATAAGAAATGATCTCGAGGAATATCTGAGTATGCAGTTACAGCTGCATCCCAATCTTTTTTCTGATAAAGCGCGCGAGCCAACGCAAGTTGGGCGGCAATTCGATTTGTATCGGTAACAGGCGCATTTCTTCTTGTTGAAAGCATTGTTTGAAAAATCGGAATAGCGGCGTCCGGTTTACCCATTTCTAAATAAGCTAAACCTTTTTGGTGCAAAGCCTGACTATAGTAGCGACTTCCAAGTCCGATTTGCGAAAAACTTCGAATTGCCTCATCAAAACGCTTAGATCGCATTTTAATTTCACCAATTCGGTACTGAATCATATCGCGATTTAATTCAGGCACTTCTGTTACGTCGACTCGAGACATCGCATAATTAATCAAAGTATCATCGCCAAGATCATCAGCTACTGCCGCTAATTTTTCGATCGCAAGCTTTGTGTATTTTGGATTATTTGTCCTAATAACATCAACAAACTGAAAAGCCGCGACTTGATACAGCTTTAACTCTGAAAGCATCAAACCTAAAATGTATTTAATTTGTGCGCGTTCTCCAGCTAATTCAGGTCTACGAGCTAAACTAAACAGCTGAATCGCAGCCTGCTGATATTGGCCCGACTGAGACAACTGAAGCGCCTGATACAATTGTTTTTTTAAGCCAGAATTGTCGGCGACAGGACGCGGAGCTGGGGCAGCTGCTCTTGGCGGAACTTTTTTAACTGCAGTTTTTTTCTTCGCCGGAGCTGCAAAGCTGACCGTTGAAATTACACTGAATAAAATAATAGCAAATTTGTAGTTTTTCATCGGTAGTTCGCCTCCGGAAAGAAGAAGCTGAAGCCAGCAGACATAATCACGTTATTATAAGTTCCTTGAGTCGCATCAACTTGCTTAGCCTCGAAGAAATTCCAACTAAGATCCCAGCGGAAAGCGTAAGCCTTGGTAATCGAAAAAATCTGGCCAGCGCTGACGCTAAAAGTATCTTGCATATCACCGTTTTGAATTTCAGTACCACCAAAAGCGGCGTTAAAATAAATATCGTAATAAACGATCTTTTCATTTAACCAAGTCATCTTACCATAGAGCGGCGTCCAATTGAGTCCGACAGTGTAGTAGCTTTTTACGTAAACGAAATTTTCAGTCGTAATATTGTTTTCTTTGCTGAGCTCTTTCAGTGCCATTGTTTTATCAGTGGACATAAAGCTGTAATTGCCTTCGATACCCCAAGTTTCAGATAAATTATAACCCAACTTTAAGCTGGCGCCCATCACGTTGAACCAAGGATCGTTTAAGGTCATCGATGGTCCGATGTAAGCCTGAAATCTTCCTGTGCGAGGCAAGTATCTTCTTTGAATGACCGACACTTGTTTGAATTCTGAAAGTCCACTGACATCTTCATAAGTCATATCAGGAGTAGTCGACTTGTTAGCTTCTGGAGATTGTCTTGTACTCCCCGCTGTCGCAGAATCTTCTTCCTCCACGATAGGTGAGGCACTTTTATCAAGTTCAAGTTGGATCAGATTTAATTCTTCAACGTCGCTGTCTTGAGACCAAGCAGCGCTTGTTATCAAAGAAGTTAAAATGAATATCATCAATGTTGTTTTCTTCATTTTCATCCCCTTAAAATAACCAGTTCAAGCCAATATCAAGCAAATTGGTGTAGTGGATTCTTTCTTTAAACGATCCCTTATTTGGGACGGGATCCGTCCTAAGGATGGCTCCCCGCTTGAATGGAATCGGTGCTTGGTGAACAAATAATCTCAAATCAGTTCTTAAAGAAAATGTTGGAGTAAAATAAAACTTGTAACCAACACCCACTGTTGCCCCCGGATACATATCATTTTCGTACTTTGTCATTCCAATGGAAGCTAAACCAAGTAAGTGGGTATTCATTGTCGAGTTTTTCGAGATACTCATTTTTCCATAAAAGAGTTTCATATTATAATCTAAAAATGCGCCAAACTCTGGTTTGGGTGCACGATTGTAATCTAATTTATATTGCTTGTTTAACTGCTTCGAGTAGTCAGATAAACCCGTGCTGTAACTATAGAACTGCGCGCCCCAGGCTGTTTCTTCGTCAAAGTGTTTATAAATTGAAACACCCAAACGGCTTGTATCAAAGATCGGCTCTGACATCATCCAACTGTAATTGCCGGCGAATTCCCATTTTCCAGAAGTTTTTACTTTCCGAACTCGAACCATTTCGACTCGATCAAAAACTGGCAAAACTGTTTCTTTTGCTAACTCTTCTGGTGGCAATTCTAAATCCGGAGCAGCGTGAGTCGTGCCCACGAGTCCAAAAGCCGTCATGATTAAAGTCAGTCCCCAAATTTTAGCTCTCATACTGTCTTCTCCCTTGTCTGACTCGACAAGCTTCCATACTTATAAATCATGTCACTTACTTCCCGAACAGCGCCCATACCACCAGCGCGGACAGTGACGTATTCAACAACATCAATTACTTCTTCAACCGCTTCTGGAACAGTTGCAGAAAATCCAACTTCTTTTAATAAGGGAATGTCGAAAATATCGTCCCCGATAAAAGCCATTTCAATAGGTAATAATTTCGTTTTTGCTTTTAAATCTGCGAATGCAGTTTCTTTTTCCAAGGCACCTTCGTAGAAATAATGAATGCCCAATTTTTTAACTCTTAATTGAATATCTTCAGCAACAGATCCAGTAATGACAGCTAGCTTGTAGCCAGCCTCGATAAGGCGAACGATCCCGACTCCATCACGGATGGAATAGAATCTTCTCCACTGCCCGTTTGTATCGAGCCAAATGCGGGTATCGGTCATGACACCGTCCACATCGAGAATTAAAAGCTTAATGTTTTTCAACCTTTGGATATTAATCGCCACATTCCCATTTTGAGAACTATGGTGACAGTCGGCAAGCAATGCCCCGACTTTAGGCGATAGATAAAGTGGGGAGAATGAAAATTAATTTAATCGATTAGAGCTTTACAAGACTTATGTCTTGGAAAGCCACAGGATATAGAGGGAATTAAATCTCGGCGGGCCGAGTATTCAACATTTCAGGAGTTACTTTTACAGAAATTGCACCAGCTTGTAATACTCTTACAACATCGGCCGCTGAATAGCGTTCACCGTTTTGAACGAATCTCTTGATGCTTTGTAGGTCATCACCAGCGGTGATGATAATGTCTTCGATGTAACCATTATCTTGAATCTGCGCCTGATCAATTGCCGCGAAAAGTCCGTTACAAAGACACTTACGTCCAACTGTATCTTCGATCTTCCCACCTTTTTTGAGGTAAGTGTCGATAGGTTCAGAGGCGCAACGTTGTCCCAACGTGCCGTCTTCTTTTTTATATGTAGACCGAAGGTAACCTAAATCACATTTTCTTGGACGAGCTTCGTAAACTTTTTTATCGAAAAGCGTATTATCTTTTTCAATTACTTTAAAAGGAAATCCCGATGGAGAAGCCACCGGATCAGTGTAAACAGCGACTGCTTCGCTTTTCATAATTCTACGGCGAACCGAATCTTTTACGGTTTCGCTCATGCCAGATTCGTTACAGAACGCAAAAGCAGTTCCGACTTGAACACCTTGAGCGCCCAACTTCATAGCTTCAGTTACTTTTTCTGGGCTACCGCAAGATCCTGCAAGCCAGAATGGAAGTCCCATTTCACAAAACTTATTAAAATCAACTTCATCGCGCGCGCCGTAAATTGGTTGACCCATTTCATCAAGCTGAAGAGCTCCGCGTGGAGGCGCATTGTGACCTCCAGCAGTCCAATGTTCAATAATGAAGCCATTCACCACACCTGTTGATTTCTTAGCCAAATTCAAAGCCAAGGTTGCAGAAGAAACGATAGCCAAAAATTCAGGTCGCTTAAGCGGTGCCCAATTTTCGAATTGAAAAAACGTCTTAGGATTAAATGTGACTCTAAAAGAATCTTCAGGACCGGCACCATCAGTTGGAAGCTTTAAAAATGCTTCTTCATGATTTGCTAATTTATCAAGGACTCCAGGAATTTCTCGTGGAATTCCTGCGCCCATCAAAACGTAATCAACGCCCGCAAGCATTGCACCGTAAAGACTTGGGATGTTTGGTAAAATAATTTTTTCTAAAAGATTCAGTCCGACTAAACCTTTATGGCCTTCTTTTGCTAACCAAACTTCAACGAAATTTGAGATGACAGTTTGTTCAACAATTTCTTGAGAAAGTTTGGTTCCGAAGAGTGGAGCTCTTTTGTAAGGAGCGCCGTTACGTCCACCGAATATAAAATATTTATCTAAAATATTTTGTACCATCGACTGAACTGGAAATGCAGCCATAGCTCTTCTGCAGTCTCCATTTTCATCACCGTCTTGAAGTCGACGAATAACGACTGAATTAAGTCCGCTACCTGATACAACGCCCAGGCCACCTGCGCGAGAAACCGTGTTCGCTAACCGATAGTTAGAAACACCAATTCCCATACCGCCTTGAATAATAATAGGTCTGATTTGTGACATAGGCACATAAGCTATAAGATTTGTGATTATATGGAAACGAAAAAATGCATGATTCGAGTCATAAAAAGCGAGTTTTTACTCACCTGACTTTAGCAGCAAATAAATCGTGAAAATTTATGAGTCCGACGGGCTTTTTGGGACTGCTTGAATGCGAATCCAACACAAAAAGTGTCTGTATTCGCATCTGTTCCATTAGAAACAATGCTTTTTCGGCCAGTTCGTTTTGATCAATTGTCTTAGGGCTTGAGTTCATCAAATCGGCGGCAGTGCCGGAAAGGGGATTATCGGACTTTTCTAGGCGACGTCGGATGTCTCCGTCTGTAATTACTCCAATAAGTTCGCCTTTTTCATTCAAGACACCTGCCGTACCGCGAACATCCTTATGGGTCATACTGCCCACGATTTCCTTAATGGAAGTTGTCGTTTTCACCAACGGGAGTGCATCACCTTTGTGCATAATATCGACTACACGAACAAGTTTAGCACCCAAGCTTCCGCCCGGATGAACATCTGCAAAATCAGCTGGCGCGAAACCTTTTTGAACTAAAACACTCATCGCGAGCGCATCACCAAGTGCTAAAGTTGCAGTACTACTTGCTGTCGGAGCCAGATTATGTGGACAAGCTTCTCTTTTCACAGAAATATCCAAAACAACCTGCGCAGCTTTGCCTAAAGTGGATTCAGATTTGCTAGTCATCGCAATCAGAGGCAATCCTTTACGTGCGATGTAATGAAGAACTGTTACTAACTCGCGACTCTCCCCACCGTAAGAAATTGCTAACACAACATCTCCGGGAGATAAAATTCCTAAATCTCCGTGAGCACTTTCAGCAGGATGTAAGAAAACAGCTGGAGTTCCCGTCGAAGCAAATGTGCTTGAAAGTTTTCTACCAATGTGACCGGACTTTCCCATCCCAGTCACAACAAGCTTTCCTTTACACTGAGAAATTAATTCTACAGCGCTGAAAAATTTGTCGTTGATTCGAGATTTCAAATCAGAAATTGCTTCTGCTTCAATCTCGAGAACTTCAATTGCTTGTTTTAGAACCTGATCTTTCAATTCACCCTCGCCTGAACTTCTATCTTCTTAGTTTTTCGTGGCTTTACTCCGGCCATTTCGACAAGTCTTTTTCGGCTAAGCGCAGCTTTGACGAATTGGCTGAACAATGGATGTGGATCTAGAGGCTTCGATTTAAATTCGGGATGAAACTGAACTCCGATGAACCATGGATGATCAGGTAATTCCACAATTTCGACTAAATCACGATCTTTGTTTTTACCAACTGCCAACATCCCGTTTTTTTCAAAAAGATCACGGTACTTATTATTAAATTCATACCGATGGCGATGCCGTTCGTAGATCGTATTTGTCTTATAGATCGCTTGCGTACGTGAACCCTTCATAAGCGCACAAGAATAAGACCCGAGTCTCATTGTGCCGCCTTTTTTCTCGATATTTCTTTGTTCATTCATGAAATCAATAACGTAGTTTCCACGAGCTTGGTTTTCGGCGAATTCTCTGCTGGTGGCATCTTTAATTCCACAAACATTTCTTGCGAACTCGATTGCTGCTAATTGCATTCCGTAACAAATTCCAAAGAATGGAATCTGTTTTTCTCGAGCATATCGAATGGCTGCAATTTTACCCTCAACACCTCGGCCACCGAATCCACCAGGTACTAAAATCGCGTTCACATCTGATAAGGCTTGCGCAGTTAATCTTTCATTTAATTTTTCTGAGTCGACATAAACAATCTCGACATTACAACCGTGAGCTAAACCCCCATGTACGATTGCTTCATGTAATGATTTATATGATTCTTTTAAATCAACGTACTTTCCAACAACACCGATTCTGACTTTTTCTTCAGACGTTTTAAGTATTTTAACGATATTTTGCCAGCCACGTAATTGTGCTTTTGATGGTTTTAAGTCTAAAAATTCAACAAGAGATGCATCAAGACCTTCTTTATGTAAAGAAAGTGGAACTTCATAAATTGTCGAAGAATCTTGTGCTGCGATGACATTTTCTGGCTTAACAGAACAGAAAAGTGCGATTTTCTTTTTTAAGCCTTCGTCCATGTACTTTTCACTTCGACAAACTAAATAATCAGCCTGTAGACCGATTTCGCGAAGTTCTTTCACCGAGTGCTGAGTCGGCTTTGATTTTAATTCACCAGCCGCTGCAATGTAAGGAACATAAGTCACATGAACCAAAGCGCTGTTTCTTGGTCCAACTTCATTTCTCATCTGACGAATTGCTTCTAAGAAAGGCTGCCCTTCGATGTCGCCGACAGTTCCACCGATTTCAACAATAATAACTTCGCAGCCCTGGGCTGTATCATAGATTTTGTTTTTAATTTCATCTGTGATGTGTGGAATAACCTGAACTGTGCCGCCTAAGTAATCTCCTTTTCGTTCTCGAGAAATAACTTTATCGTAAATCTGACCAGCACTGACTGAATTTGATCTTTGCATAACAGCTGATGTGAATCTTTCATAGTGACCCAAATCCAAATCAGTTTCAGCTCCATCTTCAGTTACATAAACTTCACCATGCTGAAATGGAGACATCGTCCCTGGATCTACATTTAGATATGGATCACATTTCATAATATTAACTTTAATTTCCCGAGACTCGAGTAAAGCTCCCAGACTTGCAGCTGTTAGTCCCTTTCCAATAGAACTGACAACACCACCTGTTACAAAAATAAATTTTGGTTGTAACTTTTTTCGAGTGCTTTTTTTAGTCGAAATCTTTCGCTTCATCATGACAAACCACCCGTCTTTAATATTTTCTCTACTTTTAATACATCTTCAGGAACATCGACACCTTGAATTGATCCTGCCACTTTCATGACATGAATCGGGATTCCCAAATCCAAAGCCCTTAGCTGTTCCAAACTTTCGGCTTTTTCCAATGGGCTCAACGGCGCATTACAGAATTTTTCTAAGGCACTAAATCGATACGCATAAACTCCAACATGCTTGAGTGAAATGGGTTCTGCCATTTTTAACTTAGAATGTGGAATTGGAAATCGGCTAAAATACAAAGCCTGTTCCAACGAATTTAAAACAACCTTCACACTATTAGGATTTTCCAACTCTTCCTGAGTCAATGGATGAGCCAAGGTTAAAATCTGAATCTTAGAATTTTTTTTAAAATAATCGATCATTTTTTCAATCCATTGAGGTGGAATTAAAGGCTCGTCGCCTTGGATATTAATAACTACGTCATCTGAATTGATTTTTTCGTTCGCTTTTAATACGGCTTGATAGATTCGGTCCGTGCCAGAAGCCAATTCCGAATCCGTCAACACAGCTTCGGCAGTTATCTTTTTGCAAAGATCTAAAATTCTTTTGTCATCGGTCGCCACAAGAATTTTTTTTAACCCTTTAGCTTTTCGGATTTGATCAACAACTCTTTGTAAGAGTGGGATACCTGCGATCAAGGCAAGCGGCTTCCCAGGAAACCGTGTCGAGCCATATCGCGAAGGAACCACTGCCCAAAAATTCATTTAACTTCCTCTAACCCAAGTTTTATATAAATATTGTTCGATGTCTGCAGGACCAAATTTCTTAATGGTCGACACCTGAAATACTGCTGATAGTCCCGTATTTTTTTTAATATTTTGTAACTTCTTATTAGCCTCAGATTTTGAAACCTTATCCATTTTGGTTAATGCAACCATCAATGGAACGCCAGCGCCTTCTGTAAACATTTTGATCATCTCTTCGTCTTCAGTCCACTCACGCCGGATATCCATCACCAGGATAAGACCTTTTAATTGTTCCCGTTCTTTGATGTAAGTTTCGACCATGTTTTCCCAGCCGATTTGTTCATCGCGGGATCTTTTAGCGAAACCATAACCAGGCATATCAACCAGAATATATTTTTCGCGCACATCAAAAAAACTAAGAAGCCTTGTTTTACCAGGCTGCTGGCTGACGTTTGCGATTTTGGTATTACAGATTTCGTTAATAAGAGAAGATTTTCCCGCATTCGATCTTCCTGCGAAGGCGATTTCTGGTAACTTTGTTAAAGGATAATCTTCCGGGAAAACGGCGCTTTTTATGTACTGAATATGTGCGGGCATGATTGAATCTAACAGAGGTAGATTCAGTTCTCAATTCATAGAATGGGCGCTTACACTCTTTTTCGACCCTTCTTCAATTCTAGTGTTTTCAATAACTTAGACTCTAAGCCAAGCAGATTTTTGAGTTCTCTTTGAGTTCACACTTTTCTAGCGGTTAAAAACATCTCTATTTCGAAACGATTCACTCCTTTTGGCTCAACTGACTTAATATGAGAATCGGACCGCAGATATTGGACTCTTTGCATTAAACTACAGAAAATGAAAGGAGGGGGACTTCATTAAAACTTGGATGCTTAAAGCATGCGGGGTTAGCTTATTCATTGGAGCTGCTTTTGCATTTCAAAATTGCAGTCCGGGATTTCAACTTCAAGGAGTTGAGTTAACAGAACTGAACAGCCAGGGAACAACTCTTCTCATACAAGAACAACAAAAAGCCCTTGTTATACTGTCGCAGAATTGTAAAGCCTGCCACCAAGAACAATCTTTGGGAGGTATTTCTAAAATTCTAGATGTTGAGCATCTTAAATCTTCTGGCCTCATAAAAGTTGGAAGTCCGGCTGAATCGGCCATTTTGATTGCGATCGAAGAAAAGAGAATGCCTCCAGGACAAGTTGTAAGTGGAGCAGATCAGATTACTTTAAGAAATTGGATATTGATGCTCGGCAATCAAGCCGCAGTAAATACCAATATTGATATGACTTTTAACTTAACAGTTTCGATTGATCCTCTACCATTCAAGACTCGCTTTCAGAAAGTGGGGTACGTTATGGGTTCTACTGCCTCACCTACTCTGAATAAACTAAATGAAACAAGAACTTTTCTAGGAGACTATGATTTTGCAAAAGCGATTATGCCAAAGTTTTCGTGGGAACCAAATGATATGAAAGCTTGGCTTGAAGGATTAGAGCCAGTTTGTGGCTCTATTGCATTTCGCACACGGTATCCATACCCGGATGGAATTAATTCTTTTTATCAGAATACACTTGGACGAATGCCAAATGCTGTTGATCTGACTGTATTGACTGAAATTACTAACTTAAATGTTGCAGCTACTGAAAAATCAGATCTTCTTTGCTTCACCGTCATGACAAGCATGGAGTTTATAAGCAAATGAAAAAACTATTATTTATTATGAGCCTAATCTCTGTTCAAACCTATGGTCAGGTTGTAGATGCAGACCAGGCTGTTAGCTTTTTATCTGTTTTTAGCTCGCAGATTGTTCATCGACCTTTGAATTCCGCAGAGGTGGCTCAGATTCGTCTAACAGGTTCAGCTGCCTTTGCACCCATCGTTGAAAAATGGTTTTTAGAGCCAGAATTCTTAAATAGTTCACAAATTTATATTGAAAATTTACTGCGCACTAGCGGAGTTACGGAAACCGCTGACTACAATCTACCGGGAAACTTAGGACGTGATATCGCTCGTAAAGGCAGGCCTTACGCTGACCTGATCACTGCTAACTCCTGCGTTGATAGTACCGGTCGAAGTATTGCTTGTGATACAAATGCCCCTTACGTTGCCGGAGCACTGACAACAAAAGCTTACCTGACGACCGCTAAAGGCGCTTATAATATTAGCCGAGCTGGAAAGTTAACTAGCAAATTTCTTTGCACGCACTATCCGATAGCAGATCTTGAAGAACCAAAACTTAAAGTTGAAGAATTGATTCCACAATTTGCCACTCAAAGTGGAGCTATCACCTTCGGTAACGGTAACAATTGTTATAGCTGTCACTCGCAATTTGGTTTGCATGCGCAACTTTTTATTAAGTTTGATTTAAATGGAAACTATATTTCAAACGCAACAGGCGTCCAAAATCCAGCTGCTACAGACGGATTTTCAACAAATGGCTTGGCAACTTCGCACTTAAAAGATCCCGCAAGATCAGGGCTCGAAACAACCAGAATTCTGGGTCGCAATGTTGCTAACTTAGCAGATGCCGCGCAAGTGATAACTCAAAGCTCACGCTTCTTACCATGTGCTGTAAAATCGATGATGCATCATTATCTAAGACTGTCTTCACAAACTGAAGCTTCGGTTAAGCCCGATCTTTACAATGACATCGCTAAAGAAGCGAAAATAAAGCAGGCTTCACCAAGTATTTCTCATTTACTTTCTGCGATTATTACTCACCCAGCAGTATATGGTTCATTTAAAAAATCCGGAGTACGCCCATGAAAAAATTAGATCATTTAAATCAAATGTCACCAGTGGAGCGTCGGGATTTCTTAAAACTAGTGTCAGGATTTTTAAGTATTCCGATGATCAATGGTGGATCTAAAAACGCATTAATCGAAATGCTCGTAGGCCAAGAAGCCTATGCGCAAGCACTAGCTCCGATGAACTTTTTAGAAGTAAATTTGCGGGATCAGTGGGACTTAGGCTCATTGTTCGTACCACCGAGTGTGGCGCAAAATTTTGCAAATATTAGAGGAAACCTTGCGCTTTTTGATCAGCCGATTCAAGAGCGCAACGGCTTTTACCTAACTCCCCAAGCTGCAGAACTTAGACCTCATTTAGATGATATTGCTGTTATGGAAATTGGAGAATGCCCTTTGCCTGGGAACACTTCAGTACACGGCCATGAAGCAGGAAATCCACTTCGGTCACCCGGAAGATCTAAAATTGCAGGTGCTGGTCGCTTCGATATGGCAAGTATTGATAAACGTCCTAACAACCGGGTCGAAGGAAACGAAATCCTTTATAGCTCAACTCCAACGCCAATGGTTTTGCATAATTATCATCAGAAATCAATTACTCCAAACATTGCGAACGCAGTCCTTATGCGCTCAACATTGCGTGCAGATGTGCATACATATTATCACTACGAAGCTAGTTTAACGAATGCGCAACCTGATCGCTATTTCGATAAAGCCACTTTTCTAAGTCGCTTAGGCACGGTTGCTCCTCCTGCCCCAACCCTTAGCAATTTACAAAAGCATGGTGCTTTAATTGCGAAATTTTTAAAACGTTTAGATGATAGTTATTTAAATCGAGTTTTGGCATCTGCGACTCAGAAAACTCAACATGGTGCTAAAACTGATTCTCTTGGGAACTTACTGGCTGCACCGGTGCTGGCTCCTACAAATTTAAATTTATCAGCAGCTGAATTAGCTTACTGGAGACAGGGAATCGGCGAACAAGTTGTTTGCCCAGGCGACGATGCTGCAAGCTGCACTGTCGGTACGACTAAATGGCATGCGGGTGAATTATTTGCATCTGCAACCAAACTTTTCCTGTCGGGCCGCGTTCGCACTGTCGGAATTGATTTTGATATGACAGATATTCACACGAACCGAACTCCGTTTGTTATGTACACGCAAGCTCAGCAATCTGGAATGACCTTAGCGCGCATGATTCAAACTTTAAAAGCTTCAGGCCTTTGGCAAAATACGATCATTGCTATGTACACGTTAGATGGCAGCCGGTCTCCACTATTAAGTTCAACTGGTGAAGACTCTAAGAATTCCATTTTACTGGCTGGCGGAAAAATCAAAGGTGGTTATTACGGTGATATTCAAGTTTCAACATCCGGAACGGTGACTTATCGTCGCCCAGGCGATAACGGACTTCCAATTGCTGTCGGAACTACAGGTCGCGAAATGAGAGTTCCAGCTGCCGACGTTTATAAAACAGTTCTTTCAGCTGCAGGCGTTCCACTGTCAGTACTTGATAGCTTTCCAGATGTCAGACCTGGAAAAGTTTTAAGTTACATGATGAAGGCTTAATTTGTTTCGGTCTCCATTCTTAGACTTGATACCCAATTTTTAAGCTCTCTCTTGTGCGAAATGTGTGATTCTAACACTTTACCATCCGCCCTAATACGGTCTCAGACTTGAATAAGGGTTCTTACAAGTTGAACACCCCAAATTCAGGAGCACACAATGTTGACCTATTTAAACCCCCTTAATCCCGGCTTCGAGCCAAAACTTATAAATGACTACCTTACATTAGGTGCAAACAAGGAATGTAGTTACAGTTTACTCCATACTGAAGTTTCAGATCGTCATCTCAGAATTGATAAAAACACGAATGGCTGGATTGTTAAAGACCTTCATTCAATAACTGGCACTTTCTTGAATGAAACAAAAATTAAAGAAGCGGAACTTCAAATTGGAGATATCTTACGAGTTGGTCCATTTGAGTTTCAATTTTGTAGCCGCGATCCTGATCCAGAATGCAAAATCAAAAGTCGCAATCCTGTTCTAGATAAAGAGCTTCAGCTTATTTCAAAAATGGCTAATACAGATTTCTCAGTTTTGTTACTTGGCCCGTCCGGATCTGGAAAAGATGTGGTTGCCCAGGAAATCCATCGTTGCAGCCAAAAAGCAAATGGACCATTTGTTAGCGTCAACTGCTCAACGTTAAGTGAATCTCTAGTTGAAAGCGAACTCTTCGGTCATATTAAAGGAAGTTTTACTGGTGCAGTATCGGATCGAAAAGGCGCTTTCGAAGCTGCCCGTGGCGGGACATTATTTTTAGACGAAATTGGTGATATGCCATTTTCCATGCAGGCAAAACTTTTACGAGCACTAGAGAATAATGAAATTAGACCCGTCGGGAGTGATACCATCATCAAAACAAATGTTCGAATTATCGCAGCCACACATCAAAACTTACATGAGAAAATCGAAATGGGTCAGTTTCGCTCTGATCTTTATTTTCGCCTGAATGTTGTTCAACTAAGTCTTCCTGGCCTAGCACACCGGATGGAAGATTTTGAGGATCTGTTGATGCACTTTGCGCGAACCCTAAGAGTGAGATTTTCCATGCCGGCAATCTATCGACTTAAAAAACACCAGTGGCCGGGGAATATTCGGGAGCTGAAAAATGTGGTGTCTCGTGCGAAAGCACTTTTTCCGCAAGAATATATTCAGGAAGAGCATGTGGATCTTTTAATCGACAAGCCCAGGGAACTGTATTCGCAAGATATGCAGTCTGCTACTATGGCGGGCAATCTTCCGGTATTAAAAGAAATCGAAAGGCAAATGATCTTAAAAAGATTAAGTGTTAATAAAGGGAATCAAAGAAGAACGGCTCAGGATTTAGGAATTCCTAAGAGTACCCTTCATGACCGTTTGAAATATTATAATATCGATATAAAAAGATACCGACTCTAAATCATGGCTTAAGGATAATTCCTTGAATGTAAACCTGGCGAATCTTACCTAAAGTTAAAACTCGGTTGATAACAGTTTTAACTTTATCGGTAACGATTTTTTTGCCTTCCATATCATTTAATTCATCAAACGAGTAAGACTCAACAGTTCGTTGAACTTGATCAAGAATTTCACCTTCGCGATCTTTAATTTCAAGAAGCGCCTCTACTGAGTTTCCCTCGAGGCTAAATTCAAATGCGACCATTGGATTTGGTCCCGAACTTTCAGACGGTTGAATATTCACTACGATTTTCTTAAGATTGAAAATATTTTTAGGGATACGAGATGAATTATAAAAAGTTTCCCTTGCTTCAGCATCAACTGGAATATCCCACTTTTTTTCTGCCATGAATTCGAATGACGAAATAAAAAGTTCCTGCTTATAGAATAAAGTTCCTTTTACAAATGCAAAGTAAGCAAATGCAACTGCCGCAATTGAAAGAACAACAGCGCCTTGAAGCAATAATTTAGATTTAGTTGGCCAGTATTTATATTTCTGTCTGGCATCTTGAAAATCTTTTTTCTTTTCAATAGACCATGAAACTGTTTTACGAGCTCCTTCTATTGAAGAACTTCTAAGCCAAACCCAGAAAAGAATGCCTTTAAGTTTTAACTTCGATTTGAAGCTTTGTAAGCTCAAGCCCTCTGGATCAAGAGGCAACGAATCAGCTTCCATGATTTCTAGAGGCTGGCCGATCTCTTCGGCAATCTTTCTGACACCCTCAATATTAGCCAAAGCAGTGGGATCGGATTCGGCAATAACCTTATCCAGATCATCCAATGACATGAGGTCAGGATCTTGCACCTCGACCTTAGGCGTGGGTGGGGTTTTTGCCTCTGCCAGATTGTCTCCATTCGTATGCCAATTTAAAAAATACTCCTCTTAATTTAAAAACAGGACTGTGATCTGTTCAAGATATAAATGAAAATCTTCCTATGGGAAGACTGGTATTACTCGCTATTTTTACATTTGGGGCTTTTGGCTGCACTTTCATTACGAAAAGAATTGAATCAAGGGAAAGTGGGAGCGATTCGGGAAGTACACCTAAGTCGGCTCCGGCAACAGGAGAACAGCTGACTCAGATCCGAATTCGCGATCTTGAACGGCAACTTAAGACTCAAAGAGAAAAAGAACTTTACTCAAAACTACTTCCCTGGTTTTTAGATGAAGATGAGAAATTGGAATATCTTTATCTAGCCAACATTCATGAAAAACAAGAATGGGCCACATCTAAAAAAATCTGGAATCGAGCCAAAACTCCTAATACAGAAATGCGCAATTTGATGCAAAGTCAGGATCTCGCAATCGGAATGCCGATGGACTATGTGCAAAAATCCTGGGGCGAGCCTCTTGCAAAAGAAGTTTCAGGAAACCCTTTGTTCAAAAATCAGAAATGGAAATATTCAAGATCTGTTTCAGGTCAGGATGGATTTAAGCAAGAGAAGCGGACAGTCTACTTCGAAGGCGGCAAAGTTGTCGGTTGGGAAACTGACTAACTCTGCCCTGGCTTATTTTGCATTTACTTTTAAGGGTACTTTGAGGCTCATTACATTTTCCATAATTTCAATAATTCGAGGTGTCCACTCTTCCAAAACTTCTGGTTTTGCCTCAAAAACCAATTCGTCATGTACTTGAAGTAAAAGGGGAACCGGACATTCTTTATCAAGCTGAATCATAGCTTTCTTAACCAAATCGGCAGCTGTTCCCTGAATCGGAGCATTGATCGCGGCACGTTCTCCGAATTTTTTCATCATCGTGTTTTTACCTCTTAGTTCATCAAGATATCTGCGACGTCCAAAAAGTGTTTCAACGTAACCCTTTTCGTAAGCGGATTTAATCGTTTCTTCGATATAAGTTTTGATACCTTTGAAACGAGTAAAGTATCGATCGATAATTTCTTTAGCTTCTCCTCTCGGAATTCCTAAAGTATCCGCTAAACCAAAAGCTCCTTGACCATATGCAATTCCGAAATTAACAGCTTTTGCTTTTCTTCTTTGATCTGAATTTACTTCCTTTAAACTAACGCCGAATACTTCTGCAGCGGTCGCAGTGTGGATATCAAGATCATCTTTGAAAGCTCTTGTTAAAGCCGGATCTTCGGAAATATGAGCAAGGATTCGAAGTTCAATCTGAGAATAATCGACATTTAAAAGCTTGAAGCCTTTTTCTGCTATAAAAGCTTCCCTAACGCGGGCGCCTCGCTCGGTTCGAATTGGTATATTTTGTAGATTTGGTTGTGTTGAAGAAAGTCTTCCCGTTGTCGTCAGCGCTTGATTGAAATGCGTATGAACCCTGTGATCTTCGGGGCTCGCTAATTCAGGCAATGCATCGACATAGGTTGATTTCAATTTGCTGAGTTCTCGAAATTCTAAAATTCTTTTGGCGATTGGATGATCGAGTTCCTGTAAAACTTCGTTGTCAGTCGAATAACCCGTTTTTGTTTTCTTCCCTGATGGTAATTTCAACTTTTCGAATAAAACAACTGCCAGTTGTTTCGGGCTTGCGACATTAAATGTTTCGCCAGCTAAACGAATAATTTCAGCTTCTTCTTTCGCGATGTCTTTACCCAATTCTTCACTCAAGTTTTTGAGGAATTTGACATCGATTTTAATCCCTCTATTTTCCATTCGCAGGAGAATAGGCGCGAGTGGCAGATCTAAATCTTCATAAACTTTTTCATTCTTAGATTCTGTAATTTTAGCTTCTAGGCATTTCTTCAATTGTAGCTGCGCATTTAGGAAGTCTTCAGGGCCGGCGAGTTCTGGCAGTTGTTCGTTACAATGTAACCTATAAACTTTGTAAAAATCTGAACAATCCCCTGCTCTAACAACATACGCTGCAAGCATCGCATCCCAAAGAATTTCCGGGTTATAACCTTTATGATCGCGCCATAAAGTTTTGAGATCAAAACCCAACCATTTGATTCTTAATTTTTCGAGTTCCGCCTGCACCTCGACGAGATCACCTTCGACACGCCAGATGTTTTTCTCATTTGAATAAAAGATCCCTTGCGGTTGCGACCAAGCCCATAACTGTTGAAGTGATTTAATCTCTTTTAAAAATTCTTTCGCAGAGACAGTCTTAACGACAGAAGGATCATCAGGAGTTGCAGCTTTCGCAAGGGGCGTTTCAGTAGGCGCGCTATTCAATTCTATAGATGTAGCTGCTGATTTGTCTTCAATTGCGGATGTAGCAGTTGTTGAAGACTCGTCTCCTAAAAGATTTTTTTCGAAAGTTTTAAAATTCAAATCTTGCAAGAAAGCCCGAAGTTCATCTTTTTTCATGCTTTTGAGGCGATAACTTTCCAAATTCTCATCAACGGGTGCATGCTGATCGATACAAACTAACTTCTTCGATAAAAACGCCATCTCTTGCGACTTTCGCAATTTCTCTTGGGCACCGGCGGGTTTTACTTCATCAAGGTGCTTATAAATATTTTCTAAGGTTTTATACTCGCTTAATAGTTTTTGTGCACCTTTTGGCCCCAAGCCATCTACACCTGGAATATTATCTGAACTATCACCAACAATTGCTAAATAATCACAGAATTGTTCAGCGTGAACACCCCACTTTTCAAGAACTCCACTTTCATCAAGTCGGGTTTCTTTCATCGTATCGTACATAACAATCCCAGGCTTAATCAGTTGGGCAAAATCTTTATCGCCGCTGACAATGACAACTTCCATTTTTTTCTCTGCAGCGATTCTTGTGATCGTTCCAATCAAGTCATCGGCCTCATACCTTGCTACTTCGAGTGAAGGCATACCAAGTAAGTCGATTAGTTTTTTCATGTAAGGAAGTTGAGTCACGAGCTCTTCCGGCATATCAGAGCGATTCGCTTTATAATCGTCGTATATTTCTTTTCGAAAAGATGGCTCTTTGCGATCGTAACAAACCACCATGTATTCGGGTCTTTCCGATTTGAAGAGCTTAACAAGCATTGATAGAAGACCGTAGATCGCATTAACAGGAACTCCGCTAGGAGACGTCAAAGGACGAACGGCATAGAAAGCTCTAAAAAAGAGAGAGCTGATGTCGATTAGATAAATCTTTTTCATGAAGTGGGAGACTATTAGTTTTCGCGGACTTTGTTAAGCTCCACTTGGCCTAAGTGCTCTTGGTCACAGAAAGTTTCTGCTGCAGGCATACATTGAATTTCGTCTCCGCAAAGATCAGCCTGGTGTGCGATTAATTCTAATTTATGAACCACTTCGGTCGCAGCGCTTTCTAAACCCATTTCCAGTAACTCAACTAACTTTGGATTACATTCAAGTCGGCGCGCTAAATCACCTTGGGTCCAACCCAAGCGCAATCGAAGAATCCTAATTTGTTGTTGCTTCCAATGATGCTTTAACTCTGCCATTCGACGCCTCTTACTCAAGACAATTTTGTTTGGTGGCCTTTTGATTGTAACTTATTGAATTACCGGTCTTTTTGCCATCTCTTTAGAGTACACATTCTAGTGAAATCTAGTGAAATGGCAAGTGTCAGGTTTGTTAACATGCAAATTTAACACTGGGTGCTACTATTGGTTTGGAAATACGAAGATAAGGTCGTTTTCGCCGACTAGATCCATTCGATCTAGGGCCTGCTTCTCGATATATAGGGGGTCTGAAGCCTGACTGAGCTTTAGACCTAAGTCCTTAATAGCATGCTCCGCCTTTAACATTTCAGAGTTATAACGATCCATATCGCGATAAAGGCCCCATAATCTCAATGGAACCCCGTTTAAAGATAAAGTAAGTAGGAAAAAGGCAAAACAGAAACTTAGAATTTTGCCGGGGCTGTTGAGTGACTCGCGAACGCCCATCGCAGTTTTTTTGATGATCTTCATATAGTCATAGTACGAAATTTCGATAGCCTGCGAAAGTCCGCCTAGACTTAAGAAAAAGGGAAACAGGACCTGGCACCTTTTTTCTTTTGTGCTTCCAGAAACAGGACGCAGGCAGCGCGCCCTGGCACCTTTTTTAGAAGGCGCCTTTGTCCCAGTAGTGGCCTAGGCCGCCTAGTTCTTCTTCGATTCTTAAAAGCTGATTATATTTTGCTGTGCGATCTGTTCGGCACAAACTTCCCGTTTTGATTTGCTGGCAACCCATTGCCACTGCTAGATCGGCGATTGTGGTGTCTTCGGTTTCACCACTTCGGTGAGACATCACTGTGTTGAAACCTGCACGCTGAGCCATGCTCACGGCATCGAATGTTTCGCTGAGTGTTCCGATTTGATTTACTTTTACTAATAAGGCGTTTGCGGCTTTCTTTTCGATTCCTGTTTTTAAGCGCTTCGGATTTGTAACGAAAAGATCATCGCCAACAAGTTGCAATTCACCACCGAGAGTTGCAGTCATCTTGATCCATGAATCCCAATCGTCTTCGGCGAATCCATCTTCGATTGAGATGAGCGGATATTTTTCGCTCCACATTTTATAAATGCCTAGTAATTCTTCTGGAGCGAGTTGTTTCCCGTCCCATTGGTATTTTCCGTTTTTTAATAATTCGTTTGAAGCGACATCGAGTGCTAAGAAAACATTTTGTCCAGGTTCGTATCCAGCTAGCTGAATCGCTTCCATGAGAAGATCCATGGCTTCTTGATTGCCCGAAAGTTTAGGAGCGAATCCGCCTTCATCACCGACTGCAGTTGATAAACCTTTTTTTGCTAAAATCTTTTTTAAAGTGTGAAAAATTTCAGATCCTGCGCGAAGTGATTCGCGGAAAGAGTTTTGAACAGTCGGCACGATCATGAACTCTTGAACATCAAGTCCGTTATTTGCGTGCGCGCCGCCGTTTAAAACATTCATCAGTGCAACAGGAAGTCTGCAAGCTTGTGATCCGCCTACGTACCGATAAAGCGGCTGACGTGTTGTCGCAGCCCCGGCTTTTGCAACTGCGAGCGAAACACCCAAGATCGCGTTTGCACCCAATTTTGTTTTATTTTCTGTTCCGTCTAAATCACGAAGTAATTTGTCGATAAAAACTTGATCAGTACAAGGTAAGCCAATAAGTTCGGGAGCAATAATCTCTTGAACGTTTTCAACAGCTTTTTGCACACCTTTGCCTAAATATCTTTTCATATCGCCATCGCGAAGTTCGCAAGCCTCGTGAGCGCCAGTCGAAGCACCAGATGGAACTGCAGCGCGAGAAACCACGCCACCCGTTGTTCTTAATTCGACTTCAACAGTAGGTTGACCACGGCTATCAAGAATTTCACGGGCTCTGACTTCAATGATTTCAGACATGGGGCTCTCTTTCCGTTGCAGTAGATTTAAATTTATATCGAGATTGAATTTGCCTCAAGGCTTCAACAGTTTCAGCAATTGTTCTTGGATACGAAGCTTTGACATAATCCCAGTCCATGCGGCGCATAGCTTCTTTGACTGCAGGATTGGTTTTGTTATCTGCCAAAATCATTGTGACCAATTGCTGAGCGCGAACTAAGTAATCATGCAATCTTGCAACGTTCTGACCTATCTTGTGCCCTGGTACCATAGGATCCAAAGACAAGTCTTCAAAGCGCGGATGAGATTCAACTGTTGCCGAACCACCCGAACTATTTTGCGCATTCTGAGAAAATTGAAGGAGCTCTTCATTTTTTCGCTGAAGCTCGCGATTTTTTTCTTCGAGATCTCTTTGGCTTTTCTGAAGTTCTTCCACAACATTTTGTAACAACTGCGGAGAAATCTGATGACCTAAATCATGCTGAGATAACGAGTTCGAATTTGTAGGCCAACGAAGTTTAAGGTGAATATCATCCCAAGAACATTGTCCCAACCCCTGCCCCATATAAGTTGGCAAAGCTTCAAGTGCAGCTTTTAAGTAGGCAGCAACGTGAGGATATTGATCGCTTGGCAATGGCCAATCAAAAGAAATTCCTTCCTCAGTTCTGGAAACTTTTTCTAACGGAGGTTCAGGCGAAACAAAATAACTCATAAAGCGTTGAGGCTGCACGAAAATTTCCTGCGGCTTCGTCATCATTTTCAAAACACTATCGAGAACTCCCCAGGCATGAAGCAAGGGTTGCTTGTGTCCGACGCGAGTTAGTAGATCGGTGTCTTGGCTTTTAAAGGTTTGTTCAATTTTTTCTAAAAAGAATTCCATCTCGGGAGCTGCAATCCAAGTTGAAGGATCTCGCAAGACTTCAAAATGAGAACCTAAAATGTTCATTAGAACAGTTAAGTCCTCTCCCTGATCTTCAAGGTGAGTTAAGACAGAATGAGAAATCTTAGAGCTAAAATACACGCTTTAAAGTTTGTGAACCATATTAGAGAATGAATCAAGATTTCTCATGAGGGAGACCCGAAGCTAACGCTAAGCAACCTGCTGAAATTTTGTGCGTGGAAATGGAAGGCTGTTGTCTTCGATCTCTTGCATAAAAGAAGGCAAGTGACCTGAGGGCTCTAGCTGCCCTTGCAAGGATCCATCTGCTCTGCGAACGAGACGAGACAGGTGAAATATTGGCACCACATTGTAAGAACCATCCGGATTCAATCCTATAACTTCGCTGATTGCCGCGACGCGTCTAGAGCCATCCGAGTACCTTGAGATCTGAACAATTAAATCAATCGCTGACTGAACTTGCGCTACCAGAGCCTTTTCGCTGATTTTTGTATCCCCACCTTGAGCGAGTGCTTCCAACCGAACGATCGCATCTTCAGGAGAATTCGCATGCACAGTTCCTAAACAACCTTTGTGTCCCGTATTCATTGCATTAATAAGTTCAAGCGCTTCGCTTGATCTGACTTCCCCCACAATAATACGATCAGGCCGGAGACGTAGTGAGGACTTCACAAGATCGCGAATCGTGACTTCACCTTTTCCATGTTCATCTGCCATTTGTGTTTCAAAAAACACAACGTGTTCATATTCAACTTGAAGTTCGCTAGAGTCTTCAATCACGATAAGTCGCTGCCCTTTTGGAATTCGAGAAGCCAAAAGACTCAAGAGAGTCGTCTTTCCGGATCCCGTTCCACCGGAAACAATCATATTTTTTCCTAAGAACATGCAGATGTCTAAAAACCTAGCGCCATCTTCGTTCAATGCGCCGGTTTTAATATAATCTGCCAAAGAAATCTTACTTTTTGTAAATTTACGAATTGAAACTGTCGTACCATTTCGAGCGCAGGGGGGAATGACAACCGCGATTCGCGATCCATCTGGTAATCTAGCATCTAATCTGGGCTCATCAGCATTAATTCTTCTGCCCACACTTTGCGCGATCGAAGTAACTGCTGCACGTAACGAATCTTCGTCTGGAAATTGAACAGATGTTTTTTCCATCTTCCCTTTTCTCTCGACGAAAACTTCTTTGGGACCATTAATGAGAATTTCTGAAACTGTGGGATCTTCCAAAAGAGAAACGATAGGGCCTAAGTTCTGCCTTATCGTATCTTTGAAAAGTTGTGATTGATCCACACTCGACCTCTTTACTTCGAAGCTGGCTTTCTTTCGGATTCGATTACGATTAATCGACCGTGAAAAGACGTCTCAGGACAATGAAAACTAAATTCACCGGCTTTTTTAGGCTTAAGTTCGAACTTCTTTTCCTTAGCAAACGGCGTGCTATGGCTTTCGGCGAAATCATCTAAGATAAAGCTTATATTCTTCTTTTCAGAATGAACATTCACCAAGTGAATTTTATAAACTTCACCTTTTCGAACGACAACTTTTTCAGGAATGAAACCTTTGTCAGTATTTAAAATCACAATGTCTTGAACCGGAAGGTTTGAAGGAATTAATGCCTCAACGCTGAAACCTGTTGTTTCAGTTTTCACACTAGCCGGTAAACGGTTTTGATCGACAACTCTGTCAAAATCAATAGTTCTTCTACTCATATCAACATCCCAAGACTGAGCTTGAACGCCAACAAGAGAAAAAAGAACAATCTTAATGAAGAGTTTCACGGTCTTGGAATTCACAGAATTCACGTGCAACCTCGAGCGCTAAAAAGTTAATTGATTTTGAATCAGTTGATTTTAAAATTTCGACCATCTCTGAAAGACTACCTGAACAGGCGTTAATTCTTTCACAAACAGAATGTAATCTTTGGGGTTCATTTTCGATTTCTTCGGTTACCTGCTGCCAATCCATTTTTAAAACTGGATCAATCGCACCGATCGTAAATAAAGCATCAAAAACGAGTTGTAAGTTTCCCTGTAAGTACATCATGTCCTCCGAAATTCCTTTTCAGTGATTTGATGTACTATTCGGAGAGATGCTGATTTTTCTTGAGCCGAAATGAGACAAAAAGGTCTAAAGTCGGGGGATAATTTCTGGGAGGGCTAGCTTCAGAGAGTTCGGTTTTTTACGTAGTGCTTACGTCCTGAAAATCAGGGGCCGCTGGCTCCCGAACTCTCAGGACCGTCGAGGCATCGCGGGCTGCGTGCCCAGCCTCGTCGGATTCAAAGATAAATGTCTAAGAAAATAAACGAAACCTACTTCTTCTTCGCTTCGTCAGCAGCTAACTTCTCAGCCTCAGCTTTATCTTTTTCCAGCTTCCCAATTCCATCGAGAATCTCTTCCGCGATTTCCGAAGGAGATTTCGCCTCCGAAAGACTTCTTACTTTACGCTCATTAATTGCTTCTTTGGTCATCTTGATTTTAGCTTTCTTAATTTTCTTCAGAAGCTTTCGTTCCAAATTATCCTCAGACTCAGCTAAGCGACGAGCATCCCCCATGAGGTTTTCAAGAAAAATTGCGTAAGTAACTTGCACAGAAGGTTTAAAATTCTTTGTGTTTTTAAGCGCATTCAAGGCTTCGTCCGTAAGTTCATTGATCACGCGGTCGTACTCCTGTAGATCCTGAAGTTCCATTCTTAATGGCGTTACGACCTTATCAATCATTCTGTCCGCATCGGGTCTTGCATAAACTGCCTGCATCGCTTCTTTCAAAGGGACTGTTTTAGCATCTGCTCTCTTGGATTCTTTGATTTTATCCTGTACGAGCTTATTCACTTCATCGAGATCCATCAGTGTGAGCTCATGATACTGATAGAGTAGACCGGCATGGCACAACGTTACAAAAAAGAGAGACACTAGAGTTGAGATAAGAATTTTCATCTTCTTAGATTAAACGCTTAAGAACCCATGACCAAGTCAGGATACTGAAGAGCTGGACCTACGTCGCAACACATTTAAGCTTCGCAATGCAGATGTGGTTGTGTAAGCTTGTTGAGGTTTCATAAATTCAAAAAAATTATAAGTAAGCATTTTTAAGGAGGCTTCTTTGAACAACACAAAATGGATTTTTACGTCTTTATTAGCTCTTGCAGTATCTGCATGCGCGCCGTCAGCTAGCCAGTTAAAACAAGCAATTGAAAAGGACCCTTCTATCGTATTCGTTGCGATTGAAAAAGATCCAGAGAAATTTATTGAAGTTGTAAATGCAGCTGCACAGAATGCTCAAAGAAAAGCTCAAGCTAAAGCCCAGGATGATGAAACAAAATCTCGTGACACTGAATTTGCAAATCCACTTAAGCCCGACATTAGCGAAGCTCGAGTTATTTTTGGAAAAGCTGATGCTCCGATTACAATTGTAGAATATTCTGATTTTCAGTGCCCATTCTGCTCTAAGGGTTATAACACTGTTAAGCAGGTACAAGCAGAATATAAAGATCAAGTCAGAATTATCTTTAAGCACTTACCTTTAGATTTCCATCCTCTCGCAATGCCAGCTGCTCAATACTTTGAAGCTCTAGCAAAACAAGGTGGCGACAAAGCTGAGAAATTCCACGATGCTATTTTCCAAAACCAAGCGGAATTAAATGCGAAGAAAGAAGCTTTCTTAAAAGATGCTGCTAAGAAAACTGGCGCTGACATGAAGAAGTTAGAACAAGATCTAAAAGATCCTTCAATCATGGCTCGAATTTCAAAAGATATGGAAGAAGCTAAGAAATTCAATATTACTGGAACTCCAGGCTTTATTATCAACGGTGTATCGCTTCGTGGTGCTTACCCTGCTGATGAATTTAAAGTTATTATCGATAAACATCTTAAAAAGTAATTTTAAACAAATTATCGATTTTAGAAAAAACCCAAGGCGTCTTACCTTGGGTTTTTTTATGCTTTCCGCTAAGGGCTTAAAAATGGCCATTCACTTACAGTTTTTGTAACCACCGACATATTTGATACCCATTTATTCACCTCAATATCCTGTATGTTTTCTATTAGTTAAAAAATCTCAAGTTGAAACAACTTAACTTTTGCGAATTTATCGGTCTCGCTATTGCAACCCTAACATTGGGACTAAACAAACCAAGATAGGAGTTTTTATGAAACCTGTGTTAACAGGTCTAATGGCATTGATGTTCTTTACGAGTTCAGCTTTCGCCCAAAATTCAACGATCGAAAGTCTTCAGGTGCAACTAGCTAAGCAGCGGCAGGAATTAGCAGTTGCAAAAGATCAGCTTAAAAAGGCTAAACTTCAACGAGCTGGTTGGGTTACCTTAACTGTTGCAACTGGCGCTATTGCTTTACTTACTGCATTACCAGGTGTTGTATCGACTATCGGCGGAATTAAAAACGTGGCGCAAGGTCAACAATGGCTTGGCGATCCAGACAGTGGTGGACCTATCATGATTCCAATCATCATTGTTTCAACTGCAATCTCTGCCGGAGTTGGTTACGCAACTTACAAAGGCTATCAAAAGGTAGAACTTCGAACGACTGATATAGAAGCTTTATTGGAAAAGATTAGCAAAAAAGAAGCTGATATCGCGCAAGCAGCAGAATTATTAAAGATTCAGCAATGAGATTTAGGCTTTTAATCTTTATTTTCCTGGTTTCCAGTTTTTCTTGGGCGCAGCAGGATCCTTATCGAACGCTGTCGCCCCAGGATTATGAAACTTATATAAAGACCTTTCATAAATGTCGCACTGGAACGGTTGGGGCTGCTTTTTTAGCAGGCCTCGATCCTGGAATTATCCAAAGTGCGGCAGTGAATTTATCTCAGCTTATGATGTTGAGTCTTAAAGCTTCTAAAGAGCGAATGGATTCAAAACTTATGTCTCCTGAGCTCTATCGCTTACGTCATTCAGCCGGTTACTGGTTAGCATTTACTCATTGTTACGGAGACTCATCATATGGACGCCAAGTTTTGATAAAAGGAATTGTTGATCTAGGTCAACTAACTGCAGAATCCTCAGGTTCTTTAGCAAGCATTTGGTTAGCCGCCCAAGTTGCAGCTGCCAATATGCAATTGATGGAAGCTTACCCAGTTATTACCAGACTCTTTATATCAGTCGGAATGAGTATGAAACTTTCAAGCCTATTCAATGTTTTAAAAAGAGAACATTTTGGTAAACCGACCCCAGAAGAAGCTCAGTTAATTCAAAAGATTGAAGCTAATATTTTTGATAAAACTGATGAAACACTAAAACAGATTATTCAATTGAGCGAAATGAAGGCTCAGTCCCTTGAGGCGCAACTTCAAGATCCAAACCTAAGTGAGCTGCAAAAGGCCGAGATTTTCAAAAAAAGAGAGCATCTGAAAAAGAAAATCGAAGAGCTACGCACTTCAATGGCAACAAAGTAAATCGACTACAGGAATTTTTTAAGGTGTCGCCTTACAGGAACACTGGACTTTAAGGATAACTCACTGCTCCCATGACGCGATGTTAACGGGTTCTGAGCATGGCTGTTGTTCCCCGCCCCTTTTGAATTTAAAGTATCTCCATGAGCGAATACATCCACGGTTTCACGAAAAAAGAACAAGACCGACTGTACACACAAGCCCGAATTCACGAAAACATTATTTTCGGGCAGGTTGATTTTTCCGAGCAAGAAAGAATTATTGAAGTCGGAAGTGGTGTTGGTGCACAAACTCAAATTATATTAGAAAGATTTCCTCACTTACATATCGACTGCATTGATGCTTCTGCCGAACAAATTAAACGCGCCAGCGAAACTCTTAAAAATCCAATTAGCGCTGGAAAAGTGAAACTTCATCAAGCGGATGCTAAAAAATTACCGTTCGATGTCGATACAATGGATGGAGCTTTTATATGTTGGCTTCTTGAACACGTTCAAGATCCCATCGCCATCTTGGAAGAAGTTCGAAGAGTTTTAAAATCCGGTGGGGTTATTTATTGCAATGAAGTTTTTAATTCGACTTTTTATCTTCACCCTTACTCGCCTGCCATGTTGAAATATTGGTTTGAATTTAATGATTACCAGTGGAGCATCAAGGGAGATCCTTTTGTTGGTGGTAAACTTGCGAACTACTTGATCAAAGCTGGATTTCAAAATATTACGACATCGGTTTTAACTCACCAATATGATAATCGCACACCAAAGCGTCGGGCTGCATTTATCGACTACTGGTGCAATCTCATGCTGAGTGGGGCACCTGATCTTCTTAAAACCGGCCGAGTCACAGAACAGATTATTGAAGGCATGAAGGATGAACTCGATAGATTAAAGAGCGATCCGGATTCAGTTATTTTTTACTCTTGGATCCAAGCAAGGGCCGTCGCCTTGTGAAACCAGGTAGCTGGCTAGAAGTTTCAGATTACGATTTAATTAAAGCTGGACAAATATTTTCGCAAGGATTTGTCCAGCTATTTATCCTAAAAGAAAAACAAAACCAGCAAACTCCAGCGTATCCTTTCATGGTTTTAGTTCTAAATCTGGATGAAATTCAAACTTCAGTTTGGAAGAAATCACCTTTATTCAAAGGGTTTATGTGGAGAACTGATTCGGTGATCTCGGAATCGGAAGTTTCACAAATAAAAGATGAGCTTTGGATCGACTACGTAATTAAAGATACTAAAAAATCTGAAGCTTCGTTAAAGAATCTTCCAAGTTTGCCTATAAAAGGTTTTTTCGTGTCTGCGGATGAGTCTATTTCGCCTCGGAAACTTAACAACCTTCTGAGTAAAAATAGAATTGAGTCTCTCGCAAGGCCTCACGATATTATCGATTCAAAATATCATAAGTGGGAAGACTTGGAAAATTTTGACAAACCCATCATCGAAAAAAATTCAAATTCAAATCCGGAAGTCTCTGTTATAATACCGCATTTTGAAAGTCCCCATTTCTTATGCAATGTCTTAAAACATTTACAGGAAGAATTTAAAACATCGCCGCCGTTCGAGGTTATCGTTGTCGATGATGGATCTTCAGTCGAAGCGTTTAATCATGTCTCTTACTTTGTCCAGCGGCATTTGTCTTTACTCCCCGTTCGAATCTTTAAGTGGAAAGAAAATCACACGCTCTCGACCGGAGAAAAAATTTTTAGGGCCGGGGCTTCTCGAAATTGGGGTGCGACTGCGGCTAAGGCCAAGAACCTTTTCTTTTTAGATTCTGATATGTTGGTACCGCAAAATATCATGAGCGAAGTAATGAGATCATTGGAAAACTATGATGTTATTCAGTTCGTCAGAAAGCACATCCCTTATCATTTAAGCTCCGAAACGACATCCTACAGAAAACTTTTAAACTCTTCAGAGCTTTATATCGAGGAGTCCGACTATTGGAAAAACTTGTTTGAATGTAAAGCTTGGCCGGAATTGCTCGATTTTTGGAAGTATACTTGCACTTATGCCTTAGCGCTTAAGACTGAAACGTTTTTCGCTGTTGGTAGAATCCGCAGAAACTATATTCAGTATGGTTTTGAAGATACGGATTTGGGATATAGATTATTTAAATCCCATTATCGATTTCAACTTAATATTAGTCCGCTACTTCATTTAACTGCAAAGCCTGACCGCAGCCAAAATTACCTATTTAAATTTCAAAAGATGAATAGGATTCGATTTATGGCCAGAACTTTTTATAAGTTGAACTTGGAATCAAGTATCTATAGCAAATTTCAGACACTGCTGGATTAGTCAGTCGCCTCTATACTGTGAAACATTTAAGTGTTCTAAAATTGAATATAAAAACTTTTTGACTGAAAAGTTTTTTCCGCTACCAGCTCCAGAATATTTTGAAAATACCCGCTCATAACCTTCAATTAATTTGGCCCATTCAGGTTCGAAATATGGCTTTACAAGATAAACTACCGAAGAGGTCTTCGTAGTTTTGTGTCGAGATTTTATGTACTTTTCACCTCGACCTTGAGCTTTTGCTTTTTTTAAAAGTTCTTTTTGTGAAAGCTCAGAAGTGTGAATGACAGAAAGTTCCATATCGAGGTACAAATCTGCTTTTGATTTTGCGAGCCGCACAAACAGTTCTTTTTCCGAACCACCATAGAGAATATTTTCATCAAATCGCAAACCAGGCAATTTTGATTTCTGAAGCAACATATGGCCGCCTATTAAAGCCTTAGCTTTGAGATCTTCAGATAAAATCTGCTGCCGCAACCAGTCCATTTGTAGGTAGTTGTATGCTTTCGTTGCGAGATTAGCATCTGTCGATACTTTGTAACCGCCCCCCACACCTGAAGCATTAGGATAAAGTTCCAAGAATTTCGCTAATTTTTGAATGTGATCTGGGTCGTCCAGCATACAGTCCGAATCTAAGAATAATACCATGTCTGAAGTGCTTTGACTGATTCCCAAATTTCTCGCGCAGTTTACGCCTTTCTTGGATTCAACAAATTGAATCCAAGATGGCCACTCGGAATAATCCAATGATGGCTTCACTGGGTTAAAAATAACCCAAACTTCCAAGTTGACATTTTTTTGCACCACCAAACTACTTAAGCAGGATCGAAGAGTCTGATCAAACTTTATAGCTGGAATCACGACACTGATCGGACTCATCTTTTTTCCCTAAAATTCTTTTATTAATTCCGTGTTCTAAAATCCAATAAGTTTTTCTGACTGGATAAAAAATCCGAGCATTTCGGCTTCTTGCCATGATCCAATATAATTTTATCGATGAGCTTTGAGTTTTAATTTTCAATAAATTATACACTCTTACCATCCGAAGTTTTGCAAAATCATAAAGCGCCAACCAATTTCGACGGTTAGGTCTTAATATTGTCCAAATAACTTGGCGAAACAAAAAAGAGTATTCTGGTCCTGAAGCATTTAAAATTGTTTTTGCTGATGCCTGTATCCAATATTGAATTTTTTCACGAGTTCTCAAATCCAGCATCATATTTTCATAAGTTGGATTTAGAAGGAAAAGTAGTTCAGTTTTAGAAATACATTCACCAATTTGTGTTTCTAAGATTTGAAGGCCTACTTCAGTAAAACGCTCACTCTGCTTAAGCCAGGATATGCGGTCCCACATTTCAAATGGCGTCAGCCACCTTTCGAAAGATGTTCTTTTTAATTTCATGTGAATGAGCAGCCTTGGAAGCAATTGAAGGTTTTCAAAGACTTGTTCAGGGTGAAAGTGTAAATCCGGCAAATAAACTAGATCAATATTTTGGTAAGCGTTGAACATTGCATCCAGCATGCTGGCTTCTTCGATCGAGATAACCCGATCCACCCAAATCTGGACCTTTTGATTATTTTCAAGTTTATTCAGAAGTTGATTGTTTGTTAAGTTTTCGAGGCTTAAGAAAGTTTGAAATTCACCATAAGCATTCGCTTTTTTTTCAGCCGAAAATGTATCTAACGGAATAAGGCACGGTGTCCATGGATCTATCTTCAAGCTAGCCTTGTCTCGGTCCGCAACTTTAGCGATCTGCCAGAGGGGGTTCTCGACTAGACCAAATACATGATGATTCAAGAGTCGCACTATTCGTGTGGTCACAGCTGACTAAAGTAATAGCTATTTTTGCGCTTGAAAAGCAGTATTATGATTCATTGTCTCGACTTGATACACCATTAGACGATTAGAGAGGACAACTTGTATTTTCAAGTGGAATCCTGCACGCTTAAAGGACGGGGTGCCACATTAATAATCGATTAAACAAGCCACAAAAGAGCTCAGTGCTTAAAAGCAAACTGGGAATGTCATTAATCGAAGTCCTCATAGCCCTAGGCATGGTGGGCATCCTCTCGTCTGTTATCGCGACAGTCATGCAGCAAATGCAAAAGGCGCAAAATCAAGTCAACGTTCTCAACACGATAGAAAACATGCGAATTAATATTCAAAAGTTAGCTGCGGACGGTAGCGCTTGGCGTGAGACTGTACAAGATCCTGGGAATTCAGGAACGGGCCTAACGCTTGCCTGTGTACAGAATAATGCTCTTTGTAATCACAACGCCGCAGCAGCATTGATTCCGTCAAATGAAACCATCGATAACGGGACCCTCGATAGTGCTCCTTTTGGAGACTTAGCATTTTTGAAAACTTCTAACGGCGGAAATTACATCGACAGTACTTCAGCTACGAGTGGCTACACAGACAAAGGAACACCGTGTACTACCTGGAACGCAACTGGTAATGACGATTGCCCAATTCGCTGGAAAATGAAAATTGCCTTGGAATGTCAGGGTGCTGCTACTTGTTTAAATCCAACTATTCGCCTAATCGCAGTTCTTTATTACCGAGCTGCCGGAGCCAATGAAACGAAAAAAATTGTAAATGAAACGAAATATCGCGTTGATATTCGTCGTGGCGCAAAAGGTGACACAAGAGCTGAAAGGTTTACTGCAGAGTATCGGGGCGCTGCTGGCGCTTCCAACGGCGGCCCGTGCAGTACGGCTGGAACAATCATTCCACTTACTGACACAGACCCAGCACTAAATGAGAATGCTAACGTTACTTTTGGTGGTGGACCTTCTGGGACAATGAGATTTAACGCCGGGACTTACACCTGTTCAGCAAGTGGAACTTGCTTTGCTTGCGGAACCGTTCGGTTAAATCTTTTAGTGAATGGTGCTAGCTTATTTCGATCAAACAGCATGTTAGCTAGAGATCAACAATTGGTTTCTCCTTCAATTAACCAGGTTTCATTTACGATAAATGCAACTACTCCGGTTACCCTAGTTCAAACTTGTAACCCAGGATTAGATACCCCTGCAGGAGCAGGGGATTTTGGTCTTGGCATGGCACTTCCCGACTACTCAACCGGAACTAAATTCGCCGAGATCCAGTGTACGAGGATTTTCTAGCTCTTAAAGATTTTCTGGAACTGGGTAATAACCAAAAATGAAAAAAGCGGGCTTTAAGTGGCTCATTTTTTTTGTCGTTTCGAGATCTTTTCTGAGCCAGTAGCCCATGCCGATTGTTTGGTATTCTGCTCTTAAATAATCCCCGATTTCAGGTTCTATCAGCTTTAGCCGAGCGGAATAAACAACAACTTCAGGTCGTTGTTCCTTAACCCATTTTAGCGTCAGAGAATTGGATTGATCATCATCCGGTCCAACGTAGAACAAATGTTGTGGCGACCTTGGTGCGACGCCTAAACCATCGAACAATCGACCTTGCGGAATTGATTTTACAAGACTTTCAATTTCTTCAATTGTCTGAAGTTGTACCGAATTAGGATAAAAGTAATTTGGAGAAATTCTGACGGAAAAAACACCCAGAGTTACTATTAGTAGCGCAGTTAAATATTTCACTTCGATCTTTTTTAAAATCGGTATCAAGCCTAGGAATAAAAATCCCCAATAAGAACCAACGAAAAAAGGAAGCATCGGTTTGTGAAGCAAGAGAACTAGAAAAGTCGCAATCCCAACAGCTGTCCATGAGTGGTCCGCAGAAATGAACTTTTTCTTAAACAATAAGACCAGTTGCCACACAAGTCCTGAAATCAGAGCCACCCAAAGAACAACATCATTTTTTAAATAGCTAACGAAGTTGTGATTAAAAAATGGCTGGATTGATTGGGCGTAATAAGATTTTGCATAGAAGCTGATTGCGTTCAGGCTGCTCCAGCTTATTTTCCCATCAAAAATGACCTGATCTAAAATCAAATAGCCTAAAATAATGGACCATCCATGAACTAAACAGAAACGAAACCGCACGTTTTTGTTCAAGTGAAAAAATGAAAAGAGAAAAATCAGAAGACTCATGAACACACTTTTTGGAGTCACCGCGAACAACAGAACTGAAAATGTAAAAGAAAAAAATCCTAACTTGAGCCATTTGTCTGAATCAATTTTGGGAGCGTGAAGAAAAAAGAACAGGGCCAGAAAAAACGAAAGAAAATCTGATCGAATTAATCCAATTTGTGAGAAACCAAGATTAGAGAAAATTAATATCAACACAAGAGCGAGTGATTTTTGAAGCGACAGATGTTTTTTAAAAATCGCAAACAGACAAATAAAGCTAGCAGCACCCAGTAAGGTGTAGAAAGCCTTCGCAACTTGAATATGTTCTACGGAACTTAAATCAAACGCGTAAATCCAATACAGGGAGAAATGAAAAAGTGGCTTATAGATCAAGGCCGGTTGAAACTTCCAATTATCCCACTGATTCGCCAAACTAATTGGCCAGAACTCCGAATCCCCGATCCAATTATTGAATGAAAAGTAGGACCAAATAGCTAGAACTCCTAGCAAAATTGCCCAGGCACTGTGTTTCGAGGGAAATAAATTTGTCTTTTGACTTGGGTTCATTAGTTACCTATCTTAACTTTGTTTTATGCTTGAACAAAAGACTATTTCCTTAGTTATTCCATGTTTAAATGAAGTGGCTGCGATTGCTTCGGTTATGCTACGTCTGGAAATCGCAAAAGAAAAGTTAAGCGCTCAAGGTTGGAAGCTTGAAACACTTGTGGTAGATGACGGTTCTACAGATGGAACTCCTGAAGCCCTTCAATCTTACCCCCATTTGGTTCGGGTTATTACTCATCCTCAAAATCTTGGTTACGGTCAGGCACTTAAAACGGGCTTTGCTCAAGCCAAGGGTCAATTGATTGCAATGATGGATATGGATGCCACTTATGACCCAATCGATCTTTTGACTTTGCTCAATCATTATCAGGCTGAAGATCTTGACGTGGTCTTTGGAAATCGATTGCTCCCTAACAGCGATTTTACTGCCTGGCGTCGCTTTGGTAATCGACTTTTTGGATTTCTGTTCAAGTATTGTCTCAAATTACCTGACACCGATGTGTGCTCTGGACTTAGACTTTTTAAGCAGAAATTTGTCCCAGCAATTTTAGAGCTTCCCCATCGTGGTTTTAATTTATCAATCGCGATGAGCGCTTTATTTCTGACTCGTAGCTCAAGATGCCAACAAATACCGATCTCGTATTCAGCCCGCCTAGGTGAGTCTAAACTCATGAGTTGGGTTGAAGGTTGGACCCATCTTTATGTTATCCTTTTGCAATGGACCCGAAGCCGAAAGTCATACTGAACTGCCGTTCAGCTGAATCCCTATTACCTGCATTACAAAAAGCATTGCAGGACCAAATGCATTCGATCGAACTTAAGTTATTGGAATCAAGATCTTGTCCCAGTCGCTTAAGTCAGATTGATGAAGAAGATCGCATCTATTTTTTCTTCGATGAAGACGTTGAACTTCCCAGCATGCACTATCTTAAAAAAGTTGATAAGTTATTTAAAAATAATCCGGATCTACTTGTTCTTGGTGGTCGTTACTTGCCGCACGTAAAACAATCTTACTTATCAAATTCCTATAACACCCAAATTGAGCTCTGGCTATTCCGGCAACTCGGTTTAAAGAATGGACTTATCCCCTGTCAAAATTTGCCCGGTGGTGTTTGGATTATTTCTGGAAGAGTAAAAAAGCATCTTCATGACTGGAAAGAACCAGAAATTTGGGCAGGCGAAGATACCTATTCAATTAGATGGTTACAAAAAAAAGGAATCCAGTCTTTTTATCATGAGGCTGCCGATGTTATTCATCATCCCCGAAGCCACTTTTTTCATTTCTGCAAAAGAGCATTTCTTCAAGGCAAAGCAAGAGAGAAGCTCAGCTTAAGAAGTCAGTATAATGCTATAAGCTGGAATTTAATCTGGAAGCATAAGTTATATTGGCCGGGCTGGGCGCTTCATCAGGCATTTGTTGAAATGGGAAGTTTTCTTTTCTTAATCAAATCTTTAATTGCTAAAATGACTCCAGACATTTCTCCGACTGAATATAAAAAGTGAGTCATCACAAATAAACAAAACAGTTTTAATTTTTGTATGAACGAAATTTTTGCCATCATCGACAAAAATATAATTCCGATAAAATAAACGCCACCTGCAACTAACAAAAATTTAAACGGAATCCAAGGCAGACAGTATAGAAAAATTCCAGGCCAAGGCCTTCTCGTTTTAAGAATAGCTGTATTATAAGCTATCAGCCGAGTTTGCCAAATTCCATTACGGAAAGCTTTTTTCGCCCATTCACCCCAAGTGTGAGCTTGCTCATGCCATAAAAAAGATTGCGGATTGAACTGCAACTGAAAACCCTTTTCACGAAGTCTTAAACTGATATCTAAATCTTCAGCTGAAGAGCTTAACAAAGGATTAAATCCACCGACCACATTAAGCGCATTCTTATCGTACAAAATATGCGTCGTTGAAACATGTTCCAGAAATTCAATTGGGCCAGTCGACCGCATTTGCGCAGATCCGAAGTGCCCGAAGTAACTTTTCCTCATCTCATCAAGCAATACTAAAATTTCAAAAAGTGGACAAAACTTTTGTGATCCACCTCGTGCAGCGATTTTGGGGTTATCGCTCCAGTCTTGAATTAAATTGGGCCAGGTCGCTGCATCCAGTCTGCAGTCCGCATCGATCATATAGATCCATCTTGTTTTCGCTGAATTAATAATATCGTTTCTGGCTTCTGCAAGATTATTTTCAGTCCGTCTAATTAGAGTAAATCCGACTGATAGGTTTTGAAGCACACGATCAGAAATATCGACAGTTTGGTCTTTGGAATTATTATCGACTACTACGACGTGAAGATTAGTAACGTCTTTTTTAAGAAAACTTAACGATTCAAGACATCGTTGAATTCTTTTTTCCTCATTAAAAGTGATGATTCCAACTGTCAGTGGCTCGTTCATTCTTCTATTGTGGAATAATTCAAGGCCCGAGGGCAAGGTGCGGCCGGCAAGGTGCAGCCGGGGGCGCCGAGCCGGCAAAATGGAAATAAAAGTAATTTGCCGATGAAAAATTTTTTCTATTTTTTTGTTAACCAATAACTCTGTGCAGAACCGCAGCGGTTCTGCACAGAGTTATTAATCTACGACAATCTGAAATAAACCCGACATATTTTTTTAGAAAAAGACAGTGAATGATAGCAGATAGGTTCAATTTATCCGAAATACGACAAACAATATGGAAAGAGTGATCTAAGGCGTCTAACTTTTGAACACATTTTGCAAAGAACTCAAAGCCGCATCGGGAACCACGGTTTTTCTGAAAATGCACGAATCCCCTGCTAAAAGTATAGAATGAAAACACTCATCTTTATTCTGACCTTGGTTATTAACACAATTTCTTTCGGCGCAAATTCTGAAAAGCCAATTAATTGGAAATGTCAGTCGACGTATAAAGATCCTATTTTTTACCGCGCAACGCTTGAAGGACCTACCAAAGCCCAAACTTACAAGCTTAAATTTTCTTATACTTACTTAAGAGAGAATTTAAATTTTCAATATGATGTGAAAAAAATTAATAAGTCTTTTATTGGACAAAAAGCCCGCGCGTACAACTTGACACCGCAAAAAAATAAGTCTGTTCGACTTTACATTGAGACCGATAAAGATGGTCCGATTGATATGATCTGCCGCTAATTTTAGAATACAATTTTGAATCAGACTTTACCCTGGTAAGATTATCCGGGGCTCATCATGATCATGGCTTGGCCTTTTACGCAGAGATCATTATTTGATTTTCTCTTTGCGATTGTTTCGACTGTACCAATTCTTTTTTCAGTTCGCATTCCAGTTAAAGTCACAGTGATTAAAACTGTGTCTCCGATATAAACTGGATTGGTAAATTTCATTTCTTGGCCTAAGTAGATCCCGACTCCCCAAGTGTCTACTAAGGCCCTTGAAAAAAAGCCCGCGATCAGAATACCGTGGGCTATGCAGCGGCCAAATTTAGTACTTTTAGCGTATTCTTCATCAACGTGGATAGGATTGAAGTCACCTGTCACTTCAGCAAATTTCGTGACCATATCGCGTGTCACAGTCACTTCGTATGTTTTCGTGTATCCTACTGAATCTCTATCTGACATAAATCCTCTATCAATATCCATCGTTAATCGTTCCATGAGTTCCCTAATTTAGCTTACAGAATATTAGCAGCAAGTTCCGCAAGCTCTGATCTTTCACCTTTTGTTAAAGTGACATGAGCTGCGATGGGATGACCTTTGAATCTTTCAACTGCATAAGTCAAACCTGAATTTGCTGAGTCAACGTACGGATTGTCGATCTGATAAATATCCCCGGTCAAGACCACTTTTGTACCCGATCCTGCGCGCGTCACGATCGTTTTGATCTCATGCGGTGTTAAGTTCTGCGCTTCGTCTACGATAAGATACTGCTTCGGAATTGAACGACCTCTGATGTAGGTCAAAGGTTCGATATTGAGCATGCCTTGATTAATAAGCTCTTGGGCACGGCCGGCAGCTTTCTTATCAGCACCCATTAGAAATTCAACGTTATCAAAAATTGGCTGCATCCAGGGATTTAACTTTTGTTCGATATCTCCAGGCAAGTAACCAATATCACGACCCATCGGAAAAATCGGTCTTGATACAAGAAGTCTTTGGAAACGACTTTCTTCAAGTGTCTTATGCAGTCCAGCGGCAATCGCTAACATGGTTTTACCTGTACCCGCTTTTCCCACAAGGGATACGAAAAGGATTTCGTCATTGAGTAAACAATCGAGTGCGAAAGATTGTTCTACATTTCGTCCGTGAATTCCCCAAATACTATGATCAGGACTATTTAAGGGTACAAGTGCTTGATCTTGAAAACTAAATCGACCAATCGCAGAGTGATTTGGATTGGATTTATCTTTCATGATCACATACTGATTTGCTAGTAACTTTGTCGCATTATATTCTAATTTTTTACTTCTATAAAAAAGATCAATCTGTTCAGGTGTCAGTTCAATTTCCTGGTACCCTTCGTACATGTTTCCAGAATTACCAGTTTCATTATGTGGCTCGTAATCACGCGCAGGAATTCCATAAACATCTGCTTTAATACGAAGATTGATATCTTTTGTAACCAGCTCAACTTTATGTCTTGGATGTTGTTTTTGAAGACCGATTGCCGTCATCAAAATTCTGTTATCAGCTTTTGCCAAATCTAATTCTTGTGGCAATGCGGACATAACTAAATCTGAGTTTACATAAATATAGGCTTCACTATTATCAAGCTGAACACCTTGAGGCAAAGAACCTTTTGATCTTAAGACGTCGATGAATCGGGAAAACTGACGGGCATTTCGACCATTTTCACCTTGGTCTCTTTTGAAACGATCGATCTCTTCAATGACTGATATTGGAATATGGATATCAGCATCACCAAATTTAAGTAATGCAAGAGCATCAAAAAGAATCACATTGGTATCAACTACGATTTTTTTTCTTTTTGGACTGGTCGTTCCACTTTTAGACAATGCCGCCTCCATGAATAATTCGAAGTCTCTTATCATAAGAAACCTGAAACTATTGCACCTTAAACCTCGACATAAGTCTACGAGAAGTTTGGAAGCAAAAACGCTAAAAAAAGTGGCTAAATTAAGCTACCGGCTTAAATCAGCCGGCGCTAAAATGGCGGAGCTTTTTAAGTGCCCGCAATTTGAGAAACTTGGATATCACCGTGATCAGTTTTCAAAGTCGCTGATACGTTTTCAATAAATTTTACGAAGTGTTGAAGAGCTGTGTTGTTCATTGATTCAGCCAAAAAATCAGTTCCGACTCGGGTCACAGATTCATCCACGATAAATCTTTGATTTCTTAAAACAACCACAAATGGGAAAAAGGTTTTGTGATTGAGATACAGTCTCATTGCTATTTCTTGATTTTGTCGGAAGAAAGCTTGAGAACCTTCCAAATTGAATGACACACCTTTTTCGGAGATGTCATGGAGAGCTACTTTTAACAGTCCCTTCTCAGGAACGACTGCAAATGCTCCAATAAATTCATTTAAAATTGTACGTTTTACGACACGACGCTCACTGTTAATAATGGCTTCTCGTGCCTCTGTCATATCAACTACTTCGGCTGGTTTGGCTTTTTTAGGTTTTTCATCCTGATTTCGACCCTTTAGACGCTTCGTAATATCTATTATTTGACCCAAAAGAACCTCCCACTGTGTCTAATAATATATCGGCCGAAAAGGCTGAAATCTTTATAGGTTACTTATGTCATGAATAACTTGATTGAGCCCCAGAGAGGATTAAATTGAAGAGGATGGGATTTAAGATTTTTTCAGCCCTCAGTCTAGCTTTCCATGGCCTGCTTATGCTGGCTCTGTTTGTGTGGGACCCGCCGATTTCGATGGTGCCTTCGCAGGCCAAGAGACCAGTCGAAGTCGTCTACGTTAAAAAATCTGAAGAATTTAAGGGCTCTGAAAAGACTTTTATTCGCCAAGTTAAAATTCCTGAAAATATGAAATTTGAAGATCCGGCTGAAGCTCAGTTTAGCTCGGAAACTAGGCAGCGGGTTTTACAAGAAACGAAGGCTAAGCTAACTGGTTTAACCCGCAATCGTGATCGTGGCCCAAGATATATGGAAGACACCGAAGAAGAAATTCGCGAGCAACAGGAAAAGAAAAAGATTTCCGAAAATGGCGATGAGTTCACAGTTTTTGATCCGAAAAATGAAATAACAAAGCTTCAAGGCGGCGAATCAACTATTAGCGTAAAGCTACCTGATAATATTGCTGTTGGCTCTTTCACAGCGCTCAATACAGATCGAAATGTTTATTACACTTTTTATGCTCGGTTAGAAGATATGATTTATTTGCGCTGGGCTGATTTAATTAAGCGTGCAGTTGATACTTACTCCGTTGATTTTAAACAGAAAAAGTTAACGGGCCGAAGTTGGAAAACTGATGTTGTTATTTTACTGAAGCCAAATGGAGAATTCCATCAGGCTCAGATTCATACTCCATCAGGAATTGAACAATTTGATATTTCTCCAGCTCTCGCATTTCAAGATGCCCGTATATTTCCCAACCCCCCGCCAGAAATGGTCCGGAGTGATGGATTTATTCACATAAGCTACAGCTTTGTCGTAGACTTTGGGCGCGTCCAGTAAGGCAATTCTCTCAGATTTTGCTACACTTATAAGAATGAAAAGTTTGTTTTTATTCATCTTATTATTCTCTACTTCAGCTTGGGCTCTCAACTATGAATTGGGAGTTTCCTATGCGAAGAAAAGAAATTCTTTCGATAAGCAAAATTACTTTGAAACTGAATCAACAACAGGCTCAATGTCGCTTTATTTTTCCGAAATGGTAGCGCTCGAGATGAGTTACACCGAAGGTAAAGCCAATCGTTTTGAAAAGCCTCCAGCTGGGAATTCTATTCAAACTTATCAAAAAACGACTGTTGTCGGCGCAGACTTAATTTTGGTTTTAGCTCCAAGAAAATTTTTTATGCAGCCTTATATAAAAGGTGGAGCCGCACAGTTAAAAAGAAGTCAGGTCGTTTACGAACGTGCAATCAACAGAGTTGAAGCACTTGATATCGAAACAGCTATCGTTCCTAGTTACGGGGCCGGAATTAAATTTTCAATTGTTGATGGATTATCTTTAAGAGTTTCTTACGACGTTTGGCGAACTCCTGTTGGAGGTGGCGTAGTCACCGACGACAGTCAACTGAGAGCCGGCCTTTCATGGATGCTTTAAGAAAATCTGTTCTTGTTTTCGCTTCGCTTTATCTAACTGGCTGTTACTCGTTTAAAAGTGCGTATAATCAAATGTCGCTCCTCGCAAACCGCGAATCCTATAACAAAATTTTAGAAAAAAAAGATCTGACTGAAGATCAGCGAAGAAAGCTTTTGCTGAGCCAAGAAGTCAGAGATTTTGCTATTAAGGATTTAAAACTTCACTCGAATGGTAATTACACGCAAGTGACCTGGCTTGATCGCCCCTATGTGATTTGGTCAGTTTCTGCTTCTGATGCGTGGAGAATCAAACCTTATGAATGGCAATTTCCGATTGTCGGCAAAGTTCCTTATTTAGGTTTTTTTAATCAAAAAGAAGCAGAAGAAAAAGAAGGTGAAATGGCTAAGCTTGGCTACGATACTTATGTTCGTGGGGTTTCAGCTTATTCAACTTTAGGCTGGTTCGCAGATCCCTTGCTTTCGAGTATGCTCAATTACGATGATGAAAATTTAACTGAAACCTTAATCCACGAACTTGTGCACACCACAGTTTGGGTTAAAAACAGTGTGGATTTCAATGAGCGGCTTGCAAGTTACGCCGGGCAAAAAGGAGCTGAACTCTTTTACTTGAAAAAAGAAGGCCCTGGCTCACCGGCCTATAAAAAAATGCAGGATGCAACTTACGATGACAAAATCTTTTCCACATTTATTACGGCAGAGGTTAAGCAACTTGATGAGTGGTACAAAAATTTGAAGCCCGAAGAGAAGACTTTGGAAAATAAAGAAGCTCGAATTAAAAAAATTCAGGAAGACTTTAATATAAAAATTAAGAATCAGTTAAGATTAAAAAACTGGGCACGATTTGGCGAAACGAAATTAAATAATGCGCGCCTGATGATGTACCGAACTTACATGAGCGATTTCACAGCTTTCGACAGGCTGTGGGAAATTTCGAAACGCGACTTCCCGAGCTTCATTGAAAAATGTAAAGTACTCATTAAGTCAGAAAATCCAGATCAAGATTTAGCGAAGCTAAATTAATTGACTCACTCCCTCTCTAAATATTAATAAGTTTGACACTTTTTAGACTGGTCACTAACTCTTGAGGAACAAACTAACTAAGGAGTTCTCATGTTTAAGAATACGATTTTAGGTGTTATTGCAGCTGTCGCATTTTCTTTTTCTTCAATTGCATCTGCTAACCCTGCAGTTTTCGGCAATTGGTCAGCAGTTCAACAACAAAACGGATTTACCCTCACGATGATGGCTTCTATTTCCGCTGAACAAACAGCACTTGGCGTGAAGTGTGAATATCAAGGACAAGCTGTTGTTGTTTCAGGAACAGTACCGTCGGAAGTAACGGATTCACAAATCTTGCTAAAGGGATCAGCAAAAGAAACTAAAAGCGTTGCTGGCGTAGAGTGTTCAGTTGAAATCGTTCCAATGACTTTCGACTATAGCTTAAATGGCGACACTTTGACTTTAACAGCTCAAGGTCAATCTCTTCCATTTACACGAGTTAAGTAATTTATTTAAAAGCGGCTTTTATTGAAGCCGCTTTTATTCTAGGAGCTTCTTTATACTTTCAAAAATTGATTCGTCGTAGTGAAAGTAAGAAGCGAAATCATCTTTCGGAATCCACTTCACACCCTTATTATAATCCGCATCGGTTACTTTTTTAGGATTATTGAAATCACTTTTCAAATCAGCTCTCATAAAATGAGTCCTGCACCAAACATCTTTATTATTCCACGTAAAATCATATTCGCTCGTAACAACTGTTTGCTGTGGACTGACTTCATAACCGGTTTCTTCCAAAGTTTCTCTTGCGATGCAATCTTGGACGCTTTCATTTTTCTCGATCATTCCACCGGGTAAGAAATGATATTCCCGACCACTGTGCGGATCAATACCTAGAAAAGTTAAAATTTTATTTTCTGCAACGATAACGGCAGAAGCCCTTTCTCTGACGGCTACAAAATGCCAGTCGTAACCATCATAATTTAATCGGTAAGTCACACAATTGGGAATGGGAACTCCTGCCTCGGGAACGCCTTTCAGGCCATGAGTTACTCTTCTTAAAATTCCACCATGAGTAGAAACTGCGATTTTTTTATATTTTGGATTAGCTTTGACGAATTTTTGTAAATAATTGATTACGCGTTCTCTAGCTTCAATTTTAGATTCACCTTCGGGAAAACGAAAAATCTCGTCTTCTGCTTCGTGCCCTAGCCAAATTTTCCATAAATCGGGGCCCACTAATTTCATCACATCATCGCGGTGCAATCCCTCGGCCTTACCTAGTTGCATTTCTCTTAAATCAGCAGATTGTATGACGGGAACTTTCCAGTTCATTCCGCAGTGTTCACCGGTGTGAAGTGCGCGTGTTAAGTCTGATGATAAAATCACATCGGCTTTCCAGTGCCGAACTTTATCTGCCAAGAATTGAGCCTGTCTAACTCCGGTTTCATTTAATCTGATATCAGTGTGACCCTGAAAAATGTGTTTCAAATTCCAGTCAGTTTCGCCATGTCGGAAGAAAAGAAATTCTGTCATGCCAGAAAGCCTAGCATGATTTATTCGCAGATCTCAAAACAAAAAAAGGCGAAAAACCCCAGGCGTTTTCACGCTGCAAAGCTTTTCGCCTTTTTGCCTTGAAATTCAAGAGAAAGAATTATTGGCTAGTATTTTTTCATTAATTCCCGCTGCAGTTTCAATCGCTTCATTGGAACAATGATGGATTTTTCTTCCACCGATTGATCTTCAATCTTCATCATAATTTTATCGTGCAATCGATGATAGTAACCCGGGTCCATGGGGACCTCGACTTCATCGGCATTTTTTAACATTGTTTTTATATCTGTCCGCGCTTGTGGTCTCATCCTTCGGCCTCCATTAGTGGGTTTAGTTCCATAAAAAATCCTCCTGTTTCAAGGGTCCATGTTTTTAAGTCTTCTCGATCTTCGAAAACTTCTTTTAGCTTAATAAGAGCATGTCGGTAATTGGCCTTTGCAGTGTCGTAAGGACACGCCATGATTTCCGAAATTTCTTGGAAGCTAAGATCTTCGTATACTCGAAGTACGAGAGCAGTTCTTTGACGAAACGGTAGTTTTTCGACTTCCTTGTTTAGAAGATCTGTAATCGCCGTATGTACCAACATAGTTTCACCTACTGCTGGAACAGACAGATTCGTATCTTCGACATCTACTGTTTCGCGTCGGTTTTCTCTTAAGCGATTACGAGCTGTGTTCAACGCTATCTGGTAGAGCCAGCTCTTAAAGCTCGATCTTCCTTCGAACGTGCTCAACTTCTCGTAGGCCTTAATGAAAGCCTCCTGCACTATATCCTCTGCTTGATCTAGGTCTTTAACAAACCTCAAACCCAATCGAAGTAATCCCCTCTGATGCCGTATTACGAGAGAAGAGAAACTAGATTTATCACCCAACTTCACTCTCTCGATGAGTTCGAGATCCGTCATTTTTTCAAGATCTCGTGTCATATCAGACCCACTCCTGTATTAAATCGGTTAATAATTGAATTTTTTTCTAGCGGGGCCATTTGACCCTGCTCCCCCGAAGTTAGAAAAACCTCCTGTCTTTTCACTAACTTCAGCGAACTGGAAAATTCTTTTAGAAAAACCAGTTCAGACTTACCAAACTAGTATTGCAATACTTTGGCCAAGAAGTGGTGCCACGATGTCTCTAACTAACTGAAATCACTTATGATTTATGAATGATATAAGAAACTCTTATGCGGCGCGGCCTAGTGTCCCATAATGAGACCTGGCGCGAGTTTTCGAAATTTCCGCGAAGAAAAAACGCGCACAAAATTTTCCGCTGCCAAAGAAAAAAATTGGAGAAAAAGAAATTTCACCCAAAAACCCCGTTCATATTTTAAACACTGACCAGCGAGTAGACGAAACCCCGAAACCCACCTTCTCACTTTTGCATAGGCGGCGAGTCATATATACAGAGGCATTTAGGTTGACGATTTTTTTCATAAGTTACTAGCATCATGGATATGAAAAAATTAATTCTTCCATTACTATTTATAGGTCTCCAGTTAAGTGCTTATTCAAAAGCAGCCCCGGCAAAAGCGATTTCACCCAAAGATCACAAAGTCAGTTTGGATTTAGCTCAGCTAAATTCGAAATTGATTTTAGATATTAAAAGTAAGCCTGCGAATAAAAATGTAAAAGACAATTCTTTCAATGGAGTTCAAGACTGTGACCAGTCTCAGACTATGGATTTAATGTTAGAATCAACTGGCAAGTGCTTGGAATTTAAATCAGCGACCAAAGCAACAATTCGCGCCCCGATTGTTGTCGTGAAAGCAGCTGTGGACCCCAAAGGGTTTGATGAACTAAAGAATTCTTATAAAAAATTGCAGGTGTCAGTTAAGCAGCTCAATACTGCGCAAGCGGGTTGGGGTTCTATCCATCACTGGGGTACCGAAGCAATTTCTCCGGACCATTACATCTTTATTAGCCCCAAGAATAAAGAGATCGCTTTAAGAATTGGCCCGATCCCAGATGAAGTAATGAATTTCTATAATATGAAGTGGACGCTCAAGCCTTGGTAAGATTATGAAGATCAAAGTATACGAATTCAAAAACTGCAGTACTTGCCAAAAAGCTTTGAAATTTTTAGCTAGCAAAAAAATATCCTACGATAAAATAGCAATTGTTGATCAACCGCCCAGTATGACCGAGCTTAAAAAAATGCTCGATTATTTGAAGGCTGACGGAGAATCTTTCAAAAAACTCTTCAACACATCTGGCATTCAATACCGTGAACTCAACATCTCTGAAAAAATAAAATCAGGAATGACAGAAAAAGAAGCTCTCGAGTTACTCGCTAAAAACGGAAAGCTCATCAAGCGCCCATTTCTGCTCACAGAAAACTCAGGCACCGTTGGCTTCAGAGAAGACCAATGGAAGAATCTCCTAAAGTAACGCCGCGCCTCTACAAAAGTGAGAAGGTGGGTTTATGTTTATGGGGAAATTGTGACTCGGTTGCGGCCGTTTTGTTTGCTGCTGTAAAGGGCTTTGTCGGCTCTGTCGAATAAGACATCCCAACTGATTTCATCCGCTTTTCTTGAGGCAACACCGACTGAAACATTGACTAGAATTTTTTTGTTTTCGAAAACGAATTCGCAGTCTTGAATTGTTTTTCTGATACGTTCCGAAATATCAATTGCAGCACTTATCGGAGTTCCCACTAAGATCAACACGAACTCTTCACCACCATAACGGGCAAAGAAGTCATTTGAACGAGTCAGCTTCGTCGAGATAACTCGGCAAAGTTCCTTTAGTACGTAGTCCCCGCCTGGGTGACCGTGATTGTCATTGATCTTTTTAAAGTGATCGATATCGAAAACAATCACGCTTAACGGTTCACCTAAGGTTTCAGATCTTTTGATAACTTCAGGACCACGTTCGATCAATGCACCTTTCGAGTAAGCACCTGTGAGTCCATCACGATTTGCTTTTTCAAAAAGTTCGGCCGAAGAAATGGCTTCGATGTTTCCTTTATCTAGAAATTTGAATACCACATTGCCGGTTTTAACTTGATCATTATTTTTTAATACTTGTGGAGCAAGTGGTGCTAAGGGTGCACCATTTACCACAGTTTTATTTGTTGAACCTAAATCGACGATGACAATTTCTGAACCCCGAAATTCAATCTTCGCGTGGGCGCGGCTGACACTTCCATCATCAATAAATACTTGGGATTCAACGGCTCTGCCGATAACAAAATTATCTTGAAGGGCCCACTGTTTACCTTGGTAACCTGCGGGTCCAATTAAAACGATCAAGACAGGCGCAACATTTGAGGATGCCATCTTTCGATTAAGCGTAGTCTCGCTTGCTACGACCGTTTTTTCGGTTCTATCTTCTTTGCTTGAATCGTCACTCATATTCGAAAAGTGTACCTAATAGGTAAGCAAGTCTCAACTGCGAGTATTAAATTGATTTCGAGCCAGTCTTTTGCCTAGCTCGACTCCAGGCTGATCGAATGCATCAATTAACAAATGTTGTGCAACGCCTGCTACGACGAGTTCCATCATCATGAAGAAAAAACCTAAAGCTTGCTCTGCAGATTGCTTGACCATTGGTATATTCGTTTTGAGGCAAAGCGTGCTGCGTCCTTTTTGCTCTAAAGCTTCCTGAGTTGCTTGAGCTTCTGCTGCAAATAGTCTTCCCATCGAGTGACCTTTTAAAAATTCTGTTTCAGGAAAGTGGGTTGCATCAATTGTTGATGAGACTTCCAACGCGCTAAATCGAATGAACCAATAGAATTTATCTTTGGCACCTTCCATCATTTGCTGCAACGTCGAGTGCTGATCAGTCGTTCCAAGAGCAAAAAATGGAGTGCTTGCCCGCGCAGCCGGCTCATTGATGATGTTTCTTTCTTTACCTAAAGACTCTGCCCATAATTGCTGAATCCATCTTCCCAAGAAAGACGCACGCGATGAATAGATCCAAAATACTGTAATCCACTCTTCTCTCTCAAAGCTCATGATACTTTGAGCAATAAGCTGAGCTACAAGCTCTTTACTTCGAATTGCTTCAGAAGCACCACTGCGAAATTTATCCAGATCAAGTCCCAATAATGCCGCAGGCAGCATTCCAACAGGTGAAAGGACAGAGTAACGTCCACCCACATCGAGTGGAATTTCTAAATGATGATAAGATTTTTTTAAAGCCCACTTTGCAAGAGAGCTTTCTTTTCTTTCAGAAATGATAGCAACGTAGGGGCTTAGCTTATAACTTTGTAAAATCATTTCTAGCGCGCAAAGAGTTTCAACTGTCGTGCCACTTTTTGATGTAATTAAAAATGCAGTTCGTGATAAATCTTTGATACTTTTCATCTGTGCCTGAAAATGAACTGGATCAACGTTGTCGATGAAAATCATGTTCGTCATTCCAAAAAATTCAGCGATCACTTGAACGCCAAGGGAACTTCCACCCGTTCCTAATAAAACAATTTGATCGATTTTTCCGTGCCAAGTTTTAGCTAAACGCGCACATTCATCCCAGAGATGGTCTCTTACTGGAAGTTTTGTAAAGCCAAGTTTTTGATTGTCTAAAACTTTTTGGAGTGCTCCAAGGCAACGCTCATGAAGCTCAGCAGGTACAGGTTTAGTGTGGTTAGCGATTGAAAACATGCAGTTCCTTTTAATTTTTATGAGACTGCAACATCCTCTTCAATGCGGTGATAGCCCTTCCACTCTTTAAGTCGACCGCGGGGGCGAGTTCCATCATCAGGATATTCGATCAGCACATAAGTCAGTTTTGTAATCTTACCCAATGATACAATATCTAATGATGTCAATTCTGTCCATGTCCCTGTGTTGAAATACTCTTTATCCGTACCCCACTGGCGGTACTGGTATACATGAGTATGGCCAAATACGACTGTGTGGACTCTTTCGTCTCTTAAAATTCGGCGCGCTGCCTCACTGAGGTCGGGGAAAATCGCGCTCTCGAAAGCAATTTTAAGCAGGCTTTTTAAAGACCAATTTCTTCGAGGATCTTTTTTGAATAAAGTTTTAACGGCAAATCCAAATAATTTAGTAATTGAGGAAACAATGAGCCAAGTTTCATTGAAGAAGGCCCACCTGAGCATCTTACTGAATGGACGGATCTTATCCACATGTGGATATTTTTCTTTAATTTTTAAGACAAGCTCAATAAAAAAATGCGATCCAAAAGGCAAATTGAGGATTGGTTCCGGCAAATCTTTTTTAAGAAAGAATCTTTTAGGATCTATTCTATTCGCAGCTTCATGCATATGGCCATGTTCAATGTGCACGCCATCAAAGAAATAAACGATATTTTTATAGCGTACGGATGCTCCTACGGCTTGATTGAAAAAAGCACGGCAGGCAGGCCACATCATCGCCTGGTCATGGTTTCCCACAACATAAGTAATTAAATTTTGCGGCTGAGATGAAAAGTCTTTCAATGCTCTAAAAACATTTTCATGTCCCTGAACGATGGACTTCAATACTTCTAGCGCAACACTTTCCGTAACTACCGTTAAAAAATGTCCACGGTAATCCACTTGCAAAAAGTTGAGGAAATCACCATTGATAATTATCTCAACTTCTGCATCTCTGAATGTTCCTGAAGAATAATAATTGATAAACTCGGTTAGCTTTTCGCCGTAATAGAATTCTTCAAGATGATTGGTTGCCCCATCTGCTAGGAGTCTTCCTTTACCTAAATGTAAATCGCTTACGATTAGTTTTATTCGGCGGCTCAACGGTCAATCCCTCGTCCTTTAAATCTAGTCTTCTAAAAGTATAGCCTATTTGGCTTTCTTTTGGTCTTCTGAATCACGTTCAGAAGAATTCTCGACCTGCATGTCACTGGAATCTTCATGTTCCAGGTTAACTAAAGCGATTCTAAGTGCCCGAACCGTTTTTTGCATTTGGTCGTGCTGGCTTTCCATAATTTTATTCAGATCTTGGACTTTAGATCGATACAGATCAAGTTCAGATTTGTACTGATCAAGTCTGCGTTGTAAATCCAATATCTTTTCGTCCTTAGCACGCATAAGTGCTTGTTTCTCTCCGCGCACTAATTCCAATCTATTTTCTAATTCTCGCTCTCGAACGCGGATTTTTCTGAAATCCGATTTAATTCGCATATCAAGATCATCAAGCTTTACCTTGGCTTTTGACAGCTCAGCATCTTTAAACTGCAAATTACCTTTTAAAATCAACTGCTCGTTTTTCGATTGGTCAGCCAACTCACTTTTTTCTTTTTCTAGACGATGAACTCTAATTTGCAAATCCTCTACTCGACGAGTGACAACATCACCCGCAGAGGCCAGATCATCATTTTCAGTTCTGAGACGATCAATTTCTATTTCGAGTTCTTTAATCCGCGTCTGGGCAATTTTCAAAGTTTCGGACTGCGCTAAGCTTGCATCTAATGAAGTATAGACCTGACCATTACGAGTCCCCCGTAAAGCACCCGTTGCGACTTTTTCTTGAAGGATAGCGCGGTTTCCCTTAGCCCCTTCAACAGCAATTGTTCTGTCGGCTTCTGTGGTTGCAGCCGTTGAACTCATGGTTGCAGCAGTGGACGTACTTTGATCAGAATTACTTCTATAGGTTTCAGAAGGAAACTTTGGTATTTGTTCGTTAGAAGGCGTCGTTAAATTACTTCGATCAACTTCTCTCTCATCACTTGGACCATCTTCCCGACCCATGCGCAGCTTAGGAGCTTTAATATTTTCATTTAGATGGGCAAAGACAGTTGGAAGTTCACTGCTATCCTGATCGTCTTTGCTACTTTTGCGAGCGCCACTATCTCTCGCAACACTATCCATAAACAGGGGATTAATTTTTTGATCATCGCTGATTTTAGATCGAGTCGCTGGAGTCAGAATATTATACTGAGAATTGAGGGAATCGTCCTCAACGTCATCTTGCGAATTATCAATTGATTTAACCTCTTCGATTAAATCATTCAAAAATTCGTTCTCTTCAATATTCTTTTTAGCCTTAGCTTTAGGTTTCCCCATCTGTGTTAAGATCGGGATTTTTCTAAGTTTTCTGAAGGCTTAAGTGCTTACTTGAAGATAATTCTGATAAATTTTTTGACGATTTCCCAAAGTTTCAGAGGTCACAGCCAATAAAGATTTAAGACCAAAGTCTTGAACCGTAAAACTAGCTAACGCGCTTCCGACAAAGCAGGCTTTCTTCAAATCATCAAACCCAGGCTTTTTCCCAACTTGAGACAACCAACCAAAAAAGCCACCGGCAAAAGTATCGCCCGCGCCAGTTGGATCAACGACTATTGGGACTGGAAAAGCAGGTAAAAGGAATAGACCTTTTTCTTTATGATTTAAAATAATGCCGTACTCACCGCGCTTAATCACGACAGCTTCTGGACCCATTTTCAAAAGTTTGTATGAAGCCGAAATCGCGTTAGCTTCACCTGTCAGCATTTTGCTTTCGCCTTCATTAATCAAAAGGATCTGAACCTTTTCTAAAACCTTAACTAAGTCAGAGCGCTTTGATTGAATCCAGAAGTTCATCGTATCCATACCGGTATATACCGGACTCTTAACTTGGTCCAAAACTTTAGACTGAAGAACAGGATCGATATTCGCTAAGAATACGAATTTTGAATCTTGATAAGAAGTGGGCAGGACTGGATCAAAATCAGCAAATACATTGAGGTCAGTTGCTAGAGTTTGAGCCTCGTTTAGATTGTCGTCGTAAAAACCTGACCAATGAAATGTTTGGCCAGTTTTAACAGTCATTCCGGTCAAATCGACATCACGTTTTTCTAGAATTTTTTTATCTTCAGGGCTGTAGTCATTTCCGACAACACCGACAACGCGGACTGGAGATAATATGGAAGCGGCTACTGAAAAGTAATTTGCAGAACCACCTAGCGCACGTTCAACCGAGCCTACTGGTGTCTTAATACTATCGTACGCCAAGCTCCCCACGACGAGAATTTGAGACATTTTTACCCCCTAATGCTGAATTTGAAATATCCATCTTTTGTGGATGTTCATTATACGCGCTGGTCAACTGTCCGCAAGCTGCGAATATATCTCGACCCATTGTGCGGCGAAGTAGAACATGTGAACCCAGTCGCATAAGTTCATTTTGGAAAGCTGTTACAGCCTTATCATCCGGCCGCGAATAACCACTGCCCGGATGCTCATTAAACGGGATGATATTGATCTTGCACGGGATATCACGAGTCAATTTGTGAAGTTCGCGAGCATGTTCGACTTGATCTGTGATGCCTTTTAATAAAACGTACTCAAAAGTCACAAGGTCTTTAGTTTCACGAGTGTATTTTCGGCATTCGTTTAATAATTCAGTGATGTTCCATCGTTTATTAATCGGCATCACTTCAGAACGCACTTCGTTACTATAACCATTAAGTGAAACAGCTAAACGCGCGCGCGACGCGGCGATTCTCCACATTTCAGGGACGATTCCAGAAGTTGAAACAGTCACTTTACGACGAGAAAAATTAATTCCCCAATCATTAGCTAGGATTTCGATTGTTTTAAAAACTGCTTCCGGATTATCAAGCGGTTCGCCCATTCCCATGAAAACGATATTCGTAATCTTCATACCTTCAGGTAACAAAGTTTTTGCCTGAAGAAATTGTCCGACGATTTCATGAGTCTTTAATCTTCGTTTTAATTTTTGTTTTCCCGTGAAGCAAAAGCGACAAGCCATGTTGCAGCCAATTTCAGAGGAAATACAGAGAGTCATTCGGTCATCAGAAGGAATTAAGACAGCTTCAACTGTTTGGCCTTCTCCCATATCAAATAAGAATTTTTGAGTTCCATCAACTGATTTTAAGTGAGTTACAACTTTTGGTAATTCAAAAACAAAAAGTTTTTTGAGTTCAATTCGGAAATCTTTCGACAAATTCGACATCTGATCGAAATCACAAACTTGTTTTTCATAAACCCATTTATACAGCTGCTGAGTTCGGTATTTTTCCTTACCCATATGGCGGATCATCTTTTCAAGATCTTCCATGGTCAGACCATAAAAGCTTAAAGGACCTTCCATTTTATCTGCTTCCGCAGGCTCCGCCTGATCCGGCCGAGCTTTCATATAATCTGAAAAAGTAACTTGAGCCGGCGCCCATGAAACGAGTTTCTGTTCTTTAGAGCCGATAGAATTGAGTTTTTGCGTATTAGTTGGTCCCGACATAGGAGCAAAGTTTTAACAAAAAACACCCCGACAAGCGAGGAGTTTCAAGGTTAGGCGAGAAATTATAGAATTTATAGGGAATTGAGGCTTAATCCGTCTAGCGCTAGGTACCTAAAATAACGTGGATTTATCGTAAACTTGTCTCTAGTAAATTAAGCCTTAACTCTACACCAGTGCGTAGTGAAAAATTGTGCTCAAAATCGCTAATATGAGGGCGCCGATAATAGCTGACCACCAGCCATCGATATCGAATCCATCTAGAAGTGCTGCGCAAAGCTTTAAAACCGCTCCATTCACCACAAAAGTAAAAAGGCCCAAAGTTAAAATGTTAATTGGTAAAGTTAGGACAATCAAAATCGGCCAGACTATCGCCTGAGCAACTCCAATAACTGCCGCCGCAATAAGTGCCGAGCCAAATCCTTTAACGGTCCAACCCTTCATAAGTTTGGCTGTTACCAAAAGGGCAATTGCTGAAACCGCCCAGTGGAGTGCGTAATATACCAAAGAATGACTTTCCATTTATAAACCTCTTCTTGATCACTGACAAATTTTACCAACTAGATTGCCAGTTATAGCAGTTAAACATAAAACGGATGAATATGTCTACCCTACTCAAAAATATTTTATGCAGCGTTTTTTTACTTCAACCTTTTTTGACTTTTGCCCAAGAACCTGTGGCAGCGCCTAAACCAAGTGAACCAACGTCTTTGGAAAAACCAACCACGAAGCCACGAGTAAAATTAAAACAGACACCTGATCCAAGCGGAGTTGGCGATGAATCAGTTTTGGGAGCACCAACTCGAAATGAAAATCCAGTTCCAAGCACGGCGACAACTAAACCAGCTGATGTGCAAACTCCTGTTGAGCAACCAGTTCCCGCAGTCGAAACAAAAGAAGAAACTAAATGGTATGACTCCAAAAGAGACGACCGCGAAAACAGGGCAGCAAAAAATTGGGGCTTCACAGGGAATTACTCTTTTGTTGAAATGTGGGTTTTGACGAAGTGGGGCTTATCCGCCAATTATACAAAAGATCCTTCGTGGACGTACGAATTAGAGTATGCAAATGGAAGTCTTGGCTGGGGCTACTTTGGAATCGATATTGGGAGGATAAAAGAAGAAAGAATTTCTGCGTTAGCTCGATCTTTCGGCAAGCGAAATAGTTTTAATTTTATCTATGGTGTTTTCTATAACAAATTAGATTTCAGACTTGGCGACGAACTTCTTCGCGCAACGAACGCGGCCAATCGAAGTGATCTTGATCATGCAGAAGTTTCTTTAGCGGGCCTCACTTGGGGAATTGGAAATCGCTGGCATACTCGCAAAGGTTATATCGTGGGGGTTGATTGGTTAACGATCAATCTCCCGTTTTCAGTCATTCAGCAGCATGCTCCCTTTTTAAAACGAAGCGAGAATGAAAATGACCGGAAGGATTTTAAAGACTCTCTTGATTGGATCAAAAGATTCCCTTCAATTGGTGTTTTAAAACTCCAAGTTGGCTTAACTTTCTAAGCCGTTCGTCGCTTAACAATCGTCTACAGTCTTGACAGAGGGTGACCTTTGCAGGCTTTTCCTGCGATTTTTAAGTTTTCTCCTCTCAATTCGGCCACCTATTCTATTTAGATAGCTTTTATCACGTTCTGCAAGCGGCCTCTTTGGCACAATTAGTGATCATATAGATTTGTAGTAAATTTCAAGGAGCTTAAAATGAAAAACAAATATATGTATCTCGTTGGTGCTGTTCTTTCCATTTTAGTCGCAGGTTGCGGTAAAAGTGGCAGCAAAAGTGGCGGCGGAAGCGTCGGTGTTCAACCTGGAACTGTCAGTGTCGGAGCTTGTACAGATGGTTTGCTGAATACTCAGCATGGCTGTTTACAACAAGGCATGTGCCCGCCCGGCCAGGCTCAACTTAATCAAAATCAATGTGTGCCTGTGGTGACAAACTGTCCGCCTGGTCACACACAAGCAGGCAACGGACAAACAGGTTATCAACCACAAGGTTATAATCAGTATCAACAACCAGGTTACAACCAGCCCGGATACCAGCAACCCGGTACTCAGTGTGTTCCTACGAATGGCAACACTGGCTATAACGGTGGAAATAATACTGGTTACAGCCAGGCTTACTACCCTCGTTACAATGGTGGCGTTAACGGTGGATTCAATGCTGGTTTCCAAATCCAGTTCGGAACAAACCCGTACATGCCTCAGCAGAATTACAATTCATATTATGGAAATCCTTACTACAATCCGCAATGGCATCCACAATATTACGGCTACTAAGATTTAAGCTAAAAGATTGAGTACGAAAAAACCCTCTGCGAAGAGGGTTTTTTTATTGTCGATACGTTAACGCAGCGTCACTGGTAATGTACCTGTCACATCAAGATTGCGGTTTTTAGTTCTTCTAGTTCGCATGGGACGCAGCCGATTTTTGCTACTACTACGCCTGCCGCGTAATTCGCTAGCTGGCAACTTGTTACTAAATCTAGATTTCCTGCTAAACCTAAAGCCAGGGCTGCGATTACGGTATCTCCGGCTCCGGTCACGTCGAAAACTTTTTTAGCTTGAGTGGGAACTCGAGTAATTTTATCACCTTCGAAAATACTCATGCCTTCTTTCCCTTGAGTCAGCACAACTTGGTGGGCCCCCGTTTTTCTTTGAAGGGCTTTCCCTGCTTCTTCAACACGATTTGGATTTTCCCGGAGGTCGTCGAAATTAAGGCCCGCTAATGCAACTGCTTCATCGTAATTTGGCTTAATTAAATCACAACCCTTATAGAAATCACCCGAGTTCACGCGACTTGGATCAACTAATAATTTTTTGTTCTTAGCCTTACAAAGTTCAACCATTGTCTTGACGATCTTTTCCGTGATGACACCTTTTGCGTAGTCCTGAAGAATCACAACATCATTTGCTTCCAAATGTTTTTGAAATTCTTGTAGAACTTTTTCTTCAGTTTGTGCCGACAAATATTTTTTTAGTTCATAATCAACGCGCACGATATGATGAGGCCCCGTCATAATTCTTGTCTTACGAGTCGTCGGTCGCTTTTCATCGACTATAATTGAATTCCAGTTAATGCCGGCTTTAGCAGAAAGATCTTTAAGTTTTTGCGCACCCGCATCTTGTCCCACGACCGAAACCAGGCTTACTTGCCCACCCAGGCTTACAACATTTTGAGCCACATTCGCCGATAAGCCTAAACGCAAATCTTCTTGATCAACTTCTAAAACAGGAACCGGAGCTTCCGGAGAAATTCTTCTGACTTGGCCTAAAACGTATTCATCCAAACCAATATCACCCAGAATAAGGACTTTCTTATTTTTATAAGCACCGAGTGACAACAGTAACTTTTCGATCAGTTTTTCTGGCTTTTGCATAGTGCTCCCGTTTTCAAAACTTATTTGACCATAGGCCAAGATACTAAAAGGCTCAAGTCTGTTCCATTGCGCTCCCACCTTAAATTGGAGGAAAGCCAGCGACGAATCATAAATTTCTCGTGCTCTGACAGTTGAGGTGTTCGAAATGAGAAATCCAAGTCTGAGCGATTAATTATAAAGGACCTTTTTGCTTTTGGCCCTGCTGATAATTCGACTTCAACTATCTGACGGTCATCAGGAAAAGTGATGTTCGTCAAATCCCAATTAAGTTCCGGATTAATCTCCAGTTTCACTTTTTTATCGAAGACTTTAAAGTTGGAGTTTCCCAAAACATGTCCCTGCAGTACCGCACTCAATACGCGGTTATCCCAAACAACGGGAAAGCTGCAGTGGCTACCTTCAGAAATTCTTAACGGATTTGCTAGCGGAAGTTGGTCCGTATTGAGGCTAACAGGTACAATTTTATCTTCATTCGTAACCCAAATCCAGACGGGATTTCGAAGCGTTGAGTCCCATTTCGACAGTTGATGAAGAGCATAATAATTATTCTGTTTTTCAATAAACCAAGGTTCGATAACACCCAAATAGGAGGCATCGGGCCGCTTATAATTTTTTGCAACAGCATCCAGCATTCGACTTGGAAATCCTAAAAAACCCTCAAATAACTCGGGTCGAAAACTTTTAAATTCGCTGAATCGAGATCGTGCCCAGATCTCTAAAGGAAACCTGAGCCAAGAAACTTTAAAAAGATGATTGAATGTATCAACGGTATTTACGAGAGGGCAGAGAGCCATGAAAGAGCTAAAGAGCTTTGGATTTTTCTGATACCTTGCCATCCAAGCAGAAGTTAAAACTCCCTGCCCGCCAAGACTAAGTCCAATTAAATGAACACTCTGAATGACTCCTGAAATAGGTTGAAGTCTTGAAGTCAAAGTTTGTGCGAGCCAAATATTTTGGTAACTTTCAGCTAGGCCACCAAAGTTGAGGCTTTTATTATGGTGAATGTAGTCAGCACCGGTCATATTTTCGATTAGAAGTACGTTGAATAAACCGCGCTCAAAAAGTTGGTAGAAAAAAAATCTTTCTGCATAAGCTTCTTCAACATTTCCCGTAATTCCAGCGCGAACAATAACAAGAGGTCGATTTCTTGAATCTTTGAGTGCTAGTACACCCTTTAGCTTTTGACCGTCAGGCAAGTTAAACACAACCCGGTGTAGGAATGGATTTTGATCAACTTCATACTTCATCGAAAAGATTTTTAAAGCTTGTTCGACTGGATTTTGCGGACCCTCGGTAAACAGCTTCGTACATTTTGAATGGTACTGATCAAGCGTTACTGAGCGGATTCGAAGATCAGGAGCTAGACGAATCGCTTCCTGAAGCTTAAAAAGATCACAATCCCCGGTCGGCCTTGGATTGAGGTCTATCGGTTGCCAGGCCAAAAAACGATTTAGTAAATAACGGGCCCACTGCGGATGTCGACCCGGCGTGGCAGCAGCGTAATCTGAACCATGCGATATAAATTTAATAGCTCTGCTTTGATAACCCAAAACCCAACTTTTATCAGGGAAAGGTGCAGTCGTTTGTGCGTGTGCCCAGGTTGAAAATGCTAAAAAAACAATGAAAACCTGAAAGCTGATTCGAAACGTCATATTTGCGCCTATGTCCAATAATTTAGCCCTTGATTGACACAAAATCGTGACACAAAAGAGTAAACTCTCTAGACTCCTATAACTTAATTCATTTTGATAGAAGGCTCAACAATATGGAACAAACTTTACATCCCTCTGAAGCACATCTAGACGGTCCCCTTTTCAGGAATGCCCGACAGGTCTTAGAAGATGCGGGTCAAATAATTAATTGTGATCCAAACGTCCTGGAAAGATTAAAACGACCTCGAAAATGTGTGACAGTTTCGATTCCAGTCCGAATGGATAATTATAACGTTAAAGTTTTTACAGGTTACAGAGTCCAGTACAATTCGACCCTTGGCCCTTACAAAGGTGGTATTCGTTATCACCAAAATGTTGATCTTCCAGAAGTTGTCGGACTTGCGGCCCTGATGACTTTTAAAAATTCGGTCTTAGGTTTGCCACTCGGCGGAGCAAAAGGTGGAGTCTGCGTTGACCCTTCACAGCTTTCTCGAACTGAAAAACAAAATTTAACTCGACGATTTACTTCTGAAATTTCAGATTTCATCGGGCCGACCAAAGATATTCCAGCTCCTGACGTTGGAACTGATCCGCAAACTATGGCTTGGATGATGGATACTTATTCTCAAGAAAAAGGTGGCTATTTTCAGCCTGGAGTTGTGACTGGTAAGCCAGTTGAAATTGGTGGATCTTTAGGCCGAAATCACGCAACTGGTCTTGGCGTTGTGTATGTTGCAGAAAAAGCTTTTGAAAAAAATCGCTTGAGCATGAATGGCGCAAAAATTGTTGTTCAGGGTTTTGGTAACGTGGGATCTTTTGCTGCTTTATTTGCGCACCAACGTGGAGCAAAAATTATCTCTGTCAGTGATGTAACAGGCGGAATTTTCAATGGTGATGGACTTAATATTCCTGAATTGATTGAGTACGTAAAACAGAACAAATCAGTTAAAGGTTTTCCAAAATCAACTGATATCGGCAACAACGAGTTGTTGGAATTGGAATGTGACGCTCTTTTCCCATGCGCTTTAGAAAACCAAATTGACACTCATAATGCTGAAAGAATTAAGGCTAAGATTATTTGTGAAGGCGCCAATGGACCTGTGACAAATACGGCTACAAAAATTCTTACTCAACGAGGAATTTTTATTGCGCCTGACGTTGTTGCTAACGGTGGCGGTGTGATCGTTTCTTACTTCGAGTGGGTTCAAGATATTATGTCTTTCTTCTGGGACGAAGATGAAATTAACGGTCGATTAAAATCAATCATCACAAAAGCCTTTGAACAGGTTTATCGATTTCACACTGAAAAAAATGTCGACATGAGACTCGCTGCTATGGCTTGTTCTGTTCAGCGTCTTGAAAAAGCGATGCTTCTTCGAGGACTCTATCCTCGATGATTCGGCCTTGGCTTTGGCTGCCAGCTAAACTTTCTCACACTTTAAGTGGTGCGGGGGTTGAGGCGGCAGCTCTTTTTGCAAACGAATCTAAAACAAACGAAACTTTTGAATGGAAATCCTTTACTTGGAAGGGTTTGCATTTTCGCAATCGATTTGGCACAGCGGGTGGGCTCGATAAAAATGCTGAACATATTCAAGCTTGGCAAAAGCTAGGTGCTGGTTTTGTTGAAATCGGAACTGTAACTCCTAAACCTCAAGTGGGAAATTCTGGAACAGTCATTGACCGAAATATTAAAGAGTTGGCTCTCTGGAACAAGATGGGTTTTCCATCAAAAGGTTCTAAATTTGTTCAAAAAAAGCTTTTTAACTTAAAGCGGAATGTTCCTCTATTTATTAACATCGGAAAAAATCGCGATACTTCATTAGAAAATGCAGGCGCTGATTATCTTTCGTTAGCGGAACAATTCCGAACTCACGCTGATGCACTTGTTATTAATATTTCTTCCCCTAATACACCGGGACTTCGATCACTGGCTCAAGTTGATAGCTTGAAAGGCTGGCTTGGTTCAGTCATCAGACAAGCTCAAACAACGCCTGTCCTTTTAAAGCTTTCGCCTGATATGGCGGATCAAGACCTCAAAGAAACCGTTCTTTTGGCCGTTCAAGAGGGAATTGCAGGCTTTATTTTAACAAATACAACTCTTTCTCGGGCATCGGGTCTAAGCTTTCCTGTCGAGGGTGGAGTGTCTGGTTTGCCACTTAAAGAGAAATCTCTCTATGCATTAGATCAAATCCAAACAATTTTAGGTTCACAACGCTCTTCGTTGTTAATTGTCAGTTGCGGTGGAGTGATGACAGCGGAAGACGTTTTTGACAGACTGGAAAGAGGAGCTGATCTTGTACAAACTTACTCAGCCCTTGTATTTAATGGTCCTGGATTTTTGAAAGAAGTGGCTCTAAAATGGAAAATGCTCAAACCAAAAAAACACGGCTGAAAAAGATCCAGTGGATCCCAGTCGTTGCGGGCTTCCTGAAAAAGGATGGTCGTATTTTGGTTGGACAACGGCCAGAAAATAATTCGCTCGCGGGCCTTTGGGAATTTCCCGGTGGAAAAATTGAATTAGGTGAATCTCCTGAAGAAGCATTAGCTAGAGAATTATCTGAAGAGCTCGGTATAGAAGCTGACATTGGTGAACTCAAGTTAAGTGTTACGCATTCTTATAATGACGTTGGAATTGTGATTTTATTTTATGAAGTTCTTTATTGGAAGGGGCAGCCAAAGGCGAAACATCATTTGATGCTAGAGTGGATTTACCCTGAAGAACTAAAAGATCGTTCAATTCCTGATGCTAATAAGAAAGTTTTGGAAAAAATCTTTAAAGTATTGGGTGTGCCATGGCGAAGATCTTCATAATTTCCAGACAAAGAACAGATACTGCAAATTCTTTTATTGAAAGTCTCGAGACTGATCAACAACCCGTCTATCCTCATTTGACATATGAACCAAGTGCCAGAAACCTTCTATTAATCTGGGCATCTTACTTACGGATTCAGCCTGATCTCGTTTATTTTATCTGGGAGAATGAGAAATTAAACTGGATGGAAAAAACTTTAGTTGAAACGATTGGCGCGTTGCCAAATCAGCCTATGGCCGTTAGTTTTTTAGGCTTTTTAAATGCCCGTAAATCAAAAGGTCTCCATAAACTATTAAAGCGTGCTGACCTCGTTACACTATCTTCTAGACAAAATTTAGCAGATCTTCGTGGTATAAGCTCTGATAGCAAGCGCCAGCTTCGCACACTGCTTGCCCCACTCCCTTCGCTCAACAAACTGGAAACTGAAACTGATCACAAGTCAGAAGAAGTATTATCGGCGATTACGAATAAACATATTTGGATCTGCCCATGGGAAAAAGATTTCGTAAAACAGAATATTGGATTTTTTGAAAGTACTGCGAAAGATAAAACTTGGATTTTCTTAAGCGATCGCAGTCAGTGGGGATTTAAAGAGCACAAAGAATATCAGGACTTGTTTGATAGTTGGAAAAATAAGCCTGTGTGGTCAAGTCAGTTGAATAAAGTTGAGACATTGAAACTGCTCAAAGAATCCGAAGTTTTATTGCTTGCAGGTCTTCAACTTGCGCCAAGTGTTTTTGTGGATCTTGCTTCTCTTTCTGCACTTGCTGGAATTCATGTGATTTTGGATACTCATCAGATCGAACTGATGTCTGGACTTTGGGCTGTAGGTGAAAACTGCTCTTTGATCGATAAGGACAACTACGGGCAACAACTTGAAAACAGATGGACCTCTGGAGCACTCGTACCTTCGCAATTTAAAAAAAGAGCTCGGGCTCCTTATTTGGTTTTAGATCAGTCTTTGAACCAACTTAATCGCTGGATCACGAAAGCTTTGTCGGATCGTAAGCAAGCCTGATAGGATTTCTTATGGCCGAAGCTCGTCCCAAAATTAATTCATCATTACGAGTTCTACTTATTGGATCTCGATTCCAAATCTTGAGCCGATCTTCAGACAGTGGTTTCCTGTGGCCGATGGCACGTGGCCTCGCTCGCAAAGGAATTGACGTTACAGTTTTTGCCAGCCGAAGTCCCATGGGAAAAAGTTTTGTTGAAAGAGATGGAGTCAAAACTCATTTCTTACAAGAAAAAGATTCTGAATTACGAAATATCTCGTTTGAAGATGCGGTATTAAGAAAGTTTACAGAATTGCATTTGCAAAACCCTTTCGACCTGGTTCACGGCTTAGACTCTTCAGCTATCAAAATTGCGAAACAAAAAAAGCGATTTCAGGTCGCTGTTTGTTTTGATGCCGAAGCAACGCAGATGTCTCAAATTTTTTCTATTTTGGGTCGCGGTCACGATACCTTAGGAGCGTTACTCCAAACCGGTACTGCTCTTACCTATAAATTTTTAACGACTTTCTTTTCTAAGGATCGACCACTGCTAAAGGTGGCTGATGGTATTTTTATCGCCCATCCTCAGCAAAGATTCTTACTTGAAAGATATTATCTTTACCCAGATTTAAAAATTCACACTCTCCCTTATGGTTTTGAGCTCAGTGATTTTAAGCCCCCTGAAAATACGCTCAATATTAAAAAGAAGTGGGGCATTCCTGAAAATTCGCATCTAGCTGTGACGTTTTCGGACTTGAACGAAACTCAAGAAATTTTGCACTTATTAACCGGCTTTGAAAAAGTCGCAGTGAAAAAACCCTCATCTTATTTGGCGGTTATAGGGAATGGGCCCTTATTTAAAGAAATTGAGTACGAGATTCTTCAAAAAGCTTTAGGCAAAAGAGTTCTTCTTCTAGGCGCAGTTCCGGATGAAGAGGCGTTGGATATTATTTCCATAAGTGATGTTTATATAAACTTAAGTTCTCGCACGAATGGTTTTGAGACGACCTTGATTGAAGCAATGGCTCAGAAAAAAGTGATCATCGGTTCAGAAGTAAGTCCTATTTCCCACGTCATCGAAGATGGATTAGACGGATTTTTACTTCGCCCAGCTGATAAAGAGTCTTTAGCAAATCTACTCATCGAAATTTTTTCGGGCTCGATTCCAACTCACGAGCTTGGCGAAAGAGCTCGAAAAAAAGTGCTTGAACTCTTTGACGTAAAGAAAATGACTGATTTAGCACTTAATGCCTATAGTCAGATCATTCGAGATGCGGGCTTTAAACGTCAAAAGAAAACTCTCCTAGAACTTCACTAGCATTTAGACCACTTATTATCGACATGGTCCTGTTATTAAGAAGCATTCACGGGTTTATTTTCGAATGCTATGCATTACAATCAATATTTACCTTTTCGAGCTGTTTTCATGTATTTAAGATGAGTCTATTCAACAACTTAAGGCAAGGTCCATGACGATAACTAAAGCTGAATTAATCAATATCGTATCTGAAAAAGCAGGCATCACCCGAGTTAAAGCAGAAACTGTGGTTAACACAATTTTTGATTCGATGGTTGAAGCCTTGTTAAGAGACGACCGAATTGAAATTCGTGGTTTTGGCTCATTCGTTAATCGTGAGTACAAGTCTTACAAAGGCCGTAATCCACGAACTGGCGAAGTTATCGATGTTGAAGAAAAGAAACTACCGTTCTTTAAAGTTGGTAAAGAACTGAAAGACGAAATTAATAAAAGCTAATTCTTTGTTAATTCAGAAATGTTAAGTTAGCCGAATATCAGAACCTAAGTAGATTTGATCGGAAACAAGCGAATCTCCTCGATTGTCTTTAAATTTAACAGCGCCATAAAAAGTCTTTCTAGACCTAAAGCGATACCTGCTGAAGGTGGCATCCCACTTTCCAAAGCTTGAAAAAATTCTTCATCCAAATTGATAGCACTTCGACCTTCACGCTTTTGAAGATCTTGTTCGGCTCTTATTCTTTGGTCTTTCGGATTGTTGAGCTCATCGAATGCGTTCGCAAGCTCCATACCTTTCCAATAAACTTCAAATCTTTCAGCCCAGCCTTCGTGATCTTTTCGAGCTAAAGCTGCCTGAAACGGCGGATATTTTTCAACGAATACTAAATTATGTTTCGAAAGTTGAGGTTCGATTTTTTCAAGCATCAAAATAAAAAATAAATCATCAATCGTAAACGAATCGTTAATTCTTAAATGATGCTGAAGGCACAAATTCCTTAAATCTTTTTCTGAACAATCAGGAGTTAATTCAAAACTAAGGTGTATTTTAAAAAGCTGATGAATTGTAAACGACTGAATGGGTGGCCGAGTTTGTTGGAATTGATCGCAAAGAGCATTAACCAAGCGGACTACATCAGCTTGTAAATCAAAGAGGTTTGCAAAACTACGATACCATTCGAGCATCAAAAATTCCGGCTGATGAATAGGTGTTATTTCGTTATTTCTAAAGCACTTGGCGATCTCATAAATTTTATCAAAACCTAAAGTTAATGCTTTTTTTAAATGCAGCTCTGGTGAAGTCGGTAAGAATACTTTCGTAACTCTGCTTCCAGTTTTTAGTTCAGTCGAAAAAGCTTCTAAAGTTGGCTCGGTACCTGGCGAAGCTACTAAAGTCGGAGTTTGAATCTCTAAAAAATCTTGAGAATCAAAAAAGTGCCTAACTGCTTTTAAAAACTGACTCCACTTTTTTAAATTTTCTTTTTTCGCCTGGGTGCTTAATAATTTTGCTAAAGATGGAACGATACGGACGAGTTTATTGGCTGCATCGATTGCGATCCAGTCAAAAACTTTCAAAGAATCATAAGCTTCCTGGTAAAGAACTTGAATTGATTCGCTTTCGAATTTTAATTTTAAATGCGGACCTACCACAGAAAGTTCGGTGATTCTTCCCCACTTTTTCCAACTTCGGTTAAATCCCTGGTATTCCAATTTAGACCTTAATATCCGAAGGCAAAATTGTGTCAGTAATGATGGAACTGACTTTCTTTCGGTCTAATAAGTCTTGCGCATATTTTGGGTCATTCAAAGTCCATACAATTTTTCTTTCTGGAGGCACTTCTTTATAATGATCCAAATCCTGCCAGCGAAAATGTATGAAATGAGGTTTCACCATTGCTAAAAAAGTGAGTTCTCGGAGAAAGAATGAATTTCCAGGTTCGTTTTCTTGAGTAACTAATAAGGCGCGCGGAATCTCTGGAAGAAGTTTTGCCATCCAAGATAAAGAAAAAGGATTAAAGCTTGAGAATAAAAGCTGATCACGCTTCGGCGATTTCTTTAAAACCTGAATCATTTTTTCTTCCAGGCTAAAATTGAATTTCGATTCATTTTTTATCTCTAAATTGAAATAACAATTCGCCGGCAACATTTCCAAAACAGCATCCAGCTTGGAAGCTTCCGAAATATCAGTGTCAGCGCGGACTGGATCATGGAATAAAATGATTTTTCCATCTCGAGCTAATCGCAAATCCATTTCGACCATTTGATAACCTTGGTCAAACGAAGCTTGAATCGAATCTAGGGTGTTTTCTTGCGCGCCGTTCACGCAATAACCACGGTGACTTTGCAAATTGGGAAGAGGAAAACTGACCTCTTTTAAATCAGCCCACTGATGATCTTTGAAACTAAATTGAGAGAGGCGGATCATGGAAAAAAGCCTTTCGGATCAAAATCTTTATCTTCATTTATGCTGCGGACTAAAGTCTGCCATGTTGTTTTTATGAGCAACAGGTCGGGCTGCAGAAAACGAGTATTACATAAAATCCTCAACTAATGTCTAAAAAATAAAAAATAAAACTGCATCAAATTGAGACATCCTAATCAACTTTCTCAATGACGGACAAATCTGGCAGAATAAAAAGCTAAATCCCTAATTTTCTTTAACATTCTGGACAAACCTACCGATCAGTATACATAGATGCCGACTCATATACTGGTTAGTTTTTTTATATCAACTTTTCTTGGAAGTTTCCAAAGCGCTTCAGCGAGCTCTTGCCGCACTGACATCTATTTAAATGATCCGCAGGCAACAATTTTGGTTGATGATAAAAAGATCGATACGAACCGTCCGGTTGTTGAGTGCGCAGACTATGATCAAAAAATATTAATTGAAGCTCCAGGAAAAAAACCTTTCGTTAGATACATCCCGGCCAAAATTCGTTTCAACCAAAATGAAAAGTTTTGGAATGTTCAGCTTGAAAACATTTTAGAATTTCCTCAACTTCAGGGGCAACGTATTCCTTCCGCTGCTTCCGGAAATGAACCCCAAGCTAAAACTGTCTCCCCCGTTATCTTGCAGGACAAAGCAGCTTTGCAAAACAACTCAGAAACGAAAAACAACTTTGAGCCTGATAAAAATTTGAAGGCGCAAGATAGTTTTTCTCATACTTTAGCATTTGAAGTTGAAAAAGGAATTTTTGTTCAAATCGAAGCGATTGCTGGTTTCAAAGCGAAACCAAAATCGATTAAAGCCGCCAATGCAGTTTCCCGGAAAAATATTGCAGGAATGGGAATTAAAAGCTGCCCTACTCAGATCGCTGGAACCAACCAAGAATGGACGAAAATACTCGTTGGTCCGGTGAAAAGCAAAAAAGAGGCTCAAGGATTGGCAAAATTGTTTGGAGATAAATCGTTTACGATCGTGGACCCGCTTTGTCTGAAAAATTTAATTAAAACTTCTCAAATCGAAAAGTAAAAAGGCGAACTAATGACTGGTTTACAGCATTTAACATTCAAAACAAATTTAGCATCTAAAAAGATGTTAGCTGTTTTGTTTGCGTCTGTGCTGTTTTTCTTGGCTGGTTGTAGTCAATCAATTGACAGAGTAAACATAGCTCCCCGAGGAGATTTGCCGCCACCACCTAGCTCGTTCGGCGATCGACTTTTTAATGTGGACTTGAGTGGTACCTCCGTCACGATGCCGATTTCGACTTCAAGAGTTCTGATTGACCATTCAATGGGAGGAAGCTCCCTCCGAACTGCCAGTTCAAGCCCATCTTATAGAATGACCAGCGGCGTAGGTGTTGAGTGATAATTAATTTACTCAAACCTTATTTTTCTAAAATGGCCTGGGTACTCTTTATAAGTGGAATTATTTTCTATCCTCTTGCTCAAGCTCAAACGGTTCCTCAAAAAGTCGTTTTTCAAGGTTACTTAGCTGATACAGCAGCAAATCCCATAGTTGGCGCAAACGTCATGCGAACGGGTCTTTATATAAATGGGACGCGGGTTTGGTACGCTGAATATTCGGCTGTCAACTTCGCAATCGGCCGCTTCTCGATTTATCTTGGAGATACAAGTCAAGGTGGACAAGCTCTCAATGTCAGCACTGGCGTGCCAATAGCAAATGCCAACTTACCAATAAACGCTACAATTTTAAATTCTGTAAACTCAAGCTCTACAGTCGAAGTTGAAGTCGAAATACTTGTAGGCGCAACATTCGAGACGATGTCACCGAGAACGAAAATCGGAACGACAATGTTTGCGTTGCTAGCTGAAAATGCAAAAAAAATCGACGGCTTCACCGCAAGCCAACTCGTTAAATTTAATGGCACCGGCCAAATCGTTTCACAAAGTGGTGTTGCGGTAATTGATCCTTCCGGAAATTGGATCGGGCCTGGCGCTGTTGGAGCAACTGGTTCTACTGGTTCTACTGGTGCAACTGGTTCTACTGGTTCTACTGGTGCAACTGGTTCTACTGGTGCAACTGGTTCTACTGGTTCAACTGGAAATACTGGCGTAACTGGAGCAACGGGTTCTACTGGAAATACTGGCTCTACTGGCGCAACAGGTTCAACTGGCGCAACAGGTTCTACTGGAAATACAGGTTCTACTGGTTCTACTGGTTCAACTGGTTCAACTGGTGCAACAGGTTCTACTGGCGCAACTGGTGCAACTGGTGCAACTGGTGCAACTGGAGCGACTGGAAATACTGGTTCTACTGGAGCAACGGGTTCTACTGGCGCAACAGGTTCTACTGGCGCAACAGGTTCTACTGGCGCAACGGGTTCTACTGGCGCAACAGGTTCTACTGGCGCAACGGGTTCAACTGGTTCTACTGGTGCAACAGGCTCAACTGGAGCAACGGGTTCTACTGGAGCAACAGGTTCAACTGGCGTAACTGGTGATACAGGAGCGACTGGTGCAACTGGAAATACTGGCTCTACTGGCGCAACAGGTTCAACTGGCGTAACGGGTTCAACTGGTGCAACAGGTTCAACTGGAGCAACAGGCTCAACTGGAGCAACGGGTTCAACAGGTTCAACTGGCGCAACAGGTTCAACTGGTTCTACTGGAGCAACAGGTTCAACTGGTTCTACTGGAGCAACAGGTTCAACTGGCGCAACGGGTTCAACTGGCGCAACGGGTTCAACTGGCGCAACGGGTTCAACTGGCGCAACGGGTTCAACTGGAGCAACGGGTTCAACTGGTTCTACTGGTGCAACAGGCTCAACTGGCGCAACAGGTTCTACTGGCGCAACAGGCTCAACTGGCGCAACAGGCTCAACTGGAGCAACGGGTTCAACTGGTTCTACTGGCGCAACAGGCTCAACTGGAGCAACAGGTTCAACTGGTTCAACTGGTTCAACTGGTTCAACTGGTGCAACAGGTTCAACAGGTTCAACAGGTTCAACAGGTTCAACAGGTTCAACTGGTTCAACAGGTTCAACAGGTTCAACTGGTTCAACAGGTTCAACTGGTTCAACTGGTTCAACAGGTTCAACTGGTTCAACAGGTTCAACTGGTTCAACTGGTTCAACAGGTTCAACAGGTTCAACAGGTTCAACAGGTTCAACAGGTTCAACAGGTTCAACAGGTTCAACAGGTTCAACTGGCGTAACAGGTTCAACAGGTTCTACTGGAGCAACAGGTTCAACAGGTTCTACTGGAGCAACAGGTTCAACAGGTTCAACTGGTTCAACTGGTTCAACAGGTTCAACAGGTTCAACAGGTTCTACTGGTTCAACAGGTTCAACAGGTTCTACTGGTTCAACAGGTTCAACAGGTTCAACTGGAGCAACGGGTTCTACTGGTGCAACAGGTTCAACTGGCGCAACAGGTTCAACTGGAGCAACAGGTTCAACTGGTGCAACAGGTTCAACTGGTGCAACAGGTTCAACTGGTGCAACAGGTTCTACTGGAGCAACGGGTTCTACTGGTGCAACTGGTTCAACTGGTGCAACAGGTTCTACTGGAGCAACAGGTTCTACTGGAGCAACAGGTTCTACTGGTGCAACAGGTTCAACTGGTGCAACAGGTTCAACTGGTGCAACAGGTTCAACTGGTGCAACAGGTTCAACTGGTGCAACAGGTTCAACTGGCGCAACAGGTTCAACTGGCGCAACAGGTTCAACTGGTGCAACAGGTTCTACTGGAGCAACAGGTTCAACTGGCGCAACAGGTTCAACTGGTGCAACAGGTTCTACTGGCGCAACAGGTTCAACTGGTGCAACAGGTTCTACTGGCGCAACAGGTTCTACTGGCGCAACAGGTTCTACTGGCGCAACAGGTTCTACTGGCGCAACAGGTTCTACTGGCGCAACAGGTTCAACTGGCGCAACGGGTTCTACTGGCGCAACGGGTTCAACTGGTGATACAGGAGCGACAGGTTCAACTGGAGCAACGGGTTCTACTGGCGCAACGGGTTCAACTGGAGCAACGGGTTCAACTGGAGCAACGGGTTCAACTGGAGCAACGGGTTCAACTGGAGCAACGGGTTCAACTGGAGCAACGGGTTCAACT
>JAYTJV010000136.1:0-62874 GCA_043730825.1 Pseudobdellovibrionaceae bacterium
GGAGATAATATTTGTTTTTGAATCTCTTCAGAGAAAAAACTAAAGAGATCACTCTCTGCGTGAACGAAGACGTGCATGCATCTTAAAACGGCACACGCCCACTTTTGAAGAGGGTCGCTAAAGTCGCGACTGGCGTACAACAACAACAGACGCAAATCTTCCAGCACTTTAGGATCTTTCACTTCATCTGGAATTTCGGCTTCAGCGAAGCCTAGCTTTTCTTGCATCAAAACAATCGCACGTCTGTGATGATGCCAAAGCCTTCGAACGTCGTCGTCTTGGTGGATGTCGAAACCATAGCTAAGCAAAAAGGAGTTTGCAGCCTCGAGATTCAGGATGTGAAGTCTGCGCATTTCCAGCGCGGATCTCCCACCTGCTATTGATTGAATCACATCTGGGTCAAATGAAAAATCCATGGTCAATTTGCATTGAAAACCCATGGATTTATTGCTTCAAGCCGTGGCGCGTTGTTTTGAGAGATTAAATTCCCACTACCGAACAAGATGCAACCTGGAATTCGCCAAGTGGTCGCTCGCCTTGATTGTAGTTGTTGTAGTATGCTCGTCCGTGAACAATTTGATTTTGTCTTGAACCTTCAAGGCGTAAGTAACCTTTTTGATCTCCAACTATCACATTGAATTGGCCGTTAGCGCCCTGACCTTCAAGTCCTTCTAACTTGAACTGTAAGTAGCCGCCGTTTTCTTGTAAAGCAATACTATCAAAGATTGTAATCATGACCTGAGAGTTCTGAGCCAGCTTTCCACCAGAAAAATTAAGAGTCATTTGGAAGTTGATTCCATAAGGACTATTTAATTGTCCGCTGATGTTACCGATCTCATCCAAGTTTCTCAAAGAAAAGTCTGCAACCTTTTGACGAAAAGAAACATCGTCAATCGCGTTGTCATAAATTTTTCCAAAAGTTGATGTGTTACAAGTTGTTGTTCCTGTAGCAAGCGCGTTTCCTGCTTGTCTATTAATTCGGGTTGAACCCTTACTGTTCTTTTTCCCGCAGGCACCTAACATCAAAGCGATAACTGTAATTAAGATTAACTGTGTTTTCATAATCCACCTCTCGTATAAAGGTATTACAAGGATGGTGCCAGAGAGCTGTCTCATCATGAGTAGTTTTTCGCCAAGTTCTGAGACACTTTTTCACTCACAATGAGACGATTTTATAAAAGTGCCGTAAACAGTCTGACAGTCGTCATCTTTGACAGGGGAATTGCGCTAAAAAATTTGTGAGTTCAAGAGCTTGTCTCCGAATGAGACCTATGAGAGCCTTTTAAAAGATGACAATCTTCTGGGGCCTTTTATTCTTATTGATCTCACTCTGCGGGATTTACCTGATGGTAACCACTCCATTAGCAAAGAAATACAATTCGACACAGTACTTGGATATCGGTTTAGGCGGGCTATTACTCTGCATAAGCCTCATTTATGTGGTCTTTACCCACGTTTTACCTAGTTACGACGATGAAGATGCAAAGCAGCCCTGCGGTAGCAAATCGCCGCAAGCGATTTGCTATGGACTTGATCAAGGTATCTGCTCCGAAGCGTGGCATAGCTTCGATAAGGCTTGCGAAGAAGAAGTAAGGCCCATCCGCGAGAAACGCCCCTCAGCCTTGCTCTACCCTTTGACCTACAAATGCCATGCGCAGAAATTCGATAAGATCACTTTCTATAATCGTAGAAAATCTGACTCAGCTTTTTGTCGCGAGTACTTTAAGAAGATTGATTAAAGGTGCCAGGGCGCGCTGCCTGCTATCACCCATAGAAGTAAAATCGGTGGCGAGAGGAAATGCTGCACGCTGTTTTTCAAAAGAAAATCGTAGTGAGCTGTAGGGATAGTCTTCAACTTTCTCGCACAAGCCAGCGCCAATCGGATTTCTAAAGTTATATTTGTATGCACTGACTGATATTTGCGTCTGGAGTTGAAGCAATGAGGTGAAAGTGGTTACTCATCAAAACAAAGCTGTGCACTTGCAGATTGTGCTTTTGTATTGTCTCGGCAAGTTCTTCGCAGAAGATAATCCAGACTTCTTCCATCGGTATTTGAAACCAATCACGGTTAATACATCGAGCACTTATGTTATAGGGAAATTCAGATTGAAGAATCGCGTGGGCTCTTGGCATGATTGCCGATTAAGCAAAAGCGAGAGGCATCTGTACTAGTGTTTTACTCAGTTTCGCGCGCGTTGCGTCCGGAAATAGGACCTGGCACCGTTTTGGTAATTTGGTTTGTTGTTTTAACTAGATCTTCGAAGAAATCACCTTGGCGAGGTTCGATTTGGGCAACGGATTCACCCGCCATCCAAGACTTTAAAACTTTGTTTACGCGAAAAAGAATTCCTGAAATTCTCTGGGAAAAGAAGAAACTCAATAGCGCCGTGGAGACCAAATTTACGACCGCAATGATGGCAATCAAGAGCCATGCAAGATTTACTTTGTGGTCGATCAGTTCATTTATCTGGTTCCAATCAAGCTCGGGAACTAAAACCATCAATTTCGAGAAGTTGGAAATAATAAAGATCATTCCCGTCATTGACGTGACAGTCGCCAGAAACCCTATCATAAAAGTAAAAACGAGAAAAGAAGCTTGGAATTCTTTGTTAGTTATTCGGAACAGACGACGCCGGCTCTTCATGTCTTTATTATATGTACTCATAATTTTGGAAATCCAATCGTTTGATTAACTATTTCATTTGGTAAACAGTTCCCATGAGCGAGCGGACAAAATTTGAAGTTGAGGCATACCGCATTGACTGCACAATCAAGTGCACAATTTCCGCCTAGGCAAGCGGGAGCACTCGTCAAAGTATTCAAAGCTTCTCCTGCTGTCGGCGCTGGCGGAGAATAAAGACCTGCAAAGGCGGGCTCGCCTTTAAGTAAAGTGATCAAAACAAAGTTTTTAAATTTTGGCTGAGTTGAACGTGCAACTAGTGTAGTACCGGGCCTTAAGCATATATCGACGGTGGTTCTAGCTGGATGAAACGTACAGATCTGACCGCCAAAAACACAAAGTGGAATTGTTCCAACATTTGTAACAGCCCCACCCGCACCCTGGCATAGGGGCAAATTCGTAGGATCAGCTGCAACAGCTTTTGCAAGATCATATGATCTTCGAATTTTTTGCGCAAGATTAGCAGAAATTTGGTGAGCATAAATCATACCTTGAGATTTTCGAGCTTGGTGCGCAGTCGTCGTCATGCGGCTGGAAGCATTATAGAAAAACGCAATCAGAATGCCCGCTAAAAGCACGGCAAGTATGAGTACGACTCCGCCCTTTTCATTTCTCATAAGAAACCTCCAGGTGTCGCTGGTCTAAAGAAATGAATCTGATCATAAAAGCGTGCACCATAAGCTTGCCCTGTTATCGGCAAAGGAGGCAGTGGTAAAGCTGGCGGCTGTGGCACACTTGAAATCAGAGCTTGCGGTAATTTAATCGTACTCGAAACACCTATGATATTATTTCTTAAAACAATTCGAATCGTTCGAACTAAATCACGACTGGGAACGGTATTATGACACTCGGCCTGAACGCCCATCCTGGCTCGCGGACAAAAAATCAGTTGGTTATCCCCTTGAAGTCCAAAGTGTTTTCTAAAAGTTAAAACGATATCAAAAGAGGTAACGGGCTCCCGGTCTTCAGCTATATAGTCATCAATATTTCCGGTTCTGATGTTATTCACTTGGACTCGTACGAGGCCTTCAAATTTTAAGTCACTTAAGTCCGGAGATAAAACCCCAGTTGCACCGGGATCTATATAAAGAACACCCCAAGTAAGAGGCGTCGGTTTTTGAAAATAAACACCCGTTGATCTAAAAGAACTTTTTAGCGCTGCTGGAGTTCCCACCTCGGGCGATCTTTGATCTTCTCTCCAGAAAACCGCTAAAGCGTGTGTGCCTGGCAAAGTTCCCCACTCGAGATCTGAATCAAATGTTCTGATAGCCCCAGTCATTGTGGGCCCACCCGTCCAATTATTAAGTCCTTGGGGCGGCAGAATTGCGGCAAATTTTAAATCGATGGCCTGTTGAAAAAAAGAACGCAGCATTTTTTCAGCGTCCCATCTTTCTTGCTCATCTCTTGTTTGCATTTCTAAATTTTTTTGCATATCTCGAGCTTTGAGTAAGGCCGATGCAACAACTGTAACAAGAACCGCATTCAGCGCAACTGCGACAAGTAGTTCTGTTAATGAAAAGCCTTCTTTTGAATTTAAAAAAAAATTTCTCTTACGGGACTTTACTTCGTACATTGCGGCAGTCCTGCGGCGGGATTAAATTCCCGCTTGAAGTAAAGATAGCGATTTGGATCTGTACTGTTTGGGGTACCTGTCATCGGATCCATTGGATAGATAATTGGACTTCCGTCTATTTGATTTTGGATAGGGTCACATAGAACAGATGCGGTTCCAAAAGAACTTGGTGCACAAACTTGAAATGCTGAATAAGCAGTTTCATTAGGAAGAAATAAATTAGAGCCATCTGGAACTGGCAAGATACACTCTGCTTTTCCTGCCGGTACCGCAGTAGTTCCTTGCGGAAGGCCCGAAATATCAATTTTATATTGAGTCCAAATGTTTCCGCACGTCGCAAACGGACTGGCTAGATTTTCTTCATCAGGAACGCCGGTCCAGCGCGTATTATCGCAAAGGCCCGAGACCTCGCAATAAGTTCCATTAGGATTTAGAATCACTTCTTCATAAACGCCACCAGATGGTGTTTCTGGAAATGTATAGCTGCCAGGATATGGATTCGGAAAAGGCCGAGTAACAGCCATACACGCACCGCCCGGGGCGGGCGTCCAATCAGGCCGCTTCGCAGGCTGCTTTCGACAAAAAGTATTGCCGGCTGAAATATCTCTGCAGTTGTAACCAATGAAACGCATTCCTCTCGGCTTACAAACGCCACCAACTCCGGCTAGGCAGGAAAGAATGGGACCGAACAAAATGACTGAAATAATGAACGCTCCCCATTTTCTTTTTTTCTTTTGGAAACAAGCAAAACAATCTGTCGTTGGAAAATATTGTTTCGCAAAAGGAAGATAAGTGACCCCCGCTTCTTCTTTCGAAATCACTTGAAAATTTCCAGCGAGATCAACCGAAGCCACATCAATTCGAATATCACAGCCCCACAAACCATCTCTTGCAGCACCGGGAGCAGAACCTGAATATTTTAAATTATATTCAACTCCGCCTAAAATTGTTGGATGCGGAGTTTGCGTGTACGATGTTGGAGGAAGTCCACACGCCGTCACTTCAGAACAAGGAACCCATTTGACTGTGTCTTTTCTTAAAAGACCATCGACATTGTAAGGTTGACCTTGCATGCCCGCGCCCGGAGTTGAGTTACCGCCATCAAAGCAATAATTTTGATTCATCTGCTGGGACATATCCGCGCATAAAAGCACCGTACCCGTTTCGATACGCGTTCCATTCGTTGGCTGCACTGATAGTTTTAAATCTAAGCTTGAGGGCATACCGGGATTATGACTGCACTGCGGTCTCACCACGTTCGCATTTCCCGCAACCGGTAGAAAACTTGCAGTCTGTACCACCGCTAAAGTTTGCGAACTATGATCAACCGGATAAGTAAAATCTTCCGTCACTTCACATGTATTATTGCCACCTTTAGTGTCCTTATAATTTCCCACTAACGTGACTCGGTAACCTAGTTCGGGTTTTGATGCGATCATCTGATGAGGTTTAAACGTTTGAGAATCCTGAACACCCTGGGGACGAATCACCAGCGGGGCCGCCGGACAACTTGCTACCCCAGTTCGAAGATCTATAGCTTGCACCTTCATCAAAGTCGAAAACTCAGAAAGTGCAGCATAATCATAAGCCGGATTAAAACTCGAAGCGACAGCCGGATTAAATGGTCCACCCTTAAGAGGCAAAGTCGCCACATTCACGCCACTCGCGCAAAGTGTAGGAACATTATTATAAAGTGAATTGAGTGTCCCGATTGTTCCCAAACTTAAACTTGAATTATCAACCGTCGTCCGCAGACCCGCTGGGCCTAAAAAGATCGGAGAAGCCTGTATACTCGAATAGCGAAAAGTATCCTGAAGCCAAGGATCAGCAAAAGCCGATGCGTTCCCCATGCCCGCACTTCCCGGAGCATGAGTCCAACTCACACCCGCCGGCACCGAACCTAATTGCCGCAAATAACTCAGCTGACCTTCAAGAACATTACGGCAAGTGCCTGCGTTCGAGGTAAAATTCAAAACCGACTTTTGTTGATAAAAATAATTTCCCGCCGTGAACGCCAGCCCCAATACAAGGCCAAGCGCAAGTAACGATTCTAGAATACTCATACCGGATTGTGAACTTATATGACTTTTCATTCCTATTTAGGATAACGCCTTAAAAGCACTTTGAGAACATAAATACGGCCCTATCAATTGGTCTAGTTTTCACGAGCGAAAATCTCACTTTGGGATTTGGGGAAAGCTGGGGTTCTTGAGATAAATTGCTGTAAAATTGTTCGACGAAATTGCTTTTGGCCATGAAGTGAAATGTGGAAAAACGGAAGCATCTTCACAAGAATCTGTTTTGGACCTAAGACTAAAAATATCGCAAGATAAGAAAATAATAAGTTATTTACTATTTTTGTGGTAACTATTAGTAACAGAAAAGTAAAAACTAGCTCATCCACTAATTCGGGAGATTACTTGAACATCAAATTCACGTTGCTACTGGCGCACGTGGCTTGCACAGCATTCCTCGGCTGTGCGGCTGCTAAGAAGAATACTTATCATTTTGATATCGGCGCTCGAAACGAAACTTACGTAGAAAAGTTTGATGAGCCCCTGAGCACCCGAATGAGCCGCGATTCTGGCTTAACGGTTACAACTATATCCGGAGACAACAACAAAGTCGAAAGTACCGCGAGTGGCGTGAGTATCGGCTTTACCGAAACTTTGCCGAATAAAGTTTCATCGCGGATTGCATTTGGCATTTCGACATTTCAAACTGTAAAATATACGTTTAATATTTCGACGGTCGGAACTGTGAACCAAGAAGTCGATATGCAAAGCGCCAGTTTGGACTTATCCATCGGTTACAAATTTAAGTATGTTCGTCCTTATATTTCCTACTTAAGTGACTCTCGAACATACACCGTAACAACAAATTCAACATTTGCAGGTTTCTCAATGAGCTCACAAAATATTAAATTCTTGGGCGCGGGTCTGGAATTTTTGGTGAATACTTGGGGCGATAACGAAGCCTACATTTCAGCTGACTATCGATCCGCTTTGAATCTGAAAGATAGCAAGGCAACCCAAGTGACGATCCAGTCGGGATTACGATTTTAAAGAAAATGATTAATCTTTAAATTCGGGTTGTGCTTTAGGCGAAATTTTCGCATATCTCCCTTATTCTCGTTATAAAAAAACAGCATGCCTTGAATACTTTCACCGGGTGACAATTCCATTTCTTGAATAAGATAATCTCGATAAACAATATTCGTCGTCTTGTCGATCGAGTTCAAAGTTTCAGCATCGCCACTTCGACTGGCGCTAGGTCCTGAGCCAGAACCCATAAGACAATTGTGCGAGCAAAGCGGACTCAATGCCAACGCGACAATGATATAACCCATGACAACAACCGTGACATTAAAAACATTGGCAGCAAACGCGGCCGGGTGAAACCTTTTAAAGGTTCGAGGGATTTCTGAAATATGAATCGCCTGATATTTTATGGGCCCATTCTGCAAGTAGAAATGGATCTCATTCAATTTTATAGGTGCGCTTGAAACATTCGTCACCTTTACAAAAGCGGGAACAAGCCCGTCTTTTATGAGCTCGTTTAAGATTTCGTTATCACTGTTAGCTGGAATATACCGAATATCAATTTCTGTAAGTGCGTCTTTGAATTCACCAGCAGTGAGTCGCGTAAAAAAATCTGTCAGTGGTAATTTGCTCGAATTGTAAATGATGTGCTCAAGACGGAGATTAGAATCAATTTCAACTACCGGCGAAACTTTTTCAATACCCTCAATCTTCAGATACTTTGTATTTGATGGCTTTGTGTGAACGCAGCCCAATGTGAAGCTCAAACAAATTGAAATGACCCAAATAAAAAACTTTTTCGAATGTGCCATTAAACTCTCTCCAGCAACAATAGCAGAATGATTGCTGTTAAAGCACCCAAAGCGGGACTTAACAACATGAACATCACGGTAGTTGGTGGGATTCCCATCTTATAATTTTTGACTGCTTGAAAGGAATGGCTTGATAGCGCTGAAAACCCTAAACAAAAGCAAAAAAGAAATACCAAGTACGTTTTGTACTCTGCGGATCCTTTGTAAAAATAGAAATAAATTGAGGTAGCGAAAGCGCAGCCCAAAACATTCAAAACCAGCGCTTTCCAAGGAAAGCTTTTTTCAACAACCGAAAAAAGCTTATCGATTAAAAAGCGGACAAGGATACCCAGCAAACTAGAAATCAAGATGATCGCGATTTGCATCTATCCCCGTCCCCCTTCACAATTAAGGATAAAACGATTTCATCGCTTTCAAAGCTGGAGCCGGCGCTAGGCGCTTACCCGCATTTTTTTGCGAAGAATATTTTTCCAGTTGCTGAACGACGTAAGGAATCGTGATCTTGTCTGCGTACTTCGTTAATCCCCCGCGAAATGGTGGGAAACCTGTTCCCATGATCATCGCTAGATCAACTTCGTTCGGAGTCGCCACGATCTTATCATCAACCAACGCTCGCGAACATTCGTTTACCATCGCGAAAACCCCGCGCTCGATACATTCTTTTGTATCAATTGGATTAGTCGGCGCTGACAAGTTGAGTGCTGCGTAGATGCTTTGATCAACTTCACCGCGGTAATCTTTTTCGTCGTAGTGGTAGAAACCTTTTTTATTTTTCTTACCCAAGCGACCCGATTTTTCTAAAGCTTCCATGCACGGCGCTAATTCCACTCGGTCGCCGAAAGCTTTTTTGAAAATCTTCAAAACTTTATTACAAACATCAAGTCCCACTTCATCCATCAAAGCAAACGGGCCCATCGGCATTCCGAATTCTTTAACGTAAGCTTTATCGACAACTTCGATGCTCATGCCCTCTTGCAGTAAAAACGCCGCTTCGGCCATGTACGGCAGCAAAAGACGGTTTACTAAAAAGCCCGGTCCGTCTTTCACAACGACTGGCATTTTTCCCATTTTCTTTGTGAGCTCGTAAATCGCTGAAATTGTTTCGTCAGAAGTTTTTTCCCCGCGGATAACTTCAACTAAAGGCATTTTGTGAACCGGATTAAAAAAGTGCATGCCTGCGAAATTTTCTGGACGAGGGTGACCTTTTGACATTTCAGTGACTGATAACGAAGACGTATTGGTCGCAATAATCGCATCGGGACGCATGTTTGATGCAGTTTCCCCTATGACTTTTTGCTTGATGCCCATATCTTCGACAATTGCTTCAATGACTAAGTCTAAGTTTTTAAAATCAGCGTAATCAGTTCCGCCGGAAATTAAATTTGCTTTCTGCGTGTACTGGTATTTATCGATGACTCTTTTCTTGACGAGTTTGAACCACAAATCATTTGCATGCTTATAAGCTTTACCTAATGCATCTTGGTTGAGATCTTTTAAGCGAACGCGAATTCCTTTATCAGCCGAAACATAAGCTATGCCCCCGCCCATGGTTCCAGCTCCTAAAATTCCTAGTGCTTTGACTTCTTTGGCTGCAACTTGAACTCCTGGAACTCCGTTTTGTTTTTTCACCATTTCAGTGAGTTCAAAAACGTGGATTAAGTTTTTTGAAACATCCGTAATTGCAACTTCACAGAATGCATCTCGTTCGATTTCCATAGATTTATCACGGTTTGAAGATTTAAAAGTTTTTTGCACAACATCTAACGCTTTAATCGGAGATGGATAGTGGCCACCAGTCGCTTTTAAAGTTTTCTTACGAGCTTGAGAAAAAACTACGCCTTTTAATGCACCTTCTAAAAGCACATTAACAAAACCTACCGGCTTAAATGTTTTCTTTCGCTTCTTGCCGCCCTCTTTGAAAATATCTTGAATATACTTGATCGTGTGTTCAGAAAGTAAATTGACGTGAACCATGCGGTCAATCAAACCCATCTTCTGGGCTTTTTTTGCGTTCACTAATTTTCCAGCCAAAATAATATCAAGGGCTGCTTGAAGGCCTACGACTCTTGGAAGTCTGACACAACCACCAAAACCTGGAAGGATTCCTAATTGAGTTTCGGGAAGGCCAATTCTGGTAGCCGAATCATCAGACGCAATTCGGTAATCGCAAGCTAAAATCATTTCACAACCACCACCTGCGCAAGCGCCGTGGATGGAAGCAAAGCTCGGAACTTTTAAGTCTTCAATCATGTTGAAAATACTTTGGCCCTGCCCAACGGCTGCTTTGTATTGTTCAACTGTGGTCATTGTTTTGATTTCTTCGATATCAGCACCTGCGATAAAAATCTTAGGCTTTTTCGATAGAAAAACGACGGCTTTATAGTTTAAGTTTCGATCCACTTCTTGAAGAAGTTCACGAAGTCTTAGCATGATCGGAGTACTCAGTTTATTTGCGGATGTTGAATCGACTGCATCAAAAGTAATTTGCGCAACGGTTCCAACACCTTCAACTTGCAACGGAATGATTTTTAAACTTTCGTTTGCTGACATAACTTAAGCCTCCAGCTCTAGCACGATAGATCCACCCTGACCGCCACCAATACAAAGTGTGGCTAAGCCAAACTGAACATTTCTTTTTTTCATTTCTTTCATCAAAGTCACAACGATTCTTGTTCCTGTTGCGCCAACGGGATGGCCGTAAGCGATCGCGCCACCGTTGACGTTTAAAATATTTGGATCAATTGCGCCAATCTTAGTGCTTAAACCTAATTTCATTTGGGCGAAATCATTTGAATCAAATGCTTTCATGCAACCGATGACTTGTGCAGCGAAAGCTTCATTTAATTCAACAAGCCCCATATCTTTCATCGTAAGACCCGCTCGCTTTAATGCGATAGGTGTTGAATACACAGGACCAAGTCCCATGCGTTCAGGTTCGAGCCCTGCGAATGCGTAGCCTCTGATTTTAGCAATGGGTTTATAGCCCAAACTTTGCGCACGTTCACGAGACATCATGAGTAACATCGCGGCACCGTCTGTAATCGGACAAGAATTCCCTGCCGTAATTGTTCCCGTTAATTTATCAAAAAAAGGTTTAAGCTTATTCAGTGCTTCAATCGTTTGCCCATCACGGGGCCCCACATCTTCAGTTAAAGTCGCATTAAAATCTGGTGGTACAGGAAACGCAACGATCTCGTCTTTTAAGCGGCCCGATTTTGTTGCAGCAACTGCTTTCTGGTGCGAGCGAAGTGCATATTCATCTTGTTCCATTCGCGAGATATTAAAGTCTTTTGCGATAATTTCAGCTGTTTGTCCCATGTTGATTCCAGCAAATGGATCAGTAAGCCCTTGCATCACAGAAATGACGGGAAAATATTCGTCTCTGAAGTTTCCAGTTAAAAGCGCTTTGATTTGTTTTACATCGCCTTTGAATAGCTGCCAGAGGAGTCCTAATTTTTTACCCATCGCTTTGGCTGCAAACAACTCGTCAAAAGTTTTTTGAATTTTTGCTGGCAATAGAGTTGGCATTTGGGACATATTTTCTGTTCCACCTGCAAGCACGACATCCATGGTTCCAGATTTAATTTTTTCATAACCATTAGAAATACTCTCTAAAGCTGAGGCACAATTTCTGTGCACTGTGTAAGCTGAGGTTTTTTGTAAAATTCCAGCGTTCAAAGCCACAACTCTGGCAATGTTCACTGAATCAACGGGGTTACCAGTGTTTCCGATGATCACTTCATCAACTTGATTGACATCAAGATTTGTTTTTGCAATCAGTTCTCTTAATGCGACTTTTCCCAGCTCAGCCGGGTGAATCTTTTTTAAAACTGTTCCAGATTTGGCAAAAGGTGTGCGAGTACCATCTACGATTACAACATCGCGTGCTGACATAATAAGACCTCTTTCCTTGAGATTTTATAAATATTTTTTAAGAGTGGTCAGCTTAAGCGTTGTTTACTTAAAACCCAAATGCCATTGCCAATGTCTAGCCGCGTTACGGGTTTCCAGTGAGTCTCCAAGTTTGATCAATTCTCACTATGCGCGTCGTGACCCCCTCTAGAGCAAAACTTAATGTCTTAGAGATCATCAGCAGATTGATTACTCTATAAGGAGCTGACTCTAAATGATTTCAAATTTTGACCAAGAAGCACTCGACTACCACTCAAAAGGTAAACCTGGAAAATTAGAAGTTAACTCTTCAAAGCCATGTGCTACGGAAAAAGATCTTTCGCTTGCGTACAGCCCCGGAGTTGCGGCTCCTTGTAAGGAAATCGCTAAAGATCCAGATAAGGTTTACGACTACACCAATAAGGGAAACTTAGTCGGCGTAATTTCAAATGGAACTGCGGTCTTAGGTCTTGGAAATATTGGGCCGCTTGCTTCAAAGCCTGTGATGGAAGGGAAAAGCATTTTATTTAAGCAGTTCTCGGGTCTTGATTCGATTGATATTGAAATTAAAACTCAGGATCCAAAAGAATTTATCATCGCTGTTAAAAACTTAGAGCCTACTTTCGGCGGGATTAACTTAGAAGACATCAAGTCCCCTGAATGTTTTGAAATTGAAGAGACTTTAAAAAAAGAAATGAATATCCCCGTCTTTCACGATGACCAGCACGGAACTGCGATCGTATCAGGCGCAGCCCTTATCAATGCCTGCCATATTACGAAACGCAAAATGAGTGAAATCAAAATCGTGGTGAACGGTGCCGGTGCTTCAGCAATTGCCTGTTCGAAAATTTTTAAATCTTTAGGTGTCCAACCTGAAAATTTACTGATGTGTGACTCGGCTGGCGTGATCTTTAAGGGTCGCACAAGCGGAATGAATAAACATAAAGAGGAATTTGCAGTTGAAACAAAAGCCCGCACATTACATGAAGCTTTGGACGGCGCAGATGTTCTGATCGGACTTTCCGTTGCAGGTGCCGTCACCGGTGCTATGATTATGAAAATGGCCAAAGATCCTATTATTTTCGCGATGGCTAATCCAGATCCTGAGATTACTCCCCCAGATGCACGAGCGGCCCGACCCGACGCCATTGTTGCAACAGGAAGATCTGATTATCCGAATCAAGTGAATAACGTTTTAGGATTTCCTTCAATCTTCAGAGGAGCGCTTGACACAAGAGCGTCGCAGATTAACGAAGAAATGAAATTAGCCGCGGTTCAAGCGTTGGCTTCTTTGGCCAGAGAAGAAGTTCCAGATAAAGTTTCTGATACTTATGGTGGTCAGACATTTAAATTTGGCCGCGATTATTTGATTCCAAAACCTTTTGATCCGCGTGTTTTAATGTGGGTAGCCCCGGCTGTTGCAAAAGCTGCCATTGCATCAGGCGTTGCAAGAAAACCGATTACGGACTGGGATAAATACCGAGATAAGCTTGAAGCTTTCCAAGGTCCTTCAAAAGCTTTTATCAGATCAGCTATCCACCGCGTACACCGAAACTCTTCAACCAATGGCCGACTCCCTAAAATTGTTTTCCCCGAAGGAAGTTCTGCGAAAGTTCTAAAAGCCCTTCGCATTTTAGTTGAAGAAAAAATTTGCGAGCCCATCCTACTTGGCTACCCCCAAGTTGTGAAAGATAAGATCAAGCACTTAGAACTCGATCTTTTAGCTAATGTTGAGGTGATCCACCCGTCTCAAAGTCCGCAGTTTAAAGCATACGCAAAAGAGCTTTATGATCTTCGTCAGCGAAAAGGGGTCACGCAAAGAGAAGCTGAAAGATTGATGGCTGATCCAAATTACTACGCAGCTATGATGGTCAAGCGTGGCGATGCAGACGGAATGGTCACAGGTGCCTCACAGAATTATTCAGATGCGGTCAAGCCTATTTTACAAATTGTGGGACTTCATAAGTCTGGAGTACCTGCAGGGGTTAATTTCATTTTAACTGAAAAAGAATTTTTGCTCCTTGCGGATAGCACTGTGAACTTTGATCCCAAACCAGAACAATTAGCGCAAATGGGACTACAAGCTTCCCGCATTATTGAATACTTTGGTCAAACTCCAAGAATCGCGATGCTTTCTTATTCAAACTTTACGGGCTCTGAAGGTACTCCAAGTAAAATGAAAAAAGCTGCAGAGCTTTTTAAAACAATGGCGCCACAAATTGTTTGTGATGGTGATATTCAAGCCGACACAGCTGTGAATCCAAGTATCTTGAGCCGAATTTTTCCATTCAGTAAATTAGCGGGTACCGAGGGTGCTAACATTTTACTTTGTCCTAATTTAGAAAGTGCGAACATCAGCTATAAACTTCTTCAACAAGTTGGAAAAGTAGAAGTGATTGGGCCTTTTTTAATGGGCGTGAAGCAAGCTGCAAACGTTCTACAGCGAACGACAACTGTTGATGGGATTGTGCATTCTGTGGTGATTACTGCACTCGAGGCACAGTACTTACGTAACTTAAGAGAAGAGCGCACTAAAGCAGCAACTTAAAGCCGCTTTAGCGCATTCGTGATTAAACAGATTATTTCTTAGATTCGGCTTTATCAGCTTTTTTAGCTTCTTGAGCCATTTTCTTTTCAGCTTTATCAGCGTCTTTTGAAGCTTTCTTTTCAGCTTTCTCAGCATCGTGAGCAGCTTTCTTCGCCGCTTTTTCTGCTTTTTTCTCTTCATGCTTTGCTTTGTTTGCATCAGAAACGGCTTGGCCGATTTCCTTTGAATCAACGCCTAGTTCTTTTGCAATTTTGCCCCAACCCATTTTTTGTTCTAAACGCATTTTCATAACGTCCTCTAAAGTTTTTCCAGACTTAGAAGCTAATCTTGCAACGCGTACTTGATCATTTCCTTTCAAACCTTTATCAGTCATCGACTTAATCTGGTCGTCGGTTAATTTATAGTCAGTTTGAAGGGTTGAGTAATACTCGGGCTTGCTACCTGCAGCAGCGTCTTCAGCCATGACTGGTGAAGCCACAAGTGTCATACCAAGTGCTAATAAAATCATTTTAGAACAAATACCTTTTTTCATTTCTTCTCCGGATCTTTCCCACCTTGCCAGTGGAGTTTATTTTCCACCTTTTCGGTGGGGTTTGTTTTCCACCTTCAAAGTGGATTTTATTAATTATAAAATGGGCATGATGAGAGCGACTTGAACTTGAGATTGTGTATACTCGGATTCGCCACTTCGACTTGATTGCTCAGTCAGGACTAATGATGACTTTAACTGATTCACTTTAAATTTTCTAATATAACTGCCTTGAAGCTGAAGCAAACTTTGAGTTTCGTTTGAAGTTCCAATTGTTCGCTTGCCTTTTTTATTAACAACGGCTGTTACAGCCGTTACATCGCGGTCAAAATAAGTTGTCTGCTGGAGTAACCCGCCTATGGAAAAAGAAGACTGGTCATTTTGTTCCCAATTGTAATCTGCTCCGAATTCCAGATAATTATTTGAGTAGATTTCCTTATTTGAAAAAACAAACCCAAGTTCTGCAAAAGGTCTTAAGACTTGGCCCGTGCTAATTGTAAAATCCAAGGCTGTCATAAAATAAAAGCTCTGGTCGATTCTTCCATTAAGATCGGGGAAAAATTTGGATTTTAAACCGGGCTCAAAAGTATATTCTAAATCCGCTCGAGTCGAGAGCGTCTTAGTCCAAGAATTATCGAGATAAATGTTATCGAAAGACTCTTCAGTGAACGCGGGAGAATCTCCGGAATATTTTAAACCGCCAACTGCGATCAGCCACTCAAGATCACCCGCCAATCGATTAGGCACATCTTCAGTTCGCCCAAAACGATAAGAAAGTCTGTCATTTTGGTCTTCTTCTAAATAGTCTCTGAAATTTAAATAAAGGCTATAGCTGGCATGAGGTGATATTTTTTGGCCGTAAACCCCGAGCCACCAATACATGTCTGAATCTTTTTGACTTGCTTCGTAGTTCGCATTGTCCGTGAAACCTAAACCAATTTGGGGCTTCAACGTGCTTTGCGCGGAACTTAGGAGACTAACGGAAGTTATGGTCAATATAAGCAAAACTTTGGACATCATAGAAAGACCTCAAACGAGAAGTCTACGTTCACTTTTGAGTAAAAACATATAAAAGATATTTCCAACTAGACTCTTGTATGTGAGGAACTAATTTGTTTATACTTAAACAAGGTGTGTATAGCTTTTTCGGTTCTACACTTTTATGGAGGGTCTAAAAGACTTGACTAAAACGCCTCAAATCAAGAATCAAGAACGAGTTATCGTTGTCGGTGTGGGCCTGAAGGCTGACCCCTTAACAGAAATCAAAGAAAATTTACTTGAGTTAGAAGAGCTCGTTTCGGCCGCGGGTGGCGAAATTGTGGGCTTGGTGATTCAAATTCTTCCGACCTGGAATCCTGCAACCCTTATCGGAACAGGTAAAGTTCAAGAGATCGCAGAAATGGTTCGCGACGCCCGGGCTGAAGTGGTTGTTGTCGATCATCAATTAACAGGAGTTCAAACTCGAAACTTAGAACAAGTCATTCAAGCACGCGTGATTGATCGAAATCAGTTAATTTTAGATATATTTGCCCGACGTGCGCAAACTTTCGAAGGAAAACTTCAAGTTGAACTTGCACAGTTATTAGATCAAATGCCCCGAATGGTCGATGCTTGGATGGGTTCCCTTTCCCGTCAGGGTGGTGGTATCGGAACTCGTGGTCCCGGCGAGACCGCTCTAGAAAATGATCGCCGCCGAATTAGGGAACGAGTTTCCCAAATCAAAAAGAAATTAGAACAGGTTCGAAAAAACCGGGCGCAATACCGACAATCGCGAAAGCGTCAGGAAGTTCCAAGCTTTGCTTTGATCGGATATACGAATTCAGGAAAAAGCTCGTTACTGAATCGCCTGACTGGCGCACAAGTCTTGGTCAAGAACCAAGTGTTTGCAACACTTGATCCAACCACTCGAAAAATTTTTCTGCCTGATGGGCCCCCTGCAGTCGTCACCGATACCGTGGGTTTTATTAGAAAGTTACCGACTCAATTAATCGAGGCCTTCAAAGCTACTTTAGAAGAAAGTGCCGAGGCCGATGTTTTACTTCACGTGATCGATCTTTCTTCACCGAACATGCTTCGCCAGGTTGAAGTCGTTGAAAACTTAATAAAAGAATTCAACTGGCACGACAAAAAAATCCTGCATATCTTTAATAAAGTTGATATTGCGTCAGTTGAAAAACAATTCAAAGTAAATCAGTATCCAAGAGTTTTCATCAGCGCAGCAACGGGACAAGGGATTGAAACTTTAAAATCAACAATGGTTGAAATGATTCAGGATCTTCATACGAATGTTGAACTTTATTTTCCCAGAATTTCGGAACATAAAATCTACGATCTCAACCGAGAAGCGAAGATGATCAAGCGAGAAACCGCAACAGAGGGAACGGTCTGTTATGTCCAAATGACTCCTGCTTTGATTGCAAAGTGGCGCGAGTATCTAGTTAAATAAATACTAAAGAGTTTAGTTATTTTTGCCGATAAGTCAGCATATTGATTGAATCGGAGCGCCTTAAAATGAGTCAGAATAAGATACAAATAGTATTGATCCCTGGCCGATTTCCAGACAAGAAATTTCAGGCACTATACGAAAACATCTATAAATGCTGGCATGATGTCTGGTCGGATACTTTTTTAGATATCGATCAAAATCCCAAACTTTTTTCCGACGCCTTTACGAGACAGGATCTTATCGCTGCAATTTTAGTCAATAATGAATGTAAAGCCGTTAGCTTGCATCGTTATACAGATTCCGAGTCGCTAACAAATCGAAGGGATTCTTACTTTGATAATTGGTCTGAACTTCATCTAAGAAAGTTATGCTCTAGAGGTCCTAACATATTGGTATCGAGCTACTTTACAATTCACGCAAGTGCCCGCGGCCAGTCGACTGGAATTGTGATGAGGGATTATCTTTTAGCGCTAACGACTCAGGTGTTTTTAGATTCAAATTGCAATGCCATGACCGGCGCAGCTAGAAAAAATCGTAACGTCCACGACATTACATATGCATGGGGCGCAGAGCCTGTGGGAATTGATGTTCCATCTGGTCACGGAGATTTACTTGTCGATCTTGTTGCGTTCTTTAGACCTCAGGTAGAGCTTAAAAGATTAGATCATACCATGACAGTCCACTTCAACGAATTGTGGGCAAATAGACTTTTTGTAAACCAAGTTCATCCGCAAGAAATTCATGATTTCAAGCGAAGCAAAAAAGTCGCCTAGAAAATTATAACTTTTCTAGTTTCTTCGGCGCCGAATGTGTTTGGGTATCCGCGAGAACTGACAAGGATTCCTTTTACTTTTTCGTCGTGGTCGTCTTTGTCATCAAATAATGCACAGATGTGGCTAAATTCAACTAGAGTTGATCTAGGGGTAAAGCCGACAAGTGCTTCTGATTCACTGGAAATTTCTTTAATTACGTGCTTCGGAATATCCATCTTGATAACACCCTTCATTTCGCCTGAAAGGATACCATTCGAATATTCAAAAATTTTTTGCAATACAAATTTCGGTCTTTCCCAAAGAACGTACCACTCATTGACAAGCAGATCTGTTATTGAATAGCTGCTATTCGTAAAGAAATTGAAAGTCCTAAAAACTTGAATTCCTTCGTCATTATAGATTTCAATAATATCATGAGGTTCTACAGTCTTCCAAAAATCATCGCGAAGCTTAAGATTAAAAAATTTCAAAGCGGCTTCAACAAGGTTTTTTTCGGGGTGAACTTCAGAAATAGATGGTAATTCTTTTTCCAGCGGAATCATGGAACTTTGAAGTAGTTGATTCAGACGACTGAGTTGATTAACTGCTTTTGCTTTTCTTGGTTCTTCAAAGGTTTGAAACTTACCGAGAGCCTGATTTGAAAACGGCGCAACGTTGTGACCTTGCTTCTGCAAAAAGCCAGAAATTTCTTGAACACTTCTTAATATCTCATGATCTAAAGCTGTTTTATGAAAATCTAATTCAAAAAGGTTCGCTGAAATATTTTGCACTTTAAATCCTCGTTTGCATGGTCTTAGCATCGACCTCGCCAAAAGCAAACGTCTTATTATAAACTACTAAAAACGTCTAAAATATCGTCAAAACGATGGTTTTCCCCTGTTAGAACTATGAGGCTTTGCTTAGGATTTTTTTCTCTGAGTTTGGGTGAATGACCTCTAACAAGTCTTTCGATCGGTTTTCCAAAATCCATTTAAAAGAGGGATCAATAGCTTGAGAATCCCCTAATTCGCTTCTTAGAGACAAATGGAGCTTCTCAAGATAATACCATGGCGCATCTGGGAACATGTGGTGCTCTGAATGATAATTGAAATTTAGAACAATTAACTTCGCCATCCAGCGAGGATATAGGCAAGTTCGTGCGACTTGATACTGCTCCCATGTTGAAAATTTTTTCTCACCACTTATCATAGGGAGCTGCAAGTGATGCGGCAAATTGACTACATCGACCGCTAACAAATAAAGCGCCACTGCCGGAGCAAAGACCAAAAATAAAAACGATTGAGAGCTCAATAACAAGATAGCTCCAAACAACGAAGCAGGAATAACAATACTTAAAGTTGATAGAATGAATTTGATTTTGAGCGCATTTTTTACTGAAAGAACCCAGAAGACTCCGTATTGCATAATCGCTAATATCGGAACCCAATATTTCCAAAGGAAATTTAAAATTTTAAGAATTGGTTTCGGCAAGCGCGGCAAGATTGTAATAAGCGCCATCACGGGATCTTTTTCATAATTGCCACTCCAGAAGTGGTGCTCAAGATGACTTTTCTTCCAGGGGCTAAATGGCAGACCGCAAAACGCACCGTAAATCAATCCTAGCGAATCATTCACAAAGTTATTATTCGAAATCAATCCGTGAACCGCTTCGTGCATAAATGAAAAACTTCTGAACATAAAGGTAGCTAACAATGGGATTGCAAAAAATTGCATTCCCATTCCCATTTTACAGAAATAAACGCCTAAAGAAATAAGCGCGATGTCGATTAAGATATGCTTAATCACGGAAACATTTTTTAATTCAAACTTGTTCTGTTTTCGTAACGCTAAATACTTTTCTTTGTTCAAATCATATCCTTAAAGTTTTGAGCTTTTCAGATATGTTTCGACTAAATAAGATTAATTCTAGAGTCCAGCTGGACTAGGTCTTTTAAATGTGCTGCTTATACTTTTCTTTACGCTTTAAACGCTCTTCGCGGCGGATCTGAGCTTCTCTAAAACGGCGCTTTTCAGCGTCAGTTTTAAGATTAAGCGGCGCAACCGGAGTAGGCCTACCGTTTGAGCCTAAGCAAACAAAAGTAAGGTACGCTGAGGCTGTATGAAAACGCTCGCCTGTTTTAGGGTTTTCGCTTTCGACTCGAACGCCAACTTCCATTGATGATTTAGAGACGAAATTAACTGCGGCTTTCAGATTAACCACCCAACCACGATAAATCGGAGCTAGAAAATGAAGCTCGTCAATACTGGCTGTTACTACGTCTTTTTGTGAGTGTCTTTGTGCTGCGATGGCAGCTGCGATATCGATCCAGGACATGACCGTCCCGCCGAAAACTGTATCAAGTGCATTAGTGTGTGTCGGTAAAACAAGTTGGGTCATGATCACTTCAGAAGCTGATATATTTCTTGCTTCCATCTTGATCACGACCCACTTTCTAAAAACTTAAATTACGTGGATTCAGGTATACCAGTTCACCGGTATACCTGAATTCCGGTATTTACAGTCCGCCGCCCATACCGATGTCGCCATTGCCGCCATTGCGGTTAATGCCCTGACCCGGTAGAGTTGTTACAGTCGAACTTCCAGCTGGAATTGTTTGAGTGTAAGAAGCCTGAGTTGCCGCTTGCGCTGCATTCGCTTCGACGCGAGCTTCGCTTTCGACAAATCCCAAGTGAGGAAGACACCATACGATAAGCTGAGCGCGAGATTTCACGTTCATCTTCTTGTAGATGTTAGTTAAATGGAATTTTACCGTCTTTTCTGTAACGAAAAGTTGGTTGGCCACTTCCTTGTTGGAAAGTCCCTTTGATACGAGTTCAGCCACTTCAGCTTCTCGATTGGATAAACCCTTTTGTATTAGGACATCTCTGAGCATCCTTGCTCCTCCTGTTATTTGTTAACGTTTCGAACCTTTTAAAAACTTAAAATAAAAAACCGATCCCACACCGGCTTTCAATCTTCAAAAACTGATTTCTCAGTTTTCAGCCACAAAATTGATGACTCAACTTTGACAGCTCAATTTTTCAGCCCCGTCATAAGTTCAGACCCACCTTGGTCTGAAACCGGTTAGTCAAAAGTCCTTTTCGAGCTTTTTGTTGCTCGATCTGACCTTTGGCTCTCCGCCGTAAAACGTGACATCACCACCTGACTCTAAGTCTGACAGAAAAAACTCTAGGCTGGCAAGAGGTCTGTAGTTCATATTTTTTAAAACTGGACCGAATTGTAGGCAAAACTCACTCTCTCATGGTCATTGTACCCAACGAAATCTCGGCCGCTTAGACTCAATTTTTTACTGTTGATACGATCGCAACTATGCGAAAAATCATCAAAATCGTGCTTAAAAGACTGAAAAGTTTTGGCAATTTGAAGACTCAAGAATTTTTATTTTACGGCCCTTAATCGAGTCTGTAAAACCTAGATGAGCCGTCCCATTTTTTTAAGCTATGGGTTCAATTTGGCGGATGCGAGGCATTAGCAAGACTTATGCACAGGCGATCAAAAGCCTTATTCTAGAAAGATAACGAGGCAACCTTCGTTGTTTTTTCCGTTTGATAGTTTCTCGTAAGACCAGTTGTACCCAGCCATTTTAAGGTACCGGATAACGATCGCTTTGACCGTGCCAGTCCCCTTGCCGGTCATAATCCGGGCCCGCTTGAGGCCCGAAGCTCCCGAGACTTGAACCAAAAATCGATCAACTGCGTCTTCAACAGCATCTGATTTATAACCATGGAGATCTAACAAATCACGCGCCACTAATATGATCTCTTAGTTGCGATTACGTTTTTTAGATTTTTTGTGAGCCAGCTTAGCATTCTTTTTGGCTTTTGAATGGCTTGCCACATTACGTTTTTGCGACTCTTGACGACGAGACATCGCCCGAATTTTTCCTTGTCGTTTAGATAGTTTGGCTTGTTTCTTCTGCTTATTGCCAGCTTTCATATACTCAACAGCGGCTTTGTGACCTTTGCTGTGATTTTTTTTATAGGCGATTTTCTTTTGATTTTTTTTCTGCGCAATCTTCTTTCGAGTTTGCGAGTGATGAGTTTTCGCTTTTGCACTCTTAGACTTCGAAGTTTTCGCTTCTGCTAAGCTGACAGTTGAAGCTAATAAAAAAGCCATAGCTATTTTGTTCAAAGATGGAAAAATCATGAATCACCCCATGGGTATTACCCTAGTATTGCCGTTCACAGAACCTATCGGTGATGACCAGACCAAGACTTTAGCCTTTGATTGTCCTATTATGAATCGTTCGAGTGTTTTTCCGGCAGTTGCTTAGGGATTTTGCATGAGCCATTGAAGTGCCTGCTCAGAAGTTTTCCAATTTTGATCGAGTTGTTCTAAATAAAGTCTTTTAAGTTGATAACCTAGCTGAGGTCCTTGATATCGATCTTGTATCTGAAGTGCTTTAATCAAAGGCTCAGGTAATGGCTCCATTGATTTAAATTGCGCTAACATAAGGCTCAATCTCTGAGCCTCAGGTCCAGTTGCCTTCTTTGCAATATAGTATTCAAACCCCAATAAAAAGCCGGCTTGAGCCGCTTCAAAGCGTTGCTCCCCTTTCCGTGCTTTTAAAAACTGTGGTATTGAGTGGTAGGCCTGATGGACACATCCAAGAAATTTTTCTAAGTCCTTCGGAAGCTTATACAGTTTAAACTGATTCTTGAGTGTTGCTTCATCAAGGAAAAAAGAAAAGTAGTGAGCCCATGCTTCTGTTTTTTCCATGCGGGACATATTCCAGATATTGCCTGCATTTAAAGTCGCACTTCTTTCCCAAGCTGGATCAACTTGCGCAGCCATACCACTTTCACACCAAATTTTGAAAGCCGCTGGGAGATGTGAGCCCTGCCACATTTTCCCGATTTCTTCAGTGATTCTCTCTCTGCTGACTTTTTGAATTCCTTCAATTTTGACTTCAAGCTCTTTTCTTGTTTCTGAATCAACTTCAAATCCGATTTGAGAAACAAAGCGCACAAGCCTCAGACGCCTGAGCTCATCTTCTTTAAATCTTTTGCTGGCTTCGCCTACGCATTTAAGAGTTTTACTTTGGATATCTTTTTTCCCATCCACATCATCATAAAGCTTTGAGCTGTAGGGATCATAAAAAAGAGCATTGATCGTAAAATCTCGGCGCTTAGCATCTTCTGTTCGATTTGTGAAAACAACACCTTCAGGTCTTCTTCCATCAAGGTATTCCAAATCCTGGCGATAAGTCGCGACTTCAATTGAATGACCCTGGTGGATGACTCGGATGACTCCAAAGGCTTTCCCGACTGCGACTGTTTGACCTTCGAATAATTTTTCAACTTCATCAGGCTTAGCACTACTTGCGATATCGAGATCCCCAGGCACTCGTCCCATCAAAAGATCACGAACCGCGCCACCCGCAATCAAGGCTTCGTGTTTGTCTGCTTGAAGTTTTTTAAGAACGTAATCAGCCGCAGACCACTGCACGTGGGCTTTGAGTAGCGGGAACTCGATCTTAAAAGAGAAGGACTTGTTTTCGGTCACCATTCGACTATAAAAGAGCTGTGATTGATTGGGAATCAAAACTTCAGCAGATATGTGAAAAAATCGGCGCAAGTCACGCTGGCGTGTCTCGGCTTGAAAAACCTGCGACGTGGCTTCACTACGAAAACTGGCTCGCAGATGGCTATGCCGGCGAAATGGAATATTTAAAGACCCATGCAGAGCTCAAGAAAAATCCTCGAACGTGGAAGCCTGCTTTGCGCTCGGCCGTCGTGATCGCGTTTCCTTATGTTGATCATCCAGCGCCATCAGATGTACTTAGGAAAACTCGATCCGCCCTTTACGCAAAGGGCTTTGATTACCATTTTTGGATTAAAGAAAAACTTCAGGTCTTTATCGATGAACTTCGAATTTTGTATCCAACTGAAGTTTTTGAAACTCACACCGATTCAAGTCCTTTATTAGAGCGAGATTTAGCTCAGCGTGCGGGCTTAGGTTGGTTCGGCAAAAATACGTGCCTCATACATCCCAAAAAAGGCAGTTTATTTCTATTAGGAGAAATCCTAACAAGCTTAGATTTTGAGCTCAAAATGGAAGAGATTCCTGATTTCTGCGGCAAATGCCAAAAGTGTATGGAAGTTTGCCCGACTCAAGCGATTACGGCTGCTAGAGTTCTTGATGCCTCAAAGTGCATCTCCTATTTAACAATCGAGTCTAAAAAAATCCCACCAGAAAATTTACGAAAATCCATGGGAGATTGGTTCTTCGGTTGCGACATTTGTCAAACAGCGTGCCCCTGGAACCAGAAAGTTTTTAAGCACCGACTCGCGGTAGCACCGGCACCAAATCACGAATTGAGTTTCGAACCAATGCTTCAGTTGTCTCCAGCTGAAAGTGATTCTTTAGAGGCTGACTTAAGATTTATTTTATCAGCAACGCATAATCAGATTCTTAAAAAAGTAAAAGGCACACCCTATTACCGCGCGGGCGCAAAGGGATTGAAACGAAATGCTTTGATTGTTGTAGCGAACCGAAAATTAGTGGGCCTTCAGGGCGAAGTCCTCAAGATCTCTGAAAATTCCGATTACCCTGACTTAAGCGAACTTGCAAAATGGACGCTAAAGGAATTAACTTAAAGCCACAGCGAGGGCTATCAAAAATGCGCATCAGACAAATGGGATTTTCATCACGCCTTAAAGCGCACAAAAATATTCTGACTCTTGAAACACTAAAATTTATAATTGAATTCATTAAGGACGGAAATGCCAAGCACGCTGCCTTAAGAGCCGGAATTCCAGAGACCTATGCTTCAAGGCAGGGCTTGTGGTTGAAAAAACATCCATTAGTCAAAAAAGCCTTAGAAACAGAATTCGACAATCGCGATCAAGCAAAGCTCGAAAAGGCTTTAAACGAAATCAACCACCAAATGGAAATCTGCAGAGAAATTTTGAACCTAAACGAAGACTCGGAAGCCGAGGGCTAAGGTAGAGTTTCGCGATCATGTGTTAGTATTATCCTTTTCTCGCTCTAAAATAATCCTTCTACTACTCAAAAGGTCATCACTCCCCTTCTCTTAAAATAAGTTTATTTCAAAAAATATTTTTCTTGACGACTTTTCTTCGCTCTTAAGGCTTCAACTACTGATCGATGTTCATAAATTTTAAATTTTATCCGAAATAGCTAGAGATCGTTTCGGGGCGAAGGTATTAAAGCTTTTTGAGCGGTGCCCATGTGACATCGGTGCCTGCACCAAAAAAACATCTCAAAAACCCATGCTATATATTCTTAATTGATTGGACACTTAAGAGGCATTGAGTTTATGAAACAAGATACAAAGGCACCAAATTTGTGAGACAGACTTCATTTAGTTTTCTTAAAGATTATAAAAAAGAATTTGGTGGTTCGCTGTTGCCAGGGAAACGAAAATCGAAACGGCCGCTTTCGACTAAGAATCCGCTTCATTTAATTTTGAAATCTAGTCATCGAAGTTTTTTTAACCCTGGAAATTTATCTCTGGAAAATCTCATACGTTCTCAGGCACGAAAGTTTGGAATTCGGGTCTACGACCTTGCTCTAAACTGGTCACATATTCATTTAATGATACGAATTAAAAGTCGAGACGATTACAATAAGTTTATTCGGTCACTTACGGCGATTTTAGCAATGAGAATTCGCCTTGCAAAACCGCAGCTGAAAGTGATCTTCGACCTTCGCCCCTTCACAAGAATTTTATCATGGGGCAGAGACTTCAAACGTGGACTTGATTATCAAATTCTAAACCAATTGGAGTCATTGGGATTCTTGATTCGCCCTAAAAGACGAAAGAAACAACATGGAAGCCCAAAAACCTGATGTGCTGGCTTCTGCAGTAGTTTGCCGCCCAAATTATAAACGAATGCGCCCGAGGTTTCGGTTTAAAAACGACCAGTGGCCCAAGCTTTTGAGGTAGCACGTCACTTATGCGACGATTGCGTTTATCTTTCGAGCCGCCATTCGATGAGCGTCCCCAAATTCCCGCTCGAGTCGAGGCCTAGAGCCCGAGCTTCCGCAATACCTCGTCGATTTCGTTTTGAGCTAGTTTTTTACCGTTGTTGCGGTTTTTTTCGAGTTCGTCATATTGGAATGATATCCATTTGAGTCTATCAAGAAAGGTGCTGGTTAATGATTTTTTCAACTCTTCTACTGATAAATCCAGCTTCATGAACAAATCTTGGATCATTTCGACTGCATCAAGTAAAAGTGCCACCACGACGTTGTAGAGTTGATCATTATTAAATACTTTGGAGCCCTGTTGCCCGACTGATTTACAAATCGCGCAATAATCGGCGATTAAGTTTAAGGCGTGATCTGTTGGCGCCATCAAAGCTAAACTTTTTGCTCCGACCATCACGCGGTCGATTTGATTTGCAAAGTCATTCAGCTTTTCGACTTCCAACGGGTTATCTTCAATCGTTTCAAGAAGAACGATGCACTCACTGATAAGATCAAGTGAGCCCTCTTTAAAATCTTCTAAGATTGATAAATCAATTCCGCTCTCTGCCACCTTGGTACCTCTTGATTAAGGATAATCAAAGAATCAGCTCTAGGCAAACATAGGCAGCGATGGGCTAGATTTTGAATGAAGTTTTGCTGGGCTTTCGATAAATTAATGTTAGGATTGTGCCCAGTCTTAAGGATTGTCGTTCAATTTTTAAATTCGCACACAAAGGGCTTATTGATGGAATTCGTTTCGATTCGTGTCAGCACTCTTCGGGGTGATCAGAAGATCACTTTTAATACTTACGTCAAAATTAATGACAATATGATCCTTTATCTACGCCAGGGCGATTCGTTCGAAGGCAGCCGTTTGCAAAAGCTTAAAGAGAAAAAGTTAAAAAGGATGTTCATCCAGCCAGCCGATGAAGGTCACTACCGCGAATACATGCGAAAAAATATTGAACTCGCATACGATAATTCCTCTTCAAAGGATATTCAGACTCGCGCCGAAATCATTCAAGGCCAGCAACAATCAAATATCGAAGATGTTTTTGATAATCCCGAACAAGCCGAAGCTTACCTAAACGCGAAAGATGCAGCTGCAAAGTACGTACAGTTTTTACTTACCAACTCCAACGCACTGAAAGCCGTCATGGCAATTAAGAATGATGATCGAAGCATTTCCCACCACGGCGTTTCGGTCGCCACTTTAGGTGTTTCTTTAGCCCAAAAACTGGGACTTAACGATACAAAAAATTTCCAGCTGCTGACTCTGGCCGCTTTTTTACATGATTTTGGGCACCACAATTCTTCTATTTATCCACGCAAAAAAACTTCTGAAATGAATGTGGATGAAATTATACTTTATCAGTCTCATGCAGCAGCCGGAGCGCAAAAAGTTCAGGATAAAAAACATTTCGATCAACTTGTACTGAGGATCATAAATGAGCACGAAGAGTGCGCAGATGGCTCGGGTTACCCAAGAGCGCTGATTGAAAAACAAATTGATCCAACAAGCATGATAGTCAGCACCTGCAATGTAATGGATAAACTTATTTCTTTCGAAGGTTTTTCAAAAGACGAAGCCTGCAAAAAACTGATATTCGAATCAGTTGGGAAATATCCTTTAGTTAATATCCAGAAATTAATTGAGGTCGTTAAAAGCCTGTAGAGCTTATAAAGCCGACCGCAGGGATTAAACAATTACTTACCAAATAATCGAAAGTCTGATCGCAGGAAAAAGTTCGTGAACTTCGTGCTCGCTCGCGGTAACGGTCCCGGCAGTATCCAGTTCTTCGTATTCTAAATCACGTTTCGAGATTTGTGCGCCCACAAAAAGTGGTCCCCAGATATTTTTAACAAAACCAAGATCGATCTGGCTTCCTTTACCTTTTGTTCTATCAGCCGTCGCAGTTGCCATTTCAATTTTTGCTTCTGTGAAATAGTGACCGATTAAAAATAATCCACCACTTGTCATATAACCTATTGAACCACCCGAATGAATCATCTTAGGTTTTGAAGTCGCATCTTTAATTTCCATTTTTGAAGTTCCGTAAATTCCGCCGATATAAATTCCTGAAGTGAAAACATAGCCAACTTGCGCATCGGTATTTGATATTTTTGTGTCTTTGGTAACTGCGTTCGCGGTTTGATTTTTAGAATGATGAGCACCAAAATTACCACTCAAGATGAAACTTCCGTTTCCACTACCGCGGCTGCCTCCGCCGCCGCCTTCTTGCGCCAGGGCTACATTCAAGAAAAACCCCGAAAAACCAAGGGTGAGTACGATAACTTTAAGCTTATTCATAGAAGGCTCCTTTGGGAACGATTTTTCTTACATTTTTTATTTGTGTTTTGTCTGAACTCACAGCTTTAATTATGGAAGGGCCAAAGGCTTTAAGCAAAGGAATATCTTTTATGAAATCTTCACAAACTTCGAACCCCTACTACTTGGCGGAAATGGCCTGGCCTCAAATTGAAGAGTACTTGAAGACCCGTGATACCGTTATATTGCCTGTAGGCTCGACAGAACAGCATGGTCCAAACGGTCTGATTGGAATTGATTTTCTCACGGCCTTTGAAATTTCTTTAAGCGTTGCAGAAAAAACTAAGACTTTAGTATGTCCGCCACTTGCCTATGGAATGGCAGTTCATCATATGGCATTTCCCGGAACGATGACACTCACCCCTTTAACTTACATCAAAGTAATTGTTGAGCTGATTCAAAGCTTACAAAAACATGGATTTAAGAAAGTCATGATCGTGAATGGTCATGGCGGAAATATTGCGCCGATCACAACTGCGTTTTGTGAATTTTTAAATGTAGATCAAAAGATGGATTTGCAATTAGTGAATTGGTGGCATCTCGAAGAAGTTACCAATTACGAAAAAGAAGTTTTCAATGAAAAAAACGGATTTCACGCAACCTGCGGGGAATTATCAGTCACGATGTATACCCACGAAGAATCTTATAACCGAAATCCGCAAGTTCAAATGTTAGAGCCTGGGCCGCAAAAATCTAGGTGGCCTCTTTCGCCAGTCGAATTCAGAAATCATTTCCCTGATGGTCGTATGGGATCTCTTCCGGCTTTAGCAAATAAAAAACATGGCAAAACTATTTTTGATCTTGCAGTTGATGCTATCTCAAGAAAGATTAAGTGATGAGCTTCATAAAAATTGATCCTAAAACTTACAATTTTCAAAGTCACCCCGATGACCCACGTCTGTCTGGAAAACTAGTTTCTGAAGCTTCTGAGTCTGATTATGTAGTTTTAGGCTATCCCGATGACGACGGCATTAAACTTAATGGCGGAAGATTAGGCGCGGCCCTTGGCCCCCATGAAATCCGAAAAGCCTTTTATAAAATGACTTCGGGCACACTCACGAATTCGAAAATTTTCGATGCTGGTGATATTGATCTTAAAATCTCGCTCGAGGATCGGCACCGGGTCGCTCTCAATACAGCGGAAAAATATTATGCTTCAAACAAATTTGTTATCAGCCTTGGCGGAGGTCATGATTATGGCTATCCAGATACTCAAAGTTTTTTAAATGTCTTTAAAAAATCGAAGCTCAAGCCCGTAATCATTAATTTTGATGCTCATCTAGATGTCAGACCACTTGATAAAGGCTTATCGAGTGGAACACCTTTCTTTAGAATGCTGACTGCTAACCCTAAGCTCTGTCATTTCTTTGAGATAGGCATCCAAGATCAATGTAATTCTTTAAGTCATTTGAAGTGGTGTAAAGACCAAGGTGGTCAAATTATAAATCTTCAAGAAATTCAAGAGAAGGGCCTTCTTGCCGTTTTCAAAAAACTTTTAAAGCCTTTCAAAAAAAATCCCTGCTTTATCAGCGTCGATATTGACGCTTTTTCAAGCGCTTTTGCTCCTGGCTGCTCACAAAGTTGGCCAACGGGCTTAAAACCCGATGACTTCTTTGCCGGCTTTGACTTCCTGTTTCAGCAGTTGGATATCAAGGGATTAGGGATCTACGAGGTCAGTCCTCCACTCGATGTTCAACCGTTGACTTCCAGGTTAGCCGCGCTCATTCTCTATCGTTGTTTGAAGAATAGAAAAGTGAAGGGGTCTGGTGGTGGTTATGTCGAAAAGTCTAAGAGGATTCGGAAGCGATAATCACAGCGGAGTACATCCGCAAATTTTAGAAGCTATGGCGGCAGTTAACGGCGGTCATGCACCCAGTTACGGAACCGATGAAATCTCGGTTGAAGCGAACGGACTTTTTAAACAAAAGTTTGGCGCACAAGCTCAAGTGCAATTTGTTTTTAATGGAACCGCTGCAAATGTTATGTGCTTAAGACTTGCATGCGATACTTATCACTCGGTTCTTTGTTCAGATGTATCTCATATGAATGTTGATGAATGTGCCGCTCCTGAAATTTTAGGTCACTGTAAACTCATTCCACTTAAAAGCGTCAATGGTAAGATTACACTCGAAGAGGCTAAAAAAGCTTTGATCCGAAAAGGTGATCAGCATTCAGCCCAAGTTCGAATGATTTCTATTACGCAGCCAACGGAACTTGGCACTGTTTATACTTTTGATGAAATGAAGCAGCTTTTTACTTGGGCCAAATCAGAAGGCTTACTTGTTCATATCGACGGCGCCCGTTTTGCAAATTCAGTTGTTTTGCTTAATAAAACTTTTAAAGAACTAACGACTGATTTAGGTGTGGATCTTCTTTCCTTCGGTGGAACAAAAAACGGACTCCTATTTGGCGAAGCCGTTGTCATTTTGAATCCAGATTTTAAAAAGAAGGCGCCTTATATCAGAAAACAATTGGGACAACTTCCATCAAAAAGCCGCTTTATTGCAGCTCAATTTATTTCTTACTTTAAAAATGACTTGTGGAAAGAAATTGCAACACACTCAATGACAATGGCTCAGCATTTAAGAATTTTAGTTGAAGACTTACCACAAGTAAAAGTGACTCGAGCCACGGATAGTAATGCAGTTTTTGCGCAAATCCCGCAAGCTTGGGTTAAGTCGTTGAAGGATCAGTATTTCTTTTACGTTTGGGATGAACATACTTTTGAATGCCGATGGATGACGACATGGGATACGCAACTTGATGATTTAAAAGGTTTTGCGCAGGCCTTAAAGCGAACTCCAATCGAGGTAAACCCATGAAACACGCACCCGTTCGCTACGACGAATATTTAAAACTAACTCAATTATTAGGTGCTCAAGAAAGAGTCAGCGAAGCAAAAGGCCGCCCGGCCCATGACGAAATGCTTTTTATTATTATTCACCAAGTTTACGAACTTTGGTTTAAGCAAATTCTTTTTGAATTGAAATCTATTCTAACCGTTTATAACCAGAACCCAGTGCCTGAAGCATCGATGGCTCAGGTTGTTCGGGGCTTAAACCGTATTAACGAAATTTTTAGAATTTTGGTTCAGCAAGTGACTGTTCTTGAAACAATGACGCCTTTTGATTTCCTCGACTTCAGAGACGATCTTTACCCTGCGTCGGGCTTTCAAAGTTTACAGTTTCGTATTTTAGAAACAAAGCTTGGGCTTTCTTCATCTAAAAGAGTCCAATTCGCTGGTTCAAATTACCTCAATCATTTACCCCAAGATCAAAGAACAATTATAGAAGCTGAAATGAAAGAGCCTTCGCTTAAAGAGGCTCTTGAAATCTGGCTCGAGCGTACGCCGTTTGTATCCGAAGGGACTTTCGAATTCTGGAATCAATATTCCGCCGCAGTTAAAAATATGATTGAAGGCGATATCGAGCTCGTGAATAAAAATCCAAGACTTAACGAAGAAGATAAAAAAGTTTCTGTTGGCCGACTTGAGATGTCTTTAAAGCAGTTTGCCATGTTATCAAACGATGAAGAATATAAAAAGCTTCAAGACTCAGGCTTTTTTGAAATGTCTCGGAAAGCAATTTTGTCTGCGCTTTTTATTTTGATCTACCGAGATGAGCCTATTCTTCATAAACCGTTTGAAGTCATCGATGCGCTTCAAGATTTGGATGAATCAATGACCCAGTGGCGAAGCCGCCATGCGATGATGGCTCACCGAATGATTGGGACTCGAATCGGAACTGGTGGGTCAAGTGGTGGCGACTACTTACAAAAAGCAGCCGGGCAGCACAAAATCTTTACAGATTTTTTCAACTTGAGCACTTTTTTAATTCCAAGATCGCAAATTCCAAAGCTGCCGGAAGTTTTGAAAAAGAAAATGGGCTTTTCTTAAAGTAGAGACTTAAGATCTGCTAAAACTTGGGCAGCATGGCCGTCTGGGCTGACCTTTCGATATTCTTTTACCAAGTTGCCGCTTTCATCGATAACGAAAGTACTTCTTTCGATCCCCAAAACAATTTTGCCGTACATATTTTTTTCTTTGATCACGTCAAAAAGCTGGCAAGCCATTTCGCTTTCGTCTGATAAAAGTTCGAAGCCAAAGTTATATTTGCATTTAAATTTGTCGTGAGATTTTACAGAGTCTCTTGAAACTCCGAATACAACTGCATTCGCAGTCTTAAATTCATTTTGGAGCAAAGTAAATTGCTGACCTTCAAGCGTGCATCCCGGAGTGTCGTCTTTTGGGTAAAAATAAAGCACAACTTTTTTGCCGTGATAATCAGTCAGATCATGCTCGACACCTTGGGAATCTTGTAAAACCAATGACGGAATTGAACTACCGACTGGGAGCGATGGGCGGGACTTCGATAGCGGGGACTTCGCCTGTTTCGGCGTTTGATTCAGGGCTTTGAGGGTTAACTGCACCGGGCCCGTACTGAGGGTTTGCGTTCTGGTTGAGCTTTGCTTCTGGCTCGATTTTTTGGCCGTAGTCTTTGAGATTTTTTTCGCGGGCGGCTTGCTCTTCGCGGTCTTTTTCTTGGCGGCTTTTTTCGTAGCTGTTTTCTTCGATGTTTTTGCCTTCGACTTTAGGGACTTCTTTGTGCTCTTTGATTTTATAGCTGGAGTCTTTTCTTTGCGAACTACCTTTTTGGCCATTTGAATCTCCTCTAATGGAACCGGTTTGGCCCATATTAGAGATTTCTGATTTTTCTTCAACAGATATTTGTGGAACATTTTTAACTTTCAAAACAATGTCGCCGCTTATAGGAACTGCAGTTTTAAAAGTCGAAATGACTTGGAGATCTCTTTTAACCTCCCCTTCTAATTTTAAAACCTGCGGCGCTTTCGCAGAATAATCGAAAACTTTAAACTCAACTATTTCACTTAAACGTTGGTCTCTGACGTAGTTGGGACATTTCATGTGCTCAATCCGGCCCTTCGCATCGAGTTCAATTTCGCATGATTGCTGCGTATAAAGGGTCGCAGTACTAAGGCCAAAGTGATCCTTAAAAGGTCCTGTTTTCCAGCTTACTTTCCATTTTTCCGGTTTCGAATTTATTTTGCTCACAACCCCGAGTTCGATCGCCGGTTTCTGGCAAGCTGCTTCAATACGCCAAGAGTTGGGTCCTTGTTCGACTACAAGAAGTGATTTACAGAATTTAATTTCGCCTCTGCTCTTCCGAACTTTCTGCGTCGTGGCAGCCGCTACCTTGAAAACTCTGAACGGCGAGCCCAAAGAGCTTTCCCGAGTTGAGTTTACAACCCACCAAGCTTCCCTCTCGATATCTTCAGCCTGGCTCAAAAAATCTAAATTAAGTGAGGCCACAACAGCAACAACAGGCCGAGTAGTTTGCGGCTTCGCTTCTGCAGGTAAGACAAAAGCAAAAATGCTTAAAAAAAGAAAAGAAAAGATGCTGAGTTCCATAATCTGACGCATATTCGTATTTTGATTGCTCTTGGATGAAAAATCAAAGAATCATAAGCACATGGAAAAAATCTGGCTCAAAAATTATCCCCAAGGTGTGTCTCCTGAAATTAACCTGAACCAATACCAGAACCTGGTCGAAGTTTTCGACGAGGCCTGCCGTGTCAACAAAGGCCGACCAGCCTACACGAACATGGGCGTTACTCTTAATTACGAAAAAGTAGAAGAATTAGCGAATCGTTTCGCGGCTTTTCTACAAAACGAATTAAAGCTTAAAAAAGGTGACCGAATCGCGATCCAGATGCCCAATTTACTGCAATTTCCAATCGCAGTATTTGGAGCATTTAAAGCAGGCCTCATCGTCGTGAACACAAACCCGCTTTACACAGCTCACGAAATGGAACATCAATTTAAAGATTCTGGCGTAAAAGCCATCGTGATTTTAGCGAACTACGCAAGTCTTTTAGAAACGATCATCAGCCGAACCCAAATTCAATCTGTTGTGGTAACTGAGATCGGTGATCTCTTCCCGTTTCCAAAAAGCCTTTTGGTTAACACCGTTGTCAAGCACGTGAAAAAAATGGTTCCAGCTTACAACCTACCTCAAGCTTACAAATTTAATCAGGCTCTTGAAATCGGAGCAAAAACGTCACTAAATCCAGTTCCGTTGAAACAAGAAGACATTGCATTCTTGCAATACACGGGCGGAACAACGGGCGTCGCTAAAGGTGCCGTACTCACGCACAAGAATATCTTAGCAAACATGCTTCAAATTGTTTCTTGGATGGGCACAAAGCTCAAGAAAAGAGAAGAGATCGCGATTACTGCACTTCCGATGTATCACATCTTCTCATTAACCGTGAATTGCTTAGCTTTCATGTGGTACGGAGCTCAAAATATTTTGATCACGAATCCACGCGATATCAAAGGCTTCATCAAAGAACTTAGAAGCACTCCGTTCACCATCATGACAGGCGTTAACACTCTTTTTAATGCCCTCATGAATCACCCTGATTTTATGAAAATTGATTTCACAAAAGTGAAAATTTCCGTCGCGGGCGCGATGGCTTTGCAAAAAGCGGTTTCTGAAAGATGGAAAGACCTTACTAACTCAACTTTAGTTGAAGGCTTCGGTCTAACTGAGACTTCTCCGGTTGTTTGCGTAAACCCAATCAACGGTGGCGACAAAGTGGGAACAATCGGCCTTCCAGTTCCAAGCACAGATGTTAAATTCATCGATGACGACGGCAATGAAGTAGCCCTTGGTTCACCGGGTGAACTCTGCGTTCGCGGACCTCAAGTCATGCAAGGCTACTGGAATCGCAAAGACGAAACAGATCTTGTGTTATCAAGCGACGGCTGGCTTAAGACTGGCGACATTGCCCAAATCGATAAGGACGGCTTCGTCAAAATCGTTGATCGAAAAAAAGATATGATCCTAGTTTCAGGCTTCAACGTTTATCCAAATGAAGTTGAAGACGCGGTTGCCACGCATGCAAAAGTCTTGGAAGTTGCTGCGGTCGGAATCAAAGATGAACATTCAGGTGAAGTCGTAAAAGTTTTCGTAGTTAAAAAAGACGCGTCACTGACTGAAAAAGAAGTGATCGAACACGCGAAGAAAACTTTAACGAATTATAAAGTGCCGAAATTTGTAGAGTTTAGGACTGAGCTTCCGAAGACAAATGTTGGGAAGATCTTGCGACGCGCGCTTAGATAAGCTGAGCTTTCTTGGGGCTTTGGTTTTCTGCAGCAGTGATTGCTTGATAAGTTAGTGCGTCGGGTCCATGGGAACGCTATTTCCCGGGCTCGCCCTCACACGGATGGACACACTTCGTGCGCACCCTCCGCAGCTTAAGAAGCCTCCATCCAAAACGAAAAAATCCGCGTAAGTTCCCCCACGCGGATTATTCTATCGAACCAAGTCCTTGTTCGCTAAAAACTTAAGCCTTCTTATTCCAAGAAGAGCACCATGCTTGATCCTTAACCAACTTACCGTTGAAGATCGTGCATGACCCAACTTTTGAACCTTCTTTAGTTCCTACTTCTTTATAGAAGCTGCAGTTGTTGCAAAATTGTTTTTCAAAAGCTAATCCGCCTCTTTCAGTTTTTAATTCTGGCTTTTTAAGATCCGCGTGCTTTTCTACGTAATTCATAGGCACAGCCGTTTGGTCTTTTGGGCTTAAGATTGGCTGACTCAATGGACCTGCATCAGCTGGTGCGGCGCCCGCTGCAGGACGTGCTCTTCTTTTTTCTTCAGCATTCGCTAAAGTGCCGATTAGGCCTAAAGATACGAAACCTAGCGCTTGAACGAAAAAACTTCTTCTTGAATTTTTCATAATTGACTCCTGTTTAGCTTTTTATTGAACCTACTATGATCCGCTTTCAATTGGTTTTCAATTAGAAAAAACTACAGGGCATGTCGCACAATTGACGTCTTTGCCAATTCTCAAGGCATTGGACAAGCGCTTGAGACTGTTTAAGAACACTCTTCCCTGGTCCACTTCTTGGAATACCCATAAGTACGATGGAGGGAGGACAAATGATGAGATTTTCTAGATTATTTAGTTTAGTAGCCTTTGTGCTCATTCAAGCTATTGGATCTGCTAGCCAAGGAGCGCGCGCAAACACGGCAGGCCTTTCTGAAATGCCTCTTCCTTCTTCAGATACGGCTTTGCCTCGCCGCTTTGAGCAAATTAATTTTCAGCATATTTTAATGCTCAAAATGTTTAATCACTTTGTGAAACAAGGTGTTCCCCCGGAAGCATTAAGAAGAGTACTTGAATTCTTTTTTAAGAATTATGGCCAAACTTTAGCTGCAAAAGCTGTTGATCAGGCGGCTCATATCAGATTTCGAAATGATCGCTATTTGGGGATTGCTGACTTTAATCTTCCTTCAACGGAAAGACGATTCTATTTGTTAGACTTAAAAACTGGCCAAGTCGAAAAACATTACGTATCGCATGGAAGCGGACTGCGCCCTGGTCTGTTACCGAATCAATTTGTATCTCCTCAAAGCGGAAAAAAACCAGGCTACCTGATTCCCCAAGTCTTCTCGAATGAAATAAACAGCGGCACAACTTCGCTCGGGATTTTTATTACAGGCCGTGTTTACGAGAGCACATCTTTTAAAGGAAATGCCATGAAGCTTTTTGGACTTGAGGCCACGAACTACAACGCCTATGCGCGTTCAATTGTGGTTCATCAAGCAAATTATGCTTCGCCTGAATGGATGAAAAACATGTCTACCAAATATGAGCAAACAAAAAAGCTTCGTGATCGGCCCCGGTTAGGCCGCTCTCTTGGATGTTTTGCTTTTGATCCACAACATGGCGATGCCATTATAGAAAAACTAAAAGATGGCGCTCTCATTTACTCTTACGTACAAGGTGCAGCAAAACTCATTTTGCAATCGCCGGAATATCAAGAAGTTGTGACTGTGGGTGCAGATGATAACGAAGGTGAAGATACACCTGAAGAAATTCAACAGCGCGACCAAGACAAAGATGGGGGCAAAGCAAAACCCGTAAAAGCAAATGTAAAGCCGACACGATCAGGTGTTAATCTGAGCAAGCCCGTAAGTACTCCACTCAAAAAATAACTGTCTAAAATCACATTATTTACGTAGCATCAAGTTGCCCTGGAATTATTCAAATTGAGAATGATTTTCAATGGACCCGCTCTGGCCACCTGAGGCTACCCAAACACATTTCATTCACGTACGTTTTTTGTATGAAGAACGCGTCGATTATTTACACCTTAGGTTCGGATTTCTACGATCCAGTTAAGCCTGCAGAGTTTCCTAAAGCTAAGCTTCGTTATTTTAATCAAAACGCGGCTCAAGCTCTTGGCTTAGAACACTTGTCGGCTCCAGAGATTCAAAATCATTTTTGGAACTTTAAATCTTTTACATCAAATGTTCGAGAGCCCTTAGCACTTAGGTACCATGGGCACCAATTCCGACACTACAATCCGGACTTAGGCGACGGCAGAGGATTCTTGCTTGCCCAGTTTTTGGGTCAGGAAAAAATCTACGATCTGACAACAAAAGGCTCGGGCCAAACGCCTTACTCGCGCGCGGGCGATGGAAAATTAACTCTAAAAGGTGCTATCAGAGAAATTTTAGCGACCGAATATTTAGAAACTCTAGGGGTTAATACCAGTAAAACTTTTTGTGTTTTTGAAACCGGAGAAAGTTTAGTCAGGGGCGATGAACCGTCACCTACAAGATCTGCTGTGTTGACCCGAATGGTTTATAGTTCAGTTCGATTTGGAACTTTTCAGAGACTCGAGTATTTAGATCACTTAAAAGAAATGGAAAAGTTAGTCGATTATTGCTTGGAAAATTATTATCCAGAAATTCGCAGTTCTTCGGGACAAAAAGTATCGACATTTTTTAAAGCAGTTGTTCGCAAAACGGCCGACCTTGCTGCGCAACTGATGACGGCAGGTTTTGTTCACGCTGTTTTAAATACTGATAACATGAACATCACCGGTGAAGTTTTTGATTTTGGGCCTTATCGATTTTTGCCGATGTATAATCCTTATTTTACAGCGGCGTATTTTGATCACACGGGCCTTTATTGTTATGGTCGGCAGCCCGAAAGTTTTATGTGGGGCCTTGAACAATTAGGCTTGAGCTTAAAAAAAATTGATCCTCAATTATCAGTCGAATTAATTTTGCAGGATTTTGTGAATGAATTTAATACTCAGCATTTGAAACATTTTTTTCGTAGACTTAATTTGGTTCCGCGATTTGATGAAGTCGATGAATCTCTTTTGCAGCAATTTTTTGTGATGTTGGCTGCGAAAGAAAGAATTTTTGAGCAAGCTTTTTTCGATTTCTACGGTGGCCTTGAACGCCAAGCCTGGAAGCTTCCAGAAAAAAAAGATGATTACATCGACTCTGAATCTTTAAAATTTATTGAAATATTAAAAAATTATAAAGTTGCAGATTCGGCTCATCTTCTTCATCCCTATTTTTTGCAAACCAATCCACAAACGCTACTTATTCAAGATATCGAAAATATTTGGCAGCCGATTACACTTCGAGATGACTGGTCACTTTTTGAGCAAAAATTGCAGAAGATTCGCGCTTTTCGCGGAGTGTATGAAGCAAGCTCTGCTTCTAAACATAGCGAAGTTTTCTAAACTCTACGCGTTAAGTGCCAATCTTTGTCAGGATATGATTCGTAATCATTACGCACAGAGAAAGAATTGATTCCTCTGATGACAAGGATTTCGGATGTTGTTCAAACTAAAGCTGTTCTTAAGGGTCTTTTATGGGGGTCATCAACGATGAAAAAGCTTAGTCTGCAGGTTCTTTTATTCCTGGCTTTTTTTGGAGTATCTCAAGGTTACGCTTACTCTTCTATCTCTGAAGCTATTCTCAATGTTTATCTTGTAAGTCCTTTAGATCTTGTTCCAAGCTCATCTCCGGGCAATGCAAAAATTAATCTCCTGAAATGGAACGACAGTTTAAAGAATCCCCCAGTTCCAACAGAACGCTATGATCGCGTCCAACATTTTGGCGCTTGGATTACTCTCAATCAGAGTGCCGATGATTGTATTGATGTTCGAAACCGCGTGCTGATGCGCGAATCAGCTGGCCCAATCGAAATGCGCAAGAATAATCCATGTAAAGTGGGAACAGGTAAGTGGTACGATTCTCACACAGATAAAGTGTATACGAATTCTCAAGACTTACAGATTGATCACTTCGTACCACTCAAAGACACTTACACAAATGGTGCCTGGAAGTGGAACTATCAAGCGAGATGCGCTTACGGAAATTATATGGGCTACCGAGATCACCTAAAGCCCGTTGAATCTAAAGCTAATATGTCGAAGTCAGATAGCCACCCCGGCCATTATTTACCGGATAACCAAGCATATAGATGCGAATACTTGAAGACTTGGCTTAGTATTAAGTTGATTTGGAAACTGGGAATGCAACGTGAAGAAGCTCAGGCTATCAAGGAACTCATTTTACAAGAACGTTGTGATACTTCTCGATTTACTTTTTCGACAGCAGAACTCCAAGTTCAGCGCGGGATGGTTGTGAAGATGTTTGGCTTTTGCCCTGAAGCACCGCCGCCGCCGCAAAACTGGAACAACAAGGTTGAATCTAGCCAGTAACTTAAGGTAAGACCTTTTACTGGAGGTCTCATGATCAAGTTCGTATTTCTTTCTCTCTTTTTTTCTTTTCAGGTCTTCGCGCAAGATATTAACTGCAATTTAAGTGAATTTTTTGAAGGTCAAAACCTGGAGCAAAGTTTTGTTGTGACAGCTAATCCTGCTGATCCACACGGAGCAATGAAACAGCTTCAGTTCAAAAAATTTACTCAATATGTGGGCTTTGTTGCGCTCGTCAAAGGTTTTGCCGTGATTAACGTGCAAACTCCGGATGGCTCCGTGATGTTTACTTCACAGGGAAGTGTTGTCCAAGGTGAATCAACGAGCTTACAACTTTTGTTTCCTTCGAAAGATCATAATCCGGTTGGCGTATACATTCAATGCGGTCATGATAAGAGGTAGATGGATCAACTTTCTTGGATTTATTTTCCGACAGCTTTATTACTTGGTGGTCTGCACGCGCTTGAACCAGGCCACGCAAAGACTTTAACTGCTGCATACCTAATTGGAATTAAGGGAACGAAGAAAGATGCTTTTCTTTTAGGGCTATCAGTTGCGATCACCCATTCCTTAGTTGTGATTTTAATTTCGGTTGCTGCTTTATACGTTGGAAAAGAAGCCTTCACTGAAGATGTAACTCATTACCTTCAAAAAGGTAGCGGGATTATTGTCATTCTTCTTGGCGCTTGGCTGCTTTTAAAACGATATCTCTATAAGCGCAAGCATGATGGTCATCACCATAATCACAATCACCCGCACTGTGCCCCGACTCCAGTCGAATTGAAGGGTGAAAAAATCAGTGGCAAATTTGAGATCATCGACACGGCTTTGGGTGAAAAAATTCAATTTACATCTCCCGAAGCTTTACCTGTTCAAAATTTGAAAATTTTCATTCAACGTCCAGCTGAAATTGAAATTCAACAGATGACTTCTACCGATTCAAAAAAATTCATTGGCGAAAATATGCTTCGCGAACCCCATGAGTTCGCAGCAGAACTTGAATATACAGCTGGGAATCATCGAGAAATTTTAACTTTTGAAATTCATGAACTCGAGCAACATGGCCATGGTCACTCTCATGATGAACACCATGGACATACGCACGAAATTCCTGATTACGTTAAAAGAGGCGAAAAGCCGACAATCTGGCAGATTTTTACTTTCGGTGCAGCGGGTGGAATGATTCCCTGCCCTGCCTCGATCACGGTGATGCTACTTGCTTTGTCCGTTGGCCAAGTGGGCCTTGGGCTTCTTACAGTTATGGGATTTAGTTTAGGTCTTGCCATCACGCTTGTAACCGTTGGCCTGATCGTTGTAGCGGGCATCAGCCGCATTCAGCAATCTGGGCGCTTTAACTGGCTATCGCTTAATGCGCCGATGATTAGCGCGTTTGTTGTCATGCTATCAGGCTTTGCAGCATTGCTTATTCACTAAATTTTTTTATTAGCTAAATTTTGAAATGCGAATCTAGGGTTAGATCTATTCTTAAGTTACCGAGCGCCAGACGAGTGCTGGAATAATAATATACAAAGTGACATCTCTAATCAGGTAATAGAAAAAAATAGCGACAACAAGCTTCCAACCGAATCGGCGAAACACGGCCTTGAAGCCCTGTTCTTTGTAGATTTGCCGAGCTTCTTGGAAGCTGTAACGAAGTTTTTCCAATACGATTTGCATATAGCAAACACACATAACGTGGAATAATGCCCCTGACAACTGTATCAAAAACGAAGACTGTCTGAGACTTCGACAAAAACCTCAAGTCTCATAAAATGCTTTTCAGATTTTTTGTCGAAAAGTTCAACGACCTAGACCAGTGAATATTTTTGTTTTTAAATTTTTTCATATGATTTCCACAACTTAGCTTGTCTCATTTAAAGAAAAAACCTTTAAACAAAGATCATTTCAAGCACTTAAGCCCTCGATTGGAAATTGCTCGGTCGAACTCCCATACTAGTTCTAGAAAGCAAGTTACTAGTCTCAAGTCGTGCTTGGAGCTAGTGACTTTTGGAGGATATGCATATGAGAACGTTGATGAGCATCAAAGATTTAAGTGTGGCTGGGTTAACAGGACTTTTAGCGATAAGCCTAGTTGCCTGTGACAAATCAGGTGGTGGCGTTTCGATCCTCTCTGCTGAAGAGAACTTCAAAGTCACAGTAGACACTCAACCTCGTCCGGTTGATATCATGTGGATTATTGATAACTCAGGTTCGATGCAATCTTCTCAAACAAATTTAACAAGTAATTTCAATTCGTTTATCCAAGACTTCGTGACATTAAATTACGACTTCAGAATGGTGACTTCAGCAAGTGACACTTGGTTTGAACCCTACAACACAAACCCACTTTACAGCTCACGCTGGAGAACTGGGAATCGTGCTTCTACTAATCCAACAAACAGTGGTGTCTTTGTTATGAATAAAACGACACCAAGCTTGAATCAAGTGTTCACAACTAATGCCGCTGTTGGAACGAACGGAAATGGTGACGAAAGAGTTTTTGCATCTATGCAGCGTTCTTTGAGTAACACAGTAAATGCTGACTTTCGAAGAAGTAACGCTTTTTTAGCTGTTATCATCGTAAGTGACGAAGAAGATTTTTCTAGAACAGACAGCACATTTTCAGAAAATTATAATGATCCAAAATTAATCCCAGTTAGCACTTATGTTTCTTATCTTGATACATTAACTGGCAGTAATTCGACTAACCGGAAAGATGCGTATCAAGTAAACGCAATCTATATCAAAGATCAAGCTTGCTTAACTCAACTAGGAAACTCAACTCAGAAGATTGCACAACGTTACGGTCAAATTGCTGATACGACAGGGGGAGTGAAAGCCAGTCTCTGTGACCCTTTCAACACAGTTCTACAAAGTATCAAAGATAAAATCTTAGTAGCTTCAGCTGTGTTCAAATTAGACCGAGAACCTAGTGCAGGAAGTATCGTAGTAAAAGTAAACGGCGCTGTTTTGGGCGAAAGCGCAACAACTTGGCAGTACGATGCAACTGTGAACTCAATCCGTTTCTCACCACAAGCGGTGCCAGCAGCGGATGACAAGATTTCTATTACTTATGATCCTAAGACTTTATTGTAAGACGATTTAATTACGAGGGTGGGCATGACAAATATTGGGCAATTAAACTTAGAGTTAAAAAATTGGCACATACTTCGTGGGGACACTCAATACGGTCCCTACGACTATGAAGTGATGATCAAAATGATTCAGTGTAATGAGATCCAGGATTATAATTACGTTTGGGCTCCGCATTTATCTGAATGGCAAATGCTTGGCGAATGTCCTGACTTTTCAAAAGATCGACTAGCGCTTTTAATTCGCGAAAATCCGTCTATGCGTGACGAAGCATCGAAGCGCGAAGCAAATCGCCGAGATGTGGTCAGCCCAATCTTGGGGCATAATGGGACAACATTTTTTGATGGTGACTGTAAGAGCATTTCTCAAAATGGAGCGCTGATCTTAATCAACACTCCCTTGCTTCTTCCAGACGATCAAATAGTTGTACACTTTTGCGCAAGTTCAACTTTTCCAGAAGGATTTAAAGTTCTGGCGCAAGTCGTCCGAAAAAACTTTACAAAACAAAGACTTAATACCAAATCAGCTTTGCAATACGCCGTACGTTTCCTCCAAGTGCAAGCAGATGGTCTTAAACAAATCAAAGTACTTTTCTAAAGTACTTTAGGTGAAATTTGAGATTATCGATTTGATGAAAGAATTATTAATTACTGGTTAGTTTGAAAGACTAACCAATTCTTGGAGGAAACATGGGCGACACTTTTGCATTTTTAGGACACGCGGGTCCAATCGGTTTTATCATCGTTGCAACTGGAATTGGTGGTATTGCACTTATAGCTGAACGAGCTCGTGCACTTTACTTCACATTCGGAATGGATGCAGAAGGCTTCATGAATAAGATTCAGAACCTTGTTCTCTCTAAAAAAATTGATGAAGCAATCGTACTTTGTAATCAATTAGATAAAAAACCAATGGCTAAGGCTTTCAAAACAATTTTGGAAAAAGCTGATCGTGATGACGAAACAATTTTTCAATCACATGACATCGCCATGAGCGAAGCAGTTCCAATGTACACAAAGCGTTTGCACTATCTTTCGATGCTTGCCAACGTTGCGACTCAGTTAGGACTATTAGGTACAATCTATGGTCTTATCTTATCGTTCCAAGCCGTAGCGCAAGCTGATCCTGCAACAAAGCAGCAGTTATTAGCAAATGGTATCTCGGTATCTCTTTATACAACAGCTTTAGGACTAGCCGTGGCGATTCCAGTTATGGTTATCTACTCATTCCTATTTTCGAGACAAAATGAGTTGTTAGAACAACTTCAGGAAAAAACTGGAAAGTTAACAGAGCTTTTGACTGGTTCACATGTTCCAACGTTGAACCGTGCAAACATCTTCCCTGATGCTCCAACTCAGCGTCCAACACCGCATGGATCGACTCCACCACCAGCAGGCCACAAAGCTTCTTAAAAGAGAAGCTTTCGAGCTTAAAGGTTCTTGGGTTCTTTGAGTCTATTTTAAGGGGTGGGCAGATGAAAAAAATTAAGATTAATCACAATTCGGAATTTGAAATTGATCTCGCATCATTGTTAGCGGTGATCATGAAGCTTGTTCCCGTTCTTCTACTCTCAAGTGCGTTCATGCAGCTTATGGTGATCGAAACCGATCTACCACAAGTTGTAACTCAAGCTATCGAAAAACAAGAGAAAGAAAAGAAGAAGAATGTACTTGTTGAAGTGACGCCTGAAAGAAAAGTTGTGATTACAATTGAAAATGAAGGCAATCGTTCATCAGTTACTGTTGACTCTGATAAAGGTGCTATCGATCTTTTAAAACTACAAGTTGCTTTCAGAGAAATCAAAAAACAACATCCCGACGTTTTCAAAATTGACTTATCTCCGGCTGGCGACGTCGCTTACAGCGAAGTTGTTAAAGTAATGGATGAAGCCCGAAGAAGCCGTGATTTTAACATTCGCTTCCCGATCAAAGATGAAAAAACGGGGAAAGACACTACAACAGATTACATGTTTCCCGAAATTATTTTCGTAAACATGATGGAAGGCTAATATGGGACGCCGCCGTCGTTTTTCCATGGACCTCAAGCAGAATTCAACTTTTGCACTCAATATCGCGTCAATGACAGATATGTTCATGCTAATTCTAGTATTCTTACTTCAAAACTTTTCAACAACCACAGTTGAAATTAATCCGATCAATGGAATGCAATTACCCGTTTCTAGCTCTTATAAAAATCCAGTCGACGTTTTACAAATTTCTATAAGTATGGATGAAATTAGAGTTTTAGACAAAGTCGTAGCTCGCGTACAAAGCCGTCAGATTGCAACTGCCGACATCGATCCGCAAGACTCAAATTTTATTTTACCTTTGTTCAAAGAGTTACAAGAACGAGCTAAGGATCCAAAAGCTAAAAAAGGCGAAGAGCAAGATAACGGCCAGCTTCTACTTCAAGCTGACCAAAACCTACCATATCAAACACTGCGAAAAGTGATGTATACAGCCAGCATGGCTGGTTTTCCTCACGTCAAACTTATCACAGTGGTTGGGAACTAACGAGTTTTACCATGAACCTCAAAGCCGTTTTGACAACAAATTTAATCACAATTGCGCTTGCACTTACTTTTTCGTTTTCAGCTGATGCTAAACCAAAAGAAGACAAGCGCGGTCTTATTCCTGAATTGAAACTCGACAGTAAAAACGAAGAAAAAAACGAACTGACTCAGTTGAAATCTGAAATCATGATTTCAAAAGCGGAAGATCAAGCTATTCAGAGCTTGAATGGTCTACTTAAAAGGCGAAAAGGTACAGACCAAGAAGTTGATCTGCTTTACCGTTTGGCCGAACTCTACATGAGAAAAGCCAAGACCGGTCGTTTCTTTGATTTGAACATCGATTCAAAAACTCTCAAAATGTCATCCTTCCCGATCCCACCTCAAAAAGGCAAAGATTGGATTAGGAAAGCCTCTGGTACTTATTTTGACATTGAGAAGAGATTCCCAAAATTTCACGAAATGGATGGAGTGTTATTTAATAACGCTTTCGCGAACCAACAATTAGGCGAAACTAAGAAGGCTGAAAATTTATATAAAAAACTTTTAGAGCGTTTCCCAAATTCACCACTTGTTCCAGATGGTCTCATCGCATTAGGTGAATTACTTTATGATCAAGCCCGATTTAAAGAAGCTCGCACTTCTTTTGAAAACGTAGAAAGATTCCCGGATTCAAAAGTTTATTCATACGGTATGTATAAACTAGCTTGGACTTTATACAACATGAAGGCTTCTGATGAAGCGATCAAAAAGTTAGTCGAAGTCGTTCAGAAAAATCCGCCAACAGCTGACCCAAGTCGTCGCTACAACCTTCGCCAGGAAGCTATGCGTGACATGGTTCTATTCGTTGCTGATAAAATTAAAGGTGAAGATCTTTACGAATTCTTTAAGAAGATCGCAACACCTGATGAATTAGGTCAGGCCATGATTAATACTGCAAAACTTTACGAGTCTCATTCTCGTGAAAAAGAGATTCATTCTTTTTTGAATGAATTTTTAGATAAAGAAAAACATCATGCATACAGAGTAAAAGCGCACATGATTCTAGTCAATGCAGATGAAGTCTTAAAAAAACGGGATGACGTTTTAGTTAATTTAGAAGCTGGTAGCAAGCTTTGTGATCTTGATTCAAATTGGAAAGCTCGGCAGGAAGCTGCTTGGGCTACAGAAGCCTGTCAAAACGATTACCGTAAAACAAGTTTAGAAATTGCTAAAAAATGGTGGGAAATTTGGCTTAAGAATAAAAGCCACCCAGAGTTCTCGAAGCTGACTGAAAAAGCTTTTAGACTTATCTTGCGAGGCGATGATCCTGATAAACCAGATTACAAAACTCGTTATGCTTTAGCTGAACTTTTATTTCAACAAGGAATTTTTGATGAAGCTAGCATTCAGTATGAAAAAGTAGCTCTGACGACTCCAGACCCAGCTGTCATCCATGACGCGAATTATGCCGCACTTTATTCGGTTCAAAAATCGATTGAAAAACAAAAGTCGAAAGACAAACAAGATCGTTTAAGAAAGCTTTCTTTACATTATATCGAAAAACATCCAAAAGGTCAGCATGCACTACCCGTCCAACTACAGGTTGCACTCGCAGAATATGAAATGAACAACGACAAAGAGGCTGAAAAATATCTTTTGCCGTTGGTGGCTCAAAAAAATGATAAAGATGTCAGAAAAAAATCTCAGGATTTATTACTTGATATCTACAACTTACGTAAAAATTATCCTGAAATTAAAAAAATGGCAGCTCTCTATTTAAAAGATGCTGACACTCAAGATAGAAAAGTAGCGTTACAAAAAATTTACGAAGAAGCTCATTATTCTGATATTCAAAATTCCTTGACAACTAAGTCAAAAATTGAAGTTTCTGAAATGCTCACGGAATTTAGAAAAACTCACCCAGAATCAAAGCTCTCTAAAGAAGCGCTATGGCAGGCACTGTCTTTGGCTTACAGCGATGGCTATTCAGTCAAAGGTGCGGACTTATCGCTAAGCTTCATCAATCAGTATCCTGAGGACAAACGCAACGCTGACGCATTGAAAGAGGCTGCTCAGGCTTATCTCGATACGGGGCGAATTGATGACTCATTGAAAGTGTATCAACGAATGCTTAAAGTTGCGAATGGCGATGGGAAGCGAAAACTTCAAGAAGTCATTATCGATCTTCAACTTCTCCAGAAGCGTGGACCTGATGCTCGTAAAACTTTAAAAGAAATTATGGCGGCGGCCTCTTCTAGCGAAAAGCGTGGTTTGCAAGATAAGTATATTGGCACTTTCACTAATCAAGAAAAAGACTCTGCCGAATATAAACAGTTCGAGCAGCTTTTACTTTCTCAAGGTGTAGAACCCATGAGCACAATGGCTTTGACGAAGATTTCTCGTCGGCACTTAGAAAATAAGCAATGGACTCCGGCATTTCAGTCCGCTACTAAAATCATGACTCGTGACATCGGGATGGAACATCGTGCAGAAGCTCGTTACATTCAGGCTCGAGTTTTAGAGCATGAATTAACAAGTCAAAGTGTTAAGACCAGCAAAGAAGATCGTCTAGCGACTGTTTTAAATATTAAAACAGACAAGCTTGATAAATCTTTAACGGCTTATAACTCTGCGGCTAAGATGACAAAAGATCCAGTTCTTATGTTACAAATCTTAGAGGGTCTTGATCGCAGTTACGAAAATTTTGTGACTTCTCTTCGTTCGATGCAATTGCCTGCGACATTAGCCAAAGTAGATCAAGATGGGGTACGTGCCGAGATTATGAAAATTACCCAGCCAATTGAAGATAAGCAAAAAGAAAATAAAGAATCGATAGTTGATTTGAACAAGCGCTCGACGCCTACTCAGCCTCAGACTTTGTGGACTGATTTACGACCTGATCAAACTTTCCCGGTTGTAGCTTCTGGTTTAAATGCTGAAAAGATTGCGGCCTTTTTACCGAATGAATGGACGACTTCGGGCAATTGGGATTTGCACACAAATAAGAAGCCTGTTTGCTTTGCTGACTTAATAAAAAAGAACTCTGAATTGAAAGATCGTCCTGAAATTCTAGGAAATTGTTATTTAGTTCAAAATTGGAAGGTTCTTGAAACTGAGGCCCTAGCTCTGACGGATACGCCCACCAACAGGGCTTGGGGCCTCTTCTATCTTTCTTTAGTTAGTGAAAAACAAGGATTTAAAGATAAAGCTTTGTGGTTAAATGAAAAAGCTTTGAAGCTTTCTCAGTTCAACGATGTTTTTAACTACCAAAAAGCTCGCTTGTTGGCTCAGCTGGACGGCTGGCAAACAGCTCAACCAGAATTTTTGAAACTTTATAGAAGTAATGTGACGACAACCGACTTGAAAGCAATCGAAGCAGTGCAAGCGGGTTCGACTGGCAACTGGTTAACGGTAAAGGATATTTTAAGCGGGTTTTCAAAAGAAGATTTGCAAAGCCGTGACCTGGTTATGCTATACGCCGAGTCTGTAAACAAAAGTGGTGATCCAGAAAAGGCAGTGAATGTCATTTCGGGTTCATCGATGAAGAATACTATCGATGCGTGGTTATACACAGCCAAAATTTTCGAAATCGACAAACCAGAACTGCCACGCGCCCAAGACTCATACAAGAAGGCTTTGGCAGTAGCAAAAAATGCTGAACAAAAAAACTGGATCGAAAAGAAGATTGAATATTTGAACAGCTTGAAGAAGTAGGTTTCGGAACAATCGACTATTTTTTTTATGGAAGCCCGGTTTAGTGACTGGGCTTTTTTCGTTTCAGCGGGGCTCGCTAATCTGCCGTTGAGGCCTCATTGCTTTAAAAAGGTCTAACAAGAATTCTTCCACACGACTCCTCAGCTTGTGCAGGGGGCTTCTCGCAAACTCCATTTTTGGATATAATGATTAAGCCTATGGTTGCGGGTTGTATAGCTCACTAGATTTAATTTTTCGTGTTCATTTTTTTCAATGTATTGCTGAATCCGTTGAAGTGATCTCTTCTTCCAGCTGACAATTCGAGTAAAGGGTCTATGTAACCAAAGTGATTTTGGCTTTAAAATACCCAAATTACGAAATATTTTTTTATACTTCCGCCCCATCTCTGCTGAAAAGAATCTTAAGAATTGAGAAAACTGCTTCTTTCTCATGACCGGACCTGCACCCGCCTTAAAATAACAAAGTAAATGAATATGATCCTTCTGAACAGAAAACGACTTGATCGTTAAGTCATATTTAGCAGCAGCTTTTTTCAACAGCTCCGATATAGATTTCTGACTTCTTGTAAACCAAACTAATTTTCCAAGCTGAGCCTTAAAAACGACATGGTTCAATTTATTTGATCTAAACGGCCGAGCACACTTGCGGTAGTTAATGGCTCCACCGTAAACATTTTGTTTTTCAATCCACCACTTCTTTGTGCCAGAACGCGGAGATTTAAAAAGAGAAGTTTGTTTAAGTTGCATAAGCATTTCCAAAATATTTTCTTAAGTAATTAAATATATGTTTATACGAATAATTTTCTTAAGTCATTCAAGTTTTTATAATGATGCATCTTGAAATCTATTTTATACAAAACATTTTACGATTTTTTCTTCGCATTTTTTTGATTAGGAGTGTGGGGATAAATTATTCGACAAAAAATATTTTAAAAACATACCGCTACCTTTTTGCCGATCTTTATTTCCAATTCTATTTTCAAACTGACTTTACCCTGATGCATCCCCTAATCGGATTTTCTTAGAACCTCAACTGTCATCGTCTTTTTTTCACCAAGCGTTTGGCTCGGCCCATACTCCCGTGGATACCCCATCCCTTTGGCTCGGCCCTCACCTTCAACCCGCACTTTTCATCATCATAAATATCTGCGAGCGCTTATCCCACCGTGACCCCGGCCTCCGCTCCCACCCCGGCCCTTCATCGCAGTCCTCCTAGCTCTCACCTCCGTTGCCTCCGCAGCAGTTTTTAAAATTTATTCATGTCAAAAATTATGACAGCTATTCAATATCGATTGTTGATGTATAGTCCCGCCATCTAAACCGGGGGGTTTAATTATGAAACATTTCGTTCTATCTGCACTCATTACACTTGTTGCTACTCAAACATTTGCAGCGACAGTTCGTGGCGCGCGAATTGATGCTAGCAAAAAAGTTATCCTTGTTGACGTCACTTATGGTGGTGGTTGTGGAAAGCATGACTTTTCGCTTGAAGTCGGCGGCTGCATGGAAACAAATCCTGTTCGTTGTTCAGCGAAACTAGTTCACAAGACGCAAGATTTTTGCGAAGCACTTATTTCTAACACAGTTGCAATTAGCTTAAGTGAATACAAGTTAGATGATCGCTATTATTCTAAGGGATCATTAACAATTACAGGTGATCACGACTGGCAGACAAAAAAGCCATCGTCAGCTACAGTTATTTTACCGTAATCAGCCGTCGTTTAGATTTAGCAGTCGTTGGTCTTTAAGTATCCAACGACTGCTACAAGCCGACATCATCGTACAGTTATAAAAACTAGTGTCTCATTCTGAGAATCTCGTTTACCGCAAAAAATTTCGCCTCGACTTCAATCAAGAAAAAATAAAATCTCGAAAACGAATGTTCGAAATAACATTCGAAAACTTTTCAGTTGCATTTGAATCCCACGAATTTTCGTAAAGAAGTTCAACATTTTCCGAATAATTCAATTATTACAGAAACTTAACGTGTCTCAAATTAAGTAAATTCTATTTTTAGCTCATTTTTCTAATTCAATATGCCGTAAGCTTAAGACAGGGAGTTACTTGCTATGAGTACTTTTATTTGTCGCGTATTAGGAGTCTGTATTTTGTTGCTGACGCTCAGTCATCAATCGTTTGCGCAATCTAAGAAGCGATCAATTCGAAAAGTTCAGGAAGTAAACTTTGGAGAGATGAGCTTGAAGGGCACCATCCGGAATCCTGATGGTGCATATCTTGTGCAAAAAAGAGGTATCAAATTCTTACCTCTCTACGATGTAAAAAAAGATATGGATAGCCGCATACGGGATTCAAGTTTTTACGTGAAATAAAATGATTCAGAGGGGCGTAATGAAGACATTAGTCGTAAAACAGCTAAGAGAAGACGGTGTTCAAAAGGTTTGGAAGGTCAAACCGAGTCAATCACCTTGCACGTTTGGAACCTCTCGTATTTCGGGAGTTGTTTCAATTGATCAAGGCCTTATGCCTTTTGAAGGCGTATTCCAGTTGACTGAAAAAGGTTGGGTTTACGTCGATGTGAATTCAAGCCACGTTGAAAACAACCGAACCTGCCAGGTCAGCCAAGGCACTAAAGTTAAATTCGGACAAAGTTCAATTCAGTTTGAAGTAGTTGAAAAAAGCTATAACCACCTGGAGTCCTTTGAGAAATTCTCTGGCGTTGATAAAGGTAACAAATCTTGTCAGCTATTTGTCTTAAGTTTCCAAGGAAAGTTTATCCGTACTGACGTCGTTGAGATGAATGAAAAATTCAACTTAAACGAATGCGCACCTGCAATTGCAGTTCCTGTTCAAAAATCAAATACTTGGATTAAACAAAGTTTCGAAAACTACGTTGTTCAACAAAAGACAGTCAATTTAGAAGACATCGCCCCACTTGCTAGACTAGCTAAAAACGACATTATCGATGAAGACACTAAAAAACCGATGGTTGTCGCGATGAGTGTCGCTTTGGTTTTGGGTCTTCTCTTTATGTTTGTACCTAAAAAGCAACAAGAGATCGTTGCTGTTATTCCCAAAGAACCACAAAAAATTATGGTCAAAATCGACCAACTAAAGAATCGCAAACATGCAGAGAAAAAGGCTCAAATCATAGAAGAGACTCAAAAGAAAACTGCTGGTGGCGGCGGAAAAGTTGGCGGCTTACTTAAATCATTCAGCGCAGGAAGAATTTCGAACCTCGTTGGAAAAGTTTCTGCTGGTGCCGTCGCTTCTAAAAATGTCATCGTTCAACAAGGTGTCGTTGCTGGAGCTGGTGCTTCAGGACGTGCACTCTCTGCTCTTGGAAAAGAAAATGGTTCTGGTAAAGATTGGGGCGCGGACTCAAAAGGTAATGGATTCGGCGTGAGTACTGTTGGCAAAGGCGGAGGCCGAAGCTTAGCGGGACTCAGTGGTCTAGCTGCTGGCCGAACTGGCATGGGTGGTGTAGGCCTTATTGAAGACGAAGGCGAAGTATCTGGCGGTCTTGATCGCGACATCATTGCTGAATACATCAAAAAACAAATTGGTCACATCTTAGCTTGTTACGAGCGTCAATTATCAGCTCGTAAAGATTTAGGTGGAAAAGTTTCAGTTAAGTTCACAATTAGTGGACTGGGCGCTGTTGAAACTCAAAATATTACGGAATCAACCATGAAGGACGCAACGGTAGAAGGCTGTATTTTGAACCGTGTCGCCAAGTGGACATTTCCTGCCCCTAACGGAGGAACTAAGGTGATCGTCACCTACCCGTTCCTCTTTAAGAGCACGAACTAAACTAGTTACAGAATTAAAAAAGGCAACAGGAGCAAAACCACATGAAAACACCACGAATCACCATCAGTGCAGCATTATTGTTAGCATTCTCAATTCTACCGAATATTTCTTTTGCGCAATCAGGAAGCGACAAGCTTGATGTGAAAGCGCTTGAACAAAAATATTGGTCAGCAAAAGATGATGACTTCAGCGTTGTTCAAAACCGTGCCTTTTCCAAAGCAAAAAGATTTTACGGTACAGCTCATATCGGTCAAGCAATCAATGATCCCTATTACACTGGCTCCTACTTAGGAGCTTCGGTTGGATATTTCTTCAATGAAACATGGGGTCTTGAAGGAACTTACTTAACAACTAATTTATCTGACAGCCGCTCTTTTAAAGACATTGTGGGTCTTGGTGGTGGTCCCAAAGTGAATGAAGCTAAAAACAAAGCTGTGATCAGCGGCCTTTGGTTTCCAATTTACGCAAAAATGTCAGTGATGGATCGTAAGATAATTCACTTCGACATGGGCCTGTCTTTTGGTGTGGGTAATTTCGCTTTTGAAAGAAAATACTACGTTGGATCTTTTCCAAACGGACAAGAGCAATCTGAAAAAGATTCTGCGTTTGGTTACAGCATTGGCATCACGCAGCAGTTCTATTTCAATAGACTTGCCGCAATCAAAGTAGATTTCGTCAATACAATGACTTCTCAAAAACAAATCGATTTTAAAACTCGCGCAGATAAAGGCAACAAATCAATTAATGACACATCATTGATTATTGGTCTTACCGTCTTTTCTTGGTGGGGCGAGCACGCTAAGTAAGGTTATTACATCTTTGTGGAGTACATCATGAAATCGCTGATTCTATTATTTTTAACTACCTCTGCACTAGCTGCTGATTTGGATGTCGCATCATCCGGATCAAAGCCAAGTGGACTTAAAATCAAATCTTCAGGAGTACCCACTTTTGATGCACTACCGAATGGCAACATTCCTCTGCTCAAAGTAGGTACCGAGCGTTCATTAAAAGAGAATGTAAAGGACTTCAATGCCCCACAGGCACCTGAAGCAAAATTTTCTACTGTTAAAAAAGCAGCAGATGTCGCTTTAACTAAATTGGATACGAAAAAAACGGGTCCAGAGGTCGTAAAAGCTGCTCAAGTATTTGTTTCTGCACAAACGATTTCAAAAGTTCCAGACATTAAAGATTTAGCCCAAGTTGCAGAACCTACTTTTACCGAGTCGACTCCAACTACGAAAGAAATTAAGCTTTTATCAAACAATGATTTAAAATTTATTGAAGGTCTTATCTTTTTACAGATCCACGGCAATAATGATATGGCCCTTCCAATTTTATCAGAACTTTTTAGCGATAAAAATTTACGTCACGAAGCTTTGTTCCATTATGCCGAGGCTGCGCGCGAATTAGGTTTACCTAAAGAATTCCGCAACTCTCTATACTCTGTAGCCAAAGAAGCAAAAGAATCTGATTTAAAAAAAGCTGCTGTTTCAGAGCTTGTGAACAATATCAAATCACTTGATACATTTGATGTGAAAGAAATTGAACCCCTGGTTCAGCAAAACGAAGTCGATATTAGCACAAATGACGCTTACAATTTTTTCCGTGCAAAACATTTCCTTGAACAAGGGAATTTAGGCCAAGTGGAAGATGCTGTGACGTTGATTCCTGAAAAATCTCCTTATTATAACGATGCTCTTTTTATCTCGGGCCTTTTCAACTACCGCCAAGGTCAAGTTGATAAAGCAGCGGGATTATTTGAGCAAGTTATTAAAAGAACCTCAAAAGACGAAGGAATTCACACGACAGCTGCGATCACCCGCGCGCGAATTCACTTTCAAAAAAATCAGTTTAAAGAAGCTTTCAAAGCTTACCTCGAAGTTGATAAATCTCAGAATTTTTGGCTTCAAGGCATGGTCGAACAATCCTGGTCGCAAATCATGGTCAAAGACTTCGAAGGTGCGGCTGGAAATATGTTTTCCCTTCACACGGACTTCTTTAAGAATGCATACAACCCCGAATCTTATGTTGTCCGAACAGTGGCTTATTTAAATCTATGTCAGTTCGGTGATGCGCAATCAGTTCTTCAGAACTTAGGACGCAAATACGCCCCGCTGTACGGAAAACTTGCGGCTTACAAACAAGCTCACAAGGCTCCGGCTGATTACTATGATTCTGTTAGAGCTTGGCTAAAGGCTCCCCAGCAAAAAGAGGTTGATGGAATTCCTAGGTCGTTCATCGTGGAATGGGCTCGTCACCCGTCTTTTATGAATATTCAGGGTAATATCAACACTTACGAAGATGAAATCTCGAATTTTAATAAAATTACTCTCAATCTTATTCAACGTGAAAAAGACATTTTAAAACTTCAGAATGAGACCAACAAGAAGCTATCTGATACTAGAAATAAGTTAAACGACTCAAAATCAAATAAAGAGATCGTAAAGGGTGAAGAAGCGGAACTCGTTCGCCAGCTTTCATCTCTTAAATACGAGTCTAACAACATCAACCGCGCCCGTAACCAAGTGAAGATTATTCGTGATGTCGCTTCTCAACGTTTAGAGAAAGACAAAGTAGCACTTCGCCAGGTTGCCTCTGAAACTTTAAAAAAGCGCTACGATAAAATGGTCGAGGAACTTAAGAACTTAATCGATCAAAATGAAGTTTTGCAGTATGAAATATATGCTGGAGCCGGTGAACACATTAGATATCAGACTGCCGGCGGCGAAGTAGGGAAAGATGCCCGCGAGCAATTAAAAGTTGAAAAGAATAAAGAAATGAAGTGGAGCTTTAAAGGTGAGATTTGGGAAGATGAAATAGGTCATTTTCGCTCGTCACTAAAAAGCGTATGTCCACCAGAAGACACAAAATAAGGAATTTGAGGCACATCTATGAAAACACATTTAATATTAGCTCTTGTACTTAGTTTTGCGACTCCCCTCCTATCTTCGAGGGCAAATGCGAAAGCAACTGCGCAAGATGGAATTGCTAAAATCAAAGAAAACTTGGATAACGCCAAAGCCAATTTAGAGGATTATAAAAAGAACCTCAAAGTTGTTGAAGGAAACATTCAAGAAGTTGCTAAAGCAAAAGCTAAAGTTGACGAGCAAAAAAAGCAGGTTTCTTCGCAAGTAAAAGAAAATCAGACGAACCAGACTCGGCTACAAAAAAGCGAATCCGAAATCATTCGGCTGAGCAAAGAAGAAGAAACAAAGTCAGTGTCTGAAGATAAAAAGATCGCTGAACTGCAAGCGATGATCGTAAAGATTCAAGAAAACAAAACTAAGCGCCAACAAAATATGGACACCTATAAAGTTCAGCAAACCCAATTAGGCGAAGAGAAAAAAGTTTGGGATCAACGTGGTACAACTTTGAAAGACCAAGACAAGCAAGTAGCTGATCGCTTAAAAGCCCTTATAGCTCAAGAAGCTGAATGGAGAAACAAAAAGCGCGGTTATGAAGGTGAAGTTTCTCGCTGGCAAAAAGAAATCGATAAGCAGCAGAAGACTTACAACCAATTTAAAGATCTAGCAGAAGCAAAAAAATAAGCTTCTGCCAGACTTTTTGATTTTGAGCTTAGTGAAAAATGTCGTCTCTTCGTAAAATCTGAATGTACTGATTCATTTGAACCGCAACATCACCATTTGAAAAGATTCCGCCAACCACACCTTGTTGACCAAAGCGTGTCGATATTCTTTGTCCCGATGTTAGACCAAAATGGCAACCCTGAAGACCTAAATCTTGGTTTCTAACGATTTGGATATAATTAGAAACTGCAACAGAGGCATCAACTCCTGATCGATTGAAACCTTGAAACGTTCCAACTTGACCATAACGAGTGTAAACCCGGTCGCCAACTTGGACTCGGGCCACATCCCAAGAGTTGCAGTATGGCGCTATCGGGCCTCGAGTGCCACGACCATCTGTACGTCTATCACGTCTGTCACGTCTATCGCGTCTGTCGTAATCACGGTCGTAGTCACGGTCGTTCTCTTCTTCGTCATAGTCAGGCATTGGACGAACTGGTGGAGGTGGCGTTCTGCGGTTCGGAGCTACAACCGGAGGCTTTGTAGTACCACTTCTTTCAGTCGCTTCACGCTCAACTAAACGACCGTTGATAAATAATGATCTCTCTTCAAGAGAGTAAAAAGAACCATCATTTCTTTTACAAACGATACTTTTCATTTGCGAAGTTCTATTGCCTCTGTGAGTAGAGCTTTGGTATTCACGGCAAACTTCACGAGTCTGTCTGTGGTAACCCTGTCTTACCGGACGTAGAGTTCCACGAACACCTGTTCGTGAACCGTAGCGACTTCCATCCCAAGAATAATCACGATTTAAATCGCCATCAAATGAACGTCGTTGCGATTCTTCAAATGCTCTTGCATCTGCTTCATCCATGTCTTGACCGATTCCGCCACCGATCAACGAACCACCCACTGCACAAAGTGCAACTGCTGCTGTGCGACCGTTGCCTTGACCTATGCCAAGCTCATTACATAAAACTCCGCCGATTACGCCACCAGCAATTTGCCCGATAACTTCTTTAATTCCAGCTTGAGCTAAAGAGCCAGCCGTGAGTGCCAAGATAACAAATGAACTCATTAATTTTATTTTCGATACATTTCTCATAGGTAAAAATCCTCCAAAGAAATGAGATAATAATCGAAGTGAATTAAATTTATCAAAAATTTCATAGACATTGCAAAATTGAAAGGGTCGAAAAGAAGTTCGACATGCTGAATGACCATGTCGACAAAATTGAAAAAAGCAGCACTCATTTTAAAAGTGCCGCTTTCAATAAAACCATCTTTTACAAACTAAAAGTGTAAAGCAAAGTTGCGAACTAGCTTGAACCCTACTATTTTAAGTAATGGCCCGGGCGTAACTTGATTCCGTTGTTAACATCGTTGATAACGACATCACCATTTTGGAAGATATACTGGAAGGTTCCATATAAGCCATCACGAGTTGAAACTTCAGAATCATAACAAAGCTGAGTCGCACGGCACTCTATGCCTACATCTGAAATCGGCGCTACAACTTGTCTTCTTGGGCTAAAATAAATAATAACTCCACGGCCGTCATCAGAAAGAGCTTTCATGACTCCCACTTCAACTTCGCCCTGAAATCTTGTTCTTCGAGCTAATTTCAAAGTTCTTTCAACACCATAATCATTTACATGACGGCGAAGGTGCTCTAAACCCCAGTGACCACGAATTCGACCGATATTAATCTCAGTTGGCTCAACAACTCTTCGGTGTCTAACTGAAACAGAGCCATCACCGTAATCGTAATCAGGGTTGTCACAATGCTTAACATCTTTTTTGCTAATCGAATTTTCTCTTGTTACGATCCAGCTATTTTGGGGACTCTTACATGCCCAGGCTTTTGTTCGGCCGACAAACTTTCCGCCGTGTTCGTGAATAGTCGTCTCAAAATACTTACAAATATTTTCAGAACTTGTTTCAGCGTTGTGACCGCTTGTTTGCCAGCTTTCCGCTAAAACTTTAAGTTGGCCTCTGTAGTGGTGAGATGACCAAGATTTTTCGCTACACATTTTTCCATCAAGACCCGCTTCAAAAGCCGCAGCCTGAGCGCCCAAATTTTTATCATCACTTACCCAGCGACAAAAATCAGCTCCGATAAGGCCACCAACTAAAACACCTAAGAAAGTAACAGGATCACTTGCTCCGGCGTTTTTAACGATGACACCTGCAGCGGTGCCTCCGGCTACAGCACAAAAGAATTCGCTGATTTTAAAAGGCTTTTTGTCATGACGATCGTAACGGTCGGGTCTTTCACCGCCATCAGCAAAGGCCGAACTTGTCACAAACGAAACCGCTAAAATTGATAACACCAATCTTTTCATCGTATTCTCCTGTCTCTATATACCTCGGGTATTCAAATAGCAGGAACAGGGCCACAAAAACTGACGTTAAAACAGTAGTTTAGCCCTTAATAACGTCTACAATCTAAACACCGCGCAAATTTCGGTTAGCACCCCTACTTTTCCAACCACGAATTCTTTGCATTGGCATAAACCGTGAACCTTCATTTCCCACAGAGGCAGGTGTGCTATGAGTATCGTTTTATTTGTATTTACCATTTTGATTTCGTTCAACTCTTGGTCAGCGAGTGCCAAACGAAGTCCAACGCCCAATTGGATGCCTTCAGGTGTATGCAGTTTTAAATCGAAATCTTTCGAGCTTCCAACAACAGACGTTCGAGTTCACCACGTAGAAGTGGTCACAAGTCGACGCGGAACTGGCTGCTTGAAGGGCCAAACTCATGGTTTTTGGAACAAATGTGATATCCGAGATAAAGAATCAGACGAAGGCAGCGATCCAAACGTAGATGTGATTATCAAATTCAGAGACAAACAAAAGCTAAAAAATCTAGGCATTGTCATTATTCCCATGACTGAAATTTTAGAGCTTGGTTGGATTACTGACAGAAAAGGCAATCCTAAATCAATTACTGAAACAACAAAGCGAGAGAACATTGAAATTCAAGGTTCAATCTTTCACCTTGTCTCAAAACGAAACATTAAGAATTTAGCTGAAGATAAGATGATTATAGAAGTTCTTTTCTATCAGCCTGGTGACGCTGAAAAAAGTGTCAAAGCGAAGCTGCTTTACCAAGTTCGTTGTGAAGTTGAAATCACAAACAAAAGCTATTAATCATCACTTCTGAGGGCCCACAGGTTTCATCGCGGGCATTCGAGATCGGTTAGCAGATCTGGCTGCCACTAAAGCCACTTCTTCCGCATGGGCCGCAATTGAAGCTTTCGCATAGCTTGATAAAGTCACGACCGCTAAAATAGGCAAATCAGCATGCGCTTCCTTGATAAAGAAAGAAAGCCAATAATCACTCCATTTTTTAGAATGGATTTTTTTAAACGTTTGATAAATCTGCTTAAAATCTTCTTTTCCATCGAACGGAATTTTTTTGTTATTAAAAATCAGTTTCATCATATAAACTTCAGATAGATCAAGCGTCGTCGTTCTAGATCTTTCTTTAATCGTCAGAATTGAACCTTCTGCCATGACATCCGGCAAAGACCTTTTTAAAAGTCCTTCTTTTTTTAAGAACAATAAAACTTCTTTTTTTTGTGCTTCTTGGGTGAAAAGATTTTCAGCTAATTCTTGAAAGTTCTTAGATTTTGCAGTTTGCATGGCAAATCTCGCCACATATTGAATGCTATTATCTTCATCAGCAAAAGCCAGATTACAACTGAACAAACTTATGAGTAAAATAAACTGCTTGATAAAAAAACCCTTTGAAAGACGACGATTCTCTATCGGTTTTTTTAAAGAATGAATTAAGACTTTCTCTTTTTGAGACGAGATTTAATAATCGAACCAATTCGACTCACTAATGAGCTCATATCCGGATGTTTCATGGCATAAGCCGCTGCTAAAAATGCAAGCACACCAAATCCACCTGCAATGACTAGCAGGACAAGCCAGCCCGCCAAATTGTCTTCTATAGGCAATTTCAAAAGCACAAAACGAGATACAAAGATCATCACTGCAGCAGCCATGATTGTTTTAAGAAGTTTTATTAAGAATGTTTTCCAAGGAAAAATCGTAATAAAATAATTAAAACAACCTAAGAGTAAAAGTATATTCACACTCGCGCTGACGAACGAAGAAAAGTTCAAACCTTGTAAGCCGTAAGCTTCCATCAATCGAGGTGCTATCACTATATGGACCGCTAAAGACACAGCAGAACATACTGCAGGAAACCAAGTGTTCTTCACCGCAAAATAAGCCGGAGCCAAAACCCGGATCGCACTGACTGGAATTAAAGTTAAAGAATAGACCTGCAAGACTGAAGCAACTGCTAGTGAATCTGTGCTTGTAAAAAGACCCCGCTCAAAAAGAATTTTAACAATAGGTAAGGCTAAAACGTAAAGCCCTACTGCCGCCATTGCACCCACGAACAAATTGAAAGATAGATACCGTTCACTTACTTCAGCGGTTTTTGCCTTGTCCCCTCGAAGCCAGTATTCTGCCAAAGCCGGCAGAAGTGCGGTCCCGATGCTGACTGAAATGATAGACAGAGGAAGTTCCAGTAATCGATCAGCCCAATTAATATACGAAATCGCACCTTGGCCAAGCGAGCTTGCAAAATGTGTATTGATCAGCAAAGTAATTTGCATCAATCCCAGCCCCAAAAGACCTGGAAGCATATTTTTCAAAACTTTTAAAACTTCAGGATTCCGCGGATTCCATCGAAAACCCGGAATCAGGCTTCTTTTCTTCAACGGATAAAGCAATACCGCCATCTGCAAAAACCCACCGACTAAAACTCCGACTGCTAAAGTGTCACCTCTTACCGCCATCCAGTTTGCGGGAATAACAGTTGAAATAATCAGAGCCACATTAAATAAAACCGGAGCAGCTGCCGGCCAACCAAATGAACCTACTGAATTCAAGATCGCCATGTAGTACGCAAATAAACAGATAAAAAACAAAAACCCAAACATGATCTGAGCCAGCCGAACTGTTAAAGCAAAAGCCTCCACATTTTGTGTGTAAGCTTCATCCAAAATTAATCTTAAAACAGGTTCCGAAAAAATGATCCCCGCGATAGTCAAAACCGACAGTGCAACAATTAGAAGTAGGTGCATGGAATCAGCTAAAGACTTAGCCCCCCGACCCCCCGTTTTTTCATCGTTAATTTGAGCTTGGATTAAAACTGGCTGAAGGCATACGGATAACGAGCCTTCACCTAAGAGTCTTCGAAATAAATTCGGAAGTTTAAAAGCCACGAGCCAGGCATCGGTCACGGTTCGGTCAAAGAAAGCAGCTAAAGCCATCTCTCTGATGAGGCCTAAGATTCGGCTGGAAAAAGTTCCCGCTGCCATCATCAAAGCCTTTAAAAGTACTGAGCTTTTGCGGCTTTCCGCTGCCTGATTTAAGGTAGAAGTTGTATAAGTCTCAGTTGGCGCCAAACTTCTCCTTAAATCTCAAGCCGTTGGCTTTATCATCTTTTGGGGGCTTGCAGCGTGCTATCATCCATGCTACATCACTTATCTTTCCAATTGTATTGAGGAGGTCCTACCTTGGCAAATCATAAGTCATCAGAAAAAAGAGCCCGTCAGGCCGTTCGCAAAAATAAAGTGAACACAAGCCGTAAGAACATGGTTCGCACACACGAAAAGAACTTGGTTAAAGCTCTAGAAGCTAAAGATGCTAAATCTTTACCTCAGCTTTTAATCGAATTTTCTAGCCAGGTTATGAAAGCTGCTCAGCGCGGACTTTTCAAGAAGCAAACTGCTTCTCGTAAAATCGGTCGCCTATCTGCTCGCGTAAATCAAGTTACAGCTAAATAAGACCTATTCAGCTTTAATGTTTTGGATTAAGTCACTGTCTTTAAAAGACAGTGACTTTTCGTGTTTAAAGACTACGAGAATTAAGTCAGATGCTTGCTAATCACTCAACACTGTAGGTTTATAAGCTTCGACTCGATACGAATGATCTGATTTGTCTTTTAATTGCGAACTCAACATTTGAAAATGCGAGTCCATGGATAATGAATGCTCCCGAAGCAGCAGTCTCAGCTTTTTGGGTGGAGCGAATGATGGCTCTTAAGCACACAAATGCGCCGCTTGGAATTTGAAAGCTGATCATGACAGGCTCTTCTTCAGTTAAAACAACCTCAGAATTAATCGACA
>JAYTJV010000137.1:0-6912 GCA_043730825.1 Pseudobdellovibrionaceae bacterium
GCTCTAATTTTGTCTGCAAATTTATGAAATTTCCAGTCAGTATCAGAAGCGTCCCACGTAGGATTATTTTTGAAATACTGGCCTTTTAAGTAAAAATCAAGAATCCTACTCATAGTGAGCGAGCTTATAAGATAGTGCCTTAAGAGTGTTGTCACTGCGCGCCAATTCTTCACCCGTTGGAACGTTGCCGTAATCTTTTGGGCTAAAAAACCAGTAAGCAAAAAGGGGCTAGGTGATCAAGTCTTGCTAATAGCTCGGTCCTTTAATAAAACCTTTTGTGGATAAACCTATGGAATTACTAGTGGAGTCAAAATGAAGATATCAGTTTTCGGTACCGGTTATGTTGGACTTGCGACAGGGGTTTGCTTTGCCGACATGGGTTATACAGTGGTCTGTCTCGATATCGATCCTAAAAAAGTAGAAATGCTTAATAAAGGTATCCCTACTATTTTTGAACCTGGTCTTGAAGAACTGTTGAAAAGAAATTTAGCCGCTGAACGCTTATCTTTTACCACTGATTATAAAAAAGCGGTCGACGCGTCTGATGTTTTATTTATTGCTGTAGGTACTCCAGAAAAAGAAGATGGTTCCGCAAACCTTTCCTACGTTGTTAGCGCCGCTTCTAGCATTGGTCAGTTTATGACTTCTAAAAAAACCATAATGACAAAATCTACAGTTCCGGTCGGAACTAACTTTCTTATCAAGCGCACTATTAATGAAACTTTGGCTAATCGAAATGCCAAGATTGAATTCGATATTGTTTCCAACCCGGAATTTTTGCGCGAAGGAACTGCGATTCACGATTGCCTTAATCCAGACCGCATCGTCGTTGGTGTAGAACACGAACGTGCCGCTAAAGTTGTACAACGTCTTTATGAACCATTTATAAAAAATGGTGCGAAGATGATTGAAATGGATATTTCCTCTGCTGAAGTGACGAAGTATGCAGCCAACGCATTCTTAGCAACTAAGATTAGCATCATGAATGAGTTTTCAAGGCTTTGTGATAAGGTCGGCGCCAACATTGAAAATGTTCGTATTGGATTAAGCGCTGATCACCGAATCGGGCCTCATTTTATTTATGCAGGTGTTGGCTATGGTGGTTCATGCTTTCCAAAAGACGTGAAAGCCCTAATTCATACCGGCCAAACTCATGATGAGCAGCTTTATATTTTGGAGGCCGTTGAAAAAACTAATCAGTTTCAACGCCAGCGATTTGTCGACCGCGTGCTAGGAAGAGTAGGTAATTCTGGCAAAGGTAAAAAAGTTGCCATTTGGGGCGTGGCTTTTAAGCCCGGCACCGATGACATTCGCGAGTCTCCGTCTCTTTATGCAATCGAAAGATTTGTTCAGGCGGGTTTCACTGTTGAGGTTTATGATCCCGTTGCCGCAGAAAATGCACGAGTTTATTTGAATAATAATTCTCAAGTTACTTTTAAGTCTACGCAAGATGAGGTCTTAGGTGACGCCGATGTGCTCTGTGTTTTTACTGAGTGGAAAAGTTTCCTACAGCCTGATTTTCCAAAGTTGAAAAAACTAATGAAACAAGCTGTCGTTTTTGATGGTCGAAATATTTATGATCTCGAGTACATTAAAGAAATGGGTCTCGAATATCATTCGATTGGTCGCCCCAGCGTGGGGACTTAAAGTTTTTCAAATCTTTCTATAATATTACTTTCGATCGCCTCTGGAAATTCATGAATTTTCACTAATTGATTAAACTTATTTTTTCGAATAGAAGAAAGATCGAGCTCGGGGAAATTTCGAAATTTTTTTCCTTTTCTGGTTCCTATATACAGACAGTCTAGCAGTGCTTTTTCAGCAGTAGCCATTCCATAAGAAACTTCTCCGGAAAACCAATTAATTCCCTGCTGCATATAATGGGGGCTCATTTGAATAAACTCAAATGGCGCTAATTCTGAATTTAATTTTCGTCTACGCCCCGTAGTCGCGACAAAAATCCGCTGAGGAATTTGTGAAATCACTCCATGCCGATGAAGAGCCGATAAAAAAGAAACGTAGCCTTGTTCCGCTCCGAGCAAATAAGGCGTTAACCCATAGGCAGAATAAAATTTATTCTTATTATTGACCCAAACCCCTCTTGTTAAAGGTGCTATAAAGCCTTGTTCTGCAATTTTTTTCAGTTTTCTAGAGGCGGCATCAACCCTCATTCCCACCGCCGAGGCAAATTCTCTTGTTAAAAAAATAGGGGTTTCGAAAATAAATTCTTCTGCTCTCATGATAACTCATCAACAATGCGTGATTGAATTTGATCCCACTTTTTTTTGCCGCCATAATTACGCACGCCCTCGAGGTCCAAATAGAGTTCAACTTGGTCTTTATACTGTTCGTAGTTGATGGAAAGCGCACAATCCTGGGCTTTAACTAAAATGTTTTTTTCTAAATTCCAGGCTGACTTTTTAAAATTATTTCCCAAGTAAAGAAGATAGAGATCAAAAATATCCCTGGCTTGAACTTCGGTCCGACCGGCAAGTGCTTTTATTTTCTGAATAACCGCAAAATGACCGGCATAATGCTTACAACGAAATGACAGGCGTCTATATTCTCCTGTGATTGCAGGATTAATTATTTCTTCTTCAAATTCATCACGACTTTGACGGCGGGAAAATTCCACTTTTGTTGGAAATTCTTCTCTTGCACTATTCACTAATCGAACACGAAATCGTTGCGTTATTTCCGTTTGTTTCGCCTTAAGTGGATCATTCACCACTAAATCTACAATACCGTAAGTGGCCAAAGATCTACGGAAAGCCGGGCTTGCTAGAATTTTATAGCAATTCTTTTTTAGGGTCGCTACCGAACTACCTAAAACGTCTAAATCCATGTCTTCAGAATATCTTGGGCTGTTGAAAAAGAAGCGCAAATTAACTCCACCTTTTAAAATATAGGTACCTGAATTATTTGTTTTAAGCAGGTTTTCTAAGAATAGGAGGTGAAAAATTTCTCTTAATTGTTTATCTGTGTATGTTTTCATAGCCACCTTTTGACAATATCATTATGCATTTGAATTGACAAATATGTCAATTCAAATGCATAATGATAAGTGGAAATTGTCCTTATTTCTGTCTCAATTTGACTCAGTTAATCTCTAGACCCAGCTAACGCATTTTTAGCAACGAAGATCAGTATCATGAACGAGTTCTCTCGTTTGTGCGATAAGGTCGGTGCCAATATCGAAAATGTTAGAAATGGGTCTCGAATATCATTCGATTGGTCGCCCCAGTATTGGGGTCTAAGCTAAAAAATCTTTCCCTGCCATAGCTCTAAAAGAAAGTCTTGGTAGGGGATAAGCTCAATTTCTTCGATGATTTTTCTTTGGGGATCTTGGCTTATAACGTAATGCTTTTTTAGCGCTCCTCGCGAAATAAATTTCTTCATGGACGCTAGGTCTTGGGGCCTTAACTTCTTGGTGGCTTTGATTTCAATTGCGATTTCTTCATTAATAATAAAATCCACTTCCCCAGCTCGATAATCATGCCAAAATGAAATGTCAGCTTCCCGAAGCATGTAGTCTTTATAACAGATTATCTCGAGCAAAATAAAATGTTCGAAAGCACTTCCATATTCCGGCGTTTTTGGGTTTAACTTTTGCGTTTTTTTGTACTTCTGATCGGATAAATCGCTGGTATTGATCCATGTAGTAGAACTGAATTCAGGTTATACTTTTCGAGCTCCTGCGAGTTAAATGGATGCATAAAAAGCCTTGTCGCACGCCCCGCCATCAAGCTTGTATATGACTTATGAAGTTTGCGCGCGCTACTTCCGGTTAATAGAAATTTAATTTTGTAATCTTCGATCATTAAGATGCACTTCATCCATAAGACTAGGAAGCTTTTGAATTTCATCTATCACAATAAGTTTTGTTTCGGGTTTTATAGACTTTCGAATACTCTCTGGCGAAAAGCTGAGCTTTCGAAAAGTATCTGCTTCGAGCAAATTAAACGTCGAATCAGCTTTTATTTGATTTTTTATGTAGGTGCTCTTGCCCGTTCTTCTAGGGCCCAGCAAAAGAACACTTTTTTTTCCAATATTTTTTTAAGCGTTAGATTTCGATCTTTATACATATATCTTTAAAAAATATCGCACATTACTAAAATCCGCAACACTACTGCGGATTTTAGTAATTTAGACCAGAGCTATGTCCAAACAGTTTATATTACTAGGTAAAATGGCTCTGCTCGACTTAAGGGTAAGAAGTTTTTCTTACTTTCTGAATTTTTATTTGATCATTATTGAGTCTACGTAATCAGCCCAGTATGTGACCTATATTGTAACATACTGGCATCATTTGGGTCAGCTTCGTCTATTCAGTTTTAATATTTTTAATCGCCGCTAAAAATAGTTCCTGATTCCAAGCCGTTACTTCATTTGGGTCTTTGATAAATGCTATTACGTCCTGTGCGGCCGCCTGAAAGTCGATTGACTTAATTCTAGTCTCTAAAAAATGACGAAGATCATTTTCTGTCATTTCTTTGTTTTCGTTCCAAACCCCACCGTCTCGCATTTTGGTTTCTAGATAAGACAAGTTAATCGGTATTCCTTGGCCGATATACCATAATAAATCGTAGAAATCTCGGCCTTTAACTCTATTGCGCCATTTGCGAAAAAGAATGGCGTGCATTTTTCCGGCAAACAAAAAGGAAGGCTTTAATACTTTAATTGACGCTGTAATGGGTGGCGGCAAGACTTTCACCTCAGTCTCAAAGCCAAGAGGCGGGGTTGTATCCACCTCAAACTTAATGTTCATTTTTTTATTATCTTGAATACGATTAGCAAACTTTTGTCCGGCTTCTATTTTTAATAAGTGAATCTTCGTATTCGCCTTTAAAAAAGCCGATTCTACATCGGTCGAAATCTTTTTATCTATTTCCTCTACTTCAACTTCAAATCCAAAGGACCAAAGTGTTTCTTTTACAGAATTAAAATAAGCCTTTAACGAAAAGTTTTCTTTTTGCGACAGTAGTGTGAAGTCAAGGTCCTCGGAAAATCTTGGAAGTCCATAAAATATCCTAAGAGCCGTTCCACCATAAAAAGCTGCTTTATCGAAAAATTGCGCCCTAGCCAGACCAGTCAACGTGATTTCTTGAATTATTTCTTTTAGTGCATTTTCAAAATCTTGTGCTGTTTTCGGGTTATATTTTGTAATGAGAGCTTCGATTGGACTTTTCATGTTACTTTCCCTTCTGCGCGATAAGCCACTTTAAGATTCGGCTTTCTTTTGAATTACGGTGATAAAATGGAAGTAGCTCTTTGATTTTTTTGCTTTCTGTGTTTCTTAGAAACTCTTTTAAATCCAGGCGCAAATCATTTTCTAAGAATTCTTGAATATCATCTTCGCTTTTGATTACTAGATTTTTTGCCTTAAGGTTTACGTAATCTATAAGTGCTTTTTCTGGTCTAGCGATAAGAAAGCTTTCCCCTGCTTTATTGGTTCTTATTATATACCCTAGTGGATATCGTTTTTTAGTGATGTGTTGATAAGAAAATGGCGCGTAAGGTGTGTTAAAATTCTTCGATCTTAGTAAAGTTACTGACGTCACAGTGATCGCTCTATCTTGGATAAGTCCATAATACTGCAACGCCCATTCCATCGAAACATATGAAGGAAAATAAATTGAGTTCGCCACTAACTCATATGATGTCGTTTCCAGATGCTTTGATTTTAAATTAAAATACTGGCTTCGCTTAATGGGTTGTAAATAACCTTTTTTTTTAAGATCAAAAATCTTCTTCTTAGGATTTTTATGATGCGAAAAACGATCGACTAATAGAATAAAGTCTACTTTGACAGGTAAACTCATTAAAATATCAAAGTCAGATAAATTGCTCTTTTTTTGCATAGATAGTTACTGTAATAGTAACTATTGACACGTAAAAGGTGCAAGCCCTATTTAAACTCACTGTAGTAGATGTAAAAACGCCTAAGGTCGATTTGGAGGCCAAAGCCTTGAAATCACTTCGCCAGCAACTTCTATAATCTGACTGCAACCACCAAATTGTCTTTCGAGTTCGTTCCGCTTCCAGCCAGCCTCAAACTTGACTTCAAAAATCCGTAAACTTCTACCTAGACCGCAAGTTGGCTAAAAACCAAGCCTATGAAAAGGCTTCTCAACTTTTTTTGCTTCAACTATTAACGTTTCACCGAATAAAACTGGTTTTGAAAAAAGAGTTTTCATAACTGATTTTCCAATTTCTTTTTCACTTTCATTTTTAAGCTCTTTTTTGAAAGCTGACTTTGTGAAGAGATAGAAAAAAGGTACGAAAATTCCGTATAGCCAACTGATCGATTTAATTCGGTTGGTAGTGACTTGTTGAATCTCAAAAACATCTCGGTGAAGTCGATAGCGTAGCTCTGGGTATGATACCATCGTAATATGGTGAAGTGGGCTTACGCTTGTTTCATCTAATGGAGCCTTACATTTGTTATGAAAGCCAGTTGTGAACCATCTAAACCGGGACCGCAGAGACGATGTATTCGGAGTTGTAATAACAAGTGAGCCGCCTAGTTTTAAAACTCTTCCACACTCACTTATAAAATCAAACGGCCTTTCAATATGCTCTATTCCATCAATACAAACTATTGAATCAATTGTCCCGTCCTTAAATGGTAAGCCCGTATTCATGTTCGCGACAAAAAAGTTCTCTTTATTCACATCGGTGAAATTTTTTATATCAGAAGAGTAAACTTTGAAACCTGTGCTGATAAGTTTTTTTGTAAATGCCCCAGAGCCACAAGGAATATCAATAACGACTTGATCTAATCCTTTTTTTTGAATAATCGAAACAACCGTCTCTTGTGTGTTTCGCGTTGTATTTTCTGATAAGTTTCTCATGTTGATGATGTCCTCTTTAACTTAATGGCTTTTGAATACTTTAAATAAACCGAGTACG
>JAYTJV010000138.1:0-6817 GCA_043730825.1 Pseudobdellovibrionaceae bacterium
CTCATAATATTTTCACTCAATATGGGGCCTTCGCGAACTGCGAAGACTCCGGCTTTAGCTAAGGGTTTGGACTTAAAATTACAGCAGTCCCCAGCGGCAAAGATATTTTCGAATCCGTCTACCAACAGGTAGTCGTTGATTTGAACGAAACCTTCTTGATTTGTTGGCAAACCAGATGATGCGAATAGACCGGGTGCTTCTGCAGAAGTGCCAACAATACAAACATCCCGACTTACCAAAGTTTCATCATCAAAAATAAGTTGTTCATGAGTGATTCTAACAACATGTTTACCTTCAATCAGTTCAATACTTTGAGTGCTTAACGCGTTCTTAGCGAAGTCTCTAGCGCGAAAATTGGAACTAGGTAAGAGCCCTTTCTGACCAGCAATAATTTTTATTTTAACTTCCGGCTTCGGGTATAGCATTCTGCAAGCAATTGCAACTTCGAAAGCTGCAGCTCCACCACCAATGATAGAGAAATCTAAGTTTGATTTGTTTTTACGAAACTGAGTTTTTAATAATTCCCACTGGGACGTAAACTTTGAAATAGGCTTCAGATAAAAAATATTTTTATCATCTTGAACATCTGAATCAATTGGCTTCGGTACAATTCCTAAGTTTACAGAGCATATATCGTATTCATAGGCTTCGCCACGGCAAGTTTTTACTTGATTAAGTCCAGCCACAATTTGCGTGACCCGATCTTCGATAAAGTTGAAACCAAATTTTTTACAGATTGTTTTGAGATCAAAATGAAACTGATCCGGCTGGAATACGCCGGCCATATATGACGGGATCATAGACGAATAAGGTGTCATTGAAAATTCAGAAATTAAAGTGAGTTCAAATAGCTTTGAGTCCACTTTAGCGAAGTGATGTAAGACCTGTATGTTGGCATGTCCGCCACCTAGGAGTAGAATCTTTTTCCTTGAACCTAATTCTTGCGCCAAAAATATTCCTGCTTTGAAATGAAATTTGAGTATTTTAAAGTGACAGAATTCCCACGACATCCCTTGTACTAAAATTACCTAACAGAGCCACTTAATTTATTTTACGCAAGGCTGATCTGTCGCTAAGTGGAAACAGCCTTGGCCAGCATCGAGCCATTTGATATTCGGATCAATTGTTGGCGGCAGTATTTGGGCTGCAGCTCGGCAATTAAATTTGGTCACAGTTACCCCACCACAAAATTCGCCTTCATTATCTTTGTAATCCGGATCTGCAGCAATCGGAGTTTCATTCGCAGCAAGCCGCAAGAATCTGCGCATATCCTTGTAACTATTGTTGTGACCCATTTCTGGTCGGATCATCCGCTCTTTTGATTTAGCACTAATTGAATTAAACCAAACCTCATTAGAATTCAGAATGAAAGCACCGAAGCCATGCTGAACTTCTAAAGCACCAACTATGACATGAACATGGGTGTTAGGGAAAGATCTGACTGGACCTAGTACTGACATGCGGTCATCATTTATATCCAAACAAACATTTTGGTTCGAATTACCGTATCTCCAAGAGCCTAGTAGCTGAAAAACGAGATTAAGTTGATCGGGGGTATTTTTATAAAAGCTATCGAATGAATTCTGGTTGCATGCACTTTGTAAGCTTGGAAGAAAAGGACCCATCTGAAGTACAACTCGATCAAAAGTTTTGTCGAGTCCAAAATAAGTCATGGCGTAAGAAGCGATCATGGTGGCATTGCTCCCACCAAGATAATTCAAAAAGCTTCCGCGAATAATTTGTTTTTCTTTTATGAGCTTGACCGCAGCAACAAAGGCTTGGGCAGCAGATCGGTACCCTCCGGTATGGGTAAAGTATCCACTCCAACTTGCACCGGTAGCTGGAGGATCAACGAAATCTAGCTGTATAACTCGAACTTGATCCACTTGGCTCAACTTATCTAATACATATCTTGATGGCGGGTCGCTCCTCGTCTCTACGCCAAGTCCGCCGCCATTGCCGCCGATCGCCATTAGCACAGAACCTCGTGAGTCGATGTTAGGACGGCTCCATTTTATTTGTACCTTGTAGGTTAAACCTTCTTCGGTGGTGACTGAGGTGTTGAGGCATTTTAGTCCCTGAAGAACTGGCTCGGTACAATTTGGAGTTTCGGAATCAATTTGATTAGCAATGTTAATCCTCGACACTGGAGGGGGCAAACTTTCAAGCGAAGTGTTACGAGCTAATAAATTTTCAGAATTAAGTTTCATTTGAGAGCAATTCTGAAATAAAAGGGAGCATAGAGTTAGAATTGAAAAAGAAGCAATAGCTAGTAGACTTTTCGATCTCATTATTCCCCCCAGTTAGTTTAGACTAAATAGCTCATTACGGGGGGAAAGAATTGAAATTACTTTGCCCTTTTAAAATTAAGTGTTTTGTTTTGAAACACTTTACTAATCGGAATAATCCAACTACATCGCTCCCGTTAAAAGGACAGAGCACTTATTATTTTTGTTTTGGTTATTTGAAATGTGGCCTTTTTCCTTTAGCTGCTTGAAAAGACTATTAAAATGTTCATTCTTTGAAAGACTATACGAAGCAGAGAAGTAAAGGCTGTTTTTATACTTCTTATTTCGAAGCACTTTTAAATCATGACCAGAAACGGCTAGGAACGATTTTTCAAATTCAGAAAAGAAGTCTCGAGTCCAAGAGTTGTATTGTTGGGGCGAAATCCAACTGGGAAATACGTTGCCATGTAAAGGGCCCATTCCAGCGGCTATATGCTCTAAGATATTTTCTTTTTGGGTGAACCTCTTCAATACTCGTGAATCTTCTCCTTCGAGTGCAAGGAAAAAGTTTTTATCAATATAAAGATCAGCCATATCTCTTAATATAATTCGTCTAGTTGGCTTCATGTTCAAATCAAGTTCTATAAGAAAATTTTGAGAATGTGGAGAGTCGAATTGCAGGCCAGTCCTAGCAGCAAGTTCCCCTAGAGCCCTTCCGGCAGCTTGAATGTAATGTGTAGTCCAAAATTTATACGGTATAACCACGGCTTGATCAATTTGCGGTATTGCCATGAATGCAGGCTCATCCATAAAAATAAAATTTTTAAAAGGAGACTTTTTGTTTTGCTCATAAAGAAAGTCACTCATGATTCTTGAATCAATTGCTTCACCCATAGGCTGCTTTTTATCAGACCAGTAACCACCAGTCTTATCAGTCGAAGATTTCGCCGAAAATTGGGCGCCTGAAACAGGGTCTTCCACAATGTAGCTTCTGGAAGCTGTCTGATAGCCATTGAAATAGAACTTTTTTTCCAACGTGATCCCATTTTCTTTTGCAAAATGGTCTATTACGATTTGGCCCCACTTTGTATCTTCGGGATTCAAAATCCAGCGAACATATTTTTGGCCAGCTTTTTCTAGAACAATTGATTTTCTGATCAATGGATCCAGTCTTTCTGCAAAACCAATTCCGACAAACTCGAATGGAATTTCTAAATGCGGCATTTTAACTAGCTCATTTGAGCGCTCAACAACTGCATTAGATTTCGTTTCAAAATCAACGAGGGCTTTTACTGAAGAAGTAACGGCCAAGGCTTGCAGCGAAAAAATTCCGCCAAATATAGACAACAAAAACTTTAAGTAAAATTCCACGTGAGCTCCCGGACGAATAATCTACTCAACACACTCTGCGAGAGTGAGTCTCAAATTTTCATGGATTTTAGTGATTAAAAGGAGTTTTCCTTCCAAGAGACTATTAATTCTCAGTACACTGTGACAATTAGTGGCAACAAATTCCGGCAGGGAGATATAAAATCACGTTTTCAAGCCTTAAAAATACCTGCCGATAAAAAAGTATGGCTTTTAAGAATTTGTAAATTTGAACTCACATGCCGCGGAGTCATATTTTGTATAGTAGGTTGGCTTTTCTTACGTGCTGCGCTTTACTGCCAATAGCAGTGAAGCAAAATGGGTAAAGGGAGCCTGGCAATTCATCCATTTGGTGAAAGTTGGGATCATGCCACTTGGTTTTATTGCTGTTGCCGTTTATGGGATAACTGAAGCTCTTTACCGCAGATGACTTAAAGATTTATTAAAAAAATTTAACTGAAAACTAACAGGAGAAAATTCTATGAAAAATCATTTTATTGTAGGTGTTTTATTGTCATCAGCTTTTTTGGCTGGTTGCGCGTCTGAAAATAAAAATCGGGACAAAGGTGCTGGTATCGGTGCTGCAGCAGGGGCTGTTTTAGGCGGAGTCATTGGTCACCAATCAGGTAACCGCGAGCGTGGAGCAATCCTTGGTGCTGCGATGGGTGGCGCTATTGGTGGTGTTGCTGGAAGCCGCATGGATAAACAGGCAAGAGAACTCGAAAAAATCGCTGAAACAAAAAGAACCGAGCAAGGGCTTGTGACTCAATTAAAGAGCGATATCTTATTTGATTCTGGAAAAAGCAATTTGAAGCCTGACGCTGAATACAATCTCAAGAAAATGGCGACAATCATGAAGAAGTATCCAGAGAACGTTCTTTCAGTTCATGGATACACCGACAGCACTGGTGGAAAAAAAATCAATGAACAGCTTTCCGAGCAACGTGCCGATGCGGTTAGAAAAGCCTTGGTAGAAAATGGTATTCCATCAGAGACTGTTACCGTAAAAGGGATGGGACCTGCTGATCCAATTGGAGATAATTCTACGGAAGATGGCCGAATGAAAAATCGCAGAGTTGAAATTCAAGTAACCGTTGATGAATCCAAAATTCCTAAGAAAAAAACAGCTCAGTCTAAATAGACTGAGCAATTCAATCACACGTGATTTGTCAGTATTTAGACTAAAGTATTGATTTAAAATGGGATACGTTGGTTACCATCGTCTAGAATTGAGAAAGTAGAAAAACGATCTTCATTCTATTTCAAATGTTTCATTTTGAGAAAACAAACTTAAGATGCGCTAGGTTTTTTCTTGTTTTGCCGTTTCCGTGGTGTTGCACGGATGCGTAAAAATGATCTACAAATTTTAGTTGTTCAATAGTTCAACAGCAGTCTCCTCAAAACTATATCGGTATGAATTTATTTGGGCCTAGCGTAGGATTAGAAGTGATTCTTGGGGGGCCAGATGAATCGATTTTCTATTCTCATAAGAGTTTCAATTGTCACTTTTCTGGCGACTCTCGTGGCGACGTTTCAAGGTTGCGATAGTGGGGGATTTAAGTTAGCAGATCAAGCAGGGCTCGGCAGCTTAAGCTCTATTGGTGTGCCGATGTCAACCGACCCAGTCTCTTTCAATCGCGTATCTTTACCACTTTTTTCGAAAGGCTCACTTTCGGTTAATGGCACTTGCTTAAATGGAAAAGTCCTGACTCTCCGAGTTCAAGATGCTTCCGATAGTTCACCCACTTGTACCGCAGGAAAATTTCAAGCTGTTATAACTGTCGGCGGAGCTGACGGGCAAAAATTGATCATCATTAGCCAAACGGATGCAACGGGTCGCTTATGGCAGGACAGCGTAACTATAACAAAGGACACGGTTGCTCCTGTTGTTTCAATAATGAGTATCATTAAGAGTAGTAGTAGCTTAATCGTAAATGGTACTTGCGAAGGAAATGCGCCAATGACTATTGGCGGAGATATTTTACCTATAGCAAATCTTTTTTGCACAAATAATGCTTTCCAATTTACGGTGAAGCCAACAATTGGTGAAGGAACAAAAAATATTGATATCGCGCAATCTGATTTGGCGGGCAATCGGGGGGAAACTCGACGGCCATACTTATTTGATTCAATTGCTCCAATTTTAACTATTACTTCACCTGCGGCAACTGCTCAGTTTGATAATGCTTTTCAGCTGAGGGGAACATGTGAAACGGGCTTAGATGTTATTGCAAGTGGAAGCGGTGTTTTAACAATGGTAGCTACTGCTTGCCTCAATGGAACTTACACTTTAGGTGCAAATCTTTCTGCAAACTTGGGTAACAAAGAAGTTATAGTTTCGCAAACGGACATCTCTGGAAATCGTGGACAAGCTTCCATCCTTCTGGTTCGTATTGCGGGAGCAGCGAATGCGCCAACCATCGCGATTCTACAACCGGCAATGAATACCATGGCTAAAGCAGGTGTCACTATAAGTGGTACTTGTACAGCTGGTCTGAATATTTCGATTAGTGGAGCAGTTGCTGCGCCAAGCTCGATAGCTTGTGCAGATGGTACTTTCTCATCACTTGTAAATTTCTCTGTTGGAGAGGGTAATAAAACAATTACTGTGACCCAAACCAATGCTCAAAACATAACTGGATCAATCTCTCGGAACTTTCTTAAAGACTCGATTGCGCCAGTAGTTTCGATTGTAGCTCCTGCGGCAAATGCTTTTCTTTCGACGGCAACAGCTACAGTTAGTGGAGCTTGTGAAAGCGGAATTCCAGTCGTCCTTTATGGAACTGGGGTCACGGCAAACGTATCTGCAACTTGTGCGAATGGAATTTATTCTGGTCAAATTCTTCTAACCGATCTTGATGGAAGCAAGGTAATTAACGCCGGTCAGACAGATGGCGCTCAAAATTATTCTTCTGCGACAGTCACAATTAACCGAGATAGCGTTGCGCCAGTTATTAAAATTACTGCGCCGGCAGCTGGAACATTAGCAACAAACGGAGTGAATCTTCGTGGTGCATGCGAAACTGGCTTAGCAGTAAATGTGTCTGGCACAGGAGTCGCAAGTCCGGTACAAGCAGTATGTCTAGCTTCAGCGTTCAGCTTAAATCTTATCTTTTCAGCTGCTGATGGCGTGAAAGAAATTACTGTCGCTCAAACAGATGGAGCAGGAAATCGTGGATTGGATAGTCGTTCTTTTTCAAAAGGCGCACTTCCTACAATTA
>JAYTJV010000139.1:0-21876 GCA_043730825.1 Pseudobdellovibrionaceae bacterium
ATTGGTGAAAGACTTTTTTAAACTAAATTTGATGAAGCCGTTGCGCCATAAGGCTTCTGGCTAATAGCAGGAAAAGTTATCCGCGCCGTTAGGTTTTAATCGACATTCAAATGCCTAAGCTCGATGGGTACCAAGCCAAACTCGCACTCGATAAAAAAGGTTATAAAAAACCAGTCATCGCTTTGACTGCACATGCCATGTCTGATGAGCGAATTAAAACGCAGGCTGCAGGTTTTACTGGGCACCTTACAAAGCCGTTGAACGGAACCGAGTTGCTGAACAAGTTGGCCTCCTTCTGCAGATAATTACATTGAGTTACCGTTCGAATGTGAACGGGTTTTCTTTTTTGACTTGGAGCCCAAATCATCGACCCGCAGACCAACGATTTTGATTTTCGAAACCTCGTTCAAAAACTTTGATGAGTAGTTTTGTGGTAAGACTTTCGGCGACATGGAGAAAGAATCCGACGAGATAAATTAAATTCGAACTCGCCATCAAATTGCAGAAAATCTCGTTGCTCCTGAACTTAGGTCTTGCGACACAGCTGCGTGCGGCCACACATCCAGATAGGGTATTCTTGACTCTAGTATCGATACGAAACGACCGATGCAAAGATGAGGTGTTTATGGCGAAAATCCTTGTCGTCGACGATGATAAAATCATTCTGAAAATTCTCGAGGCAACGCTCTCCACAGCCGGTTACACGGTTGTTTCTGCGTCTGATGGGCATGATGCGTTTGAAGCACTGTGTAGAGAATCATTTGATCTGGTAATCTTAGATGTAAACATGCCAGGTGGGGTTTCTGGATTTCATCTGACTAAAGCTATCCGGGCAGAAAAAAAATGGTCACACCTTGGCGTCATGCTCCTTACAGGTCGACGCGACAAAACTGATGTGGCGCGAGCATTAAAAGCTGGTGTGGATGACTACCTAATTAAACCACTTGATACAGGTTTGCTTTTAGCCAAAATTGAAGCGCTCCTAGCAAAACACAAAGGCATCCAGGCTTTCACTGAAATACCTACGAGCACTCCCGGAACGTGGACTTTGGACATTGTAGTGACCGGAATTTCAGAACAGAGCCTAAGTTTTATCTCTCCATATGAGCCGCCCCCGAACACAATCTTTAAAATCAGCGCAAGTCTATTTGATGAAGTGAAAATTAGCCCTCCCAACTTAAGACTGATTTCTTCAATCCCAGTTGATGGATCACCCCGAAGTTTCCAGATTTCGGTAAGTCTTGTTGGCCAATCCGCGTCCGAACTGAAATCACTACGTGTTTGGATGATCGCTAGAAATCACGTCCAAAGAAAGGTTTCCTAGATGTCTACCCTAATTATTAAATCTCACCGCAGTCCAACGCTTCCTGAGAAACCGATGGGATTCTTATGAAGAAAGCGGTAAAACCCCATGACGAAACAACACGACTCAAGGCTCTACTTGACTACCAAGTACTAGATACACCGGAAGAGCGCTCCTACGACGACATCACGTTGCTGGCTTCCATGATCTGCAAGACTCCGATCGCTCTCGTGAGCCTTATCGATTCAGATCGCCAGTGGTTTAAGTCCCACCATGGACTGGACGCGCGCGAAACTCCGCGTGATATTTCTTTTTGCGGTCATGCAATTCACGGAAAAGAAGTATTCCAGGTGCCAGATTCCGCTCAAGACCCGAGGTTTGCCGACAATCCGCTTGCGACCGGAGCGCCTCACGTCAGGTTTTATGCGGGAGCGCCGCTCATCAATTCGGATGGTCTCGTGTTGGGTACTTTATGCGTGATCGACAATCATTCACGAACCCTTGATTTGGAACAAACTCGGGCCCTTGAAGCGCTCGCAAGGCAGGTCGTTAACCTCCTTAAAATGAGAAAATCGATGTCTGAGCTCGATCAGCGCCTGGTCGAGCTAAAGGCAGCCTCTCAGCTAGTGTTAGATCAACAGAAGCTGCTCATCCTAACGCACGAGGAAGCCGATCGCGCGACTCATTCCAAATCGGAGCTCCTACGACTCGACCATTTAGAGCTTGAGAAGCGAGTTGAAGAACGAACAGCTGATTTGCGGTCATATACGGAGTCCATTTCGCAGTTACTCTGGCAAAGTGCCACGAACGGCGACTTTCTTTACATGAGTCCCAACTGGACAGAACTCACTTACCTTGAGCCCGGCCAGAGTCATTGGGACAATATTATACATCCAGAAGATATTCCAAGCTTCAAAAGTGCATGGAGTAACTGCCTTAACACGGGGTCGCCCTTTAAGGCTGCGGTGCGGATTAAACTAAAGGATAGAATATATCGATGGTATTTGGCGCGAGCCGTTCCCCAGCTCACATCGGATGGAACCGTAAAGAAGTGGTGTGGAACCTGTACTGATATTCACGAGCACAAACAAGCAATTGAAAACGCACACGCTGCGGAACAAAAACTATCTCAGCTTGTCGCTTCAATACCTTCGATCCTTTGGGCTACAGACAAAAAAGGAATCGTGACACTTTCTGAGGGCAAGGGCCTTGCGAGCCTGGGCTTAAAACCGGGTGAGGCCGTCGGATGGGATATGTTTAATGCTCCAGATATAGCGGTTGAATCAGGTCAATTCGTAAAGCGAGCTTTGTCTGGGGAAAGTTTTGAGTCCATTTTTAATTTTGGCGGTAGAGTTATAGAAACGAGTTACTCACCTTTATTTGACCTTAGTGGTGCACCCTCGGGCATGGTCGCGATCTCGAACGACATCACCGAAAAAGTTGCCCTGGAGAAATCACTTTCTGAATCCATCTTGAACGAACGTGCGGCTCTGCAGATTGCTAAAACCAAGTCCGAATTCCTTGCGAACATGAGCCACGAAATACGCACGCCACTCAACGGCGTGATTGGAATGATAGATCTTCTCCTTGAAACAAAGCTGGATAAGCAGCAGCAAAAATACGCGAAAATTGTACAGGACTCAGGGGTCGGGCTTTTGACTGTCATCAATGACATACTGGATTTTTCAAAAATCGAAGCCGGTCGCATGGAGCTTGAAATTGTCGACTTCGATCTCAAATCGGTGATCGAGGGACAAGCCGATCTCTTGGCAATACGAGCCAAAGAAAAGGGTTTATCTCTTATGACCTTCGTTGACCCTGGAATTCCATTAGGAATCAAGGGCGACCCCGGTCGCATTGCCCAAGTTCTGCTGAATCTCGTATCGAATGCAATTAAGTTTACTGAAAAAGGATCAGTTGTAGTTCGCGCAACATGCGAAACAGATTCAGCAATCAGATCAGACACTGTAGATGTGCGTTTCACCGTCCACGATACTGGAATCGGCCTAACAGAGCCGGCAATAGCCAAGCTCTTTCAGGCATTCACACAAGCCGATAGTTCAACGGCAAGAAAATATGGCGGTACAGGTCTGGGACTTTCAATCTCCAAGCGATTGGTAAATCTAATGGGCGGTGACATTGGAGTTGAAAGTACCTCTGGAACTGGTTCGACGTTCTGGTTTACTACAAAACTTGTAAAGTCCAATTCCATTGCTCCGGTTATGCCTTCGGAACTACATACGAATCTCGATAAACTTAAAGTCCTCATTGTTGATGACGATCCGCCAGCCGGAGAGATCATTCAAACCTATCTAGAGAATTGGAAGATGCTCCCAACCCTAGCCAGATCCGGAGAGGATGCGTTTTCTCTTCTAAAAGCAGAATCAAAAAAGCATGCTCCTTATTCCGTTGTCATCATCGACAAACGAATGCCTGGTATGGATGGATTTGCGCTTGCAGAAAAAATTCGAGCAGACTTGGAGTTAGATAAAAGCAAACTTATTCTTATTACGGCATTTGATCTTGCATCCCAAGACGAAGCGGCAATTAAGTTAGGTTTCTTTTCCTGTCTCACTAAACCCGTTAAGCAGTCTGAGCTGCACAACGCACTCGTTATGGCGATGGTACCTTCTATTTCAGAAAAAGTACCGACACCTATTCAGAATCCAAAAGTTACGACCATTGATCGATCGCACATTCGTATTCTCGTTGCGGAAGATAATTACGTGAATCAGATGCTCATATTAGCGCAACTGAAAGGATTAGGATTTTCAGCGCAGGCCGTGGCAAATGGTAAAGAGGTAGTTGCCGCCCTTTCTTCGGGCGCCTTCGATTGCATACTAATGGACTGCCAAATGCCAGAGATGGATGGATTTACTGCCACCCAGGCTATCCGCGAAATTGAGAAGAAAAGCGGAGCCCATATTCCAATCGTTGCACTGACGGCAAATGCCATGAGTGAAGATAAAAAAAGGTGTCTAGAGAGCGGGATGGATGACTATATTTCTAAGCCATTTAAAAAAGAAACGCTGATGAGTGTTCTTGAAAAGTGGATGATACCTAGCATGAAGAAAGCCAATTAAATGCATACCGATAAAGAAAAAAAATCACTCATAAGTGCAGAAGTATGGCAGGACCTAATTGCATTGGAAGAGAATGGGAACCCCAGAATTCTGAAAGAAATAATTGGGCTGTACTTATCCTCTGCTCCGCAGGTGATTGAAGCACTGAAGCTCGTATCTGAAAAAGGTGATTTTAAAAGTTTGCACGAGATTGCCCATAGTTTCAAATCGAGCTGCCATGGCATAGGAGCACTCGACCTCGCAGACGAATTAGAAAAAATTGAAGCGGCTGCAAAAAAAGCCGCGCCAACTGTAGATATGCAACTTCTTGAAGAGGTGCTTACCAACATAAGGTTAGTTGCAATCGAACTAGGCTCACGCTGCAGCTGACATGTTCAATTGCGATTCGGAGCATTAGAAAGGTTTTGTGAATCAGATGCAAAAAGAGAACAGCTTATCATTCTACAAAAATTGGATCGGGAAACCTTCCTTTACCGATCTCATTCTTGTTCTCCTTTTATCAGTGGCTTATGTTTTAACAGCAAAATTCGGTTTGCTTCTAGCGACTATCAACAACAATGCTTCACCAGTTTGGCCCGCTACTGGACTGGCAATTGCCGCAGTCTTCATTTTCGGAAATCGTGCATGGCCTGCCATTTTTATCGGCGCCTTTGCCGCTAATGCAATGACCGCAAGCCCACTATTGGCGGCCGGGCTCATCGCCATTGGTAATACACTTGAAGCTGTCGTAGGCGCACTGATTATTAGACGACTCATGAAAGACAAGACCCACTTTGAGCACCAATCAGAATCTTTTGCCATTATATTGGCGGCGGTTTTAGCTTCAACGGTGAGTGCAACGATTGGAGTATCAAGTCTAGCTATCACAAACGTTTTACCTTGGAGTTCGGCAGGCCAAGTTTGGATCACTTGGTGGCTCGGCGATTTTCTTGGTGCACTAGTTTTCACTCCGGTCTTGATCGCAACCTGGCGGGGATGGAAAGCGCGACATCAAGGTACCAGGACATTAAATTCAAATCTACTGACCGCAACCCTTGCATTGATTGCAATCTCTGCTGCTATCGGTTTTGTTTTTTTCATTACAAAAGGAACATCCTTTCTTTTTTTAATTTTTGCAGTTCTCCTTGTTAGCATTATCGGCTTCGGGGTTCTCGGTATTAGGTTCGTTACCATTGGAATTTGCTCTCTTGCAATTTGGCTCACGATTCACAACAATGGCCCCTTTACGGCTGGCTCATTAAATGAAAATTTAGTTCACTTACAACTTTTTCTGGCGTCGGTTGCAATTACAACCCTGATGCTTATTGGTTTCAAGCAAGTAGGCTCCTTAAGAATGCCATCAATCGTGTTGCTTCTTGGATGGATTTTGTCTGGTGGCCTGTTCTATTCATTTCAAGAGAGCGAAAACGCAAAGGATCAACATCTTTTCGACGAGTTGATTTCTGATGCTGAGTTGAGTATAAAAACTCGAATGACTGCCTATGAGGATGCCTTACTAGGAGGAGTCAGCCTACATGATGCCTCCCAGAAAGTTGATCTGGACGAGTGGAAAATTTATCTTTCTCGTCTCAACCTGATGGATCGATATCCTGGAGTAGAAGGAGTTGGTGTTATTTGGCAGGTTAAGAGTGGTGATCTTGCTAAATTCCAATCCGATATAAGAAAAGATGGAATCTCTGATTTTACTATTAAAACTATACCTAATAAGAATTCCATCGAAGTCACCAAAAAAAAGTACGAAAACCACTACGTTGTCACACTAATTGAACCATATGAATTAAATCGCGGAACACGTGGACTGGATTTAGGTTCAGAAGAGAACCGAAGGCTCGCAGCGGATTTAGCACGCGACACAGGTAAACCGGCTATCTCTTCAAAAATCACTCTCGTGCAAGACCAAAATAAACGTGCTGGATTTTTGCTTTTTAGTCCTATCTACAAGGTTGGCGCACAAACTGAAACGGTTGAGCAGCGTCGATCCTCGATTCGCGGCTGGATCTATGCTCCTTTTATTACGGAAAAGTTTTTTAATGGAGTTTTGGGAAAGCACTCCTCCGAAGTCGAATTTTTTATTTTTGAAAATGAGGTTAGTCAAACGGATCTTCTCTATCGGTCCGGCGACTATACTGAAAATTCTCTACCTAAATTCGAGCGAACTACCCAAATTGAATTAGGTCAAAATAAGTTTAAAATCGGTTGGAGAAAGGGCCTAAATTTTGTCTCGGCCCACGATACAGTTGCATCATGGGTAGGATTTTGCGGAGCCATTGTCAGCCTTTTGCTTGCCAGTCTTGTAGTGAGTCTTGAAAGCGTTAATCGCCGTGCGAAAGTTATTGCTGAATCCAAGACAGCACTGCTTGTGGAGAATGAAGAAAAATTTAAGAATCTAGCGCGTTTGGCTCCAGTTGGAATTTTTCAAACAGATAAAGACGGTAACTGCATTTTCACCAGTGAACGCTGGCAACAAATTGCAGGCATGACAAAGGATGAGGCGCTTGGACAAGGGTGGTCAAAAGCCATTCATCCAGAGGATAGTGCCTTAGTGTTTGCTGAGTGGGCAAAATCAATAGAGGAAAACCGACCCTTCAAGCTTGAGTACCGGTTTCGCAGTCCTCAAGGAGTTGAAACTTGGGTGATAGGAGAATCACAGGCTCTGTATGATTCAAATTCGCAACTAATTGGGTATTTAGGTGCCATTCAGGACATAACAGAAAAGCGCGCGACATTAAATCAACTCCAGCGAATGATTGCTGAAACTCCCGTTGCAATGGCTATGTTCGACAAGAATATGCGATACATTGCCTACAGTAAGACTTGGTTAACGGATCACCAAATCAAAGACGAGATCATTGTTGGTAAAAGTCACTACGAATTATTTCCTGATGTTCCTGAACGGCTGAGGTTGCTTCATCAGCGCTGCCTTAACGGTGAGATCTTATCAAATCCGGAAGAGATTTTTGTTAAAGCTGATGGATCTAAGCAATACATCCACTGGGCTGTTCATCCTTGGTATGACCAACATGGAAATATTGGAGGAATGGTCAAAGTAACATCAGGGATTGATGAGTTGGTAACGGCCCGTGAACTGGCTCTATCAGCAGTAAAACTGAAATCTGAATTCTTGGCGAATATGAGTCATGAAATCCGCACGCCTATTAACGGTGTTATTGGCATGACGGGTTTATTACTTGATACGATTTTGACCGAACAGCAAAGGGACTTTGCAGACTCAGTAAAGAGATCTGGCGAAAATTTGTTAACTGTCATCAATGACATTCTCGACTTTTCAAAAATTGATGCTGGAAAACTTGACCTGGAGATTGTCGAGTTTTCTTTGCCTAATCTCATCGATGACGTCGAAAAAATGCTTTCTTTTACAGCTGAGAACAAAGGCATTCGCCTCTATTCTGATATAGATCGAAATATACTTCCTTGCTTGAAAGGCGATCCTGGGAGGCTACGTCAAATCCTAACTAACCTCGTGAGCAATGCGATAAAGTTCACGGGTAAGGGACACGTCAAGATTCATGCGAATCAAGTAGAAACAGTAGACGGCAAAGTTCATGTTCAATTCAAAGTTGAAGACACAGGAATTGGGATTCCCAAAAGTGCTCTTTCGAGGATGTTTCAGGCCTTCTCTCAAGCTGATGCTTCGACGACAAGGAAATTTGGCGGGACTGGGTTGGGCTTATCCATATCAAAGCGCCTTGTCGATCTGATGGAAGGACAAATTGGAGTCGAAAGCGAAGATGGAAAAGGTTCCAATTTTTGGTTTACAATACCGCTGCTCCCAGGTGAATTGACGAGTTTCGAAAACAACAAGGTGGAGAATAAAGAAACTATCGTTACTAGTTACCCTGCTCGAATTCTTGTAGCTGAAGACAACGCAATCAACCAGAAGATTGCGCTCGTGACCCTTAAAAAGCTTGGCTATAAACCTCACGCCGTAGCTAATGGAAATGAAGTTCTAGATGCGTTGAGAGAAATTCCGTTTGACCTCGTTCTGATGGACTGTCAGATGCCAATCATGGATGGGTATGAAGCCACCACCATCATTCGAAAAAGTGAGAATTTAAACTTCAAAAACATTCCTATCATTGCGATGACTGCAAATGCCCTGAAAGGCGATATGGAGAAGTGTTTAAAAATTGGAATGACCGATTATATATCAAAGCCCTTTAAGGAAAGGGCTTTGCACGAAGTTATTGAACGGAATCTGCCACTTCAAAAAAAACACGCCAGCTAATGGGGGACGATATGAATGCTTTTGGGACCTTTCGGAACAAGGTAGTCTGTAATCGTTGACCAGGTCTGCTGAGGCTCTTTGAAGATTTACAAGATTTTAGGCGTAAATTCAAAAGGCTGAACAACGCTATAATAAGGATTTTGCGATATCAATTAATTCTATTTCAACAAGTTTGTATTCTAAAGACAAATTATCTAATAAAAAAGACATTGCTTCGAAGTTTTTATTCTTAGACTGTTCCTCAAGGGTAGCGCAAAGGTTTGAAAATTGCATCGCTCCTAGATTAGCGCTACTGGATTTTAATTTATGTGCTCCGTATGTAACTTCTGGTTCTCGATTTATTTCACAATATTTTCTCATATGTTTAATATCCTCGGGTGTTGACTGAAGAAATGACTCGATCAATTCTTTTGTAAACGAAGGTTCATTTTTTTTATCCAATTTTTTTAGTCGATGGATCGCTGTAATATCAATAACAGCTTCTGCAGAATTTTTTTTCTTAGTTAGCGTTAGAGAAGCCATGGCGGGGACAATCAGTTGTTTAACAATTTTTTTTCGACTGATGTAGACCACCTTGACTCCTGGATTTGAATGGATTTTTTAGATAGACCTTAAACTGAATTCGTATCTATCTTAGGATCCCTTAATTTTTTACAACTGTAACCTGAAGGATCTGACCCAGGCCTATTGGTCCAGGTAATTGTCCAAATCCTTTCACTTTAAAACCAACCCACCGTCTGTGTGCGTAATCTTTTGGACTTGCTGAATAAAGAATAAGTTCTGCGTACTGCGATTCAAAATATAAAATATCACGATCAATAGTGAGCTCAAATGAAAACTCAGTCCCGGAGGCTTGAGTTATTTTTTGATATAAACTTTTTTCAATAGGAAAACGATAATCCAACCCTGAAGGAGCAGAAATATTTCTGCGGAATTCGATATAAAAATTTTCAATATCTGAATTGTTTTCCATAGTTTTATTTTTATTAAAATGAAAAGCCAAAACCTAATTTAATTTCACGAGTGATCATGATCGGATAAGCGACATACGAGTATCCCAAAAATATTCTATTTATAGCGTAAGAGTTTTTATCAATAAGATAGAAAAATGTGCCACTAGAACATGAAGCCTCACCACCACCATCGGCCAGCCAATTCTGACGGCCGTAGCCAAGCTCAAGGCCTAATTTAGAGCCGAGCAGATAAGAAGAGATAAGCTGGTATTCTGTCACTAGATAATCATTTCGTGCTTTAGTTTCAAGAACTGAGGCGCCTAAATTAAGACCGATACTCCATCTTGAGGTCATGCGATATTCTGGATTCCAGGAAACCATTGTTGTATAACTGATGCCATTATCTTGAATAGCTACTAATGGGGCTAAGCGAAAATTTTTTAATCTGGTATTACCTTCTGCATTCGCGAAATGAGGCAAAATATAAATCAGAGAGGCTAAAAAAAAAGTTTTTAAATAGTTCATATATTTATTCTCTATTCTTAATTAGAGTTGGGTAAATGTTTGAGATTGTGATCCGACACCTGAGTTGATGGCTTGATCCTGCACACCAGTCATTGTTGTAGTTACAACGATTGTCGTTCCTAGAAGACAAGATCCTGTCCCGGAAAGATTAACGGTTGCCACATTTGCTAGTTTTGTGACCGAGCTGATCGTTGCTCCGCATGTTCCACCGATTGAAAAATCGGCTCCGGTCACGGTGCTCATGTCAGTATCGACATCAAGCGTGACTATGACTGAAGTTGGTAAAGTCAGCATCGGAATTCCTAATGGAAGCATCAAAGCTGTCGGAGCTACATTGTCAAAAGTATGGGTCACGATCACGGGCACATTTAGACCGATGTTACCGGCTAAATCTGTAACACCTAAAGGATTTACTGCCGCAATCACAGTTTGTTCAGTCAGGCAACTTCCAGTTCCCGCAAGATTTACAGTCGCAACTTGTCCTGACTTACTGAATGAACTTAAAGTAACTCCGCATGTGCCTGTTACAATGAAATCGGCAGAGGTCACTGTTGACATCTCTGTATCAGCTGAAAAGGTTGCGATCAAAGTTGTCGGCTGTGGATTGTAGCGACCGGTTAGTGCAACAAGAGAAACAGTTGGGCCGACATTGTCAAAAGTAAGTGTAATCGCTGTTGAACCTGAGCCCGCATTTCCTAAAAGATCTGCAATTCCGGTATGGGTTGCTGTGACCACAATTGTTTGGCCATTTGTGCATCCGGCTGTCCCGCTTAAATTAATTGTTGCAACGACTCCAACTTTAACAAGACTGCCTAATGTGGCTCCGCATGTTCCGCCAACAGAAATATCTGCTGATGTAACAGTACTCATATCTGTGTCTGCGGATAAAGTAAGAAGGACTGATGTTGGAAGCGGATTTAAATTTGCATTTGGAATATTAAATGAGCTGACAGGTCCTAGATTGTCTAAAGTTAATGTGACTGATGAAGACCCAGAACCTGTGTTCCCAACGAGATCTGATACACCAGAAAAATTTTCTGTCACAATGATCGTTTGACCATCTGTGCAACTTCCTGTTCCGCCTAAATTCACTGTGGTAACTGGACCTAACTTCGTGATTGAGCTTAAAGTGGCTCCGCACGTTCCACTGACAGAAAAATCCGCTGAGGTGACTGTACTCATATCTGTATCCGATAAAAAAGTTGCAGTGATCGAGGTCGGCATAATAATCACATTGCTGCTACTCAGTGATAGTAGGGCACTTGGTCCCTGCGTATCTAATGTCGCGATGACTGAAGAAAATCCACTTCCAGCGTTACCCGCTAAATCGCTAGTACCAGAAAGATTTGCCGTTAAGATGACAGTTTGGGTATCTGCGCATGTTCCACCACCTGCGATTTGTACAGTTGCAATCACGCCAACCTTAATAATACCGGCAAGACTTGCTCCAGGACATGTTCCACTGACAGAAAAATCGGCCGCAGTCACAGAGATCATGTTCGTGTCTGCGCTAAACGTTACAGCGACAGTTGCTGGAATGACAGCAACTGCTGTAGAGGCGATTCCAAAACTAGCTGTGGGGCCAACACTATCAAAAGTGTAAGTTGTAGATGCAGTGCCGACTCCGCTATTTCCTAAATCATCTTGAATGCCAGTTAAATTAGCGGTGACGATGACAGTTTGTCCATTCGTACAGCTGCTGACTCCGGATAAATTGATTGTCGCCGCAGAGCCTGATCCAGAGGCTCCACTAATGCTAACTGCGCTGCATGTTCCGCTGATAGAAAAATCAGCGACTGAGATTGATGTTGGTGTGATGGGATCAGAAAATGTAATATTGACGGCGTTAAACGTAGGGCTAATTGTCGCGCCAGAGAGCGGAGAAAAAGTTCCGCTTGTGGGGCCAACGGTGTCGACCGTGTATGTGGCCCCGAAAGAACCGCTACTTAGATTTCCCAAAGCATCTTGAATAGCACTTAGATCGGCCATTACGCTGACAGTTTGTGACAAGGTACATCCTAATGTGCCTGCTAGGTTCACTGTGCAAGTAGCTCCTGATGTTGTCACGCTACCAATGCTAATACCTGAACAGGTTCCTCCTAAAACAAAGTTAGCTGCAGAAATCGATGAGCCGTCCATCATTTCAGGAAAGGTAATCACCACAGATGAGGGGACTGCAGAATAGCTGCCCGTAGGTGAGCCAAAACTAACGGACGTGGCTCCTGTATTATCCACTGAAAAAGCAGCGCTTGATGTAGAAATTTCGGCCATGCCGCCGCTAGGGCTGATGGCCGAACCGGCTTTGACTTGAAAGCTAACGCTACCATCTCCGGCGCAGTTACTAAGGGTCACGTTAGCTGTGCTGGGGCCTGTTATCGTTACAGATTTAGAACACGTGGCTGTTCCGGTCGTATTTAGAATAATGTCACTGACGTTTAATGTTACGCCACTGACGTCAGTGTAACTAATTTGATAAATCACACTCAAGGCTTGATTAACTGCCGAATGCGAGGCTGCCGAGATCGTTAATTTAGGAATCACTTTTAGGTTATCATCATTGACACTAGCTTCGGGTGTTAAGCCAGTTCCCGAGCATCCGAAGTTCAATGTTAGGGCTACTAGACCTACAACTAAAATCATTTTTCGCATACGTAGATTCCTTTTTATTTAGTTTTACTTACATCTTCAGTTTCGAACCTTTTTTGATTCTCTGAGATTCAGTTTTCTAATCCAAGGTTCAATAAATTTAGTAAACTATTGATTTTAAAGGAGAAATTCATTGGGATCAGATTTCTTAAGCTGAAAATAAATGAGGTCGATTTTAAGATTCTTAACAGTTCCTTGATTTTATTTAATTTTTGCGTCTTATTTTTTAAGGTTTAAGTGGATTGTTCCGAGACAAGTAAAAGGCTTTAAATAGGAAAAAAATGTCAAATATTTTTATGGTTGAAGATTGCTCAAACAGTGTCAAAATTATTAACCAAATTTTATCTGAAAAGCACAACCTGACTTTGGTATCCACCTTTGCGGATGCAAAAAAATATCTTAATGTAAGACAATTTGATCTTCTGCTACTTGATGTGACTTTGCCAGATGGTAATGGTTTTGATTTGTACGAGTGGATTAAAACGGGGCTAAATCAAAAGACGCCGACTATTTTTCTAACGGGCCAAAATGAGCTAGCCAGTCGACTTAAGGGATTTGAGCTTGGGGCGCAAGATTATATTACAAAACCCTTTTATCCAGAAGAATTAGCTGCACGAATTGAATCGCGACTTAAAATGAGTGAATCAGAACTGTTATCATCGCGAACTCATTTGTGCGGTGATTTAAAATTTGAATGGAATCAGCAGCGCGTTTTTTTATTGCAAAATAATCAAGAAATTTCTTTGAACCTAACTCCGAATGAATACAAAATACTTTCATTTTTATGCGAAAATGTTGAAAAAATAATAACACGCCAAGAAATTATTAATTATGTCTGGGGAACCAGTTTTTCGATGTCGAACAAGGTTATTAATACGCACGTCAGTAACCTACGAAAAAAAATGAAGACAACTCAATGTGAAATTAGTGCCATTGAAGGGAAGGGTTACTGCTTGAAAATAAACAAAATCCTTCAATTAGGAGAAACACAGATGATGCACTCTATACCTGATAAAAGTATCAAGACGGACTCTGACGTCGCTTAAATTATTCGCTTTCAATTACTGTGATCTTGATCAGTATGAACATTCACCATAGGTAGTCCATGTTTGTCTTATTGATTGTTACGGAACTTATTAGTTTTCAGCGTCCAATCCGATTAAATCAGAAAAGTCCGAAACAAACAAACCGGGGTTTTGATTCGTGAGTTAGATCCCTGGAAAGAGTTTTTGCTAGGCCGCTTCATCTTGCCCCAGGATTTGTTTCCGCGAGCGTAGTCCGCCAGGCCCTTTACCCGCCAGTATAGAGTGAGTTGTCGATATCCGAATGCTTCGACAAAACTAATCGCAACCAACGCAAGAAACTGGTGCAGCTTGGGGTATTTTGAAAAATAAATCTCGCCCATCAGAACAGATGCGATGTTCATCAGCCCGCCATAGAAAACACCCGCAATTAAATACAAGATGATAGAGTGGGGGTCTAGAATTCCAAAGTAAGCGCCGAGGCCGAGGCAGATGAGTGACACGAGCTCGAGCACGGGTCCTAGTAGTTCGACAAAGAAAAAATAGGGCATGGCGATTAATCCGAGAGCGCCGAAGTGCGGGTTCAATAGCATATCTCGGTTTTTCATTAGCGTGTCGGCCAGTCCACGTTGCCATCGATTTCGCTGGCGCCCAAAAATTTCAATCGATTCCGGTGCTTCCGTCCAACAGACCGGGTCCGGCACAAACACAAATTGGTAGCGGCGTCGTTGATTGCGGAAGTGGCGGTGAATTCTAACGACTAGCTCCATGTCTTCGCCGACCGATCCTTCGAGATATCCGCCGATTTCTTGTATCGAAGATTTCGAGAAAAGTCCGAACGCGCCGGAAATGATGAGCGTCGAATTCATAACGTTCCAGCCAATTCTCCCACAGAGAAACGCGCGCGTGTACTCGATGACCTGCATGAGCGGCAGAAACTTACCCGGCAAGCCGGCTTTAACGACGCGACCGTGTTTGACCTGTGACCCATTCACGATTCGAACGGTTCCGCCACTCGCGATGGTGATTTCCGGTTCATGGATGAATGGCACAACGATGCGTGAAAGAGCGTCAAGTTCGAGTAGCGAATCGGAATCAACGGCGCAGAAAATTCCGAATTGTGCGTAACCGATGCCGACGTTCAACGCGTCTGCCTTGCCTCCGTTCTCTTTGTCGACGACCAAAAGATTCGGATGGAGCTTCGATCGATACGTCCCACGAATTTTCGTCGATGAAAGTCGAGCATCGTAAAAAACAGTTTTCGGTTCGAGCAAAAAAGCTTCCTTCAAACGTGCAAGCGTTTGATCACTCGAGCCATCGTTGATCACGACAATTTCGTAAGTCGGATAATGCAGCATCAGGAACGACCTTACCGACTCGGTGATCGTCGCTTCTTCATTGTAGGCCGGAGCAAGTATCGAAATACCCGGTGCAAAAACCGAGAATCGATCCTGAATACTTTCAATCAGCATGCTTGATTTCATTTGGCGGCGGATCGAGAAAATCGCAATCAACAACAAAACTAAAAAAATAGTGTTAACTACAAAGTAGTAGCGAATCGATGCATCGAAGATCGCGATCACAAGTGTTTTCAGGAGAGTAAGATCCATCGTCATGCGGCCTGACCTTGATCCGCAATGGACTGCAGCGCACGGCGGACTTCAATTGACGGGTCTTGGTTAAGAGTCTCGAGCTCTTCAGTCGTGAACGATCCGCCGAGTTCTTGAACAAAATAAATGCTCGTGGCTCGAACCAGCGGAGAAGAGTGGCGCAAAGTCTGCTTCGCGAGATCCAGTCCAGCGGGATCGGCAATCATCCGAAGCCCTTGAAGAACCTCGGTGATCAATTCGTCCGGAAATAGTTCAGGTGTATTCATGATCTGGAGAAACACGCACGAAGCTTCAACCGCCCTTAAATCTCCCAGCACTTTTACACATGCGACCGCGATCGGCGAATCTGGATTTTTTTCTAGATACGATATGATGCGCCCAGAACCGGAGTTGGATCCGATGTTCGAGAGTACTTCGACGGCCGCTTCGCGACGTCGACCTCCGACGCGGACGAGTGTTGAAAAGAGAAACTCATCATCGATTTCGCCAGGAAGACGGCTGACTGCGCGCGTAGCACAAAGCGCGACGATAGCGTGACGATCTCTCATGCTGTTAATAAACGAGTCACGATTTTCGCCGAGTGAAAGCAAGTCCATTCGAATCAAGGCGCGCAGTCGGACCCACCATGCTCGCGAACGAAGCAGTTTCCGATCTTTCTCGAGATAGCCAGCTCCAACATAAATTCTAACGAGAGCATTCCGTTCGTCGCCCGAGAGCACTCGAATCTGGTGAAGTATCACATCGCGGAATATCTGCTTTTGCCAAATTCCAAGCTGTAACGACTTTGGATTCGAAGCGTTTCCCTCAAAAAGAAATTCCACTAAATATTTCTCGTACTCATCTTTTTTTTCGAAACGGTACTTCGTCCAAATAGCGCGCGTAACGAGGAACAATCCTGTTGCGACGATTCCGAAGCAGAGTAGAATGGCTTGCGTGAAAACGACAAGACCAATGGTTCCATGTTGCGTGAGATAGTGGAACCAGGAGCTATCCACTTTTCGATGCCGTCGAGGCGTGTCGGCTTAAGACGAGATTCACGCGGGCAAGAAGTACCGAAGGACTAAACGGCTTTTTGATAAAGTCCTCAGCACCACACGATCACCAAGGCCCGCCAATTTTCAATCACATTAGGTTCACAAAAAGAGCAACACTGCGAAATTACTGGGAAGTGTTTTCGCGTACTTGGAGCTCGGATCATCACAAAGCCCGGACTAGTTTTGCCCGGCTAGGTCACATAACAGGACTATGTTTAACTGGTTGCTGGATGTCTATTATTATCTAAATGCGCACATATAATTTAAGTAATTGAAAACACAGGACATTTTCATATTAAATGCTTAAAAATACGTAAAAAATTCATAAAATATACGTAAATTTACGTATATTTTATCCGATAAATACGTAAAAATACGTAAAAGAGGTAAATTTGAAAAGCAAAAATACAATGGCCTTTACGCAGTTTGAGCGCCGAATAAAGCCCCTCAGAAAACACATTGATTCATTTCAAATTAGAAATGGTTGGATAAATTATGTGAGGTCCGTCTTGGGTATTAAACTATCTACTTTAGCGAGGTTGGCAAAAACAACGGCGTCTACCGTGCAACAAGCGGAAAAGAGAGAGGCTCAAAATAAAGTTACATTAGAAACTCTTCGACGAATGGCTCATGCTATGGACTGCGAATTTGTTTATGCTTTTATTCCCAAGAAAGAAGTTAAAGAGCTAGTCAATGATCGTGCATATACCAAGGCGAAGAGGATTTTGGCGCGCGCAGATACTCATATGATTCTTGAAGATCAGAAAGTGAAACAAGATTTTGATGAACGGGTTCAGCGACTCGCGAATAAACTTATTGAAACTGGTGATGTCTGGTGAAGAATTTTTTTTTCAAAGATAGGGATGGGCAAACGCCTCTGCCAGAACATTTTAAAAAAGGGTTAATTCCAAAAAATATTCAGACTGTTGGTGAGCTTGATGAATATGAAGAGGCATGTATTGCCGAGGGGTTGATTTGGCTTGAAGAGAAAGCACATAAGGATTTTTTGAAATATAACTTTTGGCTCAAACTACATGTCAAATTGTTTTCTCAAGTATGGAAATGGGCTGGTGACATAAGAGAGCACGAACTAGACAACCCCTACCTCAATCCTCCACATCAAATTTGGCCATCAATTAAAAAACTTGAGGATGATATAAAATTTTGGTTAGAGGATAAAACTATTCCTGAGAAAGAAATTGCTTGCAGAATCCACGAGCGGTTATTAACTATTCATCCGTTTCCTAATGGTAATGGGCGCTTTAGTAGGATTCTGGTGGAGTACATGTGCCAACAATTAGGATGGCCTATCCCTATTTGGGGTAACTCTCTTAAGGATCAGCCATCAGAAAGAAGAAAAGCTTATATCGAAGCTCTTGATTATGCTCGGAATACAAAGAAGTATGATTTGCTGGAAAATTTCATGTTTTCTTAGTGTTTGTGACTTAGGAGCATTTTTATACACTTCGTGTAAACCTACAACGTGGGTACTTTTCACACCCGAAAAACTTTGATCCCGTGTTTGGACCCTTCTTTGCTTCTTTAAGTTTAAGTCTGCCACCGCATTTTGGGCAGACGGTGGTTGAGCTATGACGTTCACGCAGCGAACGAACATGGTCACTAGTTGAAAGGGTCGATTCAGAAGTATGCTTATTAATTTTTGCCACAAGGCTATTGACTTCGTCTTGCGTCAGAACCTGATCGTCAAACCTCCTTATATAACTTCCCAGACTAGATTTTATGACATTTGATGGTAATTCAGTTTTAAATTTACAGTCGCCTGCAAAATAAATGACAGCATTAATGTATGACTCATCAATTTTTAAAAAATCTGCCAAGATTTTCTTTTGCCGATAAACTTGCCGTAATGGATTTTGGAATGAATATTTTTTGCCGAAAAAAATTTGGGTCCATTCAGTTTGGTTTTTAGATCCAAAAATCCAGCCGCCCTTGTTTTTTGTTTCAACGATGAATATTCCGTACTGTGAAACTAGAATGTGGTCTATTTGGGTAGTCCCATTGGAGGCCGGAATAATTACATCGTGAAACCTGTGGTAAATGTCCTTGTCTAAGGAAATCCACATCGCAAAAGTAGCTTTTATTTCGCCAAACCAGCCCTTGAAAATACTCATACTTAACCGCCATTAATTTCGAAAAAGCAAAAACACTCTTATCGCGGTTTTGCATTTTTCTGAAAAGCTTCTCGAGCAAATACTAGCAGCCTGTTGTTTGCTGGCATCTCATGGTCATTTATTAATTTAAATCCATAATCAGCCATATTTTTTTCAACATCTTCAAAGTTTCTTATGCCACTTTTTATGTTTTGCTCTTTCAAATGAGAATCAAATTCGCGGTTACTTGGGCTAGTAAAATCACCCTTATATTTAAAAGGCCCATAAAAAAAGACCATGGATCCTTCGCGCAGTCTTTTGCTAAGAAGTTTGAATAGTGTTTTGCATTCTTTCCAGCTCATGATGTGGAGGGTGTTTGCTGTAAAAACAAAGTCATAAGACCCTTTGGGAAAGTCATCTACGCCAATCTCAAGTTTTTCTGAGCCGAACAAGTTATTGAGCTTTTCTTTTGCAAGAGCAGCATTAATAACTGGACGATTTTCTGCTACATCAGAAGTGACCCACATTAATTTTTCGAAATGCTTTGCAAAATGTACGGCATGTTGGGCAGTGCCACTGCCAATCTCTAATAAGCGTTTTTCACCACGAATATATTTTTTTAAAACTTCGAGTATGGGGCCTTTATTATTGTCTGCAGCAGCTGAGTAATTTTCATTTGAATTCATTGTGGCAAAGTAACATACCGGAATTAGGCCTGCAATCGTAACTTTGAAGTTTTCCTTTTACGCCAAGCTTAGATGTTTGCGAACTTCAGCTAGGCTTTCGAAGTTCTGATGTTTTTCAAAACCCTTTAGTAAAATTTCGCACTTATTTTTTAAGTTATTGCGAAGTGCTTTGTGTTCTATCGGGCTCAAATTTTGATTTTCTAAATGTTTAACTAAGGCGCGAACCCGCCAAAGATCCATTGAATGATATTGCCGTGAAAGTTGATCTTTGTGACCGCCATGTTTGATTGTCAGGGCTTCGTTCAAAAAACCGATATCTTCGGTTGCGGAAACTCTCAACCAGAGGTCGAAGTCTTCGCAAACGGGGAAGTCTTCATCAAAAAGACCGACACTGTTTTGTAACGTTCTTCGGAGTAAGACGCTTGAGGCAGCGATCACACATTGATTCGTACTTAAAGAAAAAATACGTCCTCCAAACTTTTCCTGTTTGGAGTTTTGTTTGACGATTTGGCTATTGCGAATCCAAATTTCGTTAGTGTGAACAAACGAGCAAGCGGGATTCGAAGAAAGATACGCGATTTGTTTTTCGAGTTTAGCGGGAAGCCACTCGTCATCCGAATCAAGAAACGCGATGAATTCTGAAGTTGATGCGCGAATCCCTGTATTTCTTGCCGCACTTACGCCTTTACCAACGGTTTTTAAGTATTTGACTAAAAAACCCTCAAGGCAAGGCTGCAGGTTTTGAGTCGAATGGTCATCGATTACCAAAATTTCGAAGTCTTTGAACGTCTGCTGTTGCAAAGAAATTAAACCTCGAACTAATGATTCAGCCCGGTTGAAGACCGGTATAATAATAGAAACTCGCGGCATTCTTTTAGAGTCAGTATGCACGTGCCATCTGTCAACTTAAGCTTTAAATGGGGGCGAACGGGGTTGATCTTTATTAATGAATAATCTCAAATAGTTCGCTAATGTTCTCAACTTGAATGCCAAGCAGATCTCGAAACTAGGGAGCTTTTAATGACTGTGCCAAAATTTCTTTACGGAACCGCATGGAAGGAAGAATCCACACAGCAATGTGTAAGTGCGGCTTTGGCTGCAGGATTTCGAGGAATCGATACGGCAAACCAAAGAAAGCATTATTACGAGGCTGGAGTAGGTGAAGCCATACGACAGTCTGGAGTAACTCGCTCCGAACTTTTTCTGCAGACAAAATTTACTTTTCAAAGGGGTCAGGATCATCGTTTGCCCTATGATCCCAAGGCTGCTATCGCAGTTCAGGTTAAGCAGTCTTTCGAAAGTTCACTTAAGCATTTGCATACAACTTATTTGGACTCTTTAGTTTTGCATGGGCCTACTCTTTCTGGTGGCGACTCACTGGTAGAAAACGACTGGGAAGCTTGGTATGCGATGGAGGAGCTACACAAAGAGGGAAAAGTTCACGCTCTCGGCATTAGCAACGTAAATTTGCCGCAGCTCAGAGAGCTTTATGAAAAAGCCCGCGTAAAACCAAGTTTTGCGCAGATTCGGTGCTATGCAAGAAATGGCTGGGACATTGAAATCAGAAAATACTGTCGTGAAAAGAATATTGTTTACCAAGGCTTCTCATTATTGACTGCAAATAAGGAACATTTAAACGGTTCACGAATAAAGGACATTGCGAAGCGATACAATTCTACTCCGGCACAAATTATTTTTGCTTTTGTGCGACAGGTGGGGATGTTACCTCTGACTGGAACAACAGATCCCGAGCACATGAAACAAGATCTCGAGAGTCTCGCGATAACTTTGGAGACTCATGACTTAAAAGCAATCGAAGAAGTAGCGGTAGGGAATTGATTAAATGCAAACTGACATTCTTTCTTGGAGAATTAAATGGCTATTAGTTTTCGTAAAGTGGATCTCAATAATCCCGATGAAATGAAAAAAATCGCTGCAATCGATATGACGATACCAGCTTTATTTGATCCGCTCTTTCAAGTGAATGAGAAGACAATCTCAGAACGCCTTGAGCAATTAATGAAATGTAAACCCACTGATTTCTTTGAAGTTGCTACAGCTGACGGCGGAAAAATTGTTGGCTATCATTTCATGAATCAATTTACTTCCTCTCATGGAGTTCAAGCCGCAGATGTTCAAACTCTTTGGGTTGATCCTGACTTTAGGAAACAAGGCATTGCTACGGCCCTCAAAAAACGGGGAGAAAATTGGGCTAGAGAACATAAGCTTGATCACATCTCTAGCTTTGTTCATGGTAAAAATTCTTCTATGTTCGCTCTTAATCAAAATTTTGGGTTTGAGCTGGTTGGATATAAATTACGAAAGAAACTAATTATATGAAGAAAATTTATTTAGCGATTGCACTGACATTGTTAGTTTTACGGGAGTCTATTTAATGAAAGCACAAATTCATCAATTGGTGTGAACTAATGGGCTTGTGCAAAAGAAAATTAATGAAGGTCAAGTGAACTTACCCGAACTCGAATTTCTAAAACTTCTAAAACTACAGCCAGAGAAACCAACTTTGGAATTTCTGAACCGATTGCTTACGCAACATCAGCGGTATATTCCTTACGAGAACATTTCAAAATTAATCAGACGTAATTCAAAAGGTTTCACTCTTCCTAGTTTTGAAGAATACGTCCACGAGATTCAAA
>JAYTJV010000140.1:0-2400 GCA_043730825.1 Pseudobdellovibrionaceae bacterium
TAAGGGATCCATGTTTTTCTGCTGCAGAATAAAAACTATATTGTGAACTCGTTTTAATAAAATCTCTATTTTTTCAATTTGAAAAACGATTTGGATACTGACACCGAAATCATCTAAGTGTTGCTGCACTTCCGAGAGCGAATGAAAACAATCTTCAATCTTCTTTTCGATTTGCGAACCGATAACGGATTTAACGACTGAATCTTCTTCGTTCAGATATTTCTCGATGGTGCGGCCAAGAACGTAGAAAGATATTTTTCGGTAATCTTTTTCAGCCAAGCGTTGTCTGATCTGCGGACTCAGTCCTAGTCCTTGAAGTTGAATTGAAAGCAAAGCCAGAGCTTCCTTCGCATCTTCTTTTAATGTGTTCCAGTTTTGTTCTTCCGGAGCAACTTCATGGAAAAACAAGTGCTCAATTTTTTCAAAAGTTTGTGCATCTAACTGCTTAATCCACTCAAGATCTCTTTGGTTCTGAAAGTTTTGAGTAAAAATATAAGACAGTTCATTTTCCTTCGGAACAACAGGTAGAATGACACTCTGTAAACGATCAATGAACTCAGAAGTAAATGAATCTTGACTTGAAACTCCCGTTTCCAGAAATAGCTCTAGTCCGTGGGTATCTCGCATAATCGAGCGAAGCGTTTTGGCGACATTTTTCTTCCATTCGGGGTTTCTTTCCAAAATAGAAAGTAAATATTGGACGCGTTTTGCTTGAGTTGCACCCGTTTCAAAATCTTCAGCCTGTTTAAATAAACCTTCCCGTCGAATCCACTCAAGCAGATCAAAAAACCAAGAAGTTCGAATCCTAATTTTCGCTTCGGGACTTGGCACATGTACCAACAGTTGATCTAAATCTTTACGGTGGGTTCCTGAAAGCTTGAGTCGTGACCAAATTAGACTTTTCATCGACTCTTAGCTTATTTAGAGATATCACAATGCGTGAGAAGTCTGTTAAAAACTGGACCTTTTGCACCGTAGGGTTCCGGCTTCTAAATTTTTTAAAGGTGAAAAATGAATCAAGCTCAATATGTTCTGAATACAATGATCGGAACTATTTACCTCGTTGCCTCAGAAAAGGGCTTGAAAAGCGTTTTGTTTTCCAAACAGTCAGTTCCTATACTTGCAAAACTCAGCTTATCAAATGAAGTGGAAAATAATCTAAGCATTGCTGCCACTCAGCTTGAAGAATACTTAAAAGGTAAAAGAAAGATATTTGAATTAAAACTGGATGTCCAGGGCACGCCTTTTCAACGACAGGTTTGGAACGAGCTCGCTAATATTCCATTTGGCAAAACTTTATCTTACAAAGATATTGCTAAGAATATTGATAATCCCAAAGCTGTTCGTGCGGTCGGAACCGCAAATGGCCGAAATCCAATTTGCATCATTGTGCCCTGCCATAGGGTTATTGCTGCGAACGGAACTTTAGGTGGTTACATAGCGGGATTAAGTGTAAAGAAAAAGCTATTAGATTTAGAATCCGTCAATGTTTAGTTGTATCTCTTCTGTTTTCAATTGATTGGATTACGGCTGAAGCCTTTTCGTGGAAACGTTTGAAGCTTTTTGATTTGCTGGTTAACTTTAGCAAATACTGATTAGTTACAGGGCTGCGAATCAGGTAAAAGAATAAGTACGCAATAGCTAGTGGTCGGAGTGACAGCCAAACAATTTTACTTAAGCCAGTCTCAATCTGCCAAATGAAAATTACCATCAATATGAAACTAAAAAGAAACAATGGATTGAAGGTGTCTCTTAAGGCTTTTTTCCATACGCTTTTTTCTCCGTGTACAGCTGACTTAGGTACGACCTTCTCAAACCTAAGAGTGTGAATAGTCCATTCTTTCTTTTTGAAAAAGCTAAAAAATACAACGAGCCATGCTAAGGAGAGCTTTATCAAAATAACAGTTAGAACAAATCCAATAATAAACTTTTCAGCAAAAGGATATTCGTTCTGATTTTTTGTCCGATAAAATTCTAACATTTTAAATAAATCAAAACCAAATATTAATGTGTAAGTTATCAATGGCTGAATGAACGACCAAAAGGAAAGCAGCGTCGCCCCTAAAATTTGACCAAATAAGTTCATTCCGCCAATCAAAGTCCCAAGCCAAAATAAAGTACCCTGCGATAATATAGATAGCATAGGACCCAACTTCTGCCCGGCAGGTGAGAGTGATTTCAAAACAGCTACTATTCCTGAAATTTCAACTGTAGAAGACCGCGGTAGACGGTCCTTATTCAAAGAGTTAGCCAATACATTAAGTTGGTAAAGGGACAGAAACTGACCAGTCATTGGGATTTTAAAGCCATGTCCGATTGATCCAAATATTATCTCTACGAGGCTCAAATGGGTGGCCCTAGTTAACTCCTGATCGGTAATGGATTCCTTATAAGACAGAT